>NZ_OY782757.1:1065000-1665000 GCF_963678185.1 uncultured Tolumonas sp.
CCAATCAAGCTCTGGCTTGCTGATCAACACAGGTTGAGAGAGCAATTCCGTTGGACTTTTCATTTCTGCAATATAAAGGCTGGAGTTTCCTCGAATATCGGGGTGTTTCTGCGCCCAGAGATAATACAGTTTGTCGTTATGCGTAAACGTGGTGGCATCGAGACAAAAGGCATCGATCCCGGTTTCTACCTGACCGAGAAACTGCCATGTGCCCTCCAGCGGGTTTTCACTGGCATTACCAATCACATACATGCGATGCTGAAATGCATTGTCTTTTATTTCCCGGCTGGGTGCAGCAGCAAAATAGATAAACCATTGGTTATTGATAAAATGTAATTCAGGTGCCCAAATCAAATCACTATATGGCCCACTGTCTGGTTTATGCCAGGCTGTAATAATCGCACTGGTTGTTTTTAATTCATTGAGTTCGCGAGCTCTACGCAATTCAATACGGTCATATTCTGGCACCGAAGCGGTAAAATAATAGTAACCGTCAGTATGTAAATAAATATGAGGGTCGGCGCGTTGTTCAATAACTGGGTTCATAATTTTCATTTTCATAGCTCCATTGCCTAAAACAAAAATAAAACAGATGAAATCCATTAAAATTGGAATAACTAAAAATCATATATGGTCTAAATCTGATTTTTGAATGCAGAAATCCATCACCCATGCAGGTGCATAAAATAAATTTCCGTATTAAAAAATAGTGCTGAATTTAATGTCTAGGTTGACTCCCGAACATACAATTCACCTTCAATCTTGATCAGTGGCAACGCTTCTTCCATCGGCACTTTGCAGATCAATTCCACCGCTTTTCTACCCATTTCATCGTAAGGTAAATCGATAGAGCTCAGGCTCGGTGTTAACTCGCTGGCGAGTAACTGATTGTCATAACCCATCACCGCAATATCATTGGGAATGGTTAAGCCTTTTTTCGCAATAGCCTGATAACAGCCGACAGCCATCAGATCGCTGGCGCAAAAAATAGCGTCTGGCCGAGGAGTTAATTCCAATAATTTCAGCGTTTCCAGATAACTTTGTTTCACTGACCAGTTCCCTTCCACGATCCAATCAGGATGAGAAGGAATATCGGCATTCACCAACGCCTGCTGATAGCCTTTCTGGCGCTGGATCGATGATTCAGACCAGCTTTCACCGGTGATCATGGCGATATAATGGTAATTCTGCGAAATCAGATAATTGGTGGCTCGATAGCCACCGAGAAAATCGGCAGCAACCACCGCAGGAATCTCGCTTGGTATCTCACAGAAGCAATTCAGCATCACAGTTGGGATCACTGGTGCCCCCACTAAAGGAGATATCGACTTCGGTGTGTTTGAAGCAAATATCAGCCCTTGATAATTACCCTCTTCTATCTCTGAATAGATTGCCTGCTTCATCTCTTCGTCTTCTTCAAAGTCGAAAACGACCAGAAGATAATCCAGTTCCCAAGATCTGGTTTTAGCTGCGGAAATAGCATTGATAAACGGGTCATGCATATTCAGACTGTTTACCACCAAGGCAATACGAGGGTGCGTATTACCGTGGCGGATCGTCTGTTTAAGCGCATAGCCCAATTCTTTGGCCTTGTTCAGCACCTTAATGCGTGTTGCATCTGATACTTTAATGCTATCAGAGTCATTTAAGATGGCAGATACCGTCGGTTGAGATACCCCAACCGCAGTCGCTATATCACCCATTGTCACTTTCTTTTTACGCATTGTTTGCCTATCTATTTCTACAGCTAAAATTCAATTCGGCGTTCAGTTCAAACGACACTGACTCAGACAATCCATCTTTTACTACAGATTCGCCAGCATCTCGTTAACCCGCGACTCTGCATCAGCCAATGCTGAATCAACATCTTTTGCACCCGTAATGGCAGCTGCCAGTTCTTCACCAATAATGTCTTGAATAGCAAACTGTCTCTCAACATTACTTGGCAAACCAGTGCCTATCTTGGTGACTTCCATCAAATTAGTGCGTTGTGGCATGGCTTTAAATTCAGGTTGCTCCAACACAGCTTTGACGCTTGGTAAATGACCTGTACGCGACCACTGATAGTCGTTATCAGCCATAAATTTGTAGAACGCAGCAATGGCCGCTAATTCATCTTTACTGTGTTCTTTATTTGGCATTACCCATGAATGACCATCAACATACGTTGCCGCTTTCGCACTGAACAGCTGTGGATATGGATAAGCAGCATAACTGTTATAGAGCGCACTTTTTGCTTTATGCGACTCTGCGTCATACGTGCCGAGCAACCAGTTACCATTCAGTAATATACCGCCTTCCCCATTGGAAAATGCAGAAACTGTGGCAGGGTAATCCATATTTTTGGTGGTCAAACCTTCGTCATAAATTTGTTTGAACAAACTTACAATATTTTTAGCCGCTGGCGTCTTCAGTTGAATATGGGTTGGATCTTTAAATATCTCAGCGCCCTGTTGGAACATGTAGGTGTAAAACAGGCGCGCATAAGCAGCGGTTTCATTAGACAAAATCTGCACAAAGTAAGGTTTGCCTGTCGCCTTTTTAAACTGACGCGCCTCTTTCAATAATTCGTCGGCGCTATGCGGCAAGATTGGTTTGCCTGATGCATCCATCAAACCGGCCTGTTTCATTAACTTGGTATTGATGTGATACAGCATTGTCCATGTATCCATCGGCAGCCCATAGACTTTATCATTACGGACAACACCTTTGAGTGCCGTTGGCGTAAATCGAGCTGTGTCTACTTTTTCAGATGCCAATAGTTCATCGATCGGTAAAATCAAATTGTGTGACTGATAATCAGCAATGACTGAATTATGCATAGTCACCAGATCAGGCGGTGTTTTCGAAGCCATTTGTGCGGTGAGCTGATCATAACCAGGCCACTCAACCGTAGAAACAGTGACATGAATGTCTGGATGTTCGGCGCTGAATTTATTAATTAACGTGGTCATAATGCCACATTCGCCTTCAGCAGCACCGACATCGACACTTTTACCATATTCCGCATCGCAAGCACCAAAGAAGCGCTGCAGATGTAAGTTAGTGGCAGCAAAGGCACTAGTAGTAGTGAGTAACGAAGCTAATGTAATGCTGACAAAAACGCGTGAGTATTTCATTGTTCATTCCTTCTTAAACGAGAGTCTTTCTCGTTATTTTGTTGTTGTCTTGTTGTGTGGTCGCATGGTTTTTTACTGCGTTTGATGTTTATGGCTGCTCATTGTTTCACTGCACCTCCTGACACTGCCGTAACAATGTGTTTTTGGAAAAAGATGTAGACAATGATGATCGGAATGGCGGAAAAAATGGCCTGTGATGAGAGGAAACCTAACCCTTCACTCTGCGCAAAATTAGACTGAGATGACGCGATACCAACGGTCAGCGTGAACATCTCTTTTTGCGTGGCAGAGATCAACGGCCAGAAATAATCATTCCAAGAAGTTAAGAAGGTCAAAATACCCAGCGTGGCTTGCGCTGGCAGCGTTAATGGCAGCAGCACTTTCCAGAAAATTTTAAAACGCGAGGCATTGTCTAATAACGCAGCCTCATCGATCTCTTTCGGAATCGCTTTGAAAAATTGCGTCATTAGGAACACACCAAATGGCGCGGAAAGCCCCGGTAAGATCAACCCTACATAGGTATTGTGCAAACCAAGCAGACTGAACATCTGATGACGCGCAATGATCACCGCTTGCTCCGGCACCGCGAGCCCCATCAGCACAATCACAAACAATAGCTTCTTGCAGGGAAAATCTAACCGTGCAAATGCATAGCCGGTCAGCGACGATAAAACCAACACGCCCAGCGTCATACAACCCGACACGATCAAGCTGTTTTTCAACCAGCCAAACACGGCTGAGCTTTCTAAAATATTCAGATAGTTTTGGATGGTGTAAGGAAACTGAAACACCGTTTCCGTGCCCATCATTAGCTCTTGATTTGATTTAAACGACAGGCCCAACGTCCACAAAAATGGCGCCAGCATTGCTAACGACAACAACACCGTAAACATCAGCATAATCCGGCTGGATTTAGTGACACCCGGGTTATGTGTCGCAACTGTTTTCGCTTGGTCAACCGTTTGGGTATAAAGTTTTGAATTCATCGCCTTCACTTGTGACATTAGGAATTCCCCTTTGAACGGCTGGCGACAAAGAACTGTGCCATCGCCGCAACCAGAATAATGGCAAACAAGATTTGAGATGCCGCTGCAGCAAGACCCATATCCCAGCGTCGGAAACCAACATCGTAAATAAACATAACGATGGAACGAGAAGCGTTATTCGGCCCACCGTTTGTCATCAGCAAAGCCTGCCCGAACAGCTGGAATTGCATGACAATTTCGATGATGGTGACTAAGACAATGGTGCGCATAATAGATGGCACGGTGATCTTGAAAAACACAGTAAAGCGAGAGGCATTATCCAAGGCGGCTGCTTCGTAAATATCTTTCGGGATCTGTTGCAGTGCCGCGATAAACAACATCATTGGCAAGCCCAGACACCACCAGACTGTCGCGATAGCCACCGCAATTAACGACCAATCGGGGTTGGATAAAAATGCGATCGGCTCAAAGCCTAATTTGACAAAAATATTGGCCATCAAACCGTCATTGGGAATAAACACGATGCGCCAGATCAGTGTTACCACGGTCACCGACAAGATAGTCGATGAGAAAAAGATGCCGCGTAAGCTGGCGGCCAGCCAGGTTTGTTTGTTCAAATTGATCGCTAAAAACAGACCGAGAATGACCAGCGCAGGCACCGTTAACACGGCAAAATAAAATGTGTTACTGACCGTTTGTAGGAAAATTTTGTCGTGAAAGAGCCGATGATAATTCGCCAAGCCAACGAAACGCCCGCCACCAAACAGATCGACTTTTTCAAAACTCAGGCTGATCCCCCAAATTAAGGGGATCAAGATCATGGCAATAAACACCAGCAAGTACGGCAAAATAAAGGCTAAATTCAGCCATTCGCCGCGGTTTCGGAAAGACCCTTTCATTGCGCATCTCCGTGATAAGCCCGACCGGTTGCATCAAACAAATGAATGGCGGCTTTATTCATGCGTAAATGCACCTTGGTTTGCGCCGTGATCGGCGACTTACCATCGGTATTGGCAATCAGCATGCGACCATCCGCCAGCTTCACATACAGCAACGTGCGTTCGCCCAGCCGTTCAACAAAGGAAACCGTGCCACTGACTTCTGATTCCGACTCATGCACCACATCGACATCTTCTGCTCGCACGCCAATTTCAAAGGTTCCGGTAGGATCGGGCAGATGCTCATAGTTGATGTGCGTTTTGATCGGTTTCATACCGTCAATGTGCACGGTGGTGGCGCCCTGACTACGCTCCAGCGCAGTAACAGGGATAAAGTTCATCGCGGGTGTGCCGACAAAACCAGCGACGAATTTCGAAGCTGGGCGCTGATAGATGTCGATCGGCGTACCGATTTGTTCAATTTTGGTGTTATTCAGCACCACGATCCGATCGGCCAGCGTCATCGCCTCCACCTGATCGTGGGTCACAAAGATCATCGTGGCTTTCACACGCTGATGCAGTTGCGCCAGCTCAATGCGGGTGCGCCCGCGCAGCGCGGCATCTAAATTGGAAAGCGGTTCATCAAACAGGAACGCTTTGGGCTCACGCACAATCGCCCGCCCGATCGCGACACGCTGACGCTGCCCACCAGAAAGCTCAGCAGGTTTTCGTTTCAGCAGATGGGTCATTTCCAACATTTCAGCGGCTTTTTTAATGCGCGTTGCAATCACAGTTGGTTCAGTTTTGATATTTTTCAGCCCGAACGCCATGTTGTCTTCCACCGTCATGTGTGGGTATAACGCATAGTTCTGGAACACCATCGACACATTGCGTTTACCCGGTGGTAACACATCCAGACGATCCTGATCCATCCAGATCTCGCCATCACTGATACTTTCCAGCCCGGCGATCATGCGCAATAACGTCGATTTGCCACAGCCGGACGGGCCTAAGAAGACAATGAACTCACTCGGGTCAATCGAAAATGAGATGTCGTCCAAAATCGTCAAATCATTAAAACGTTTCGTTAAATTTCTTATCTCGATAGCTGCTGACATCTGATCATTCCTTTAACTGGATGAAATGGTAAGAAAGCGGCGCAAGGCAAACGGTTAACTCTTGATCTGTAATAGAAAGAGCTTCGCCTTGAACGAGTGTTATCCGCTCTGGAAATTGACTGGAATTGCAACTTTGTAGCTCAGCGCTGTTGAGCACTTGATGCTGACAAACCTGCAGATGTTGAAATTGGTTGAATGTGCTGCGCAGTAACATAGCTTCGCTGCCATGCCGGTTTACGATGAACAGATTGATGGTTTTATCTTGCTCATGGTAAACCGCGGAGATATCAACATAAGGCACCTCGCTTGCACATTCGGCTGCATAACAAGGGCTGTTGATGTCTAATTTGAGTGCTTTGCCACGCCCGTAACGCGAAGCCAGCATAAACGGATAGAAAATCGTTTGTCGCCAGGCTGCCCCATTTTTCTCAGTCATGATCGGCGCAATGACATTGACCAATTGCGCCAGACAGGCAATTTTGACAATATCGCTTTTACGAATAAAACTGTTGATTAAACAAGCCACCAGCAATGCATCTTCAACGTTGTAGATATCTTCCAGAATAGCTGGCGCATGCGGCCAGCCCTGCTCACCGTTGAGGATCTGTTTATCCTGCTCAGTCGAGTGATACCAAACGTTCCATTCATCGAAGCTGATGTAGATCTGTTTATCAGCGTGTTTCTGCGCTTTCACATAATTGATGGTTGAGGCAACGGTATCGATGTAGCGTTCCATCTTGAGCGATTGCGCCAGATAGTTGCCGGTATGCCCTTCATGGTTTTTGAAATACATGTGCAGGGAAATGTAATCGACCACATCATAGGTATGTTCCAGCACCGTTTTTTCCCAGCTTGGAAATGTCGGCATATCCGGGCTGGATGAACCACACACCACCAGCTCCAGACTTTTATCAAACGCCCGCATCGCTTTTGCCGTTTCAGCAGCAATACGACCATATTCATCGGCTGTTTTCTGGCCAATTTGCCATGGCCCGTCCATCTCATTACCCAGGCACCAAGTTTTCACGCCCCAAGGTTGTTCCTGCCCGTTTTCCCGACGCAGATCAGACCAGTAAGAGCTTTTCGGATGATTCACATATTCCAGAAAATTACGCGCATCAGTTAAACCGCGAGAGCCTAAATTCACCGCCAGCATCATTTCGCAGCCAACGGACTGTGCCCAATCAGCAAATTCGTGAATACCAACCTGATTCGATTCGCTGGAATGCCATGCCAAATCGAGTCGTACCGGACGTTGCGCCTGTGGGCCGATGCCATCTTCCCATTGATAGGCAGAAACAAAATTACCACCGGGATAACGCACGACCGGCACCGCCAACTCTTTCACTAAATCGATCACATCACGACGAAATCCGGCTATATTTGCTGACGGATGCTCCGGCTCGTAAATACCAGAATATATCGCCCGCCCCATGTGTTCGATAAAGGAGCCAAATATTCGTTGGTCTATTTCCGATATCACCGAATTTTTGTTCGCTGTGACGACGACTTCCATTAGCTACTCCATCTCTGATTTGCAGTCGGATCTGATTACTAATAATGTTAGTTAAATTATTAGTAAAATTATCAAACCGCAAATTTGACGTTGTCGAAACCGGATGTGAATCACAAAGATTGATGAATAAATGACCTGAGCAAACGACCAAATTGTTTGGGCATGATCAAAAAATTAGCGGGATAAAAACGATCTGTACTGAATAAGCAATTCGAGACAGTGATAAATTCAGTGATGTTGCCAGCGAAGAAAATTCGCTGGCTTAGATAGCGCGGTGCCAGCTCAGCTTAATAGCTCTGCGATCCAATTCATAAACACATACACGCGTTTAGGTAAATGGCGTCGATTACCATAGAGCAGCGATACCGGCATGGGTTTGGCTTTATATTGTGGTAACAGTTCAACCAGAAAACCATTGTTAATATGGGGTTGCATGCCGTGCAAGGGCGCTTGAATGATCCCCAACCCGGCTAAACAAGCTGCTTCATACGCATCAGAATTATTCACGGTAATGCGCCCGTTCATCGGTACATAGCAGGTTTCATCACTGGCGCTATCGACATACTCAAAGCCCGCGGATTTGGTGCCTAAAGTCGACGCATAATGGATCAACTGATGATTCTGTAGTTCAGCCAATGTTTGCGGAACACCGTAAGTGGCTAAATAGTGCGGGCTAGCACAATTGATTTGCTCAAACTGGCCGATATGACGCGCCACCAAACTGGAATCATGCAACTTACCAACACGTAACACGCAATCAAACCCTTCGCGCACTAAATCGACTAAGCGATCGGTACAGCTAACTTCAATATCGATATGCGGATATTTTTCCGCGAACTCAGCCAAGCGCGGCATGATAATGCTGCGCGCAATGCCCACCGGCATATCGACCCGAAGGCGCCCGGTTAATTCCGTTGGATCACGTTGAAATAGCCCTTGTAATTCATCCATATCGGCCAGAATGTCTTTGCAACGCTCATAGAAAACCAGCCCATCTTGCGTCATCTGCACGCGCCGCGTGGTACGGTGTAATAATCGCGTTTGCATGAGGTTTTCCAGACGCTGCACCGCCGTGGAAATGGACGACTTCGGCAAATTTAAACTCTGCGCAGCCAAGGTAAAACTCGCTAATTCAGCAACCCGGACATAAATCTGCATGGCCTCGATCTGATTCATCTTCTACGCTTACTATTGTTCGCTATATATGAACAGTTTAACCACAAATACCATGTTTATCACGCCAGCCACATCCAATAAACTTGCTTAACCGATTATCGCCAAGGCGCTTAATCACCTCCCTGACCAACAAAGGATGAAATCATGAATCAGAAAATTGCACTCATCACTGGCGGCAGCCGTGGACTGGGCCGTAATGCCGCACTGAAACTGGTAGAACGTGGTGTCGATATCATTTTGACTTATCGCAGTCAGGAATCTGAAGCGCAGGCAGTCGTCGCTGAGATCGAAAAATCTGGCGCTAAAGCGATTGCGCTCAAACTCGATGTTGCTGATAGCCACTCATTCCCCGCTTTCGCCGAACAAGTAAAAAACCATCTGCAAACCATCTGGCAGCGGGATAATTTTGATTATCTGCTGAATAATGCCGGTGTGGGTGTGCATGCCAGTTTCGCCGAAACAACCGAAGCACAGTTCGACCAGCTCATGAATATCCATCTGAAGGGCGTGTTTTTCCTGACGCAAGCCTTGTTGCCGCTGCTAGCTAATGGCGGTTCCATTTTAAACGTCTCTTCAGGTCTCGCGCGCTTCGCCCTGCCGGGCTACGCGGCCTATGCCGCAATGAAAGGTGGTATTGAAGTATTAACCAAATATCTGGCCAAAGAGTTAGGCGCTCGCAATATTAACGTCAATGTGCTGGCCCCTGGCGCTATTGAAACCGATTTTGGCGGTGGCGCTGTGCGCGATAATGCGCAACTCAATGCGTTCGTGGCATCACAAACTGCATTAGGCCGAGTTGGATTACCAGATGACATCGGTAACGTCATTGCGGCCCTGCTTTCCGAACAAACGCATTGGGTTAATGCACAACGCATTGAAGCCTCGGGGGGAATGTTTTTGTAGGCGAAAATATTTATGTAGCGATGCACCATTCAGATGCAATATAATGAGTATCTAATACATCTTTTTCGAATGAAAAAGGCAAACTGTTCCGAAAGGTCAGGACGCAAAGCTTCCGGTCTACCATCAGCCAATAAAACTGATCACGATAGCGGAGTTGCCATCAAATCTAAGCATGCAAATTATCTTTGCATCTCTGGGCGCTTGTTTTCAAAAAAGCGCCGATAGCAACATTTTGCGGCCTCCTCCATCGGACATTAATTTTCTGAATGGAGCATCACGTTGTTTTCTCAAAAAACCTATCTGACTGTTATAACACGATTGATCCATCTTGCTTCGACCTTTCTTACTCTCCAGCCTGATTTTGTCATCTCGACTTAAAGCGGTGCGCCAGCTCGTTCATCACTTTTATTTTTAGTGCCTGTATCCATTCCAAAAGAAACACGAAATGACATCAATGAATCACGCTCATCTAACCAAGATTGGGAAAGAAATTAATTTTGCAGATCACGACCAACTGGTTTCAACCACCGATCTAAAAAGTAACATCACCTATGCTAACAATGCTTTTTTGAATGTTGCCGGTTATCAATTGGATGAGTTAGTAGGTCAACCGCACAACATGATCCGTCACGAAGATATGCCGAAAATCGCCTTTCAGGATATGTGGCAGAAACTAAAAGCGGGTAAAGCTTGGCGGGGTTTGGTCAAAAACAGATGCAAAAATGGCGATTATTATTGGGTTGATGCCTATGTCACACCTATCTATGAAAATGGTATTGTTGTTGGTTATCAATCTGTCCGGGTGAAACCTAACTCAGAGCAAAAGCACAGCGCAGAAAGAACGTATGCTCAATTACGCCAACAGGAACGCCAAAACAAAAAAATCAACTTTGCTTGGCAAGATCATCGCCCCATCATTGGTCTCGGGTTATCCATCGCCATTATTCTGGCAGCCTTTTCATTCGCGAATCTCACTGTCGCGATGGGATATTTACTTTCATTCTTAGCATTAGCTATTTGCTTTTATCCGCATTTAGTCATCACCCCGCGTTATTTGCATTCCCTAGCCAACAACTACGATAGCCTGACTCGCCATATTTATTCTGGCACGCATTTACATAGTATTGCTGACTTTCATCTGCAACACTGGCAAGCGCGGATCAGAACCATATTAGGCCGCGTGCAAGACTCAACAACCGTGCTGCAAGGAATTGCCGAGCAATCGTTCCAAACCGTCGCAAAAACTGAGCAAGACATGGATCAACAAGAAGCCAGTCTTCAACAAATTGCCGCGGCGGTTACCGAGTTAACTGAAGCTGCGGCTGAAATAGCACGTTCAACCGTTAATACGGCTGATTATGTATATAGCGCATCGGAACGTTGTAATGGTGCAAGCTCACATTTATTAAATACTCGAAACCAGATCCAAATACTCGCTCAAAAAGCAGAGAATGCCTCGGCGTCAGCAGCTAATCTTGTAGAAGAAACAGCGCATATTGGTGGTGTAATGGCTGAAATTCAGGGTATTGCCGAACAAACCAATCTATTGGCACTCAATGCCGCCATCGAAGCAGCCCGAGCCGGTGAATTTGGTCGAGGGTTTGCGGTGGTAGCCGATGAAGTCAGAACACTGTCAACTCGCACTCACAAAGCAACAGAACAAATACAGACCAGCATCAGCCATATTCATCAAATACTGTCATCTTGGAAAGATATGATGATGGAAAACGTAGAACAGACGCGTGCTTGTGTCCAACAAACTGATCAAAGTGCCGCTCAGATGGAACAAGTGGTTGATGACTTAGGTCAAATGACCGATCTGACCGCACAAATATCTGCCGCAGCCCATGAACAAGGCACCGCATTAACAGATGTAACACGAAACATTAATGAATTAACGGTGTTAGGCCAAAACAATCTGGCACAAATGAAAGCTATTGATATGAATAGTAATAACATCATGCAACATACTGATAAATTGAATGATATGTGCAGAACGTTCAATTAATTTTAATTAAAAGCTTCTATAGTTATTTTTATAAATAATAGTCATCACAACCCAATAGACACGTAGGGATAAAACTTGATAAGTAACGTTTTCCTCAAGACTGCTTATAAATCTCTGATTCAGGAAGTGGTAGAAGGTATTCCTATTCGTGTTTTCTGGAAAGATCGGGAATGCCGCTATTTGGGTTGTAACTCTCTTTTTGCACAAGATGCTGGTTTCAGCCATTCCAATGATCTGATCGGTAAAACTGATTTTGACATGATCTGGCATGATCAAGCCGCTATCTATCGGGCTGATGACATGCAAGTCATGGAGTCAGGTCAACCAAAGTTAAATTACGAAGAACCACTGACATCGACAAATGGAACACTTGTCTATTTACGAACATCTAAGGTGCCGTTGCGAGATGCTAATCAAGTAATTATCGGTATTTTAGGCATTTACGAAGACATTACGGAGCGAAAAAAAGCCGAGCAAATGGAGAAACACCTGACTCGTGCACTCAAACTGCTCAGTAAATGTAATACCACCCTTATCCATGCCGATAATGAACAAACATTATTAGTCGATATTTGCCGCTTAGCTGTAGAGTTTGGCGGCTATCGCATGGCATGGGTTGGTTATCCGGAGAATGATGAACACAAAACCATCCGGCCAATGGCTCAGTCCGGCGACGAAAATGGCTTTTTAGATAATATAAAGATCTCATGGGCCGACAACACATGGGGACAAGGCCCGACAGGCACCGCCGTCAGAACGGGCGTCACAGTTGTGAATACAGACACGCAAACCAATTCAACATTGATGCCATGGCGACAAGCCGCAACAGAACGTAATTACCATTCAAGCATATCGCTGCCTTTAGCAACAAAAAACAAAATGCTTGGTGCATTGAATATCTACTCTTCGGAAGCCGATGCCTTTAGCGCAGAAGAAGTATCCCTACTTGAGGAACTGGCTAACGATCTGGCATTTGGTATCGAGACTTTACGTACTCGTACTTTGCATAATGTGGCTGAAAAAAAATTAGAATTTCTGGCGCATTACGATCCGCTCACCAGTTTACCCAACCGGACATTATTACGAGATCGTTTTGAGCAAGCCGCCGCTATCGCGGATCGCGAAAAATCTGGCGTGGCCATTTTCTTTCTCGATTTAGATAATTTCACGCACATCAATGACAGTCTTGGGCATGTCTATGGCGATAAATTACTGGTCAGCGTCGCCAATCGGCTTAAACACTGCATACGTAAAACTGACACACTCAGTCGCCAAGGTGGCGATGAATTTGCCATTTTGTTAAGCAATATCAATGATGTGGAAAGCATAGAAGAAATAATACAAGGCATAGTTTCTTCATTTACTGAACCGTTTGATATTGATGGTTACACACTGAATATCACCTTTAGTGCCGGGATCAGTGTCTACCCTCATGATGACAAATCCTTTGATTCGTTGCTTAAACACGCCGATACCGCGCTCTATCACGCCAAACACTCTGGGCGAAATATCTACCGCTTTTTCTCCGGACAAATGAATAACGATGCGCTGGAATATATTCAGTTGCAGGGGCGATTGCACAACGCGATAAAAAACAAAGAATTACAGCTGTATTATCAACCTCAGATTGATACCACTACCGGCAAAATCATCGGAGCAGAAGCTTTATTACGCTGGAATCATCCTGAGCATGGCCTGATCCCGCCAGCAAAATTTATTCCTGGCGCAGAACGCAGTGGGCTCATTATTCCTATTGGTGAATGGGTTTTGAATGAAGCGTGCCGACAAATACAGCTCTGGCGAGAAACCGATCAGATCCCCTCATTTGTCGTGGCGGTTAATCTTTCTGCACTGCAATTTAAGCGCGGCGATCTCACTGAAACAGTCGTACTGGCACTTGAACAAGCTAATTTGCCGGCCAGCCATTTGGAATTAGAACTCACCGAATCTATTTTATTACACGATGTAAATGACGTTAGAAATACATTACACAGCTTGAAAAAAATAGGTGTTCGCCTTTCGATTGACGATTTCGGCACCGGTTATTCCAGTTTGTCTTACCTCAAACAACTGGCCGTCGATAAACTTAAAATTGACCAATCCTTTATCCGCGATATGGTGGAGGATGCTGGAGATGCCGCGATCGTTAAAGCGATTATCCAGCTAGGGCATGCGCTTGATCTTTCAGTCATTGCTGAAGGCGTAGAAAAAAACACTCAATTTGCGGCGTTAAAAGAACTGGGTTGTGACGAAATTCAAGGCTATTTATTCAGTCGCCCGCTTCCAGCTGAAGAATTCATTCGATTTTACCGGGATATGAAATTAGGCCTGTGTCTAGTTGATAAATAACATAGTGTTAAATCATCAAGTTAGAAAATAAAAAAGCGACTAAACACCCGATGTTAACTACTGTTCAACACAATGACTGCATCTCATTTCCCACCCATCACCAACCGCAAATTTGAAAATTTACCTGACCTTTTGTTTTTATCTGCCAAAATTAACCTAGTAATAATAATGATACTAACAATAGGTTACTCACATCATCGAACCAGCACTTGAGGAATACCGGCTGAATCGATTGTTTGAAGGGACTGGGATAAATGAATATAAAAAATTACTTACTCGCCTTGCTGGCCTGTTTATTATTTATTGCTCAACCAACGGCCGCAACAGAGAAAAATCTAAATATCGTTTTCATTCCTAAATCCAGCGACCAAATCTTTTGGGATATCATGCGTGGAGGGGTAAATGAAGCCATCACTGAGCTCGGTAGCATTAGCCTGACCTGGCGCGGCCCGGCGTACAACGATGATACCGATGCGCAGATCAGAATATTACAGGTTTATACCCGCCCCGATGTTGATGCCATTATCATTGCACCAACAGACCGTCAGCGTTTGGTTGAACCAATAAAGAAAGCCGCAGACCAAGGCATCAAGGTAATTGTGGTTGATTCCGCGTTTAATGGCACATCCCACCAAAATTTTATCACCACAGATAACTATGCCAGCGGCCAACTTGCCGCAAAACGCTTGGCAGAAAGCCTCCATAAGCAGGGAAAAATCGTTGTATTTCGCATTGTCGCTGGTAGTGCATCGACCGATGATCGGGCTCAAGGGTTTATCCATTATCTGAATGAATATGCTCCCGATATGAAGATTATCGCCGACATCTACGGTGGTGGATCGCGCGGCAAGGCCAGACACAGTGCAGATGAACTGCTGAAAAGACTACCTGACATTGACGGTATTTTTGCCGTTAACGAATCATCGACCGACGGCGTATTGCGGGCATTACGTGATGCAGGCCGTGCTAAAAAAACAAAATTAGTCGGTTTTGATTCCAGCGATTTTCTTTTTGAGGGTCTGGAAAAGCATGATGTGGATGCGTTGATTGTGCAAGACCCTCGACAAATGGGCTATCTGAGTATTAAAGCCGCTGTCGCTGCGATCCATAACTCTAATATCAAAGATAAAACTATCTTTACGCCGGCTAAATTAGTTACATTTGAGAATCGCTTGACACCAGAGGTTAAAAAACTAATCAGCGTACATTAAATGCGCATTACACGCCTGACGGAGATAGGCGTGAGATATATCAGAGGATAAATATGCTTGATTTACAGGCAATACAAAAACGATGGCATGCGCTAAAAATGGCGTTGCGATTCAAAAGCTTATCGAGCGGCATTGTCATTGCCATGTGCGCGGGCTTGCTGGTGCCTGCCGTTATCGGGATCATCTCGTTAAACCATCTGCGTCAAGATAAAACGAATACCGACATTGAAGTATATCTCAATGACAAAATTGCCCTGTTATCTAACAGCCTCGCTCTGCCTGTCTGGAATTACGACATCAATTTAGCCAATAAAATTGTACAAGCCTCACTGCAAGACCGTCAGGTCGTGCGCATTACCATCAGCGATACCAAACACGACCCGATCCTTAATCTGGAATATCCTGAGCGAAATATCGGTACGTTACATACCGCATCCCACGAATTACTCCTGAATGGAGAGATTGCCGGATTTGTTAAAGTGGATCTTGACGATGGATTGATGAACCAACAATCGCAGCGAGATCAGTCTATTTATACCTACATATTGCTCGGCCAGTTCACTTTGGCGTTGATATTAATCATGCTCGCCCTGCACTACCGCGTACTTAAGCCACTCGCTGCTTTAACCCGCTTTTCTAATCAACTCGCTGATGGCGATTTTAATCATACCGTCGGCTGGCAACGTACCGATGAAATCGGCCATTTGGCGGCACAATTAGATCAAATGCGTCGGGATCTGCGGGCTGCCTTTTCTGAACAACAAGCCATTTTAAATAATGTACCAGCTGGCGTTATTTTCATCCGTGATGGGGCTATTCAGTTAGCGAACCGACATGCTGAAGCCATTTTTGGGTATGAGCAAGGCAGCATGCACGGTCTGCAGCCCAAAGAACTCTATTTATCCAACGATCAATTTATCGCAATCCGTGAACGGGCCAGACTAACCATGACGGTGATTCTGGGCCGATATGCAGAAGAATTACGTCTTAAGCGTTTTGATGGCAGTGCCTTCTGGGCACGCATGAGTGGCTGCGGTTTAGACCCTAATAACCCTCAGGCGGGGAGTATCTGGGTATTTGAAGATATTTCAGAACGCAAAGCGGCAGAATCAGAAATCAATAATCTGGCTTTTTATGATCCACTCACGCAATTGCCCAACCGTCGCTTGTTATTAGATCGATTAAAACACGCCTTAATTTCAAGTACCCGCAGCATGAGATGTGGTGCCTTACTGTTTATCGATCTGGATGACTTTAAAACACTGAATGACACCTTTGGTCACGACAGTGGCGATTGTTTATTACAACAAGTAGCACAGCGTTTAACGACCTGTGTGCGGCAAGATGATACGGTTGCCCGACTGGGTGGTGATGAGTTTGTGATCCTCTTGGAAGATCTCAGCATAGATATGCAGGAAGCAGCTGCACTGTCTAAAAATGTCAGTGAAAAAATACTCGCGGCGCTTAACCAAAGTTATCTGATCAATAAGCATGAACGCTACAGCACTCCCAGTATTGGGGTAACTCTATTTATTGATCACAACGAAAGTATTGAAGAGCTGCTAAAACGCGCCGACATGGCGATGTATGAAGCTAAGGCCGCAGGGCGAAATACCATCCGTTTCTTCGACCAAAAAATGCAAGATATGCTGATGAATCGGGCTGCGATGGAAGACGGATTACGCCAAGCTATTCTCAAAACAGAATTTCAGCTTTATTACCAACCACAAATTATCAGTACCGGTTTTCTGACTGGTGTGGAAGCATTGGTACGTTGGGTACATCCACAGCGCGGTTTAGTATCCCCCGCCGAATTCATTCCTTTAGCAGAAGAAAGTGGTCTTATTTTGCCATTGGGTCACTGGGTGCTACAGACCGCTTGTGCACAAATAGCCAGTTGGGCTTATAACAAGGAAATGGCTAATTTATCCATCGCTGTTAATGTGAGCGCCCGTCAGTTTCACCAAGCCGAATTTGTCGATGAAGTGCTGAATATCATTGAACAAACCGGTGCTAACCCGTCACGGCTGAAGCTGGAATTAACTGAAAGTATGCTGATTGATGATATAGAAGACATCATCACTAAAATGACGTTATTAAAGGCTCACGGTGTGGGGTTCTCGTTAGATGACTTCGGTACCGGTTATTCCTCTCTCTCTTACCTAAAACGCTTGCCTTTAGATCAACTTAAAATCGATCAGAGCTTTGTCAGAAATATATTAAGCGATGCCAACGATGCCGCTATCGCCAAAATGGTCGTGGCATTGGGCCTGAGCCTGAATCTGAATGTAATTGCCGAAGGTGTTGAACTTGAAGCACAACGTGATTATCTCGCCCGCCTAGGCTGCCATGCTTACCAAGGTTATTTGTTTAGCAAGCCGTTACCGCTGCATGACTTGGAGGCGTTTTATAACGAAAAGATGCGGCCTGAAAATAAATTAGTTGGATAGTTCTATCTAACATTACCAGGCAAAACACCAAGTATTATGCAGCATGGAATATTTAGAAACTTGGATGAGAATTATCTAATAAACTCAACAAGATAATTCCCATCTAAAGATTGATCCAAACCGCATCTTTCACATCTATTTTTTTGACATCTCAGCAATTGTCTTCAATTCTTAATTGATAACTAGCATGGGATACGCATATGAATACATCTGACTTTTCTCAAATGGGTAAGGAAGTCACCTTCCCCGCCGACGTACAGTTAGTTTCTACCACTGATTTACGCAGCTATGTTACGTATGCTAATACCGCTTTTTTATCTGTCTCCGGTTATAAATTGGATGAGTTAGTCGGTTTGCCACATAACGTGATCCGCCACCCTGACATGCCTAAAACCGCCTTTCGCGACCTGTGGCAAAAACTGAAAGAAGGCAAAGCATGGCGCGGAATTGTCAAAAATCGCTGTAAAAATGGTGATTTTTATTGGGTTGATGCCTATGTCACCCCCATCTACGAAGATAAAAATATTGTGGGTTATCAATCTGTCCGCGTTAAACCGGCTCCAGAGGATAAAAGCCGGGCAGAAAAAATCTACGCGCAATTACATGAACGGGAACGGCTGAATAAAAAGATCTCTTTTTCATGGCAAGACTATCGCCCGCTACTTGGTTTGCTCTTCGCGGCTGGCAGTGTTATCGCAGCCTACTTTGCTGCTGGGTGGCTGACAGCCATTTGGTGTCTACTCTCTTTTGTATTTTTGGCTATCTGCTTTTACCCGCACCTGATCACCATTCCTCAGTTTTTACGATCGTTGGCAACGGAATATGACAGCATTACCCGGCATATTTATTCCGGCACTGACCTGTCCAGTATTGCCGATTTTCACCTGAAACACTGGCAGGCCCGGATCAGAACCGTTTTGGGGCGTACGCAAGATTCCACCAGTGTTTTACAAACACTGGCTGGCAGACTATTTAGCGCCACAGACAAAGCAAAAAACGATATCGATCAACAAGAGGCAAGTCTGCAGCAAATTGCGGCGGCTGTTACGCAGTTGACCGAGGCCGCCGCGGAAATCGCACATTCCACCGTCAGCACATCAGATTATGTCAACATGGCGTCTGAACATTGTAATGAGGCCGGAACTCATTTATCGGATGCTAAAAAACAAATTCAGCAACTGGCCAAACAAGCAGAACAAGCAACGGAATCGGCCACTAAAATGGTAGAGGAAGCCAATCATATTGGTGGGGTAATGAGTGAAATTCAGGGGATTGCCGAGCAAACCAATCTACTGGCGTTAAATGCTGCAATTGAAGCTGCCCGAGCCGGAGAACAAGGCCGTGGTTTTGCTGTTGTTGCTGATGAAGTCAGAACGCTATCAACCCGAACCCACAAAGCCACAGAACAGATACAGGCCAGCATCACACATATTCAGCACATCATGACTGCTTGGGAAAAAATCATGGCCGCCAATCTGGAGCAAACCCGCGCCTGTGTGCAACACACCGATGCCAGCTCATTACAGATGGAACAAGTGGTATCAGAATTGGGGCAGATGACGGATTACGCGGCGCAAATCTCAGCGGCGGCACAAGAGCAAGGTGTTGCATTAGCGGATGTGACCAAAAACATTAATGAACTCACCGAATTAGGCGAAGCTAATCTGGAGCAAATCAAAGCGATTGATATCAATAGTCACAAAGTCATGCAACGGGCAGAAAAACTCAATGAATTATGCCGAACATTCAATTAGGCAGGCCGCACTGATAGCTAAAGCGGGGTAACATTATTGCTCCGCTTTAGCTGTATTATTTCAGAGAAGCAAGCACCCACTGGACAAAATCATCTGACGGGATCGGGCGGCTGTAATAATAGCCCTGAGCTTCATCACAATGATAAATCTGTAAATATTTAACCAGATATTCCTCTTCAATACCTTCCGCAATGGTGCGCAAACCTAGGCTTTTGGACATTTGAATAATGGCGCGCACGATCGCTGCATCGCTTGGGTTTTTATCCATATCGCGAATAAATGACTGATCAATTTTTACTTTATCGACAGCAAAACGTTTTAAATAAGAAAGGCTCGAATAACCGGTACCAAAATCATCCAGCGATAATTTTATACCCAGCGTTTTAAGGCGTTGCACGGTTTGCAATACATTTTCGGTATCACCAATCAGGATCGATTCGGTCAATTCCAACTCAAGAAATTGCGGATCTAAACCGGAATCTTTTAATGCCGAAATAACCGTTTCTTCTAAATTGCCTCGCCGGAATTGGATCGCTGATAGGTTAACGGCCATCACTAAATCAGGTAGCCCTTGTTCTCGCCAAGCCATCGCCTGACGGCAAGCTTCGCGTAATGCCCACTCCCCGATCGGTACGATAAGACCACTCTCTTCGGCCAGTGTAATGAACTTACCCGGCGGTAAAAGGCCAAACTCAGGATGTTGCCAACGGATCAAGGCTTCAGCCCCAATCACGGCATTATTTGATAGATCAATTTGAGGTTGATAATGCAATACAAATTCATTGCGCTCTAACGCCACACGCAACCCGTTTCTTAGTTCGATCTGCTCCATGACATCAGCATTCATTTTACTATCAAAGAAACGGTAGGTATTTCCCTTTGCATCTTTTGCGTAATACATGGCCGAATCGGCTTTTCGCAATAATGTATCAAAATCATCGCCATCATCTGGATAAACCGTCACCCCAATTGAACATGATGTAGAAAGCTCATGCCCATCAATTCTGGCCGGTTTGGTAATGTCTTCCAGAATTTTAGAGCAGATAAAAACAACTGCATCACTGGTTGTAATGTGTGATAACACAACCAAAAACTCATCACCACCAAACCGGCTGACGGTGTCTGTGCCTCGGATAGACTCGCGTAAGCGATGAGAAATGACCTCCAAGAGCACATCACCGCTCGCATGACCTAAAGAATCGTTTATAGATTTGAAATTATCTAAATCCATAAAAAGTAACGCGACCTTATGTCCGTCTCTTTTTGCAGCGGCTATAGCTTGTTCAACACGATCACGGACTAATAAGCGATTCGGTAATCCAGTTAAGGCATCATGGTGAGCCAGATAATCAATCACCCGTTCTGCTTTCTTTTTTTCCGTAATATCAGACAACATGCGAAGTACACACTGCTCACCACTAATGTTGATCAGTTCAGCAGAGAGCAAAACATCGCCTGTTTCTCCTGTTTTAGTTCTGAACATTAACTCCTGATTCTGTATTTGTCCGTGCTCACACAGCGATGTATACATGCGTGCTTTCTCTTCTGGATAAACCCACAAGCCAAGTTCAGTCGCGGTATGACCAATAACATCTTTCCGTTCATAGCCAAATAATTGCAAAAAAGCTTCATTCACATCAATGAATTGCTCTGATACATAGTTACTAATACCTATCGCCATCGGATTTTTATTAAACACGGTCGAAAAACGGGACTCGCTTTCTATTAGTGCTAATTCGCGTTTTTTGCGTTCTGTAATGTTGTGAGAAATACCAAATAACCCAGATACTTGGCCGTTATGATTCAGCATCGGCCCTTTCGTCACCTGAAATATCAAGTTTTCACCGGAAAAAGTTGTAATGGACTCCTCATGGGTTTGCGTTTTACCCGACCCCATGATTGATTTATCAATGGCCATTATTTCAGTCGCAATAGCAGGTGGAAAAATAAAACTATCGTCATGACCCATAATTTGATCGACCGGCTTACCAACAAATTGGGCAGCAGCCTGATTTACTAATAAATAACGCCCCTGTATGTCTTTTACAAAGACCGCATCGGTTGAGCCTTCAACCACCACGGTTAATAATTGTTGTTGTTCGCTGAGTTTTTTTTCTGCTGTTTTCCTAGCAAAACGCTCACTGACTTCACGCAAACAACGTTCTATCGATGGCACTAAGCGGGTCAGATTGTCCTTCAGTAGAAAATCCCACACGCCTAATTTCAGCAATTCGACGGCTCGTTCCTCACCGATACTGCCCGAAACTAAAATCACTGGGGTATCAGGTAAACGCTGATGAATAAGCGCCAGGTCATGTTCAAAATTAAGCTGCGGCACACTGTAATCGGACAAAATAATGTCCCAACCACCAGTATCTAACGCTTGGTTCAGTTCCTCGACAGTTTCAATTCGACTACATTTCGCATTCAAACCAGCCACCCGCAGGTGTCGTTCGATCAAACGAAAATCAGCGGATGAATCTTCAATAGCGAGAAT
The DNA here is from genome assembly GCF_963678185.1 of uncultured Tolumonas sp. Classification (NCBI taxonomy): domain Bacteria; kingdom Pseudomonadati; phylum Pseudomonadota; class Gammaproteobacteria; order Aeromonadales; family Aeromonadaceae; genus Tolumonas; species uncultured Tolumonas sp. The sequence goes on from NZ_OY782757.1 coordinate 1,086,966, forward strand.
CAACAGATCGTTCTTCATACCTTCAGATCTCAGTGGAGGCGGGTTTATTGGTGATTAACCAATAAACCCCTAATCGGGCGACTGTTTCTGCAAACTCACTGAATTCCAGTGGTTTATTAACAAAGCTGTTAGCGCCATTTTCATAACTTCTGAGACGATCGCGTTCATCATCGGAGGACGTTAAAATGACGACGGGTAATAATTTAGTTCGTGGGTTATTACGTAATTTGGCTAACACATCTAAGCCATTTACACGCGGTAAATTGATATCCAGCAACACAACCGTAGGTAAAGGGTCGCCTTTCAAGCTGGCAAATTCATTTTCCTGAAAAAGATAATCCAATGCTTGTTGACCATCGCGCGCCACATCGATCTGATTAGCCAGATTCATTTTTTTTAGCGAGCGTAAGATTAGCTTTTCATCCTGCGGATTATCTTCAACCAGTAATATGCTCATGCTTTATTCTCCATCTCAGACCCTGTAGGTAACGTGAAACAAAACGTTGCGCCTTCGCCTGGTTTTGCCATGGCTTCAATTTGACCGCCGTGACGATGAATAATACGTTGCACCGTTGCTAAACCTACCCCCATCCCCGAAAACTCATCTTGCCGATGCAGACGTTGGAATGGTTTAAACAGACGATCGACATGTGCCATATCAAAGCCTGCACCATTATCTGTAACACAAAAGCCTGACAGCCCATCGTGAACATGGGGATCAGCAAAAACACGGATGTTGGCATCTGATTTTTTAGCGCTGTATTTCCAGGCATTTCCCAGCAAGTTACGCATAACTGCTTCCAACATACGCTCATCGCCGTATGCTTTCAGCTTATCATCCACTTGCCAGGTCACTTTTCGTTCAGGATCAGAATGAGACATCTCATCCAGCAGCCGTGTTGCCATTTTAGAAATATCAACGTCGTCGCGACGTAATTCACCGCGGGTACAACGTGACAAGGTCAATATGCCATCAATCAAGTCACCCATTCGACGACTGGCAGTATTGATTTCATTCAGATAATCACGTGCTTCATCATTTAATTGCTCACCATAATCTTCGGTTAATGCCTGAGAAAATCCGCTCATGGCTCGTAAAGGTGCACGCAAATCATGTGAAACAGCATAGGCGAAAGCATCCAATTCCTGATTAGCGGCTTTAAGTTCGGTGGTGCGTTGTTCCACCCGAATTTCTAATTCCGCATTAAGTTGGTGAATTTGCTCTTCCGCTAATTTACGCTCGGTAATGTCGGTAAAAATGCAGGCGAATTGCCCTCGGCGTGGTGAATACAGCGAATTTTCATAATACCGGCCATTGACGTTGACCAGACCTTCCAGATGAACAGGTTCCCCAGTAAAAGCGGTATATTTATAGGCATTTAACCAGTAAGGTTCTAACCCAGGGAATAACTCAAGAATTGTATGGCCGACAACATCTTCCTTTTTTAATCCGATTATTTTGGAATGTGCCGGATTTACATCGAGGAATCGCCAATCAATAGGTTCCCCTTGCCCATCAACCACCGCCTCGGCGACAAAAAAACCTTCTAGCATGGTTTCGAATAACAAGCGGAAACGTTTTTCGCTGCGTTTTAATTCTTCAATACTTCTTTGCCTTGTCGCCAAGAGGCTATCAACTCGAGCTAACACCTCTTTGGTAGAAAAAGGTTTAGTCAGATATTCCTGCACGCCTGCTTTCAGCATCTGGATGCGTAATTCGTCGTCTTCTCTGGCAGTCAGTAGAACAATCGGGGTATCCACCATTTCGGGATATTGCCGTAATGCCGTGATCATTTGGTCACCACTCATTCTTGGCATCATCAGGTCAGACAGAATTAAATCCGGTTTAAATGCTAACGCTTTTTGTAGCCCCTCCATCCCATCAAGCGCACTTTCTACCCGATAAGTTTCAGCGAGTGTTGCCACCAGATAGGCATTCATATCTGGGTTATCTTCTACGACCAAAATCAAAGCTTTATTTTCGTCGGAATCATCGATTGTACTCAGCTCAGACTGATGACCACTATGTTCCTGGTTCAGTTCATCAACAGCCTGTTGCTCCAGAATATGGCTCACATTCATTTGATCATCACTGATCACCGAGCCTTCAGGTGCCATTAACGGCAATACAACCCGGAATAATGTTCCACCACCAGCGGCATCAAGACAGTTCACATCCCCGCCATGTAAACTGACAAACTCCTTAACAATCGCCAGCCCTAATCCGGTGCCACCATGCTGACGCGCTGACCGGCCGTCGACCTGCCGGAAACGCTCAAAAATGGCTTGTTTCATATCGTCGGGCACACCGGGGCCATTATCGCTCACTTCAATAATCGCTTTGCCATTCAGCTCAGATAAAACAATATCGATCACACCATTATCAGGCACAAACTTAAAAGCATTCGATAATAGATTCAGCAAGATACGTTGCGTCTTTTCGCCATCGACCTGCGCACGCAATTGTTGGGGGGTGTTGATCCGATAATTTATTTTCCGATCCGTTGCCACACTCTCAAAAAAAGAGGCGGATAACCGGACAATATGCGAAAGATCGACGGCTGAATATTGCAGATTCATTCGTTTCGCTTCTAGTTTAGCTACATCAAGCAGATCGGATACATGCCGGTAAAGGAAACGCGCATTACGTTCAATGACATCCAAATGGTGTCGTTGAGCCTGATTAAACCCGGTTTCAGCCAGTAGTTTTTCTACCGGACTAATAATCAATGTGAGGGGTGTTCGCAGTTCGTGACTGACATTAGAGAAAAACTGTGTTTTCAGTTCATCTAATTCCAATGTTTGTTGATAAAGCTCATCGATCCGCGCTTTTGCTACCCGAGACTGCTCTAATGCATTTTCAATACGAAGATTGGCCTGCCGGAGTCGTTCCTGAGATTCGCTAATCAAATAACCCGTAAATACAAATACCACCATGGACCAAATAGTGCTGGTTCTGGCAATTTCCCAAGAAAATCGCGGTGGAACAAAGAAATACCAGACAAACAGTAAAGAAAGGATCGTTGCAGCTAGACCTCCTTTCAAACCAGAGACTCGCGCGCTGAAAAATACAGCTGGGAAAAATAGAAACCAGACAAACGGATCGATCCATGTCCACAGTAATAACTGCACACTGAGGGCCATGATTGGAAACATAATTGCTAAAAAAAACTGTGTCTTGATTGAATACTGCATTTTTAGCCCGCTTTTTTATTTAATTGAAAACCATACACTTTGAGGGGTAATGGTGAGCGTTAAATATGAACAATACAGCGAAACAAATACTTTCTTGTCAGTGTAGGACAGATATGAGTACTGCCCAGCTTATGCGGACTAAAAATGGCTTTTTTTGCTATCAGTCTCAATCAGAGCAGTGTTGCGGCCAGTTTTTCTTTCATAAAATCCAGCCAGACTCTTAAACGAGGGTTTCGCTGAGCATCGCTGTAAAACACGGCATTGACCGGACGACGCGCTCCGCTGTTAAGCTCGGCTAAAATTTCGATCAGTCGGCCTGACTGAAGATCATCAGTCGTCATAAAATCAGACAAACAGGCGATCCCTTCCCCCGCTATGGCTAACTGGCGCAGCGTTTCTCCACTACTGGCGCGCAGTTGTGGTTTTATCGCCAGCCGATCGCCTTGGTCGTGCACTAACGGCCACCAATTCAAATTCTCGGAACCGGTAAACCCTAACAAGGTGTGATTGTGCAGATCAGTAATGGCCGCAGGAGTGCCACAACGCGCTAAATAATCAGGTGCCGCCAACAAACGCAGGCGAGAACTGCCCAATGGCATGGCTCTGAGCCCTGAATCGGTGAGCTCACCAATACGAATGGCCACATCAACGCGCCGTTCCAGTAAATTGATAAAACCATCTGAACTTTCCAGATTCAGTTCAATGCGGGGGTAACGGCGCCGAAACTCACCGATCAACGGGATCAGTTGATGCAATATAAACGGCGTGGCCGCATCTACTCGTAATATACCTTCCGGTTCTGCTTTACGGGCAATCAACGCGGCTTCTGCTTGTGCCATCTGGTTGATCACCGTGACCGCTTCCTGATAAAACCACTGCCCTTCTTCCGTCAGTGAAAGACGTCTAGTAGTACGATTCAATAAGGTGGTGGCCAGTTTCTCTTCCAGCCGTTTTAATCGACGGCTCACCACCGCATTATCAATGCTCAGATTTTCTGCCGCCTGACGCAGACTTCCTGCGTCTACAACAGCCACAAACAGCTCTAGTTCATCAGAATTGGTTTTCATTATTGCCACTACGTCAATTATCTTATGTTTTTATAGTCGTTTTTATCATTAAACTGCAAGCCCATACTGCACTCCTGACTTACATATCGCTTTGTTTCAAGGAGTACCTTATGCCATTAGCATTATTTGCACTGACTATCAGTGCGTTTGCTATCGGAGCAACAGAGTTTGTCATCGTTGGGCTTATTCCAACCATTGCTGAACACTTGCAGATCACGCTACCTTCCGCCGGATTACTGGTTAGCCTGTATGCGTTTGGAGTTGCCGTAGGCGCGCCAGTGCTCACGGCATTAACGGGTAAAGTACCCAGAAAATGGCTGTTAATGGGGTTAATGGCGCTGTTTACCGCCGGAAATTTACTGGCCTGGCAAGCAACCAGTTATCTGGTGCTGGTGGTCGCCCGTGTATTAACGGGGTTAGCCCACGGCGTATTTTTCTCAATTGGTTCAACCATCGCCACCAGCCTGGTGCCGAAAGAAAAGGCGGCCAGCGCTATTGCGATCATGTTCAGCGGACTCACCGTCGCCTTGGTGACAGGCGTGCCATTAGGGACATGGATTGGGCAAACCTATGGCTGGCAGGAAACCTTCCTGGCCGTTTCGCTATTAGGTGTCATCGCCCTACTCGCGAGTCTGATGTTTATTCCCGATGATATTCACCATGCTCCACCAGCTTCTCTACGCCAGCAATTGCAGGTGTTGACGCATCCACGCTTATTACTGGTCTATGCTAAAACAGCGTTGGGTTATGGTGGTGCCTTTACTGCTTTCACTTTTTTAGCCCCTATTTTACAAAACATCAGTGGCTTCTCTGCTGCTAGCGTCAGTGTGATCTTACTGGTCTATGGCGTGTCAGTGGCCGTTGGCAATATCTGGGGCGGCAAACTCGCTGATCGTAAAGGGCCATTATCCGCACTGAAATTACTTTTTGCCGGTCTGGCAATTGTGTTGATGAGCCTGACCTTTACGGCAGGCAATCAAATCACCGCAGTATTAACGGTTCTGGTTTGGGGCGCGTTTGCCTTCGGTAATGTGCCCGGTTTACAAGTGCTGGTGGTGCAACAAGCGCAGCGTTTTACGCCGAATGCTGTCGATGTAGCCTCCGGACTGAATATCGCCGCCTTTAATGTCGGCATAGCTTTGGGTTCAATTACCGGCGGTGCAGTGGTCAGTCATATGACCTTAATGGATACCCCGTGGGTAGGCAGCCTGATTGTGCTGGTTGCTTTGGGCTTAACCTTCGCCAGCGAACGTCTTGAACGTGCTGATACAAATTTCAGCCCGAACTGGGATTGATACTCATAGCACTGGACAAACATCACTTGATTTGGCTTTTCGCCCGCCGATGTTTGTCCAGCTATACCGGCCTGATTTATTGAATAGATGCGTTAGAAACGGGCAGTTCCAGCAGTTTGCAGGTAGTCAACATCGCTTGATCCAACGCACTGCTGTCACGGCGTAATTTCGTCAACAGCGTTGCGCCCAGCCATAATTCATAGAGAGCCAGCGCAGTTTGTTCCGGTATCAAACCGGTAGATAACGAGCCATCCTGAATCCCTTCTTCGATACAAGCGGTAAGCTGTGCAATCAATTTCTCGGTGCCTTGCTTCAATGCATTACGCATCAATTCCGAGAGATCGGCCACCTCTGCACTGAGCTTAACCACCAGACATTTGCCGGTCAGATCGTCACTTTCCTGCGCATCTTGCCAGCGCGACCAATACGTCATCAACCGCGCGGCGGCCGTCATACTTTTATCGGAAAACAAGCTTTGCAGGCGCTGGTTGTATCCCGTGAAGTAATCTTCCAGCAATGCTTCACCAAAAACTTCCTTCGATTTGAAGTAATGGTAAAAGGAACCTTTCGGTACTTTTGCTGCATTCAGGATCTCTGTCAGCCCAACAGCTGAAAAACCTTTACCAACAATCACCATTTTGCCGGTATCCAGAATATGTTGCCGGACATCTTTATGTTCGGTCGTCATGATTGTCATCCTCCCGATTAGACCGATCGTCTAATCATCAATGATGGCATTTTCAACGTCTTTGTCTGGAATTGCAAATGCAAAAACAAACCGCTAGACGACTGGTCTATTTGGTGGTAATTTTTTGTCACTTAATCCGGAAAAGAGCTGGCTATCGACATCTCAGGCTCCGGATTTTCCTCAGCGGAGATAGTCATGCTTAATTTCGATTTTTATAACCCAACTCATATTGCGTTTGGTCAAGGGCGGATTGCCGATCTGGCGACGCTGGTTCCTGCCGATGCCCGAGTGCTTATTTTATTGGGCGGTGAAAGTGCGCGTAAAAACGGTACGCTGGATGAAGTCCATGCAGCATTAGGTTCACGTCAGGTTGCTGAATTTAACGGCATTGAACCTAACCCAAGCTTTGAAACACTGATGCTCGCAGTCGAGCAAGTAAAAAAAGAGAACATCGATTTCCTGCTGGCCGTGGGCGGTGGTTCTGTGTTGGATGGCACCAAGTTTGTTGCTGCCGCAGCGCCGTATGAAGGCGACCCAACGGAAATATTAAAATCGTTTGGTGGCAAAGTGACGAAAGCCATGCCATTTGGTTCCGTGTTAACACTGCCGGCAACCGGCTCAGAAATGAACAATGGCGGCGTGATCACCATCAAAGCGATTGGAGCCAAACTCCCCTTTCTGAGTAAGCATGTATTCCCACGTTTTTCTGTGTTAGATCCAACCAAAACGTACAGCTTGCCACAACGTCAGTTGGCGAATGGGGTCGTTGATGCTTTTATCCATGTAATGGAACAATATCTGACCTACCCAGCCGGCGGGTTTATTCAGGATCGCTTTGCGGAAAGTCTGCTGCTGACCCTGATTGAACACGGCCCGCAGGCCGTCGAATCAACCGATTACACCGCCCGCGCCAACCTGATGTGGACAGCCACACTGGCACTGAATGGTCTGATCGCAGCCGGCGTGCCTTCTGACTGGAGCACACATATGATCGGCCATGAGATTACCGCTAAATATGGTATCGACCATGCCCGCACGCTCGCCGTGGTGCTGCCCGCGATGATGCAGATCCGCCGTGTGGCAAAACATGAAAAACTGCTGCAATACGCCAAACGGGTCTGGAACATCACTGAAGGTTCTGATGATGCAATCATCGACACAGCGATTGCTAAAACCCGCGCTTTCTTTGAATCGCTGGGTCTGCCAACGCGCCTTTCTGCTTACGATATTGGTGAAGATGGTATTACGGCAATCCTCAAGCAACTTGAAGAGCATGGCATGGTCGCGTTAGGTGAACGTCGTGAAGTGACACTGGCTGAAAGCCGCAAAGTGCTGGAGGCTGCACGATGAGTTCATCATCACAACATACACGGATAACGCTAGCATCCCGCCCAGTGGGTGCGCCAACTAACGATAATTTTCTTATGGTAAGTGGCCCCATTCCACAACCAGAAAATGGCCAGATTTTACTGCGAACAGTTTATCTCTCACTCGACCCGTATATGCGGGGCCGTATGAGCGATGCCGACTCGTATGCCAAACCCGTGCAGATTGGTGAAACCATGGTCGGCGGCACAGTGAGTCAGGTCGAGATATCCAACCACCCTGATTTCAAAGCCGGCGATTGGGTGCTGGGTTATACCGGTTGGCAATCACATGCCATTTCTGATGGCACGGGTTTGCATAAACTCGATGGCCTGACGCAGCCTTCCCTTGCGCTGGGTGTATTAGGCATGCCGGGTTTTACCGCCTACATGGGCTTATTGGAGATCGGTCAGCCGAAAGCCGGTGAAACAGTTGTTGTCGCGGCAGCAACCGGTGCGGTGGGTTCCATTGTCGGCCAGATTGCCAAATTAAAAGGCTGCCGTGTGGTCGGCATTGCCGGTGGTGCCGAAAAATGCCGCTATGCAGTAGACGAACTGGGCTTTGATGCCTGCATTGATCACCGCAGCCCCTCGCTGTCAGCTGAGTTAGCTGCCGCATGCACGCAAGGTATTGATGTCTATTTTGAAAATGTCGGTGGAGCCGTCTTTGATGCTGTACTACCGTTATTGAATACCAGCGCACGGGTTCCGCTGTGTGGATTGATTGCACAATATAATGCAACCGAATTACCCAATGGCCCCGATCGCTCGCCGTTACTGATGCGAACACTATTAACGAAACGAATTCGCATGCAAGGTTTTATCATTTTTGATGACTATGGCCACCGTTATCCTGAGTTTTTACAGGCGATGGGGAGTTGGGTCAGCAGCGGTGCGATAAGTCATCGGGAAGATATTGTTACCGGGCTGGAAAATGCCCCGCAGGCTTTCGCCGGTCTGCTCGAAGGCCGTAATTTCGGCAAGCTGATCATCCAAGTCAGCGAAATAAACTAATCAAAATTAATGCCTTAGAAGGAATACACAGTGAAAGTTCTTATCGTTCTAACCTCTCATGATCAACTGGGTAATACCGGCCACAAAACCGGTTTCTGGCTGGAAGAATTCGCAGCCCCTTATTACGTATTCAAAGATGCGGGCGCCACAATCACTTTGGCGTCACCGAAAGGCGGACAGCCACCGCTTGATCCGAAAAGTGATGAGCCAGATTTCCAGACCGCAGCAACAGAACGCTTTAAAGCGGATGTGGTAAGTCAGGCATTGCTCGAACACACGCATAAACTCAGTGAAATTGAAGCGGCGAACTACGATGCGGTGTTCTATCCCGGTGGTCATGGCCCATTGTGGGATCTGGCAGAAGATCAGAAATCCATCACGCTCATCGAAGAGATGTATAACGCCGGTAAATTAGTCGGTGCCGTGTGTCATGCTCCCGGTGTGTTCCGTCATACCAAAGCGGCTAACGGTGAGCCATTAGTCAAAGGTAAGCGCGTAACCGGTTTTACTAATACCGAAGAAGCAGCTGTTCAGTTAATTGACATCGTGCCATTCCTCGTTGAAGACATGTTGCTAGCCAATGGTGGTCAATATAGTAAAGGCCTGGACTGGATGCCATTTGCTCAGATCGATGGTCATCTGATCACCGGCCAGAACCCCGCCTCTTCTGAGCTGGTGGCCCATGAAATGCTAAAAATGCTGCAAGCGAAATAAAACAATCAAGGCGCCCGCAGGCGCCTTTTTTATCGCTAACTTATGTATCAGTTATGGTTTAGTAACCATCCCCGCTGCGGTAGTTTGAAACAGTTTTACATACTCGCCATAACCTGCTTCCGCCAACTTTTCCGCCGGAATAAACCGCAGCGCCGCCGAATTCATGCAATAACGCATACCAGTAGGTGGCGGGCCGTCGTCAAACACATGCCCCAGATGTGAATCCGCTTTTTTGCTGCGCACCTCAGTGCGCGTGGTAAACAAGGTATTGTCTTCCACCAGCACGATATTTTCTTTCACCAGCGGTTTGGTAAAACTCGGCCAACCGGTGCCGGAATCGTATTTATCCAGTGAGCTAAACAGCGGTTCACCCGAGACAATATCGACATATAAACCGGGTTTCTTGTTATCCCAATAGGCATTATCGAATGGCGGTTCAGTGCCTGCTTCCTGCGTCACTTTGTATTGCAATGCCGTCAGTTGTTTTTTGAGATCCACTTTCATCTGTGCAGCAGTTGGGTCGTATTTCACGTTATCCCAGATTTTATGCAGGAAATCATCACGACCAGAACGGGAACGATAATAGTGATAACGGATCGGATTTTTCTTGTAATAATCCTGATGATATTCCTCGGCCGGCCAGAATTTTGGGGCATCTAATACGGGTACAGTGAGTGGGCGATCAAAAATACCGCTGGCCTGCAATTTGTCTTTTGACGCCAGTGCTAACTGCCGTTGTTCGTCGTTATAGACATAAATAACCGGTATATATTCATGCCCGCGATCGACAAATTGCCCGCCATCGTCCGTCGGATCAATCTGATGCCAGTAGGTGTTTAACAACGTGTTGTAAGAAACTTTTTTGGGGTCATAAATCACCTGAACCACTTCGGTGTGGCCACCAGAACCATAATCCTGATAAGTCGGGTTGTCCGTTGTTCCACCAGCGTAACCGGATGTCACCGAGGCCACACCATCCAGCGTTTCAAATGGTTTCACCATGCACCAGAAACACCCACCAGCAAACAGCGCCTTTTCTTCTGGCGTTGAGTTCATAGCCCCCATCGCCATAGGTTCAGACATTTTATCGGCGGATTTCGCGACAACCACACCCGCAATAATCAACATGGCCAGAGTGGCGAGCGACCTTATTCCTAACAGTTTCATAATGATCTCCGGGTTCTTTCCAGACACCTTCAGCGTCATATTTGCAGAATATGTTCTGCGTTCTATTGAATAGTCGGAATAGCGGTGTTTTTCTTACATTAGAAATAAATATTTATTTTCCTGAACTTATTGGTGTTGGGTTTCCGTATCACAATGGCACAACCTGATTTTTAAATTTTGAGCTATCAAGGTGTAATAAAACGAGTGATAACTCAGACTATACCTATACACTCAGACTGATATCAGCAGGGCTATTTCATACAAGGGAAAATTAATGGCGGAATACATGGAAGAGCGTAATGAACATTCCATCAATACCCAAACTAAGTCACTTTTTGATGATAAATTTTTGGAACAAATCCGCCGCCAGATGCTGAAATTTGCCACGCTACAGCTTTCTGATTCGCACCTTGCCGAAGATGTGGTGCAGGAAGCGTTAGTCGGGGCGCTCAAAAATGCCCGTTCATTTGGTGGGCGCTCGGCGTTAAAAAACTGGGTCTTTGCAATTCTCAAAAATAAGATCGCGGATGCGCTACGACATAAGCATCGTGTCATTGATGCAAGTAGTTTGCTGCGAGAAGAAGACGAAGAGCAAGATTTTGCCGATCTGTTCAATGAACGAGGTTTTTGGCCAAGAGGTGAACATCCAATAACTTGGTCTAGCCCTGACGAGTCATTGCGTGAAGGCCAATTTTGGCGGGTATTTGAAACCTGTTTGGATAACTTACCCGGTAATCAGGCGCGCGCATTTATGATGCGGGAATTTATTGAATTCGATTCCGACGAGATCTGTGCAACGTTAGAAATCTCCGTTAGCAACCTCAATGTCATGTTATATCGCGCCCGTATGCGCCTGCGGGAATGTTTAGGCAATCATTGGTTTATAGAAAGAGGCTAAACATGCTGAACTGCCGTGAAGTCACTCGGTTATTGTCAGAAGCACAAGAACGCGAACTGACATTAAAGGAACGTTTATCGCTGACTGTTCATCTTTCGTGGTGCTCTGGATGCCGGACTTTTAGTAAGCAGATGCAATCGATCCGCCAGATCACTCGCGCTTATGTAAAAGGAAAAAATGAAGCTGCCAACGATGAACACAAATGATGAATAAGCATGTTTAATTTGCCTAATCAGAATTAAACACCTGAATTCCCGCCACAATTCGGGTAACGGTCGTAAGCAGACACAACCCGGCAAAAATGTATGCCAGCAGTGGAAACCAGGCTGGCAACAAACACATCAGCACAAACACCAAGATTGTTTCAGTCGCTTCCGTTAGCCCGCCCAGATAATAAAAGCCTTTAGTCGGATAATCAGTGCTGATTAACCCTTGCTTCGCCGCCATCACAGCAAAAGCCAGAAACGAACAGCCTGTGCCGATAAAGCTATAAATCAGCAGCGTTGCGGCCAGCGCATTTTGTGGTGGATCAGCAAAAGCAAACGCTAATGGAATCGACGAATAAAACAAGAAATCAAACACGCTATCAAGAAAAGCCCCGCGATGTGTTGGCGTTGTTAAGCGGGCAATCGAACCATCGAGACCATCGGCTAGCCGATTGAGAAAAATACTCAGCAGCGCCCAATAATAATGCTGTGTGATGATCAGCGGTAACGCCGTCATCCCAACGACAAAACCTGCAACAGTCACCGAGTCAGCGCGTACATTCCAGGTAATAAGCTGTAACGCAATTTGCTGTAACGGACGATGCACGATGGCGTTCAGTGATTTATCCAGCATATGCAGTTGCCTTGTTTATAAATTTGCTCATTTTATGAAACTGCCCAGTGACTGATTTCAATTACCCGCCCCAATCGCGGCACATCGGCCAAATCATGGGTCACGAGTAATGTCGGTATTCCTTTGCGTGAGATTTGTTCAAACACAAAGGCACGGAATTGCTCACGCAACACGGCGTCCAGTTTGGTAAACGGTTCATCCAGTAACAAAGCTTCGGGCTCGGCCAATAACGCGCGGAGTAAACTCACCCGGGCTCGTTGCCCGCCAGACAGCGTAGCCGGGTCGCGGTCATGAAACCCCGCCAGCCCAACGTCGGCTAACGTTGTTTCAATATGAGCCCGACGCTGATCTCGCCCCTTGATTTTTGCAGGTAAAACAAACGCCAAGTTCTGCCCAACGCTTAAATGAGGAAACAGCAAATCATCCTGAAACAAGATCCCGATGCGGCGTTGTGCAATCGGCAAACTGTCCCGACGAGTGCCATTCAGCCATAACTCACCACTAGCAGTGAAAATCGGCGCCAGATCGCCGATCATCCAGTTCAACAACGTCGATTTACCTGAACCGGAGACCCCCATCACCGTTACGATCTCACCTGCAGCCACGTTCAGATCAAGCCCGTTGATGATGATTTGTCCCGGTTTCGATAAATGCAGACTTTTGATTTCCAACATATCAGTGCAGTCCTTTTCTGTGGCGAAAAAGCCATGTTGGTAACCCAGCCGCACAGGCGAATGCCAGCAGCGGTAACAAGATCTGTAATAATGCCTGCACCGCCAAAATTCGGCGGTTTCCGCCCGCACTCAATGCCACTGCTTCGGTGGTCACCGTATCAAAGCGCCCACCACCAGCAAATAACGTTGGCAGATATTGCGCAATACTGACGGCAAAACCGATCGCTAAGGCCGCCATGATGGGTCGGAGCAACATTGGCCATTTTACGCGCAGACAGGCCATGAAATGCGAAACGCCCAAAGCTTGCGTTGTCGTCATGATCCGTCGATCAAAGGCACGATAAGGGCCTACCAGCGTTAACAACATATATGGCAACACCCACTGTAAATGACTCCAGATCAACCCGGTTGCCGAACCATCTAAATGCAAATGCAATAAAGCGGAATACTGCCCTGCCATCAACGGCAAAGCCGGCACGATCAGCGGTAAATACAGCAACGCATTAAGTTGCTGTGGCCCCCACTCCAACCAGAACAACACCAGCGGTAAACACAGAAAACAGACGGCAAAACCAAGCCAGAGCGAGGTTTGAAACGGCACAAAATCAGCCTGCAGCCAACTTGTCAACGTGATGGCTTCCGGCCATATCGCGGGGAAAAACCAGCCGCCAGCAAACGACCACAACAGCAAAAGGAAAATAACCGCATAGCCAACGCCAAAGAATAATAAATGTAACCAAGGGACACGGCTTCTCTGTTTCGGAAAACGTTCCCCCAGCGGATAACGACGAAAATGCAAACCTTGTTGCCACACAAATCGAACTAAGGCCACCATCATTAAGAGAAGCCCCAACAGCATCAACGAGGCCGCGCTACCTTGCGCTTGTAATTTTTCATCCGGGTTCGTCAGCCATTGCCAGATCAACACCGCAAACGTGGGCGGATTGGTGGGGCCAAGAATGAGTGCCATATCGACAACGGATAATCCATACGCCAATACCGCAGCCAACGGCCAACCCATACGCGGTAAGATCTGTGGCAATAAAATCACACGCCAAACCTGCGAACGGCTATAACCCAACGTTTGCCCGATCGTCATCTGTTTGGTGATTTCCTGTTCGCTTAATACGGCAAATAACACCCATAACAAGAACCAACTCTCTTTGATCGCTAACGCCAGCCCCAAGCTCAGCCCGTAACTATCTTGCACTGTGATCCAATTAGGCGGCATTACCCACCCACTTACAAACACCATCAAACGCGACAACCAACCCGATGGTGCAATCAGAAAAAAGAAACCAATTGCAAATGCCGCATGCGGTATCGCCAGCAAGACAGGCAATCGTTGTCGAAGCTGTAGCCAACGCCTTCCGGGATACAGCTGCATCGCAATCGTGATAGCCAAAAGGAACGCCAGCATAGTGCCAATAACTGCCGACAACATCGTGGCCAATAATGCCTGTAACCACTGCGGATCAATCCAAAGTGTTTGCCAGACAGACAGGTGGAAGGCCGGTGACATGGCCCAAAATAGACCGGGTATCAACGGCATAAAAATCAGCGCAACCAGAGCCATGGCAAGCCCAAACATGAACTGATCGCGCCATGTGTGCATTAATGCGAACCGTAGCGTTTTAGCCATTCCGTCTCTAACGCCCCCATCCAACTGGCATGTGGTTCAGCTAAAGTTGGCACCTTTTCCACCAGCATACCGGGCGCCTTGTTAACTAACTCGATATGCAACGCCGCCGGGATTTTTTTGTCTTTTAAGACACTGCTATCACCCCAAACCGCAATATCCGCTTTTCTGGCCTGTGCCTCTGGTGACAACAGAAAATTGGCAAACACCTGAGCACCGGCTTTCGCATGGGCATTGATTGGAATTGCCAGAAAATGCACATTCCCTATCGTGCCTTTGGTAAACCCAAAGCTGTACGCAGTCGCTGGTAGTTGTTGGGTAGCGATCAGATTAGCCGCTTCATTGGGGTTAAACGTCAGCGACAGTTTCAGCTCACCATCGCCTAGCATACGGTGCATCTCTGCCACACTGGCTGGAAATGCTTTTCCTTGCCGCCAAAGCAATGGATGTAACTGATCCAGATAAGCCCACAATGGTTTGGTGACTGCCGCAAAATCTGCGGTAGAAACAGGTTGTTGCAACACCGCAGGATCAGGCGTTAATTCCAACAACAACTGTTTTAAAAAGGTCGAACCATGAAAATCGGGCGGTTTAGGATAAGTCACCAGCCCCGGATTGGCTTTCGCAAATGTCAGCAATTCCATCGCGGAGTGCGGCGGAACCGGTGCTTTAGCTTTATCCGCAATAAAGGTTAATTGCGCCGTTCCCCACGGGCTCTCCAGCCCCTCAGTTGGCTCAGAAAAATCAACGCGAACGGGTTTGTTCAGATCAACATATTGCCAGTTTGGCAACTGTTCCGCCCAAGGGCCGAACAACAATTTATCTTGTTTGAGTTTTTTAAAGTTTTCCCCATTTACCCACATCAAATCGACCGAGCCGTCATCCTTGGTTCTTCCGGCAGCAACTTCCGTTTGAATACGTTTCACAATTTCAGCGGTGTCAGTCACTTTCACCTGTTTTACCGTCAGACCGAAACGCTTATTGACCTCTAATGCCGCCCAGGCAATGTACGCATTCGTCGCTTCGCTGCCGCCCCAGGCATTGAAATACACCGTCTGCCCTTTAGCCGCTTGTTGCAAAGTGGCCCAATCGTCAGTGGCCTTTGTTATGGAGGTAAAAAGACAAGCCAGCATGCCGACAATAATACTAAGCTTCATGTGTGGATCTCCGGGTAATGGAATAGTGCATAACTCGTTAGTCGGGAAAGCATTCGATTTCTTACACTTAATTATTGTTCGCCTATAAAAAAGTGCCGGATTCTTCTTTTATACGCTGCTCAGCATTCATTCTGACTTCCGGTGTAAGAAATAACGAGCCACGACGACTAATCTCATAGAACACACAAATGAGATCTTCTGATGAAAAAACTAATTCTGCTTGGCATCGTGATCGGGGTGATCAGCGTTTTTTTCACGCTCGATTTACAGCACTATCTGACCCTGAACGGCTTAAAATCCGGCATGGATCAGTTTGCGATCTTGCGCACCACCTCACCCGTAACGGTCGGAACATCATTTTTTCTGCTGTATGTCATTGTGGCGGCCTTTTCATTGCCCGGAGCAGCAATAATGACCATCGCTGCCGGTGCACTTTTTGGCCTATTCTGGGGTTCAGTGATTGCCTCTTTTGCCTCAACCATCGGTGCAACACTCGCGTTTCTTACTGCGCGCTATTTACTCCGCGATCTGGTGCAAGCCCATTTTGGCGACAAATTAAAAGCTATTAATGAAGGAATGGCGAAAGATGGTGCTTTTTATCTGTTTTCCCTGCGCCTTATCCCGTTGTTCCCCTTTTTCCTCGTCAATCTGCTGGTTGGACTGACTCCAATTTCCATCCGACGTTACTATTGGGTCAGTCAAATCGGTATGTTGGCCGGTACGGTCGTTTATGTTAATGCCGGCACTCAACTGGTCAAAATCACCGGTTTAGCCGACATCGCCTCGCCCGGATTACTGTTTTCATTTGCCTTGCTGGGCATATTCCCACTGTCAGTAAAACGATTTACTCATTTTTTGCAGCAGCGTCGTGTCTATGCAAAATGGACAAAACCCAAACACTTTGATCGGAATCTGATCGTCATTGGCGGTGGTGCCGCCGGTTTAGTATCTGCCTATATTGCGGCAGCGGTAAAAGCGAAAGTAACCTTGGTAGAAGCGCATAAAATGGGGGGCGATTGTCTGAACTATGGCTGTATTCCCAGCAAAGCACTGATTAAATCCGCGCACGTTGCTCATACCCTAAAACATGCCGAACAATATGGTCTCGAAAATCTCAACTGTTTCGAAAACCAAACCCCCTCGTTCAGTTTTCGTAAAGTCATGGCCCGAATACATGAAGTGATCAAAACAGTCGCCCCACATGACAGTATTGAGCGCTATACCCAGCTGGGTGTTGATGTTGTTGAGGGTTACGCCACGATCGTTGACCCATGGACAGTGGAAATAAAACGCAATGATGGCACAACACAAAGATTAACAACCCGCAGCATTATCATTGCCGCCGGTGCTCGTCCGTTTGTACCTATGTTACCCGGTTTAGACGCAGTTGGTTATGTCACCAGTGACACCTTATGGGATGAATTTGCCAAACTGGATGCACCACCCGCCCGCTTAGTTGTGTTAGGTGGTGGCCCCATTGGCTGCGAATTAGCCCAGAGTTTTGCCCGATTAGGTTCACAAGTTTTTCAAATTGAAATGGCGCCACGGATCTTAAGCCGCGAAGATGTGGAAGTATCTGAATTTGCCCAACGCGCACTGGAACAAGATAGTGTGGCAGTGCTAACCGGCCACAAGGCGCTACGTTGTGAGCAAAAAGGCGAACGCAAATTCATTATGGTGGAACATGAAGGCAGCGAACAACAGATTGAGTTTGATGCATTAATTTGCGCAGTTGGCCGCGTTGCCCGTTTATCCGGTTATGGTCTGGAAGCATTAGGCATTGAAACCAAACGCACCGTGCTCACCAACGAATATCTGGAAACCCTCTACCCGAATATTTTTGCCGCCGGAGATGTCGCTGGCCCCTACCAGTTTACGCATACCGCTTCCCATCAAGCTTGGTATGCCGCCGTTAATGCTCTGTTTGGTGACTGGAAAAAATTCAAAGTCGATTACCGCGTTATTCCATGGACAACCTTTGTTGACCCGGAAATTGCGCGCGTCGGTCTAAACGAACAGGAAGCCAAAGAAAAAGGCATCGCCTATGAAATCACCCGTTATGGTATTCACGATCTTGATCGCGCCATCGCAGACAGCACCGCGCATGGTTTTGTGAAGGTATTAACCCTTCCCGGTAAAGATCGCATCCTCGGCGTCACCATCGTCGGGGCGCATGCCAGCGATCTGTTGGCTGAATTTGTGCTGGCGATGAAACATGGTTTGGGGCTTAACAAAATTCTGGCCACAATCCACACCTATCCAACCATGTCAGAAGCCAATAAATATGTCGCTGGCGAATGGAAACGTCAGCATGCACCACAACGCATATTAATATGGCTGGCGTGTTACCATTCATGGAAACGCAATGAAAAAATAACATATTAATTTCACTCACATAAGCGATGGAAATTGTCTATGCTAAGCAAAAGAATATCACGCTGTTTGTTGTACCGTTCCCGACAAAAACCAGTTAGAACGTGTAAATAGCTATCATTTGAATCTTCCCAAATAAGATTTTTCTAATGCAGATCGCTATTTCCGACTAAGGATGTTGGGAACTGTGCCGAAAACACTACAATCCGTACCGCTTTCTTCTTTCTGTGGATCTGTTGCTATGAAAAATGTGGATTACCTTCGTATTTATCGGTTCTTGCTCGGTTTGACCATCAAAGAAAAATTCCAGCTCATTTTCTGGCTACCTTTATTGATGATCATTGGTATCACTTGGTTCCTCGTATCACACAGCAGTGATTTGAGTCTGACAGACCCTTATGTTCTGACGATGCTGGTGGTATCAATTACGATTTTTGCGGCTATCAGTTTCTACCTGAATAGTTTCTTTACCCACTCCATTGGCACCATCAGCCAGGCTGTACGTGCAGTTGCGAATGGCGATTTGACCGTAAGATTAAATTTACCGGTCAATCGTGATGAATTTAGTCAGTTATCACGTGATATCGACACCATGACCGAACGTCGTCAAAGTGTTCTTAAACTCATTAACGAAAGTGCTGATGGACTGGAACTGTTTGCCGAAGAATTCCGTTCTGCTGCAGAAGAAGGCGAAGAACTGGCAAGAAATCAACGCCAATATATCGATTCACTGGCCACGGCCATGGAAGAGATGACCGCCGCGATCCGCGAAGTAGCCCACAACGCTAACGAAACATCGACCCAGACACGCCAAACCAGCGAAGAAGCCTCTCACGGTGCCAATCGAGTACAGCGGACTATCAATTCCATCAATATTCTGACGGAAGAAATTACCCAGGCTTCAACGGCGGTTGAACATCTGACTTCCCGCGCGAACAAAATCAGCGAAGTGGTCACCGTAATCAATGCGATTTCCGGTCAAACCAACTTACTGGCATTGAACGCGGCAATTGAAGCAGCTCGTGCTGGTGAACAAGGCCGTGGTTTTGCTGTAGTAGCAGATGAAGTTCGTACACTGGCTGGCCGTACTCAACAAGCCACCGTTGAAATTCAGAAAATGATTGAAGAGCTGCAAACCGGCACCAGTTCCTTGAACGACATCATGGAAAAAACCGTTGTTCAGGCCGCAGACAGTCGTGAACTGATTGCTGCAGTGGGTTCAGATATCGATCGTATCGCTAACCACAGTGGTTCCATCTTTGAAATGAGCGTGCATATCGCAACTTCTGCAGAACAACAAAGTGCAGTGGCTGGCGAAATCGCGCAAAGCATTGATGAGGTACGTAATCAGTCTGTCAATATTGAAGATAACTCAGCCAATACACTGGCAGGCACAGAAAACCTGCTAGTGACAGCCAAAGAGCTGGGACAAATGATGCAGGGAATGCGTTTTAAATAGTAATCCCGATGTGATCATTGGTGTTTCAAAACAGGGCCAGCTACAATGCTGGCCCTGTTTTTTATACCAGAGCTAGCTATGAGCACTACCGTTTATCTGCAAAAAGATCGGGAAAAATCCCTGTTACGCCGCCATCCATGGATTTTTTCCAAAGCTATCGACAAAGTAAAAGGCAAACCAGAAGCAGGTGAACCGGTAGATATCGTTGATCAACGCGGTAAATGGTTAGCCCGCGCTGCCTGGTCTCCTGATTCGCAAATCCGTCTGCGAGTCTGGACCTTCAAACAAGACGAACAAATTGATACCGAATTTTTCGTTCGCCGTCTGCAACAGGCTCAAGCCGGTCGCGAAGCACTGATTTCCCGTCTACAGCTCTCTGCCTATCGTCTGGTGGCAGCTGAATCAGATTTACTGCCTGGCATTACTATCGATCGTTATAACGATCATCTGGTCTGCCAACTGTTATCCAGCGGGGCTGAATATCATCGTCACGAACTCATTGCCGCGTTACAGCAGCTTTATCCGACTTGTTCCATCTATGAGCGCTCTGACGTAGCTGTTCGCAAAAAAGAAGGTCTTGCAGAGCGTACTGGTGTGTTGTTTGGCGAAGCACCACCGGATGAGCTGATCATCGAAGAAAATAACGGCATCAAGATCAGTGTCGATATCAAAGGCGGGCATAAAACCGGTTTTTATCTGGATCAACGCGACAACCGCGCGATTGCCGGTCGCTATGCTAAAGATCGTCGAGTCTTGAACTGTTTCTGTTATACCGGTGGTTTCGGTGTTTACGCCCTGCAAGGTGGTGCGAAAGAAGTCATCAACGTTGATGTTTCTGAGTCAGCGCTGGCACTGGCAAAACATAATGCCGAATTGAACAAACTCGATCTGTCCAACGCCAAATTTGAAAAACAAGACGTTTTCAAATTGTTGCGTGAATACCGCGAACGCGGTGAAAAATTTGACATGATCGTGCTTGATCCACCGAAATTTGCTGAGAACAAAGCGCAATTGATCGGTGCCTGCCGCGGCTATAAAGATATCAATCTGTTGGCGTTCCAACTGCTGAATCCGGAAGGTATTTTACTGACATTCTCATGTTCCGGCCTGATGACCTCAGAACTGTTCCAGAAAATTGTCGCGGATGCGGCACTGGATGCTGGTCGTGAAGCGCAAATTCTCGAACGTATGACTCAAGCTGCAGATCACCCGATTGCAGCGCCTTATCCTGAAGGTTATTACCTGAAGGGATTGGTCGTTCGCGCAATATAATTAAAAACATACAACGCAGGCATTTTGGCCTGCGTTGTTTTAAGTGTTAACTGGTTATGCATATCTATACTCAAGGGACAATAATGAGCACTTCATGGAATATCACCCCCGTTTCACAGCAAAAAAGTGATGCTATCCAACATAAAATTGATATGAAAACCAAACCACTGGGTGCATTAGGGCTGCTAGAAAAAGCGGCACACCAGTTAGCCATGATCCAAGACTCTCCCACTATTACCATTAATCAACCAACTATGCTGGTTTTTGCCAGTGATCATGGTGTTTCAGAAGAAAAGGTTAGTCTGACCAGCAGTGATGTTACTCGTCAGATGGTGCTGAATTTTTTAGCCGGTGGTGCTGCGATTAACTGTTTCTGCCGCGCTAACAACATGGAATTAAAAGTTGTTGATGCGGGCATTATAACCCCGATCAACGATGACCGCCTGATCATCCAACGTATCGGTGCTGGCACTCGTAATCTGGCGAAAGAAGCTGCGATGACCGAAGAAGAAGTTCTGCTGGCGCTGGAATATGGCCGCAGACTGGCGAAACAACTCGCGACAGAAGGTAGCAACCTGCTAGCTTTTGGTGAGATGGGTATTGGCAACACCACTCCGGCTTCCTGCATTATGGCAGCACTGATGAATAAGACGGCGACAGAGTGTGTAGGGCGTGGCACCGGTATCAGTGACGCTCAGCTAGAGCACAAAATTAATATCACTAAAGCAGCGATAACCCGGATCGAAAATAAAAACGATCCTATCAACGTATTGCAAGAAGTTGGTGGCTTTGAGATAGCACAAATCACCGGCGCTATGTTAGGTGCTGCTGAAGCAGGTATCAGTGTGTTGGTCGATGGTTTCATCACTACTGCCTCAGCATTATTAGCAGCAAAAATAGCACCGGCCAGCCGTGACTACATGTTGTTTGCCCATTGCTCTGGCGAACAAGGCCATAAAGCCATGTTGGAAGCACTGAATGCCACGCCACTTCTACAGCTGGGTCTGCGTCTGGGTGAAGGTACAGGTGCTGCAGTTGCTCTGCCATTGTTACGTTCTGCTGCCGAGTTCTATAACAACATGGCCAGCTTTGAAAGTGCCGGAGTTACACTGTAATGAGCAGCCTGAAACAGCAGGTCGTCTGCTTTTTGCTGGCGATCAGCTTTTTCACACGCATACCGATCCCTGCCAATACCCCGTTCAGTACTCAACTATTGAATCAATCCAGCCGCTATTTTTCTCTGGTGGGCTGGTTGGTTGGCGGAATAGGTGCCGCTATTTTCTGGTTAAGCACACAGGCCTTTCCGGTTTCCGTCAGCATTGTTTTGTCGATGCTGACCACGATTCTGCTCACTGGTGCATTTCATGAAGATGGTTTAGCCGATTCCGCCGATGGTTTAGGTGGCGGCATGACCATCGAAAAAAAACTGCTGATCATGAAAGACTCCCGCTTAGGCACTTATGGCGCGATTGCACTGTGGGGAGCGTTACTGCTGAAATTTGTCACTTTGCAAGAGTTGGCTCAGCTCTCTCCATTGCAAATCATTCTGGCATTAGTGGTTTTACACCCACTTTCCCGCGCGGTAGCCGGAAGTCTTATCTACGATATGAACTACGTCCGGGATAATGATGCGAAAGCCAAACCGGTGGCTGAGCAACAACGCAAAAGCGATTTAGTAGTCTTAGTGTTACTAGGCTGTTTCCCTCTACTTCTGCTACCAGTCTCGTTAGCATTACCACTACTCCTAACACAATGCCTGTTACGATTTGCCGCTAAACGTTATCTGAATAGTCGCTTGGGTGGATATACCGGTGATTGCCTCGGCGCTGTTCAACAAGTGAGTGAAGTGGTCGGTTATCTGATCCTACTGGCTTTTATGAGCCAAGGAGGAACGGTATGAATAACGTTTATCAGAGCGCAACCATTGATTTATTACGTCACGGCACCATTGCCGGCGATGCAGGTTTATACGGACACACCGATATTCCCGTAACAGAAGCTGGTCAGCAACAGATGCTGCAATCGGTGAATATTGATCTGCAATATCAGCAGGTGATCAGCTCGCCACTGCAACGTTGTCTGCGTTTTGCAAAAGACTATAGCCGACGCCAAGCACTCAGCCTGACAGTAGAGCCATTAATACAGGAAATGAATTTCGGTGTTTGGGATGGTCGAACGTTTGATCAACTCCAGTCTTGTTGGGCTGATCTGGAACGATTCTGGCAATCACCGGCGACAGTTACCCCACCGGATGGTGAATCATTACCAGTGTTTCACGCGCGAGTTACTCAATTCTGGCCACAGTTATTACAGCAATGCCGCGGCACTCAGTCACTAGTAGTCACGCATGGCGGCGTGATACGAATGATCCTTGCGCAGCTTTTATGCGTAGATTGGCAATCCGCCGACTATTATCAACGTCTGAGGCTCGATTACGGTTCAATAACCCGCATACATGTGTTGTATACGGAAGATGGAATTTATCCGCAGATCCGTTTTATTGGTCGGCCATCCCCTGCTATCTGATTGGAGTGTTTTAATGGAAGAGAACAGCGAACGCCAGCAACGTCATCAAGCTCGTCAACAACGTCTAAAAGAAAAAGTAGATGCCCGTATTGCTGCAGCACAAGATGAACGCGGACTGATGATCGTGATCACCGGTGATGGCAAAGGGAAAAGCACTTCCGGTTTTGGCACCGTTACGCGAGCCGTTGGCCATGGCCTGAAAGCTGGTGTAGTGCAGTTTATCAAAGGCACATGGGAATGTGGTGAACGGGTATTATTACAAAAAGCCGGCGTTGAATTTTACATTATGGCCACCGGCTTTACCTGGGAAACGCAAAGCCGTGAAAAAGATCAGCAAGCAGCACAACTCGTCTGGCAGGAAGCCAAACGGATGCTGTCCTCTGATGACTATGATGTGGTGTTATTAGACGAATTGACGTATATGGCGGCTTATCATTATCTGGATGTTGACGAAATCGTCGCTGCCATCACCAATCGTCCGTTACACCAGCATGTGATCATAACAGGTCGTGGCTGCCACCGAGCCTTGTTAGAAATTGCCGATACGGTCAGCGAAATTAAAAACGTCAAACATGCCTTTGACAGCGGAATCAAAGCACAAAAAGGTATCGACTGGTAATAGTGGTAATCCATGGCGCGCATGGTTACCATTTGACGAGAAAAGAATTACAGGACATAACCATGCTGCAATACCAGATCATTCCCGTAACCGCCTTTCAGCAAAATTGCACTTTGCTTTGGTGTGATGAAACACACGAAGCTGCGCTCATCGATCCCGGTGGCGATATTGAGAAATTGCTGCAAGCAGTCGGGAAAAACAACCTGACATTGACCAAACTGCTACTGACTCATGGTCATCTTGATCACGTCGGCGGTGCTGACAAACTACGGAAACGTACCGGCTGCCAGATCATCGGCCCACATCAAGCAGATGCCTTCTGGTTAAATGCTCTGCCAGCGCAATCTGAGATGTTCGGGTTTGCACATACCGATGTTTTTACACCAGATGACTGGCTCACAGAAACTGAAACCGTGTCAGTTGGCAATCTGGAACTGCAGGTGCTGCATTGCCCTGGACACACGCCAGGCCATGTCGTGTTCTATCATGCAGCCAGTCAGCTGGCGATCGTCGGGGATGTGCTGTTTAACGGCTCTATCGGCCGGACCGATTTCCCGCAAGGAAACCATACCGACCTGATCAATGCCATCACCAAAAAACTGTTACCACTCGGTGATGACGTTAAATTCATTCCGGGTCATGGCCCTATGTCGACATTAGGTCATGAGCGCGTCAGCAATCCTTATCTTTGCCAGCCTGTTTGGTAATATTTCTGCCCTCAATTCGTGAATTCAGAATTGAGGGTTACTTCACCCTCACCTGATTTTCTGTGAAATTTTGCCGCATCAGCTGCACCATATCTTTGAGTTGCGGATCGTCTTGTCGTTCCCGCAACAGATAGATACCTATCGAACTCATGCGCTGCGTTTCAGATAACGAAAGGCTGACAATATTGAATTGCCTGAAATAGCTTTCCATACTGCTTGGGAAAAACAAAATCGCATTGGTGTCTTCTAAGGTTTCAACACAAGCCTCAATGGTATTACTGGAATACACAATTTGTTCTTTCATATGCACTGAATTGCCATATTCCTGTCGGTATAACTCATCCATAACATGAGAATAGCGGCTTTCATTCGGCGTCAGATGAATTGCCGGGTAATCCTTTAAATCATCAGTGGTACACGAGCGTAAAGCCAACGGATGGCTCGCCCTGACAAATGCTTTATGAGTCGTTTGGTATAACGGAATGAAAACCACTCCGGCATTACGACTGAGACCGTAAATCTCATTACCGACAGACAGATCCAGATCACCACTTAGCAGCTGATCCATGAGGCGCAAATTATTACCAATTTCGGTGTGAATATTCGCCGAAGGGTGGCGTTGCCGGTAAGTCCTGACACTGTCTTTAACAAACAAATACCATTCCGCATGGCCCGCCCCAACCTTTAATTCCCGCTCTAAACGTTCTTTCAAAAACTCGATTTTATTCAGAGTGTTGTCATGCAAACGCTGCATGATTCTCGCCTCTTCCAAGACGACATATCCGAACTCCGTCAACTCGACGCCACTGGAAGAACGGATCAGCAGTGGCACACCTAATGATTCCTCCAACCGCTTGATATTGATGCTCAGGGTCGATTGATTCATACAAAGTTTATTTGCCGCATGCGTCACATTTTTGAGTGTTGCGACTTCGAGGAATTGCCGTAAAACCTTGTCCATGATCACAGTCCTTAGCCATGAAATTGATTTAATCAATCTTAAAGCCAAAAACTACCATTTCCTAAATGCCTGTGCACTCCCTAATATCATTGGCAAGCGGGCATTTACACCCAAGATCGACGGGAAGAAATTCATCTCATGCCAGATCTTCATGAATGCCAGTGTTAATTCAACTTAATGAAACAAACACAAACTGATTTATCAGGAGACTTTTCATGACCACCAAAATCGTTCTTATCGGTGCAGGTAGTGCTCAATTCGGTTATGGCACATTAGGGGATATTTTTCAGAGCAAAACACTGGCAGGCAGTGAGATCATCTTGCACGATATCAATCCCAAAGCGTTGGCATTAACAGAAGATACCGCCCGCCGTTTTATTGCAGAAAAAAATTTGCCATTCACTATCAGCGCAACCACCAATCGCAAAGAGGCATTGAAAGATGCCAGCTTTATTATGATCTCAATTGAAGTTGGTGATCGATTTGCGCTGTGGGATATGGACTGGCAATTACCGCAACAATATGGCATCAAGCAAGTTTATGGTGAAAATGGCGGCCCCGGTGGTTTATTCCATTCCCTGCGCATCATCCCACCTATTCTGGCGATCTGTGAAGACATCGCAGCTATCTGCCCGGATGCCTGGATCTTCAACTATTCCAACCCAATGAGCCGTATTTGTACTACCGTACACCGTAAATTTCCGCAATTGAACTTCATTGGCATGTGCCATGAAATTGCATCACTAGAACGTTACCTGCCAGAGATCTTAAATACGCCCTTTGAAAATTTAGCGGTGCGTGCCGGTGGGTTGAACCATTTCAGTGTGCTGCTGAATGCCAATTATCGCGATTCAGGTAAAGATGCTTATGCAGATATTCGTGCTAAAGCGCCCGCTTACTTTGAGAAATTACCGGGTTTTACCGATATCCTTAATTACACCCGTAAACATGGCAAATTAATCGAAACTGAAGGCGCTACTGAGCGTGATGCGATGGGCGGCATTGATAGCGCTTATCCTTGGGCAGACAGAACACTGTTTAAGGAAATTTTAGAGAAATTTAACTATCTACCCATCACTGGTGACAGCCATTTTGGTGAATATATCCGCTGGGCTTATGAAGTCAGCGATCACCGCGGCATTCTCGATTTCTATGCGTTCTACCGCAATTACCTCGGCCATATTGAACCGAAAATTGAGTTGAAACTCAAAGAGCGAGTGGTTCCAATCATTGAAGGTATTCTCACTAATTCAGGTTATGAAGAAGCCGCAGTGAATATTCCGAACAAAGGTTATATCAAACAGTTACCAGAGTTTATCTCTGTGGAAGTGCCAGCGATTATCGACAGCAAAGGTATTCACGGTATTAAACTGGATATGCCCGCAGGCATTGGTGGGTTGTTAGCCAATCAGGTGGCTGTGCATGATTTGACGGCGGAAGCGGTGTTAAACCAATCGAGGGAACTGGTTATTCAGGCATTGCTGGTCGACTCTGTTAATGATAAATGCCGCTGCATCCCCGAGTTGGTTGATCTGATGATTTCACGCCAATCACCGTATCTCGACTATCTGAAATAATTGCTATAAAGACAGAAGGCGTAATTAACTTAGTTACGCCTTCTTGTTTATTCATTTATTATCAATTTCATCTAAATATTTTTCAACTTCAGCATCTGCCGCCGGGTCACTTTTTGTCGCGCCCCCCATTTCTGCCGCTTTTTTGCCCTGCACCTTAGCTTCTTCATACTGCAAATAAAAATCGCGGGTAGTCACATAAGGATCAAACGCGTTATCAATAATAGATTCTTGATCGATCACTTTCGAGCGAGCATCTAAACCATCAATGGCAAATTTCGCAAGGGTAACTGACGTACCCATAT
Source organism: uncultured Tolumonas sp. (assembly GCF_963678185.1). Taxonomy (NCBI): domain Bacteria; kingdom Pseudomonadati; phylum Pseudomonadota; class Gammaproteobacteria; order Aeromonadales; family Aeromonadaceae; genus Tolumonas; species uncultured Tolumonas sp. Next base: position 1,114,474 of record NZ_OY782757.1, read on the forward strand.
AGCTGTACGGCCAGTAAAGATTATCTATCACCCGGCCAATCCCACTACGCAACGTCATTGGGCCAGCAACCGGGATCATAAAATACGGCCCCTGCGTAACTTTAGCGCGCCCCAGCACGGTCGACATCGTCATTCTATGCCGATCAATGCCCATGTCAGTTGCAATATCAAACAAACCCAACATACCAACAGTAGAGTTCAAAGAAAAACGCGCCAAACTGGCACCTGAATGTTTAACTTCGCCTAATAACATGTTATTCACGACATTATTTGGTTCTTCTAAGTTGTTAACGAAGTTACTTACCCCCGTACGGAACGGTGTAGGAACCCACTTAACATAACCATGAACAACGGGACGCAGCACATGCTTATCCATAATGTCATAATTAAACCACCACATTGCACGGTTGAATGTAGGGAACGAGTCGGTTGAACCACCAGGCCCTGAAGGATAATCAGAAGAAATATGTGTTGCCAGAATATCTGGCTGAGCCGGTGCGCGATTTTCTGTAACTGTGGCAGCAGACGCTGCCGTTGTATAAGAAAAAAGCCCACAGACTATAACTGATAACAGTTTTCGAATTGGCATCATGATAATGTTCTAAGCTCCCGTTTGTTCGGTGAAGCATTCCATAGGCAAGTATGCAGATAAAACTAAACCAGGGAATTTATTTGCCGATAGAAATAAGTATGCCAGCACACGCCAACTCATTCAAAATTAAATGACATTAATGCCTTATGCCGGAAGATAAACTGAATAATATTGACCGTTTCAGCACCAACCCTCTTTCATCGAACGGAGGTGCTACGCTATTAAATTCAGACTCAGAAACAACTGACGCAACATTCGCGTCATTATCCAATCGTTACCAAGCGGTGCAGGAGTTAGTCGGGCAATTAAGCAAAGCCCAAGGCCGGTTGCCGACAGAAGTGGACCAGAAACTACAAGCACTATTACAGCAATTAAATATTGAACGACAATCACTGAGTGACAGTATTACTGATCCACAGCCAGGAAAAACAGAGACGACCACAATAGCGCAGCCCAACACAGAACAACAACAATCACTGCGCCAATTAAGCACACTGCTTAGTCAAACTCCTGCCACATCTCTGCCTGCAGCACTAAAAACTGATGTTGGAACACGTATCACCGGCGATGTTTTATATTCAACGCTCGTGAAATTAATGCAGCAACAACCAGCCACATTGGGTCCTGATACTGCGTTAGGGAAAAATATACTGAACTACCTGTTACAATCACAATTGGCCTTAACTCAGGATCATTGGCAAAATCTACCGATCCCCTTAAAAGCTCAGCTCACTCAATCAGGTATTTTGCCGCCAACCGCTGTAGCAACCCCACCACAACGGCAACTGATACAACAGATTACCTCACAAATTTTCAGTTTACTGGCACAACCCAAAAGCGCACCAACAATGTCTGCAACACTATTAGCAGTAAATAGTAGCAAAACCGCGGTAGCGTTGAGTGAACAAAATGTTCAATCGAATGACGTTCAACAGCAAACTACTTTACAAAGTGGCGCAAGTAATGTGCGCAATATCGATTTGGCTTTAAAAACCTTCCTGCAATCATTACCACAAGAAACAGCGTCATTACCACAACCCGTTAAAGAACTGATTCAGCAGCTGCGAAGTTTATTGCAGCAACCAATGTCTAATTCCAGCAGCAATGAGTCACTACAAACCTCATTGCCAAACCGTTTACAACCGGTAGTAAATAACCCTTTAGTCAATGAAATTAATAATCGACCAGCTACGACTATCAGTATTAATCGAATTCAAAATGCGCTGAATACACTCAACACACCAACTGCCTCTGGAAACACGAGCATAAGCACAACCAATAGCCCGGTATTGCCTATCGATTCCAAAACAGTCGATATTTTAAATCGCTGGTTACTCCAGTTAGCAGCACCAAAGATCATGCAGTCTCCCGAATTATTGACACAAATAAAAACAATGTCACCAATGCCGATTTGGTTACCTGCCACCACAGATGAATGGCATCAGTATCAAAATAGCTTTGAATCTCTACAAGAGACTACATTACAACTTGTCCAACAATTGCAAGCAGCGGTATCAGTAACTACATCACCAATGTCAGCCAATGATGCCTTGTCCAAGACAACAACCGGCATTCAAAATGAAAATAGTATTTTGCCCATTCAAGCGATCAGCCGAAATGATAAAGGGAATAACATTGCCGTTCTGCAACAACTACTAACCTCTTTGCAGCAAGGCTTACCGCGTTTAAGCTCGCCTGCTTCTACGGAGACGTTACCAGTTAGCCTGAATTCGGCCGCAGAACTTTTATTGCAACAATTCAGCTCACCGTTGCAAACCAGTGATCATGTGCGTAGTTGGATGCAATTTTTATTACAGCCGCTCGATAGTGATGGTGCTTACGGCAAAGCAATGCAGCAATGGTTAGTACAACTACTTCAACTGCGAGCAAAAACAAATCAAACTGCACAACAAACTAAATCAAACACAACAGAACAAAATCACCTGCAAAACCAGCTAAATGCATTAGATAAACTTAGCGAACAGAGTGTAGAGTCATTTCGAATGCCGCCACAACCTACACCAGGTAGTAATGGTCAATTACCCTCTTTACTACATTTACCCTTGCCACCACAAAATACTGGTGAGGAGCCTGGTTCACTGAATTTACAGAGAAATACGCGGGAAGATAATGAGCGTGGCTGGAATATTTCACTGTCTCTCGAACCTGGTAAATTAGGCCCCATTCGTTTTCAAGCGCGTATTGCGTTACCCGAAATAACGCTCTCCATCGTGGCAGAAAAAACAGCTACTGTGGATTTAATTAAACAAACCTATCCATTATTGGAACAGCGATTTCAAGCGCTTGGGTTAACACCACAAACTTTGCAAATACGTCAGGGAAAAATAAAAAAAGAAACATCGACATCACCTAACCCATCATCCGGATTTTCAATAAAGGTTTAGCTATGCCCAAAAATACAGAATTAGTAGGATTAACTTATGATGGTGATAAAGCACCCTTTGTTAGCCAAAGAGCCCGCGGATCGGCAGCAGAACAGATATTATCGTTAGCTGCAGAACAAGGTATGTATATACATCAAGATCCAGAATTACTGGAAAGATTGGCCATTTTGCAGGATGGTGATGCAATTCCACCGGCTTTATTTGTAGTTATTGCAGAAATTCTGGCTTATTCGTATGTGTTGCAAGGAAAAACGCCAGAACATTGGCGCCGCGCTGATGGCAGCACCGCTATCGATATTCGTCGTTAATTACCAGAGCGATGCTTATGCAGCGAAAGGAGCAGCTCGGCTTCGGCTTTAGGAAGTTCGCATTCCTGCATAATCTCTTCAATACCAGCACCTAACTCAACCATTTTAACGGCACGGCTGTACAATTTATTTTCTGGTGTTTGAACGCTCATTTCTTGCTGTACTTCATTCAGCGCAACTAGCTTACGTTCCAATTCAATCAGCTTTTGGCCTGCGCCAAGTGATACAGATTGAAGTTCACCAAATTTCTTTTTACTACTATCGCGAGTTTTAATTAATTCTTTCACGATCAGCTCCATCGCATGCTGGACGCGATAGAGCCGACGAATATGAAATGCAGCGACACCTAAGCCAATCGCCATACCAATCGACACAACAATCAATGAAATAAGCCAAGGTTGTGATAAATAATCCATTTTCTAAATTACCGTTACCGTTTCACAACCCGCTTTATACACAAAAAACTATAAATACTCACCTTAAAGATGAGTATCAAAGCATACTCAGTTCGCCCCACTCATCATCAGAGAGCAGTTTGTTCAAATCAACCAAAATTAACAACTCACCATCGCGGTTGCTAACACCCTGGATGAATTTAGAACTTTCTTCAGTGCCAACACTCGGTGCCATATCAATTTCAGAAGCACGCAGGTAAACAACTTCAGCCACGCTATCAACCATGATACCTAAAACTTGTTTCTCGGCTTCAATGATAACGATACGGGAATTATCCGTGATCTCTGCAGGCTCTAAACCAAAGCGCGAGCGAGTATCGATAACTGTAACAACATTGCCCCGCAGATTGATAATACCCAACACGAAATCCGGTGCCCCTGGAACAGGCGCGATGTCGGTATAACGCAGCACTTCCTGCACCTGCATAACATTAATGCCATAAGTTTCGCGATCCAGCTGAAAGGTAACCCACTGCAGGACTTCATCTTCGGCAACATTTTGAGCCAGATTTCTCTTTTGATTCATAGTGATTTTCCCTTCCTCGCCAATTCAGCTTCCCCATTAAAACTAGCAATAATATGCCAATCTAGCGAGTTACTGACCATCTATATTCACGCCACTTTGTAATAGTGTGAGCAACTCCTGAACATGCAGCAGTGCGCACCGCTTTTCTTTTACCATTCCAGCCAACCAAGGACGCTTTCCTGGTTTATCGCGCCATTTGATCTGTTCATAACGTAAGGTTTCTGTGCCAATCAATGTATGGCTCTCAATCCCCCATTGGCTTTCGCCCAACATGACTAGATATTGATAATCTTCATTATTTTGCTGCTCTGGCATAAACCAGCGGGTACTATCAACGACATTTAATTGCGTATCCCGATGAGTCATTACACCTGAAAACCATTCTGGCTTACCAAATAACGGTGTTACCTTTTGCAATTGATGAATGCCACCTAAATCAGTGAGTGGTACAGCAAAGGTAATACCTGAAACAGTAAAAAACAGCGCAGGAAATTCTTTTTCAGGTGAAATATTTTGCCATACAGGCTCAGGTTGTTCAGATTCAACCTCAACCGGAACAGCAATGATGGCTGGTTCTTCATGTGCTTCCACAACATTAGTAACTGTCGACAACAGTTGGTTGAGTTGTAGTGTTCTTTCTTGAGTGACAACCGCTGGTTCAGCAACTGGTAGTTCTGGTTCAGGAATAGCCATTCGAGCAGGTTGAATAGCCATAGGTGTTTCAGAGGGATCTGATTTAACCTCAGAGGTATCAACATCATTCAGCAAAGACTGAAAGTAGTCTTGCATGGCTTTCGCCTGAGAGGCTTGACTCATATCTCGCTTTCTTCCTTAGTTTTCTTATCCTGTTGCTGCACATATTTCAGCAGACTGGCATAAGCTTGGGCTCCGCGGCTTTCAGGAGCGAAAACTGATAAAGGGGTATGTAATAAACTTGCATCGCGAAATTTGGTATCAACCGGAATAACAGCCCCCCAGACACTATCACCATACACTTCTTTTATGGCATCTAATGTTTGTACTGATGCTTTTGTCCGACGATCAAACATCGTTGGCACAATGGTGTAACGAAAACCACCAGGACGCGTTCGCTGCATTAAGGTAAAGGTCTTTATCATTCGTTCGAGACCTTTTTGTGCCAAAAACTCCGTCTGAACAGGCACGATAACTCGATCACTGGCAGCCATTGCATTTATCATCATCACCCCCAAAACAGGAGGACTATCGATAAGCACGTAATCATACAGATCTTTAACACTTTGCAAGGCCCGACTCAGGATCAACCCCATCCCCTCTTTTGTTCCCAATGTACGATCTAATGTTGCCAGCGTAATGGATGCAGGAACCAGCGAGATATTTTCAAATTGGGTTTTTAATGTCAGTCGGCCAACAACGCCTCGCGTTTGTCTCGGCGCTTTAAACAGTTCATATAAAGTGCCATAAAGCTCATCGGAGTCATACCCCATATAACTGGTTAGCGATGCATGGGGATCGGTGTCAATTAATAAAACCCTGTGTCCCTGCTGAGCCAACCAGCCAGCAAGTGTTACTACAGTTGTAGTTTTACCCACGCCGCCTTTTTGATTCGCTATCGCCCAAACAATCACATCAAGGCCCCTATCGACTTTCAACTTTAAAACGGCCATCCGGTAGCTGAATAACCTTCAGTTTATCCGGATCAACAGGTGGTGTATTCTGCGTATCTTGAACAGCTGCCACCGGTGCAACAACTTCTAATGCTTTGACTTCACGGATGTATTTAGAAATCGCGATAGTCACCTTACGATTACGTTTCCGGCCTTCATCTGTAGAATTAGAAACAAAAGGTGCATATTCACCATAAGCTTCTAGTGCCATTCGATCTGGCACAATACCTTCTCGTTGTAAGCTAACCAAAACCGCTTCTGCACGTTTTGCTGATAACTCCCAGTTGGATGCATAAAGCTCCACTGTTGTTGGTGTATTATCAGTATAGCCACGGACACGAATGTAGTTATTCATTGATTTAACAATGGCTGCAATATTATGAATCACAGGCAAGGAACGCTTTAGTAGTGTTGAACTACCAGCAGGGAAAACTAAATCAGAACTCAGTTCGATTGTTAACCAATCTTCTGTCTCACTAAAACTCACCGCACCTTGTGCAATTTGCTGCTGCAAGGCAGAACGCAATTCTTGGCGAACTTTATCAAAAGGAGCACCAGAACTATTTTCCCCCATCTGCGCTGCAATAGACGTTTGATGAGGGTTGTTAGCACCCGCGTTTTTATCATCACCTTTCGACTTACTCGGTGGTTGAGGAACGGTAGTCGATGCACCAACATCCATAACCCCACCACCGCCTTGAGTCGGTGCTTGAACGAGCATAGTTGGCTTACTAGCGGGAATAGACAGTTGCTCCGATGATTCGCCACTACTCATCACATTAGGGCTGGCAGTCATCACGGAATTACCTGTGCTGGGTGATATATAACCCATATCAGAAAATGACTGCATCAAACCCTGAATTAATTGTTTAGATTCAGTTTGTTTGGCTGTAGCAAACGCATATAAAACCACAAACAAGGCAAACAAAAGAGTCAGCAAGTCAGCATATGAAACCAACCATCGTTCATGGTTTTCATGTTCAGCATGCTTCTTCTTTCTGGCCATTAATGGTGAGCCTCAAGATAGACTTCCATTCTCCGTTTTAACTGCAGTGCATTTTCACCGCTGGCAATGGATAAAATACCTTCAAGGATCATATTCTTATAAAATGCGACACCATGCGCTATATTTTTAAGACGATTACCGGTTGGCAGGAAAATGATATTACAAGAGCCAACACCATAGATGGTGGCAATGAATGCAACCGCAATTGCGGGGCCAAGCTGATCAGGTTTATCCAACAACCCCATCGCATGAATCAAACCCAATACAGCACCCAATATACCCATGGTAGGTGCATAGCCACCAAATGCTTCAAAAACCTTCGCAGATTGCTCCATTTGATGCTGTTCAAATTCAATTTCATTTTCAAGCAAATGAACAACTTGTTCTTTGTCTACACCATCAACAACCATCTGAATACCTTTGCTCAGAAATGGTTCATCGATTTTGCTGATCTCATTTTCCAGTGCCAATAAGCCTTGCTGACGAGCCAATGTTGCCATGCCTTCCAGCAAAGCCACCTGTGCGGCCAGATCATGAAATGGTGGTTTAATCAGCCATTTGAACTTACCCAAGGCACCAACAAAAACCTTAATGGGATACTGGACCATTACACAGCCTGTGGTGCCAGCAATAACAATCAGGAAGGCTGGTGCGTTGATAAGTGCACTCGGATGCCCACCTTCGATTAACATTGCAGCGATAACACAACCGATCGCAACGATTATTCCCAAAAAGTTCATGTTATATGCCTACCTCTACAGAAATTCGCTGAGCAACACGATCTAAAGGTAACGATTCAGATGAAATTCCCGCTTTAGCCACAGCCTGAGGCATGCCATAGACAACACAACTGGCTTCATCCTGTGCCCAGATCATTGCCCCCTGATCTTTCAGCAGTCGAGCACCATCTCGCCCATCGGCGCCCATACCAGTCAGAATGATAGCAAGCACCTTGTCACCATGTGATTTAGCTAAAGACGCGAAAGTGATATCAACACATGGTTTGTAGTTGACCTTGTCATTACCGTCAATTATGCGTAAACGAGCTGATGTTCCACGCCCATCAACCAGCATTTGTTTACCACCTGGGGCTAAATAGGCATTCCCAGGTTTAAGCACATCTCCATCTTCGGCTTCTTTTACCGATATTTTGCACAAGCTATTAAGGCGCGCAGCAAATGCGCTGGTAAACGTAGAAGGCATATGCTGAATAAGCAAAATTGGATGTGGAAAATTTGCTGGCAATTGCGTCAATATTGTCTGCAACGCAACAGGACCACCAGTCGAAGTTCCTATCGCAACCAGCTGATAACTTTTACCCGAACGTTTGTAATGCACAGGCGCAGACACTTTTTCTGCGACAGGTTGTGTTCGCAGAGAACTCGTGACGCTAGTAATGTTACGAGCTAATGAGGAGCCCGTGTTGGTCGGCGTCGGTGTAGCCACTCTCGGTGTCGTCATAAACATACGACGACGAGAAAGTGCCTTGATCCGCTGCTGTAATAATGTAATTGCTTCTTGTTTATCCCGAGCAATATCTTCAAATTTTTTCGGTAAAAAATCCAGAGCACCAGCATCTAACGCATCAAGCGTCGCTTTGGCACCTGCTTGCGTTAATGATGAAAACATTAAAATTGGTGTAGGACATTTCGCCATTATTTCACGAACAGCAGAAATACCATCTAAAACAGGCATTTCAATATCCATCGTGATCACATCTGGACGCAAATTCAGGGCTTTTTCTATTGCTTCCTTACCATTCACAGCAGTATCCACTACCTCAAGTAGTGGATCCTGATTAACGATCTCTGTGACGCGGCGCCGGAAGAAACTGGAGTCGTCCACGACTAGTACTTTTACGGCCATGTTCTATTTATTATCTCTTTGTTATCTGCGACGCGCGTAATGTTTCAATAATCCCGGAATATCCAGAATCAAGGCTATACCGCCATCGCTAGTGATGGTTGCTCCAGCCATTCCCGGAGTTCCGTGCAACAAATTATCCAGAGGTTTAATGACGACTTCTTCTTGCCCGATAAGATTATCAACAACAAAGCCTATTTGTTTCTGCCCAACCTGAACGATAACAACATGCCCACTTTCAGTTCTGTTGCCATGCCCACCGCGGATGAGCCATTCCTGCAAGAAAAATAGAGGGATAGCTTTATCACGAACAATAATCGTCAGCTGACCATCCACCATTTTGGATGTAGCCAGATTCAAATAGAAAATTTCGTTAACGCTGCTCAACGGTAATGCGAAGGTTTGATGACCGACCTCCACCATTAATGTCGGCAATATTGCCAGTGTCAACGGCACTTTAATTTCAATTCGGGTACCAGTTCCTTTTGAGGACTGGATATTAATTGTGCCGTTTAACTGGGTAATGCTGGTTTTCACGACATCCATGCCGACACCACGGCCGGATATATCCGAAATCTGCTGTTTCGTTGAAAAACCAGGAGCAAAAATCAGATTAAATGCTTCCGTATCACTCATTCTGGCTGCAGTATCAGGGTCAAGAACACCACGACTAACCGCAATTTCCTTGAGCTTCTCCGGATCCATACCGGCACCATCATCCGTAATACTCAGCAGGATGTGATCACCTTCCTGAGAAGCGCGTAATGTGATGGTTCCTTTTCTTGGTTTCCCTGCTGCTTCACGTTTTTCTGGTAACTCAACACCATGGTCGCAAGAATTGCGAACCAAATGCACTAACGGATCAGCCAAAGCTTCAACGAGGTTTTTATCCAGATCGGTTTCCTCACCTTCCATGATCAACTCAATGTCTTTTTTCAGACTACGAGCCAAGTCACGAACAACGCGAGGGAAACGGCCAAACACCTTTTTAATTGGTTGCATGCGGGTTTTCATCACCGCACCTTGCAAATCAGCCGTCACTACATCCAGATTTGACACTGCTTTTGCTAGATCTTCATCGTTACTCGCAACGCCCAAACTAATTAAGCGATTTCGAACTAAAACTAATTCACCCACCATATTCATGATGACATCAAGAGTACGCGTGTCGACACGAACGGTTGTTTCAGACTGAACAGCCTGCTGCTGAGCCGGTGGTTGGGCAGAAACCACCGCTTTCGTCGCTATTTCTGGTGCTGTTTCTTGAATATGTTGAGCAGGTTCAGAAGTGGCTTCTTCATTGTTAACTGGTGCCGCAGCTGATACAGATGGTCCTTTACCTTGACCATGCAACTGATCCAGTAATTTTTCAAAATCATCGTCAGTGATCTCATCCCCTACGTTAGCTGAGGATGAAGCAGGCTCTAAAGTCGGAGGTACTGCAGCGGAAGCAGGTGATGTATCTGGACGACCGACATGTTTACCTGCCCCGTGTAATTGATCCAATAGAGCTTCAAACTCATCATCGGTAATATCACCAACAGAATCAGATGTAGATACTGTAGTAGTTACTGCTGGCGCCTTTCCTGGACCATGCAGCTCATCCAGCAAACGCTCAAATTCATCGTCAGTAATCTCATCAATACTGTTACCAGAAGATGATGCAGCTACAGGCGGAGGAGCTACTGGCGCAGGAGGTGCAACCACTGCAGCTGGTTTGGCAACGGCTGCTGCAACTTTTGCAATATGAGCAGGATCAGCAAGATGATGAAGAGCTTCGAGCAGTGCAGGAGAAGCAGGTTCTAAAGGATCGCGATTTTGAACACGGCCAAACATTTCGTTAACGGTATCTAACGCCTGCAGGATAACGTCCATTAATTCAGCACTAATTTGCTGTTTGCCAGTACGTAAAATATCAAATACGTTTTCTGCACCATGGCAAACATCAACTAGTTCGCCCAGAGATAAGAACCCTGCGCCGCCTTTTACGGTATGAAAACCACGGAAAATAGCATTCAATAATTCGCGATCATCCGGACGTTTTTCCAGCTCGACCAACTGTTCAGACAGCTGCTCAAGAATTTCAGATGCTTCGACTAAAAAGTCCTGCAGAATATCCTCATCAACTTCGAAGCCCATGTATTACTCCCTAGAAACCTAAACTTGACAGCAAATCATCAACGTCGTCTTGATTATTCACCACGTCTGTTCGCAACTCTTTGTTAATAATAGGACCTTCGGCTTCGATATTGCGTTCTGGCTGCTGGATTTGTGAAGTAGTTTCAGCTGTGATGTCTAAATCGCCAAACATCGTCAGCATTTCAACCAATTTATTTTCTACTTCCTGTACCAACGCAATGACTTTACGGATCATTTGCCCAGTCAGATCCTGAAAATCCTGAGCCATAAGAATGTCTGTGAGTAAATGACGAAGCTTATCGGCGTCCAATTCAGAAACCTTTATAAAATCATCTAGTTGATGACACAAGGTTTTGAATTTACCAATAGCAATGTTTCGCGTCATTAACGCGTTCCAATCAGGTAAAATACGCTGAATATTATCGTTAAGCTTATCTGACAGCGGCAAACAAGCCTCAACAGCATCCATTGTTCGATTTGCCGCTTTATCTGTCATATCAATGACGTAATTAAGCCGCTCTCTTGCATCCGGAATATCTTTTTCTGCTAATGCAGGAATTCGTGGATCAAGCTGAAATTCTTGCAACGATGTGTGTAACTGTCTGGTTAAATGCCCAAGTTCTGCAAAAAGAGCATGAGCATTAGGCTGGCAAACATCTGCCAACATTAAATTCGCCTCATGCTGTAACCCTTGTTCCAGCAGTTCCACCAGCTTTTTAGCCTGATCGAGGGTTATTAAAGGTACTTGCGCCTTCATAGATACCCCTGTATCAGCCAATTCGCTCGAAAATCTTATCCAGTTTTTCTTTCAATGTTGCTGCAGTGAAAGGTTTAACGATATAACCATTAACGCCAGCCTGAGCTGCTTCAATGATCTGTTCACGTTTGGCTTCTGCAGTCACCATTAATACCGGAAGATGACGCAAAGACTCATCAGCCCGAATCGCTTTTAATAAATCAATGCCTTGCATACCAGGCATGTTCCAGTCTGTGACAACGAAATCAAAATCACCATTTTTCAGCATTGGCAATGCGGTATTACCATCATCTGCCTCGTGGGTGTTATTTAGCCCCAAATCACGGAGCAAATTTTTGATTATCCGGCGCATTGTTGAAAAATCATCAACAATGAGGATTTTCATGTTTTTATCCAAAGTGTCCTCCTAAACAACCACCCAATCAGACTAAGGAAATAATTAACCTGTCTATATGTCTTATTATGCCTGATACGTCACCGTCAGTGTAGCCAACTAATTGTGTTATCAATACCATTCTTTCATTCGGGCTCTGATTCTGTGAAGTGCCTGGCTTTGAATCTGACTAATTCGAGACTCACTCACATCAAGTATTTGTCCTATTTCCTTTAAATTCAATTCTTCATCATAGTAAAGCGACAAGATAAGCGCTTCTCTTTCAGGTAATTGTGAAATACATTCAGATAGTGCGGTTGAAAAACGCTCATTTGCGACGGTGTCAAAGGAATGACTCATGTCAGATACGGCATCAACACCACCGATCACGTCATCAGTGACACCTAAATCTTCGATACCGACAATGCGGCCACAGGCTGTATCATTTAACATACTGTGGTATTCAGCCAGACCCACCTCAAGTTTCGCGGCTACTTCACTATCTCGGGCATCCCGCCCATGTTCAGTTTCTACTTCATGAATAGCGTCAGATATACGTCGGGTATTACGATGAACCGAACGGGGAACCCAGTCGCCCTGACGGATCTCATCAATCATGGCGCCACGAATACGAATACCGGCATACGTTTCAAAACTAGCACCTTTTCCAGCATCATAATTCCGGTACGCATCAAGCAGTCCAATCATTCCGGCTTGTAATAAATCATCCAGCTGTACACTGCTGGGCAGACGAGCCAACATATGTTGCCCAATCCGTTTCACCAGCCCTGCATATCTTTCAACCAGCCGGTTAGGATCTTGTTGGCGATGATAGGCTTGAGCTTTGTTCATCATTGATTTTCACCTACAACTTTTTTGGGTTGTAACAAATTTTCAATGAAAAATTCCAAATGACCGCCAGGCTGGTTTGGTATTGGCCAACTGGAAACTTTATTCGCTAATGCTCGGAATGCCAGTGATGCCGGCGATTTCGGGAACGCATCAACGATCACTTTTTGTTTTTTTACTGCTTGGCGAACATTGTTGTCGTAAGGAATACAAGCAACTAATTCCAGCGAGGCATCAAGAAAACGATCGGTTACCCGAGTCAATTTAGTAAAGAGCTCTTGCCCTTCGCGTAAACTGCGCACCATGTTGGCAACAATGCGAAAACGAAAAACGCCATATTCCCGGGAAAGGAGTTTGATCAGCGCATAAGCATCTGTGATTGAAGTCGGTTCATCACAGACCACTACCATGACATCTTGTGCCGCTCGAGCAAAACTCATCACCATGTCAGAGATACCAGCAGCAGTATCAACCAAAAGCATATCAATCGGTGTCTGTAATTCACTGAAAGCTCTGATTAACCCGGCATGCTCAGACGGTGACAATTCAACCATGGATTGAGTACCCGATGTTGCCGGGATAATCATCAGCCCATTTGGCCCTTCAATAATAATGTCGTCGAGTGAACATTGGCCGGAAAGCACATGCGACAGGTTTTTATGTACCCGGAGACCCAGCATAACGTCGAGGTTAGCCAAACCTAAGTCGGCATCTAATATCAACACCCGTTTGCCTTGTGCGGCCAAGCTCATACCGACATTCAAAGTGACATTCGATTTACCGACGCCCCCTTTACCACCTGTCACGGTGACAACTTTGATGCGGTGATTACGCTGCATATTCCGCAGACCACTGGCTTGATTCATAGTTACACTCATTTTATTCATAAAACTCCGCATGATTCGGCTCATGGGGGTCGCTGCTCCAATAATAGGGCTGACCCGTCTGCGCATCCAGTTGTTGCATGGTAACCGACACTAACTCTGCAACATTCGGTAGCTGAATATCCTCCGGCACGCGTTGTCCGTTAGTAACGTAACTGATAGGCAACGAGTTTTGAATACAGACATCCAGGACATCCCCAAGATTGAGACTTTCATCCAATTTGGTCAAAATACAGCCACTCAGTGGGATACGGTGAAAATGTTCATACGCTTCCTGTAATACCCGACGTTGTGCTGTAGCAGGTAACACCAGATAGTGGCGAATTTTGACCCGGCTATTTTGAATTAACGTATCTAGTTGTTCGTTCAAACGAACATCACGTTGCCCCATACCTGCAGTATCAATAAGTACTAACCGACGATTACGCAGTTGATAAAGCGCAGTACCTAATTCTTCAACATTGTTAACTGCTCTGACTTGGCAGCCCATGATCCGGCCATAGGTTTGTAATTGATCTTGTGCACCGATCCGATAGTGATCGGTAGTAATCAACGCTACCTGTTCAGCACCATATTTCATGGCAAATCGAGCAGCTAATTTGGCAATAGTGGTCGTTTTACCTACCCCTGTCGGCCCTAATAAAGCTACAGCGCCACCAAATCGCATAATTTCGTCATCGCTGACCTTCAGCTGTTGGGTCAGTAAGCGTTCAATGTGTTTCCATGCGTCATGCAACGGAATATCTTCCGGTACCATACCTGCGAGTTGATCTGCCAGAGTTTCAGTAAAACCGCCCTTGATCAGTTGTTTAATCAGCAAAGCACGAATAGGCTCTCTACGTTCAACTTCCTGCCACATTAAACCTGATAACTGGTGTTGCAGTAATTTACGGATGGAAGCCATTTCAGAACGCATAGCTTCCATTTCTTTATCTTTATGCACAGAAGCAGAAGAAGATTGGCGAGAACTGGCCGGAGATCGCGGTCTTGCGGGTTCTGGCGCCATCTTGGCTTGTTCTTCCAGCGTCGGCGGTAATCCAAACGATTGCTGTTCTCTGACAAGTTTGCTCTGTCTGGCCAGTAAAGCGCCCAGACTATCTGCTACCTTTTCTTTGGCATTATCAAACGCAGCACTCATTTGTGATTCAGGACGTTGCCCAGAAAACTCCACGCGATCTTCTTTTAATGCTCTTGCGGTTGGCATCGACTGGGCACCCTGCGCAGTCTGGTAGTCGACGGCAGCAACGATCTCGATGCCACCAGTCACTTTTTTATTGGACATGATGACGGCATCAGGCCCTAATAATTCTTTTACTTCCGCCAGGGCTGTTCTCATATCCTTGGCAAATACGCGCTTTATTTTCACCTAAACCTCCCGGCTCTATTGCTGCCCAACAGAGCTGACGATGCGGATTTGCTTATCTTCCGGTATCTCCTGATAAGAAAGAATGCGCAGGTTAGGAATGGCATTTCTCACAAAGCGAGATAATGTATTACGCAGCACACCAGAGGTCAGTAGCACTGGTGTTTGTCCTTCAAGTTCCTGACGCTGAGCCGCTTCAGTTAAGGATTTCTGCATTCTTTCTGCCAATCCGGGTTCGATACCTGCCCCTTCAGCCCCACCCGCTTGCAGTGACTGGTGTAAAATTCTTTCTAAATCAGGCGCTAATGTAATAACTGGAATGATATTCTCGCCGCCTACGATACTTTGAACAATAAGCCGACGCAAAGAAATACGACAAGCGGCGGTTAATACATCAGGATCTTGGCTACGTGGTGCATATTCAACCAATGTTTGCAGTAATGTACGCATATCCCGGATGGTAACGCCTTCCGAAAGCAGATTTTGCAGTACTTTCACCAGCGTGCCCATAGTCACAACGCCAGGAACCAAGCCTTCAGTAAGTTTAGGCTGATTACGACCAATCAGTTCGAGTAAATTCTGTACCTCATCATGGCCTAGCAACTGTGCCGCATGTTGAGTCAATAACTGGCTAAGATGAGTAGCAATAACTGTTGACGCATCCACTACGGTGTAACCAAGACTCTGAGCGTAATCCACCTGATCTTTAGTGATCCATACCGCATCCAGACCGAATGCAGGATCTCGACCTTCAATACCGTTAACAGTGCCAAAAACTTGACCCGGGTTAATCGCCATTTCCCGATCGTGATAAACCTCAGATTCACCACAAGTAACACCCATCAGTGAAATACGATATTGATTTGGTTGTAAATCAAGGTTGTCACGGATATGTACTGGTGGAACCAAAAAGCCCAATTCCTGCGACAGTTTCTTACGCACACCTTTGATACGGTTCAACAATTCACCGCCCTGCGTGCGGTCAACTAACGGGATCAGGCGATATCCAACTTCCAAGCCAATTACATCAACTGGGGTCACATCATCCCAACTCAGATCTTTTTGCTCAGGCGCACGAACAGCATCGCCAGTGACAGCAGGTTTGTTGGCTAATTCTTGTGCTTTTTTCTTGGTATGGTTCAGCCCTAACCATGCGCCACCAGCACAAATGCCACCCAACAAAAGAAACGCGAAGTGCGGCATGCCGGGCACGATACCCATGATCAACAATATGGACGCGGCAATGATTAGTGATTTAGGATCTTTGAACATCTGCCCTAATACGACAGTGCCCATGTCCTGTTCAGTATTTTGACGCGTAACAATGACAGCAGCCGCGATAGACAGCATTAACGATGGGATCTGGGCAACCAAACCATCACCGATGGTCAGCAAGGTATAAATTTGCGTTGCTTCGGCAAACCCCAGACCATGCTGCACCATACCGATGATAAACCCACCGATAACGTTGATGAACAGGATCATGATACCGGCAACGGCATCACCTTTTACGAATTTAGAAGCACCATCCATTGAACCATAAAAATCTGCTTCAGAGGTGACATCAGCACGGCGGCGTTTTGCTTCTTCCTGATTGATAAGGCCCGCATTCAAATCGGCATCAATGGCCATTTGTTTACCGGGCATCGCATCCAAAGTAAAACGGGCACTCACTTCCGCGATACGGCCAGCACCTTTGGTTACCACCACGAAATTAATGATCATCAAGATAGCAAAAACGATTAAACCAACCGCGTAGTTACCACCGATAACTACCGATCCAAATGCTTCAATAACATGACCTGCCGCTGCCGGGCCATTGTGCCCTTCCAGCAAAACCACACGCGTAGAGGCAATGTTTAATGCCAAACGTAATAACGTGGTCACCAGCAAAATCGTAGGGAATGCAGCGAAATCAAGCGGACGGCGGGTATAAATTGCAACCAAAAGAACCAGTAGTGCCAGGGCAATATTGAAGGTAAACAGAATATCTAACAGGAACGCAGGCATTGGCAGAACAACCATGCCCAGGCCGGCAATAACCAACAAAGGGGTACCGATACCTTTGGTAAGAATACCGCGATATTGCCCAAATGAAGATAAAGTGGCTTTCAGTTCCATAGTATTTTTCGTCATAACACCGACACTTAAACCAATTTAAGCAAATATCGCGCCATGAAGTAAATCTATGTTTTAGTAAGAAAACGTCAAGATGTCGTCAATGACGCAACTCATCGGGGATTGGCATCTCTTTGTCTTTAGGTAATTCTCTTGGCGGAGCGCCACGTCCCGCTTTATACGACTTTAACTGAAAAACATAAGCCAAAACTAAAGCCACTGCTTGGAATAGACCGTCAGGAATTTCTTTATCCAGTTTGGTGGTGTGGTAAATCGCACGCGCCAGTGCCGGTGATTGTAAAATGGGGATTTTATATTCATCTGCAATTTCACGGATTTTCATGGCAATTTCATCCGTGCCTTTTGCAACCACAACAGGAGCCGCTCCCGGTTTAAACCGATCATATTTCAAGGCTACGGCATAATGAGTCGGGTTGGTGACGATCACATCGGCTTTAGGTACTTCGGCCATCATTCGGCGATTAGCCATTTCACGCTGCATCTGACGTAAGCGGCCTTTTACTTCTGGTTTACCTTCAGAATCCTTGTATTCGTCTTTTACTTCCTGCTTGGTCATACGTAATTGCTTTGTATGATTCCATTTTTGAAATGGCACATCGATTAACACCACAGGCAATAACGCACAACAGATCCCAATACCGACATTTAACGATATGCGCAGTGCATCAACGATTCCGGTTGATAATTGTTCATGGCTTAATTTCATTAATGCTGGCCATTGATGCATGATTTGCAAATAGGCCATCCAAGCGACAAACCCAACCTTGGCAATGGATTTTACCAACTCAACCAATGCCATCACGCCAATCATGCGTTTAATACCATTGAATGGATTGAGTTTATTGAATTTAGGTGACATAGCATCAGCGCTGAAATTAAAACCGCCTAACGCAATATTACCGATAAGGCTCGCTACCATAACAATAGAAAACAGCGAAATCAGCGGCCATAAGACTTCACCAATACTGATACCAATTAGGCTATACATGGTATTGGGATCAAAGACTTCGCTACGCTCAAAGTGGAAACAACGCTGAAACACATTCATCACCGCTTCGCTGAGCGGGGTTTGTAACATCAACAGGCCTAAAATTCCGGCCAGCAAAACAGTAGCCGTCCCCGCTTCTTTTGATCGGGGAACCTGGCCTTTTTCTTTCGCCTGTTGCAGTCGCTTACCAGTGGGTTGTTCCGTTTTTTCCTGTTCGTCATCGGCCATATATATTGCTCTCTATGGTTCGCGACAGGAAAGAGCCAGCACATCACACATTAAATTTTGTGTTCGTTGCCAGTGCAGAACAAAATGATCCATGAAGCCACTCAGTGAAGCCCACATGATAAACAGACCACAAATCATAGTGACAGCAAAACCCATACTAAATACATTTAACTGCGGTGCCGCACGGGTCATCACACCAAAAGAAAAGTTGATCAGCAATAATGCAATGGTTGCCGACAAAGAGAATGAGAGTGCTGTCTGGAATAACACCGAAACAAAATCGACTATCGCATGCATGCTGCTGATAGTTAACCCATCGGCAGAAACCGGTAACGTAGTAAAACTCTGCGTGATCATCTGGATCATCGTCAGGTGACCATCCAACGCAAAAAACAATAAGGTTCCCAACATCAGATAGAACTGACCGATGACCGGTGTTGATTCACCATTCAGCGGATCAACCATTGATGCAAACCCCAAACTGGTCTGCATTGAAATCACCTGCCCGGCCATAATAAATGCCTGCACCAGCATTTGAGATATCAACCCCATAGCAATGCCGATCAAGACTTGCTGTGAGGTGATCATGACACCACCCATAGAAAAAAGATCGGTAGCAGGCATCTTAGGTAACACAGGGGCAATTACCGCAGTAAGAACCATGCAATAAAACATCCGAATCATGATCGGTACAGACTGAGAACCAATGACCAGCATCGTCATCAGCATGGAAGCTAAACGGGTAAATGGCCAGATATACGCTGCCAGCATCTCCATTAAAAGTGTGCTGGTGATGTTCATCCTAATACCTCAGGAATTTCATGCACCATCTGAACCATGAAATCCATTAGCATCTGTAATCCCCAATGCCCGCCTAACGCCAGCGCAGCCAGCGTGACTAACAAACGAGGTAAGAAACTCAAGGTCTGTTCGTTAATTGATGTAGCGGCCTGAAAAATAGACACCAGCAAACCAACAATTAAGCTTGGAATAATTGTTGCGCTGACCAAAATACAGATCAGCCCCAACGCTTGCCGGAAAACGTCTAGGAAGACTTCAGGTGTCATTAGCCACCTCCAAGCCCGAAACTGTTAGCCAATGACCCCATGATCAACCCCCAGCCATCAACTAACACAAATAACATCAGTTTAAAGGGCAACGAAATCATCATCGGTGACAGCATCATCATACCCATCGCCATTAAGACACTGGCAATTACTAAGTCGATAACCAGAAAAGGTAAAAACAGCATAAAACCAATCTGAAATGCAGTTTTAAGTTCACTGGTAATAAACGCAGGAATCAAAACACGCAGTGGTACTTCATCGGGTTTATCGGCTTTCACATTGGCTATTTCGCTAAAGACATCCAGATCTTTGATCCGTGTTTGGCCGAGCATAAATTGTCTTAACGGTATTTCTGCTTTTTCCAGCGCTTCTTTCGCGGTGATCTGTTCGCTCATGTAGGGTTGTAATGCATCGTTATTAATACGATCCAATACTGGGGACATGATGAAAAAAGACATGAATAGTGCCATCCCTACCAGGATCTGATTGGATGGGCTTTGCTGTAAACCAATGGCCTGCCGCAAGATTGATAACACAACGATGATTCGGGTAAACGAAGTCATCATAATGACAATGGATGGCAGGAACGTCAGCGCAGTCATCAGCGCCAAAACTTGCAGCGTCAAGCTGTAATCCTGCCCACCTTGAGCATTAGTGGAAACTGTCAGCGCAGGTAACATGCCACCCGCGTTTGCAGCATGAGCGAATACCGGACAAAAACAAACAAATAGACTTAGCCATTTACGCCATTGGATCATGTTTTATCGTCCTCTGACGGAGTAGATTTATTCATCCAACGAGACAAATGTTGTGCAAATACAGGTGCAGATGCATTAGCGGACAGTGGCGGATTAATTTCGGTCAGAAAAGAAATCTGTTGAGCAGTAACGCCTAATAACAGTTGTTGTTCACCAGCCTGCACCACCATCAGTTTTTCTTTGTAACCCACGGGCAGTGTAAACAATACCTTAAAATCAGGGCGGCCCATTTGTGGAACCAGACGGCTTTTTTTCAGCCCCCAAGCTAGTACCACGATAAGCCCCAGCACTAATAAACTACTGAACAACCATTGAACCAGACCGGCGGTAGCGGTGCTCTCCGGTGCTGCATATAAAGGCATCGAAGCCAGGGCGAGAAGAAGACAATAACGTTTCATTTCAGTTTCTTGATGCGTTCTGTTTGGCTGATAACATCCGTCAGACGAATACCGAATTTGTCGTTAACAACAACGACCTCACCGTGGGCAATCAAGGTACCATTCACCAGTACATCCAGTGGTTCACCAGCCACACGATCAAGCTCAACAACAGAACCTTGGTTCAGCTGCAATAAATTACGGATGTTGATTTGACTACGTCCAACTTCCATCGCAATGGTTACCGGAATATCCAGAATGGTATCCAGTTTGCGACGCTCTTCCGCGGTAATGGGTGCATCCGTATCAAATTCATCTAATGCTGCAGGGCGTGCTTCGCTCTTAACCTGTTCTTCCAGTGCTGCGGCCCAAGCATCCGCCATCAAATCTTCTTCGCTACTCATCAGTCATCCTCAATAATACGTTCTAATTCTTCAAGTTCAGCCAGACCATCAATACGCATACCGTGTCGGGTCACTTGCGTCATTTCACCTTTCACCGTTTCTGGGCGTTTAATTTTCTCGGTGATTTTTAATGCCACATTATTCTTTTTACTGCGGCCCATTTTAGCCCGGAACGTAGGTAAACCTTCAACGTATACCATCAGACTTTCAGGCATTTCAACTGGAATGATATCGCCCGCTTTTAGTTCCATCAGTTTGCGTAAAGGCAAATCAATTTCTAATAGTTTGGCTTTTAAGCCGACAGATACGTCCATGACCTCATCCCGGAGTGCTTTGCTCCAGCGCAGATCGGTATCGCCTTTATCACTTTGTACACCCGCATCCAGTAATTCACGGATCGGTTCCAACATAGAGTATGGCATTGCGACGTGAAAATCGCCGCCGCCACCATCCAGTTCAATGTGGAAAGAACTCACCACGATCACTTCAGTCGGGCTGACAATATTCGCCATGGCTGGGTTTACTTCGGAATCAAGGTATTCAAACCCGACATCCATAACCGGCGCCCAAGCCTCTTTGTAATCTTCAAACACCAGTTTCAGCAGCATTTGAATGATCCGACGCTCGGTTGGCGTAAACTCGCGCCCTTCAATTTTCGCGTGATAGCGACCATCACCACCAAAGAAGTTTTCTACCAAAATGAAAACCAGACGGGCTTCCATTGTAATCAATGCCGTTCCTTTCAACGGGCGGAAACGAACCATGTTCAGACTGGTAGGAACAAACAGAGAATGGACATACTCGCCAAACTTCAGCATTTGTACGCCGTTGATGGATACTTCTGCGGTTCTGCGCATCATATTAAACAAACTAATACGCATATGACGGGCAAAACGTTCGTTGACCAATTCAAGCGTAGGCATACGCCCACGAACGATGCGATCCTGAGATGAGAAATCGAAACTCATCACCCCTTCCGGGGCTACGGACGATAGTGTCTCTTCTTCTACGTCATCGACGCCATGAAGTAGAGCATCAATTTCGTCTTGTGATAATAAATCACTCATACCGCACCTGTGATAATTTCATTGTTACTGCATTACAAACCCGATAAACAGGATCTGCTCGACGACTGGCTTACCGGTTAATTCTTTTAGTGCTTTCGTAACTTCGTCTTCAGCATCCTTACGCAACTTCGCTTTGCCTTCCACCGTGGTTAACTGCTCAACAGTTGCCGCACTGAATACTTTTAATAGAGTTCCTTCCACTAAAGGAGAATGCTGTTTAGCTAATGCTTCATTTTCTGGCCCACGAACCAGAAGTTTGACTTTAATCTGAACCAATCGATCTCGTGTGTTACCGTGGGCATTAAAAATAAATGCCCGAGGTAAGCCCACATAAAAAGCTTCTTTTTCAGCCGCCAATTGTTCAGGCGTCTTATCAGAGCTAGCCTCTCCATCTTTTTGTTCACCGTGCGCTTTATCGCCACCAGAAAAGAGAAAAAACCACGCAGCTCCACCGCCGCCACCTAATAACAATACTGCAGCCACAATGATAATAATCAGTTTCTTTTTACTGCCCTTCGGCTTAATTTCTAATTCTTGTTCATTATCATCGGCCATTTGACACCTTCAGTTTTAACTAATACTTACATCATCTTAATTGGCTTAGCGAGACCTTCAAGCATAGAAATCAATTCCTGCGGCATCTGATGCTGAAACGGTTACCGTTTGTGCAATTCCATCATCGTTTAAACCGGAAAATGCATTTCCAGACTGCGAAGATTCTCTTCTTGTCTGTTGTTCTGCGGCACTGTTGTTTGCCATTTGCTGATTCCAGGATTGACCTGGGCTATCTGAAGTCTGTTGCTGAACTTGAGTCTGCCCTGGTTGTAAGCCATTTTGCGTCAATATTTCTCGCAACCGTGGCAAGCTTTGATCTAATGCTTCTTTGGCTTGGGAATGCTGAACCATAAACTGCACATTGGTCTGCTGTTCTTGATCGATAGACAGTTGTACGCGGATTTTACCCATTCCTTGTGGCTCAAGCTGGATTTCCGCCTCCTGCCATTTTTGACCAGCCATCAGCATCACTCTGGCACCTAATTCATGCTCATCAATCTGCCCGTTTTTCATATAAAGTGAAGGCAGTTGTTCGGTGATATTCCGTAATCCTTGCGCCTGATCCGGCAATGCGCCTGTTGATCCAAGCGCACTTTTCCCCGTTAAACTAACACCATGATTTTCATGCTGGGTTAAGTTAGCTGCTGTCGCATCTTTGCCAGCACCGAGTTCAAATGTCGTTTGACCATCTGGTTTCGTATTTCCAGATTCAGTTGTCACGCCTGCTGTCGTGGCTAGATCAGCAGTTTTATTATCCACTTTACCGCTTGAGTCTTCAGCCATAATTGCTGCAGCAGTTGTACTATCATCAGAGATCGAAGTGTCGTCATCTTTTTTCAGCGTCGAAACCAAGTCATGGATCATATTGCCTAAAGAAGCTGATTTAGCCGCAGCAGCTGATTTCTTGCCTTTGTTTCCATCACTCTCTGTTGCAGTTGCTGTTGTTGCGCTATCGGTGGAGGATGTTTCCGTATTACTGCTCACAACTACAGGCGTAGCTGTTTGATTAATAACCGGTTGCAGATTAACCAACACAGCCGAAAGATCGGGTTGCGTTATCTCAGTGTCCGTAGCCTTTGCTTTTTTCTCTGGTTTAGCATTTTGTATTTTATCATTTTGCGAAGATGTCGGATCTACAGTGTTCACTGGTTGTTGCTGTGCAGCAGTAGCAACATCGGTGATTTCGTCAGTAACCGCGGTGTTATCAACCGTATCAGCGTTCACAGTCTGCTTATTAACCGCTTTTGCCACACTCAGGTCGGGCGATTTAGTCGACTGCGTTGAAATATCTGTTTTGATTGTTTCATCTGTCGGTGATGTAACCTCAGCGTTTTTCTGGGCTGATGCTGATGCTGATGCTGATGCTGATGCTGATGCTGATGCTGATGCTGATGCTGATGCTGATAATTCTTCATCTGCCAAAGACATGTTTCCAGTCATATCAGATGTCTTAGGAATCTTATCGTTCATCTTTGTAGCAGCAGTAGATTTTATATCTGCATGACTATTCGCGTTTATTTGTCCCTGAATAACAGTAAGAATATCGCCCTGAGTGCCATCTGTCACAGAGGTAGCGGTATCAGTTGCAACGGCAGCTGAATCAACAGCAGTCTCTGAAGATACACCAGCCGAAACCGCGGGTTGTGGTATTTGAAGTGAGGTATCCATTTGCCGGGCGGCTTGCAACGTTAACAGCATGTCGGCGGCAGTTTCTGCCTGTGCAGAGGAAGAAGTATCAGTATCCTTAGATTCCGCAGGAAGTTCCTGTTTACTTGAGCTCTTTGAATTCACTATTGCATCAGCCGGTGTATTCACGGGAATAGACGCATTGAGTACACCAGAAAAATGGCTTTCTGATGAAGGAGTTACGCTATCGCCATTAACAGCATCCGGCATTAATGCCGTTAACTTCGTGGGAGCGGCTACAGAAACTGAGACCGAGGACATGCTATTACTCCTGCCTTAAATCTCTTTGTATGGCTGTTAGTCGCGGCAAAGAGATGACACTGATGAACGTAATAACACATTTCTAGCAAGTTACAGGCCATTATGGGCCTGTAACTAAGATGCTGAATCTTGGCGATGGAAAAAACGGAATGTAGAGAACTCATCCAGCAATTTCTGTTCTTGTTTCAGCTGTTTGAGTGCTTCTTTTTCTGCTTTACGTTCCAGCAACATTTCTATCGCTTTTCTGCGTTGTTGCAACGCAAGCCACTCTTCTCGTTTCTGCTCAGACTGCTGTTTGGCTTGTTGAAAACCTTTCTGCTGCTGAACAGAAGCATGATCTAATTTTCCGATAAAAGAATGGTAATGATTAAAATGGCTGGATTCCAAACCGACAACGGCTTTGTCGGTCATTTGTGAAGAGTAAATTTGGCGGTATTCATTTAGTGCATCGAGTTGACGTTGAAAATTCGCTTGTTCCCGCTGAGCCAGCGCCAACATTTTGGCGGCGCGATCTTCGGCTTCTATTAAACGAGACGTCAATAATTCCAATGCTTTACTCATACATTACCCCTTTTGGCCCTGCTATCACGCTATTAGCGGCGCTGACCATTAACCAATGTCATCGCTACATTACGTAACCCTTCCAGACATTGGTCATACGGTACAACTTCTTTCATGCGTTGTTGCAAGAACTGCTCCAACACAGGACGAATAGCAATCGCCTGATCGATTCGGGGATCAGCGCCTTTTTGATAGGCGCCGATAGTAATAAGATCGCGGTTTTGCTGGTAAAGCGAATAATACTGCTTCAATGTGCGGGCCATCAGCATATGCTCTTCCGATGTCACCATCGGCATAACACGACTGATTGATTTCTCAACATCAATTGCCGGGTAATGACCACCATCGGCCAGTTCTCGTGATAACACGATATGACCATCCAAAATCGCGCGGGAAGCATCGGCGATCGGGTCTTGTAAATCATCACCTTCGGTTAATACGGTGAAAAAAGCAGTAATAGATCCCTGCCCCTCACCACCATTACCGGCACGCTCAACCAAGGCAGGCAATTTAGCAAAAACTGAGGGCGGATAACCTTTGGTTGCCGGTGGTTCGCCAATCGCCAACGCAATTTCACGCTGCGCTTGTGCATAACGGGTCAGAGAATCCATCAGCAGCAAAACGTTTAAACCCTGATCACGGAAATATTCTGCGATCGTCAGCGCTGTTTCACAGCCTTTGAGGCGCATCAGCGGCGATGCATCGGCTGGTGCTGCAACCACTACTGCCCGCTCACGTCCCTCTTCCCCAAGAATTTCTTCAATAAACTCTTTTACTTCACGACCACGCTCACCAATCAGGCCAACCACGACCACATCGGCGGTAGTACCTCGCGTCATCATCCCCAGCAAAACCGATTTACCAACACCGGAACCGGCAAATAACCCCATACGTTGGCCTTGCCCAACCGTCAGCATCGCGTTGATTGCGCGAACACCGACATCCATCGGTTGCGTGATCGCCCGACGAGCTAACGGGTTCAATCGTATGGTGGTATAACGTGCCGTGTCGGCGGTTAATATCTCACCAAGACCATCTAATGGTGTTCCCACCCCATCAATAACCCGCCCCAGCAAAGCCATGCCAACAGGAATGCCATGCTCTTCGCTCAATGGCGTCACTTTAGCGCCGGGAATTACGCCTTTTAACTGCTCACTAGGCATCAAAAATAATTTTTCACCAGAAAAACCAACAACTTCGGCTTCTAATACACCATCTTGAGTTTCGATATGACACAGTGAACCAACGGCCGCCCGACACCCGATCGCTTCTAAAGTCAAACCCACAACGCGAGTCAGTTTACCGGCGACTGCAATTCGGGCATTTAGACCTTCGGTTTGATATTGCTGCAGACGTTTGAGTAGCGTCACGATGTTTTATCCACATTTTGACGCAGGAATTGGCGAAATAACTGTTCAATCCGTTTTTCTAAAAACAGATCCACACTGGAAGTTGAGCTGGAAAGCAGCAGATCACCACGCTGCAGACTAGGTTCTGCATGTAACTGCCAGTTACGTTTCTGGCATTCAGCTTCACCATAAATTTCTTTGATCATTTCCAGATCGTCAGGGTGCATTTCAATAGAAATTCCCTCTTCTGCCGCTGGTAATTGCTTCAGACCTTCTTTCAAACTATTCAGGATCAGATCTGGCGCCAAATGCACATCGGTCTTGATCAGGGCTTTGGCCAGTTGCATAGACATCCACACCAACTGCTGCTCAACCATCTTATCGACCTGCGCTAACGGATGCGCCAGCTTATCGAGTAAGTCTTGCCATTTTTGCGCACGCTCTTCGACCCATTCACGGCCAAGGGTCAATCCTTCTTCACGTCCTTTATCCAACCCTTCGGTATGACCTACCGTTTCGCCTTGTGTCAGACCATCAGCATAACCAGCCTGAAAACCGGCTTCTTTTCCTTCGGCAAACCCATCTTCATAGGCAGCCTGACGGATCGATTCGATTTCTTCAAGTGTCAGTGGTTGCGGCTCTTCTTCCGTCACATCATTTGATTCAGTTGGTAAACCTTCTTCTTGATACCAATCTGGCGCGTAGCCTAACGCATTGGAACCTTTGAGCGGCTGTTCAGGCTCATCAACCTCAGGCCATTCCCATTTGTCAGCATCTTTAACCTGCTCAGCCGGGATGTATGTTTTGTCCAACGGTTCCATATCTTCTCACTATAAGAAATCTTCACCACCACCCGCACCCAGCATGATCTCACCAGCATCAGCTAAGCGACGAGCAACAGACAGGATCTCTTTCTGTGCCGCTTCTACATCGCTGACACGAATTGGTCCCATAGAGGATAAATCTTCCTGCAACATTTCTGCAGCACGTTTTGACATATTTTTCAGGATCTTATCTTTCAGCTGATCATCTGCACCTTTCAATGCTTTCTGCAGCTGATCACCCGGCACTTCACGCAGAATACTCTGAATTGCACGGTCATCAACATCGATCAGGTTCTCGAAGACAAACATCAGATCTTGGATCTGCTGGCTCATCTCTTCATCCGATTCACGGATCGCATCCATCAACTGGCCTTCAATGTTGGTATCGAGGTAGTTCATAATGCTGGCCGCAGCTTTCAGGCCGCCCATTTTCGCAGATTGCGCACCAGCAGAACCGGCAAATTGTTTTTCCATGATATCGTTCAATTCCTGCAGCGCAGCAGGCTGAACTTCTTCCAGATTCGCAATACGCATTACCAGATCAAGACGAACTGCTTCCGGGAATTGGCCCAAAATTTCCGCTGATTGTTCTGGATCTAAATATGACAACACAATCGTCTGGATCTGCGGATGTTCGTTCTGAATGATGCTGGCCACCTGACGCGCATCCATCCATTTAAGTGAATCCAGACCTCGGGCGCCTGAGCCCATGATGATCTGCTCAACCAGATTACCAGCTTTATCTTCACCCAATGCCGCCACCAAGGCTTTACGAACAAAGTCTTCACTGCCAATACCGATATTGGAGAATTTCTGAATATCATCAATAAATTGGCGATGTATTGCTGTAACCCGTTCCTGACTAAAATCTTTCATTGAAGCCATCGACATACCCAAACGTTGTACCTGTTTAGGTTCTAAATGCCGGAATATCTGGGCCGCATCGTCTTCACTGAGACTGAGCATTAAAACTGCTGCCATCTCCATACCAGACATGTTTTCAATGATCTTTTTTTGTTCAGGCGTCATTTCACTGACAGTTGGGTTAGCTGGAGCTGGTGGCATATATTAATCCTTCGTACTGACCCATTCTTTAATAACTTGTGCAGCCAGATCTGGTTCATTAGATACCAACGCACGTACCGCTCTTAACAAATCTTCATCACGGTGCAAATCAGGTAAAACTAACTGACCATTACGCAAACCAAAAATAGGTTCTTCACTTTCCGCCTGAGAAGCCAGCAGACTCAGTTCATCACTACCTTCCAGTGCCATTCTTGAATCCAGGTCGACATTAAGTGCGCCTTCAGCTGGTTCGGCATTGAGCAGTTTCTTCATAACCGGACGCACGACTGTTACCAACAAGATTAGGATCAATACGATTGATGCGCCAATTCGGACAGCAGGCCAGAACCAATCTGATTCCCACACTTTGGTTTCTGGTTCAACGGACAGATCAGGACGATTGAATGGAATACTAACCACCTCAATTTGATCACCACGGCTAACGTCAAAACCCAATCCACCTTGCAGCAACCGACGGATTGTATCCAACTCACTTTGCGTACGTGGCTGACGATCAACTTTACCGTCTTTGCCTGCTGCCGTTTTATAATCCACGGCCACCGACACTGTCAGGCGACGAATACTGCCCGTCTGACGCTGAACATGGCTGATGGTGGTATCCAATTCGTAGTTACGGGTTGCTTCTTTACGGCTGTGACCACTGGCAGTACTGCCTGAACCCTGTGCACCCGCTGTTTTCTCTGGGATCTGCGCATTAGATGGAGGTTGGTTACTGAGCGCACCGGGAACGCCTGTCGCGCCATTACCAACATTATTATCCTCCATCGTCACTTCAGAACGAACAGCAGGATCATCAGGATTGAAGACCCGACGCGTTTGTTCTTCTTGTGAGAAATCAAGGCTGGCATCCACTTCTGCCGTGTAATTATCCAGACCTAAAACAGGGCTCAGAATCGAATCGATTTTTTGTTTGTATTCTGCTTCTTGTTTTTGCTGGATCTCAAACTCTTTACGGCTGCGAGCCGTCATCAGATCTTGAGAACCGGAATTTAACAGACGACCGTTCTGATCTGTCACTGTAACTCGGGATGGCTCTAAGCCGTGTACAGCAGAGGCAACAGTATCAACTATCGAATCAATGGCTTCTTGTTTTAAAGCAGCACTTTTTAACACCAAAACAACCGTCGCGCTCGGTTTACGTTCATTACGCGCAAACACGTTGTCTTTTGGAATGGCTAGTAACACAGTGGCTTTGCCAATACCTTGGAACTGTTCAATCGCACGAGCTAATTGTTGCTCGCGACTCAGTTTCAGACGTTCACCTTCCATGCGTTGGCTCAGGCCAAAACCAGGATCACGCATTAATAATTCATCACCGGTATTTTCTTCATTCGAGGCAGCAAAACCCGCACGTTGTAACTGTAAACGCACGGTACTGAATTCAGTGGTTTTTACCAGAATGTTGTTGTCTTGTACTTTATAGGCAATTTTTTGCTGATCCAGATAGTCCAGCGTCTTGATCATCTCAGCGGTATTGAAATGACCCAAAGGCCGCATTTCCGGCTCATTGCCCCACATAAAGATAAAAGCAGCAATGGCAACACAGATCAACAGACCGAGAATCAACGTGATCTGTCGTAAAAAATCCATATTCGACAGAAATTTAAAAGAAGAGGACTTAGCTGCTGAGGCATCCAGCGCTTTATCCAGTAACGGATCACTACTACCAACCATTAGGTCAGTGCGTTTATCCCCTGCTGCTTCAGCCATGATTTACCCCTTCTTTACACTGGCATATTCATGATGGTTTTATAAGCATCCACCACTTTATTACGTACCTGAACTGTTGCTTCAAAAGCGATTGATGCTTTCTGGCCGGCGATCATAACATCCGACAGATTAACACTTCGATCACCCATATCGAAACGTGTACGCAATTGATCACTCTGACCTTGCATATCGTTTACGTTATTCAGTGCTTGTGACAGCAACTGATTAAAGTCCTGAGTGACATTCCCTTCGCTGACTGGTTTGACAGAAGCCCCTGAAGCTTCAAAGCGCAAGGCTTCCAATTGTTTCATCAGGGATGTTGCTTGCACGTCCATACCATTCCTCACTTCGACAAATAATTGACTCTAATGCTTTATAACTATGGAAAAGCAATTAAAGTGCCAGAAGTGTAAGTAAATGATAAAGGAATAAAAGTAATGATATCAGTCACTAACAAAGTGACTGATAAAAAAGGTATGCAGAGAGATTTTTAGTCAGGAACGTCAATACCGACATCACGCATGCGTGCCAGTTTATAACGTAGTGTTCGAGGGCTGATCCCTAAACGTTCAGCAACCGCTTTACGGCTACCATCACAAGAGATCAATGTATCCAGAATGATTTGATGTTCCTGCTGACGCAGTTCATTACCCAATTTTTCGATGCCTGGGACTCGTTCATTGAATACGTCATCGGTTTCATCATCCCAAGATGATTCATCCTCTGTAGAGTACACAGCATCTGTATCAAATAAGATCTCATCTGCAGTGATCTTCTGATCTTTAGCTAAGATCAATGCCCGTTGCATGACGTTTTCCAGCTCCCGTACATTTCCCGGCCAGTTATACGCCAGTAATTTCTGACAGGCAGAGGTGATGAGTTCAGGTAATGCTGAACGTTGCTCCAATGCATGGCGACGCAATAAATGCTCAGCGAGTGGCAGTATATCGCCAGTGCGTGCACGTAAAGGCAACCAACGCAGCGGGAACACATTCAACCGGTAAAACAGATCTTCACGAAACAGATGATTACTGACGGCTTTACGCAAATCACGATTGGTTGTGGCGATCACTCTGACATCCAGACTGATCGTTTTCCGGCTGCCTAAGCGTTCAACCTCCCGCTCTTGCAGTACACGCAATAATTTGGCCTGCAGGGCTGGATCCATTTCCGTAATTTCATCCAGCAATAGAGTGCCACCCTGCGCTTGTTCAAATTTACCCGGGCACCCTTGTACCGCACCGGTAAAGGCGCCTTTTTCATAACCAAATAACGTCGCTTCCAGCATATTTTCCGGAATTGCGGCGCAGTTAATGGCAATAAAGGGCTGTTCAGAACGGGATGATTGATCGTGAATATAACGGGCTAAAACTTCTTTACCCGTACCGCTTGGCCCACTGATCATCACCGACGCATCAGAACGTGCGACTTTAGCCGCCAACTGTAATAACTCAGCTGTTTTTGGATCGCCATATACCGGCGTCCGGCGTTCTACCAATTGCGCAGGCACATAACGGCTTACCTGATTTAGTAAAACTTCAGGCGCGAACGGTTTAACCAGATAATCAACCGCACCATCGCGCATAGCACGGACAGCACCCTCGATGTTGCCAAATGCCGTCATCAGCAACATAGGAATTTGCGCATACAGATGCTGAACATTTTGCAGCAAGCTTAGCCCGTCCATACCCGGCATTTGCACATCAGAAATAATCATGTCTACTTTCTGGCGCTGCAAAACAACCAACGCCGCCTCACCACAATCTGCGGTTAAGCAGTGATAACCGGATAGCTGCAAAGTATCGACAATCGCTTCTTGTAACCCTGGATCATCTTCGACCACTAATAACGTTCGCTGGCTCATGCGGCACCTTCCCGTATTTGTTGTAGTTGCACATGATGATAAGGCAAACGAATACTAAAACAGCTTCCTTCACCCAATAGTGAAGAGGCTTGAATTGTACCCTGATGAGCTTGCACGACGGCTTGCACTACCGCTAAACCAAGGCCAGTCCCACGACTACGAGTTGTGTAAAATGGTTCAAAGATGCGGGATAACTGTTCACGGGAAATCCCTTTGCCATTATCCACCAACCGGATCATGACTTGTTCTGCTTCGGGTTCAACCGTTAGCAGTAACTGTTTCCCCCCAGCTTGAATGCCATTTTCAAGCAGGTTCATTAAAGCACTGGTTAAGGCTTCGCTATTTGCTAACAAATTGATGTCTTGTTCCGGCACATTAACGGTGAACACAGCATCATGTGTTGTCGTCAAAGTTTCAGCGCGTTGCTGTAACTGTTGCAACAGATCGCGCAATACGACCGGTTCCACTTTCTGCTGATCGCCATTACGGGCAAATAACAAAACATCACTCACCTGACGTTCGAGTTCTTTCAGGCGCATCATTAATTTTTGCTGGAATTGCAGACGAGATTCAGGTGTCAGCGTACGATTTGCTAAATTAGCGCCGTATAACATAGCAGCAGAGAGCGGCGTTCTAATTTGATGGGCCAGAGATGCAGCCATTTTGCCCAACGCAGACAAGCGCTGCATATGACTGACTTGCTCTTGTAAACGACGGGTTTCTGTCAGATCAGTAATTTGCACCATCTGGCCAGGCTGATGTTGTAACGGTAAGGTTGAAACCTGAACCCGACGCCCATCACGCAGTGATACTTCATGACCATCATCATCACGCAGACAGAAAGCGCGCTGGATGACTGACAACCATGCTTCACCTAATAAGCCGCCACCCAGCAGAGCTTTTGCGGCGGGGTTAGCCCGAAAAATCTTTCCTGCACGATCGACCAATATTAAGCCGGAAGGAATATGATCAAAAATTTCCGCCAACAACATAGTTTCATCTGTCGATTTGTTGTGGCTATTCAATTCAGTTATCTGGCTCATCCGTCATTTTCCCGTCGCAACATAGTGTGCATAACCAGATAAAACAAAAAACGTGCCAACTAAAAAGGCAGCCGAAGCTGCCTTTCATATTAATCAGGGAAATTACAATCTATAAGCCATGACGACTTTTTTCATGTCATCTGAGATTTTGGATAAATCATTCGCTAAATCAGCCGTCTCATTAGCAGCCTGCGTGTTTTCATCCACCATTTGAGCAACATTTTCTACCTGCTGAGCAATCGAATTGGTCGCAGCACCCTGTTCACGAATAGCATGCGAAATATCAGCCACCAGAGAGACACTTTCAGTAGCGACTCGGCAAATCTCTTCCATCGTTTCATTGGCCTGGCCGGCACCTTCAACGCCTTGCTCAACTTTAACAATCGCTTCCTGCATACGTTTCACTGCTGAAGCAGAAACATTCTGAATCGCGGTAATAATGTCGCCGATCTCTTTTGTAGATGTTGCAGTTCTGGCTGCGAGACTACGTACTTCATCAGCAACTACAGCAAAACCTCGGCCTTGCTCACCTGCACGTGCGGCTTCAATCGCCGCGTTCAACGCCAGTAAGTTGGTTTGTTCAGCAACAGCACGGATGATATTAATAACCGATTCAATTTCCCGGCCTTTCGCTTCCAACTGTTGAATATCTTGTGCAGCGTTATCAACCGCACCGGCAATGGCATGGATATTATCAACGGTGTGTGCAATTACATCCTGACCCGCTTCTGCTTTGCGACCCACTTCATTGGATTGTTCACTGGTGGTATTTGCTTGATCGGCGACATGATTGATACTCACCGTCATTTCTTCAACAGACGCTGCCATATGAGACGTTGATGCGTTCTGAGAGCTTGAACCTTCAGAGACCCGATGCGCTG
Organism: uncultured Tolumonas sp.; assembly: GCF_963678185.1. Lineage (NCBI taxonomy): Bacteria > Pseudomonadati > Pseudomonadota > Gammaproteobacteria > Aeromonadales > Aeromonadaceae > Tolumonas > uncultured Tolumonas sp. The sequence goes on from NZ_OY782757.1 coordinate 1,148,488, forward strand.
ACGATTGCAGGCGATCAGCACTTACTGCAACTTGTTCAACTCCTTGCAATAATTCACGCAAGTTATTTTGCATGCGCCCAATCAGCTGATTGAATGCCCGCAACATCAGACTGATCTCATCGCTGCCGCTCACCTCAGCGCGCAAGGTGAAATCCAGACTATTTTCGATACGGGAAATAGTTGTTTGTGCGACTTTAAGGCCGGTACTGATCTGACGGTAAATAAACCAACCAATTAACGCCAGAAAACCCGTTACAGCAATGGTGGACATCATGAGAAGCCATTTTGCATTCTCGTAACCTGTCTGATTTTCTTTATCGCTATCGCGAGCCAATTTTTCGTTATATTTAACATCTTCAGCCAAAGATGTTGACACTTGTTCCGCCAGACCAGCTAAAACAGCAAGCTCTCGTTTAGCATCTTCTGCCTGATGTTGACGAGAAAAATTTAAAACTATGTCAGATTGTTTTTCATAACTCTCTGCTGCTTCTTTAGCCTTCATATACAAGGCGCGGTCCTGATCATCAGAGATCAACTTCTCATATTCAGCCAGATTCTCTCTGACCAGTTTTTGCTTATCGCGATACTGAGTTTCTAGTACTTGCATTTTTGCAGGATCAGTTTCAAGAACATGAGCCCGGATCATGATTCTTGCTTCCAGAAATTGGATATTCGCGGCATTTAACGCATTAAAACTAGGCAATGTATTATCCATTACATTGCGCATGTCTTTATTGATGTCGGAAAGACGAGAGAAACCAATTACACTAATCAACACACTGCCAATAAAACCCACCACGATTAACAAAATGAGCTTGTGTACTATTTTCATTATTCCCTCGCCGCATCAGCACAATTGATTTTTATCTTGATCAGTGTAGTGTCCAGATAGAAACTTGCTGTTTTTCGACTACATATCTTTGGCCGTCATTCCATATTTTTTCATTTTTTCGACCAATGTCGTGCGGCGCATACCCAATAACTCTGACGCACGGGCTACCACACCATCCTGCATTTCCAATGCCTGACGAATTAAATCCATTTCCAGCTCAGCGATCATCTCTTTCAGATTGACCCCTTCTTCTGGTAACACTGAAGCAAACGGTTCCGCAGCGACAGATGGCGATTCTTCCGGCGTTTCCATAAACACAGATGATAAAGCTTCACGCTCAGCCCATTCGGACGCGGCTTCATCTAATGGCATGTCTTCGCTCCAGTCGCCATAACGATATTTCGCGGGCAGATCCTGAATATCCACGATCCGGTTTGGGAACAGAATTAATAAACGTTCCACCAGATTAGATAATTCACGCACATTACCCGGCCAATTATGTTGCATCAGTGATTCCATCGCACGCTGGGTGAAGCGCACAAAAGCATGATGTTGGGCTTGATGACGATTGACCATTTCCTGCAACAGCAATGGGATATCGTCCAGTCGCTCACGCAGTGATGGGGTCTCAATAGGAAATACATTTAGGCGGTAATATAAATCTTCACGGAAACGATTTTCACTGATCATGGTTTCCAGATTGCGGTGGGTGGCCGCAATGATTCGTACATCGGCCTGGATTGGTTTTGTGCCACCGACTCGCTCATAGAGGCGTTCTTGTAAAACACGCAGCAGCTTAACTTGCATTGCCATCGGCATATCGCCGATTTCATCCAAGAATAACGTGCCGCCTTCAGCCAATTCAAAGCGACCACGGCGAGAGGAAATTGCGCCAGTAAATGCGCCCTTTTCATGACCAAACAGTTCACTTTCCAGCAATTCACCGGGAATCGCGCCGCAGTTTACCGGCACAAACGGCCCTTTTGCGCGGCCAGACATTTCATGAATTGCGCGGGCAACCACCTCTTTACCAGTGCCTGATTCACCAAGAATCAGCACATTGGCATCTTTACTGGCCACTTGTTCAATCAATTTGCGCACACTTTGAATGGCACTGCCTTTCCCCACCAGCAGTTTCAGTAATGCCGGCATTTGGCGACTGGTTTGTAATGTAGGGTGCAGAGAGCGAAACGCCTGACAGAAATGCAGCATCTGCGTCAGAGATTCATAAGAAAAAGGCTGCGACAAAAAACCGATAATATTGCTATTACTCAGCTCTGATTGTTCTGCACTGATAAAAGGAACCGATGAATAACGGGTAGCTAATTCCGGTAAGGTAGTGGTTTTCAGATCACCCACTACCACTGCGGAGATATTTTCCACCGCAGAAAGATAAGCCAGACAATCTTCTTCCCCACCGCTCTGCCACTGAATGCCCATAAATGACAACACCGTCTCTAATTGCTGACGGCGTTCATCATTGGCATCAACCAGAAGCAGATTATCCATTTGCTCCATCATCACATCCCCAATCACCTGATATGTATAAATTATATCAGGTGTCATCACAGGATGTGTGCAATAAAGTCAAATTACTGACGACATGTCAAAATTTTAACCAATTATTGGTTGAGCTTAACGCGTGCGTGGGCAAATCTCATCGTCAGTGAAGAAAAATGCAATTTCGCGGGCTGCTGATTCGGCAGAATCAGAACCATGCACCGCGTTTTGCGTTACTGAGATCGCATGATCTGCACGGATAGTACCTGCCTGCGCTTTTTCTGGATCAGTAGCACCGAGCAATTCACGGTGACGACGAATTGCATCTTGCCCTTCCAAAACCTGAACCACAATTGGGCCGGAAGTCATGAATTTCAGCAGATTATCGTAGAAAGGTTTACCTTTGTGTTCCGCGTAAAAACCAGCGGCTTGTTCTTGAGACAAATGCAGCATTTTTGCTGCGATGATATGCAAGCCTGCGCACTCAAAACGGTGATATACCTCACCGATAATATTCTTAGCCACGGCATCAGGCTTAATAATGGAGAAAGTGCGTTCAATTGTCATGCTATGTCCTTGTATCATCATACATATTTGTATCCTTCATACACGTTATGACGAAACAGGATGTTCTGCAATTGAAAATATAGTGTTAATGATAAGTTGATCTAATTTTGAAACATTGGTGTAGCAATAACGGAGTCGAGACAGGCATCGAGAGGGAATGCAGAGCAAAATATAGAGAGGTGTGTTGTGCCGCAGAGCAGCTACTACGGCACAAACAATATTATTTTAGGGAACGTAACCAGCGAGCAATGGTTCTGATACCATGACCTTTGCCACCCGGCGCCCACAGATCATTTGCATTTTTCTGGAAAGAAGCAGACAAATCCATGTGTACCCAGCCTTTAATATCTTCCCGCACGAATTTGGACAAAAATGCCGCCGCAGTAGTCGCACCTGCGGTTCCTTCGGAAGAAGAAACGTTACCCAAATCAGCATAAGAGGATGTCAGCTGCGCAACATGCCATGGTTCTAACGGCAACGCCCACGCTTTTTCATTTTCCGCTTTGGCACAAGCCACTACATCGACCAGCTGTTCATCTTGCAGACTAAACACCGCATGATAATCACGGCCAAGGGCCACTTTCGCAGCACCAGTTAATGTCGCCGCATCCAGAATATATGGCGCACCTGTCGCACTTGCATCCAGCAAACCATCGGCTAACACTAAACGACCTTCTGCATCGGTATTTAATACTTCAACACTGACACCATTACGATACGTCAAAATATCGCCGAGCTTGAAAGCATATCCGCTGACCAGATTTTCAGCGCAACAAAGCATCAGTTGTACGCGATGATTGAGCCCCTGACGGATCGCCAGTGCCAACGCCCCCGCCAGCATGGCGGCACCGCCCATATCTGATTTCATCGGTAACATCATGTCCGACTCTTTCAGGCTGTAGCCACCAGAATCAAATGTAATGCCTTTACCAACCAGACAAGCCATGATCGGCGCATCCAGATCACCGGTTGGGTTGTAATCTAATTTCAGGAAAGCCGGTTCATGCACACTGCCTCGGCCCACGTTGTAGAGTCCGGTATAACCTAACTCATTCAACGCTTCTCCTTGCAGGATGTGATAATTCACTCGTTCAGGGGCTTGTTTCGCCACAAATTTGGCCGCTTCGGCTGCCAACACGGTCGGATAAACATCATCCGGCGTCGCATTGGTGATTTGACGCGTCCAGCGAGCCGTTTCCAGCAATGCATCCAGCTGCGATTGCTCTTGTTCGCTCATATCACCCAGATCAAGCTGCTGGCCGCCACGCGGGTTATAAAAACCCTGACAAAAAGCAAAGCGACGTTCCAGATCCCACTCTTCGCCCGTTAAAGCCAGTTGTTTAATGCCCTGACTATCTAAACGACGACCCGCACGTTGAATGAGACGTAACCAATCTGCTTGTGCACCAGAGAGATGAATAAAGGCACAACCTTGATTAAAACTTAATAAGGCGTTTTCACCCCAGCAGGCATCAGCAGGAGCTTCAACCAGAATAACAGCCATGGATGCAGTCATGATTCTTTCCCGAAATCCTGAAAATAGAAATGGAGCAACAGGTTACCACTTCAAGTGGCTCTGATGCTCCATTTTCATGTACAAATATTAGTGTTGTTCAGACGCTAGATTGATTGTGTATTTTGGAATTTCTACCGTCAAATCTTCGTCAGCTACCCGAGCTTGGCAACCTAAGCGTGAATCGGGCTCCAGACCCCAAGCTTTATCCAGCATGTCATCTTCCAACTCATCGCTTGGCTCCAGCGAGTCAAAACCTTCACGCACGATACAGTGACAGGTGGTGCAAGCGCAGGATTTTTCACACGCATGTTCAATGTTGATCCCATTGGCTAATGCAACATCCAGAATAGTTTCGCCTTCTGCAGCATCAACCACCATGCCATCTGGACACAGTTTTTCATGGGGTAAAAATACGATTTTCGGCATCAGTTCACCTCGTCAATCTTGTGTCCCTGCAATGCCTGACGGATTGAAGCATCCATACGTCGGGCAGCAAATTCACTGGTTGTTTCATCCAGCGCAGTGATAGCGACTTTAATCGCATCCGGATCACTACCTTGCTGAACATTTACTAGATTTTGTACCGCCGCATCGATAGCGGCTAATTCGTCTGCTGAGAGCAGTGCATCACCATCTTTGCGCAGCGCCTGACGTAAGCTTTCCAGTACACGATCGGCTTCCACTTTTTGCTCCACCAGCATGCGCGCCTGAATGTCTTTTTCGGCGAACTCCATCGATTCACGCAGCATACGCAGCATGTCATCTTCCTGTAGACCATAGGAAGGCTTCACTTCGATGGCAGCCTGTACGCCGGTGCTTTTTTCCATCGCGCTCACAGACAGTAAACCGTCCGCATCGACTTGGAAGGTTACGCGAATATGCGCAGCACCTGCCGCTAATGGCGGAATATCGCGTAAGGTAAAGCGAGCTAATGAACGGCAGTCACTCACCAGTTCGCGTTCACCTTGCAGCACATGGATCATCATGGCTGTTTGACCATCTTTGAAAGTGGTGAAATCTTGTGCACGCGCAACGGGAATAGTCGTGTTGCGTGGAATGATCTTTTCAACCAAACCACCCATGGTCTCAAGACCGAGCGACAACGGGATCACATCCAACAGCAGCATTTCTGATTCTGGTTTGTTACCAACCAGAATGTCGGCCTGAATTGCTGCGCCAATCGCAACGACTTTATCTGGGTCAATGCTGGTTAACGGGGTACGGCCAAAGAAATCGCCTACCAGCTGACGCACTAAAGGCACACGGGTCGAACCACCGACCATGACGACCTCCAGCACTTCGTCTGCCGTAATATCGGCATCTTTTAATGCACGACGGCACGACATCAAGGTGCGTTTTACCAGTGGTGTAATCAGTTCTTCAAACTGAGCACGATTAATCTGCCCCGCCCAATGTGCAAATTGAACATCAACAGCATCGCTGCTACTCAGTCGTTGTTTCACATCACAGGCCAAATCAAGCAGCTGACGTTGCACTTGTGGCGTAAACGGTGCGGTTAAGTTGGCCTGCGCGGCAATCCAATCCGCCAGCAGATGATCAAAATCATCGCCACCCAGTGCAGAGTCACCACCCGTTGCCATCACTTCAAATACGCCCTGATGTAGGCGCAAAATTGAAATATCAAAGGTACCACCGCCCAAGTCATACACGGCAATCACACCTTCCTGACCAGAGTCGAGGCCATAAGCCACCGCAGCGGCAGTCGGTTCATTCAACAACCGCAGTACATGCATGCCAGCCAAACGCGCGGCATCTTTAGTGGCTTGACGTTGTGCATCATTAAAATAGGCAGGAACCGTGATCACGACACCATCAAGCTCAGATTCCAGCGCTTGCGTGGCACGCAACTGTAATGCTTTCAATATTTCAGCCGAAACCTGAACCGGATTGATGTCGCCCTGACAAGTGTGAATATGCACTAAGCCGTTATCGCCACCAGTAAATTGATATGGCAGGTTGGTCTGAGTGACATCAGCCAATGCTTTTCCCATCAGACGCTTAACAGACTGGATGGTATTCAGCGGATCTTTTGCGGCAGCCTCTTTCGCTTCAGTACCGACTTGTAAAGCATCCGGTAAATAGCGAACAACAGATGGCAGAATATCTCGTCCTGATGCATCGGCCAGTGTTTCTGCAACGCCACTGCGAACAACAGCGACTAAAGAGTTGGTGGTTCCCAGATCAATACCAACCGCCCATTTTTGCTGATGCGGGGCAGCACTCAATCCAGGTTCAGCAATGTGCAATAAAGCCATAACGTATCTTTAGACCTCATAGGTATGCAACTGCATACCTTATCCGTTATAAATCAAAGAGTGACTCTTCAAGCTTGTCCAGCTCATCCTTCATTTTCTGAACAAACTTCAATTTGCGCAGGGTTTCTGCTGCTTCATGATATTGAGCATCGGCAATTTGCTGCTCCAGCGACAGAAAATAACGCTGATAATACTGTTTCACTCTGACCAGAAAACCAGTGATTGCGGCTTCATCAGGTTGGTGTTGCAGATCATCGAGCTCTTCGCGCCATTCCAGTTGTTCCATCAAAAAGGCGGTATCTTTGACGGTTTGCTGCTCATGACGAAGATCAATACCTTGTAATACCAGTATATATTCCGCCCGAGCCAGCGGTAATTTTAACGTATTATAGGCACTGTTGATTTCGACACTTTGCTGCATCGCTTCCAGCTTAATCGCGTCGGCCTGCGCTGCGACATTATCCGGATGAAACTGTCTTTGCAGTTCACGATAACGTACCGCCAGTTGCGCCGTATCAAGGTTCAACGAGACCGGGATCTGAAATAACTCAAAGTAATTCACAAGCTATTCCCTCTGGGGATAAAAATGAAAAAGGCGCCTGAATGCGCCTTTTATCATGTAACAGTACAGTAAGCGAGTCGAATTCGCATTACGCTTCTGATGACGGTTTAAACGGTGAAACTTTCACCGCAACCACAGGCATCTTTCACGTTAGGGTTGTTGAATTTGAAGCCTTCATTCAACCCTTCTTTGACAAAATCCAGCTCAGTGCCGTCCAGATAGGCGAGACTTTTAGCATCAATAATGACTTTGACACCTTTATCATCAAATACCTGATCTTCACCGTTCACTTCATCAACGAATTCAAGAACGTAGGCCATACCGGAACAGCCGGAAGTTTTCACGCCAAGACGCAAGCCTACGCCTTTACCGCGATTAGTGAGAAACCGTTTTACGCGATCTGCGGCTGAGTCCGATAATGTAATACCCATACGTTCCTACCCTACTAAACTTATACCAAGTACTTACACCAAATACTTATACCAAACCTTTCTTATGCTTATAGTCTGCAATCGCTGCTTTAATGGCATCTTCCGCCAAAATTGAACAGTGGATCTTCACTGGTGGCAAGGCCAACTCTTCAGCAATATCCGTGTTCTTGATCGCTTGCGCTTCATCCAGTGTTTTACCCTTCACCCATTCGGTGACCAGAGAGCTGGAGGCAATCGCAGAACCACAACCATAAGTCTTAAACTTGGCATCTTCAATGATACCTTGTTCATTTACTTTCAATTGTAACTTCATTACGTCACCACAAGCTGGTGCACCGACCATGCCTGTTGCAACATTTGGATCATTTTTATCGAAGGAACCAACATTGCGCGGGTGTTCGTAATGATCAATAACTTTTTCACTGTAAGCCATAATATACTCTCCTAACTATCAGTGACTAACCCACTCGACCTTGCTGAGGTCAATCCCTTCTTGAAACATATCCCACAATGGTGATAAATCGCGTAGCTTACCAATCGAGTTACGGATCAGACCAATTGCGTAGTCAATTTCTTCTTCCGTGGTAAAACGGCCGATACTGAAACGGATCGAACTATGCGCCAGTTCATCATTCAAACCTAATGCACGCAGCACATAAGATGGTTCCAGACTAGCAGAAGTACAGGCTGAACCTGATGAAACCGCCAAATCTTTCAGTGCCATCATCAACGATTCACCTTCGACATAAGCAAAGCTGATATTCAGGTTGCCAGCCACACGGTGCTCCATTGAGCCGTTAACAAAGACTTGTTCAATATCTTTCAAGCCGTTGTATAAACGATCACGCAATGCCTGAACTCGAACAGCTTCATCCGCCATCTCCAGTTTAGCGATACGGAAGGCTTCGCCCATCCCTACGATCTGGTGAGTTGGCAATGTACCGGAACGCATACCACGTTCATGACCACCACCGTGCATCTGCGCTTCCAGACGAACACGTGGTTTACGGCGAACATACAGAGCACCGATACCTTTCGGGCCATAGGCTTTATGCGCAGACAGAGACAGCAAATCAATTTTCATTGCGTCAACATCGATTTCAACTTTACCTGCGCTTTGCGCAGCATCGACATGGAACAGAATTTTGCGGGCACGACACAATTCACCGATTGCAGCCAGATCTTGGATCACGCCAATTTCGTTATTCACATGCATGATGCTTACCAGAATGGTGTCTGGGCGCATAGCAGCTTCAATCTGCTGCAGTGTAAATAAACCGTTAGATTGCGGCTCAAGGTAGGTCACCTCATAGCCTTCAGATTCCAGATGACGACAAGTATCCAGAACTGCTTTATGTTCGGTTTTGCTGGTAATAATGTGTTTACCCTGTTTCACATAGAAATGGGCTGCACCTTTAATTGCCAGATTATTAGATTCGGTGGCACCAGAAGTGAAGACAATTTCACGCGGATCAGCACCAATCAAATCTGCGATATTATTACGTGCTTCATCGATGGCTTCTTCCGCTTGCCAACCAAAACGGTGTGAACGGGATGCTGGATTACCAAAATTACCGTCCAGAGTTAAACATTGCATCATCTTTTCAGCAACACGAGGATCGACTGGGCAAGTTGCTGAATAATCAAGATAAATCGGGAGTTTCATTATTTACTCCATTAAACTTTCAATAATTGAATCTGCACTCATCATCGGTTTACGTTGTGATTGAGCAGAGTTCTGATGTTTATTCTGTTGTTCGGAAACACGCTTTACTTCAGCCTGACGAACGAGTTCACCTAAAGTAATTTCGTTCAGGAAATCGCTGATACGTGCACTGAGATCACGCCATAATGAATGAGTCAGACACTGAACACCACCCTGACAGCCTGTTTCGCCATGACAACGGGTAGCATCTACCGATTCATTTACCGCTGCAATGATTTTACCGACTGCAATTTTATCTGCATCGGCACCAAGACGATAACCACCGCCCGGACCACGCACACTGGATACCAAACCATTCTTACGCAGACGGGCAAACAACTGTTCCAGATAGGAAAGTGAAATACCCTGCCGCTCTGAAATATCCGCCAGTGGTACCGGCCCCAGCTCAGCATGTAAGGCAACATCCAGCATCGCTGTTACCGCATAGCGTCCTTTAGAAGTCAGTCTCATGGCTGCATACCCGTTTGTTCATAATGGTTTTATGCTGTCATGTCCTACCTTTTCAGTCAAGTATTATTCCTACTAAATGACTCAACTATTACGGGGCGGTTTCTGTATCGAGGTTAATATTCCTCGCAAAATATTCAGCTCATTACTGTCGGGCCGCATACGGGTAAACATGCGTCGTAAGCGCATCATGACATGCCCGGAACGATCGGAATGCAGAAACTGAGTCTGGTATAACGTCTCTTCCAAATGCTGGAAAAACAGCTCCATCGACGCTTGTGGCGGGTAATCCGTGTCATCATCAATCTGAACTCCGGTTTCTTGTTGTGCCAACCAGGCCATACGAATTTCGTAACTCAGTGTCTGTACTGCCATCGCCACATTCAGCGAACTGTATTCAGGGTTAGCTGGAATATTGACGTGGTAATGACACTGCTGTAATTCTTCATTGCTGAGACCAGTCCGTTCACGACCAAACACCAACGCCACTGTGCCCTTCTTCGCATCAGTTGCTAATCGCTCACCCATTTCCCGAGGATCTAACATCGGCCAAGCTAAGGTTCTTGACCGCGCACTGGCGCCAACCACTAAAGAACAATCAGCTATGGCTTCCGCCAGTGTTGGCACAATACGCAGATTGGCCAGAATATCGGTCGCCCCTGCCGCCAGCGCAACTGATTGTCCATCGGGTGGTTGTACTGGATCAACCAGCACCAGCTGCGACAATCCCATCGTTTTCATCGCGCGGGCCGCCGAGCCAATGTTGCCAGTGTGCGAGGTGTTAACCAAAATTATGCGAACGTTTTCCAGCATTATGACTACCTGTTATGCTTCATCTGCCGGCATGCTATCACAATCAAATGGTAGCAGCGCGGGTGGCAGCACTCTCAGGCGTTTGAATTCCTTGCTGAACAAACAAAGCCAGATCATTGAGAGCCAGACGGATAATTTTTGGTAATTCATCCAGATCCAAGCTATCCATCAGGTTTTTCACTTCCAACCCGAGTTCGGTATCACCTTCGATACGTAAGCGACGTTGGAAAAACAGACTGTCGGGATCTTCTTTGCGCCCAGCGATCAGAATTAAATCATTCAGGCCCGCAGCAAAACTGACATCACAGACATCACTTTGTTCCAGCACCACTAACTGACCTTGTTTGAGCGTGATGAAACAACTGAGTTTCAGCTCATCGACCGATACTTTCAGAAAGCGCCCTTCTAGAAAGTCAAAATCACCGTCAGCCAGCGCTTCTTTAAAAATACGCTGCAGCATAAAAACCATGGCAGGCTTTTTAATAGCAAACGGGATCAAAGCCACCGGTAAACGTAACCACTGCGGCGCTTGCATCACCAGTTTGTGATGTAAATTTTTCAGCAACATAACCTCTCCTTTAGCAGATAAATGGCATCTAACCACAGCAAGCCACATAGAGCCCTGCCCAATATCAAAATTACCGCAAATTGTCAGAATAGAGTCGAACCCAATATGGGGTCAGGTCAAAAACTCTCATTCCTCAAATGATTACAATGCCCGCATTACCACCCTATGAGTAAAACCATGGAGCTATTGTGCCCCGCTGGTAGTTTGCCAGCGCTGAAAACCGCCATTGATAATGGTGCGGATGCGGTTTATATCGGCTTTAAAGATGATACGAATGCACGACATTTTGCTGGCCTGAATTTTGATGACAAAAAACTGCAACGCGCGGTGGAATACGTTCATCAGCATCAGCGCAAATTGCATATCGCAATTAATACCTTTGCCCACCCTGGTAGTGCCGCCCGCTGGCAAGCCGCAGTCGATCGCGGTGTGGAATTGGGTGCCGATGCGCTGATCATTGCCGATATCGCCGTGCTCGATTACACGCGTCAGCGTTATCCTGAACAGGAGATCCATTTATCGGTTCAGGCATCAGCAACCAACAGCGCTGCCGTGCGTTTTTACAAAGAAAATTTCAACATCCAGCGCGTTGTGTTGCCTCGGGTTTTATCCATGCATCAGGTTCGACAACTGTCGCGGGAAACAGACGTACCGCTGGAAGTATTCGCGTTTGGCAGCCTGTGCATTATGGCGGAAGGTCGCTGTTATCTCTCGTCATACCTGACGGGTGAAAGCCCAAATACCGTAGGCGCCTGTTCGCCAGCAAAATATGTGCGCTGGGAAGAAACCGCAAATGGTCTGGAATCTCGGTTGAACGGTGTGTTGATTGATCGTTATCAGCAAGGGGAAAACGCCGGTTACCCAACCCTGTGTAAAGGCCGCTACAACACCAACGAGCATGTTTTCCATACCTTGGAAGAACCAACCAGCCTGAATACCTTGTCTTTGCTACCAGAATTATTTGAGACCGGCGTGACATCGGTAAAAATCGAAGGTCGTCAGCGCAGCCCGGCATACGTGGAACAAGTCACTAAAGTATGGCGTGCCGCCATCGATGCTTATAAGAAAAACCCAGCACAATATCAAGTCAGTACCGAGTGGGATAAACAGTTAGCGGCTGTCTCTGAAGGCAGTCAGACCACGCTGGGTGCCTATCACCGGCAGTGGCAATAGGAGTGAACAGCATGTATTTTTCCCTTGGCCCATTACTCTATTTCTGGCCAAAAGCGGATGTCGAAACCTTTTATCAGCAGGCAAGTCAAAGTACCGCTCGTGATATTTATTTAGGTGAAACGGTTTGTAGCAAACGTCGTGAAATGAAATTAACCGACTGGATGGAACTAGCGCGTGAGCTGCAAAATGCCGGTAAACGCGTCATTTTGTCGACCTTAGCCCTGATTCAAAGCCCATCCGAACTCAAAGAGATGCAACGTTGGGTCAATAATGGCGGTTGTATGATCGAAGCCAATGACCTGGGTGCCGTGCAGTTGGCTTATGAGCAAAAAATGCCGTTTGTCTGCGGCCCGGCCATTAACTGTTATAACGCCGATGTAATCAGTCTGCTCTTAAGAAAAGGCATGCAACGCTGGACAATGCCTGTAGAGCTGTCGCGTGACTGGTTAGCTGAATTACTGGATGATTGCCGCACACGAGGCTTACGCAATCAGTTTGAGGTTGAAGTCTTTGCTTATGGCCATTTACCACTCGCCTACTCTGCGCGTTGCTTTACCGCTCGTGCACTCAACCGGGCGAAAGACGATTGCCAGTTGGCTTGTCTGCAATATCCGCAAGGGATGACCGCAGAGAGCCAAGAAGGTGAGCAAGTATTCGTACTGAATGGTATTCAAACCCAATCCGGTCACTGTTATAACCTGATCAATCAACTGGCTGAGATGGAAGGTCTGGTGGATGTGATTCGCCTCAGCCCAGAGCAGGAAACACTGAGTTGGCTGGAGAAATTTCAAGCGCAGTTACAATCACCGGTAAAACATGTGCTGCCAGCAAAAGAGTGTAATGGTTACTGGCAACGCGTTGCCGGCATGCAACTTTGTTAATTACTCTTGTTGCAGAAACTAAAAAGGCATCCGATGGATGCCTTTTCTGATCTTGTTACCAACTATTCAGAATCTAAATCTAATTCTGCTGGATAACTGTTTGGGGCTTGATTCGCCAGTTGTAATTCCAGTAACGCATAGCGATGTTCAATAAAATCATACACATTATTTGCTAATGATAATTTGAAATAGGCATCCGCAGCATCACTGTTACCCTGCAACTGGGATAATTTTGCCAGATAGAAATAAGCTTCACACAAATGTTCTGCTAACTGACGATTGCTGCTGGTGCTATCAGCAATACGGCGAATAAACTCAGCTGGTGCTTGTTTACCAGTATAAACCGCAACAATATTCCAACCCCATTCATCATTGTGGTGGCTGTCATACTGCTGCATCAGGGTTTGCATGGCCTTGTTTTGATCCAGTTGTGCACTTGTCAGAAACAGCCACAAGGTACGATAAGGATCATCCGGTTTCCGCTCTTGAAAGACCTGCATGTCTTTCATTGCCAATTCAGGACGATGGGCGTAATACAGCGCAATTCCCCGGTTCAGATAGGCATAATCATAACCCGGTGCCAATTCCAGCGCAGAATCAAATGCATCGTAGGCATTGTCAAAATCTTGCTGTTGCGTCAGATAAACACCAATAAAATTATAGGCTTCAGCAAAGTCGGGTTTTTCACGTAAGGCGCGGGAGAAATCGATCCGCGCCATCGTTCGCAGGCCGACTTTATCGAACATCATGCCGCGTTCATAAAACAAAGCCGCGCGTTGATCACTATTCAGGTCATTCGACGCCAATAACTGCCCTAACCGAGCCAGCGCCAACTCATTCTGATAGGTCACCTGCAACGGTGTCGCCAAGACAACAGAGGGAGGCTGCATATTTTTTGCGGCAGTAGATAAAGCACCGCCATGCTGACTGCAGCCAACCAAAGACCACACAACGACGACACAACTAAGGCGTCCTATCCGATTCCACAATTCCAACGACAACTCCAGACCTGAACAGGCTTTATTTTTTAATGTTATGCTTGTCTATATGTTTTGTCATGCAATCTTATTGATGTATCAGGAATTTCAGAAATCTTCCTCAACGGGATAATTTGCCTCAACCCATCCCCGATAACCACCATCCATACTGATGACATCACGATAACCCATTTGTTGCAGATTATTAGCCGCCAATACAGAACGAAAGCCACCTCCACAATATAGCACCAGTGGCGTATTTAGTTCAGGATAACGCGTCTCAATATCGCGTTCGAGAATACCCCGTCCCAAATATTGTGCAGATGGTAAATGTCCTTTAGCCCATTCACTCTCTTCACGGACATCCAGTAATACGAAAGGTCGATTTTGTTCCATCCAGCGTTTAACCTGATGCACATCAACTTCATTGACTCGTTGACGTACTTCATTTACAAAAGCCAGAAACCGCGGATTATGTTGCATGCTATATCAGCCTGAAAAAAAGAGCGCTTACGCGCTCTTATAATGATTAACTACGGTTCGTAACGCTCTTCAGCGCCTTCTTTTTCAACCATTTTTGGCATCAAATCTTCACGTTTCATCTTCAGATACATTGCCCAAGCACTAGCAACATAGATAGAAGAGTAAGTACCAAAGCCGATACCAAGCAGCAGTGCGGTAGCAAAACCATGGATCATCGGGCCGCCTTTCCAGTACAGCGCAATAACAGTAACCAAGGTTGTACCAGAGGTGATCAACGTTCTGCTCAGTGTTTCAGTCATGGATACATCAATGATGTTGCGCATGGTTTCATTACGAATACGGCGTGCATTTTCACGCACTCGGTCAAAAACCACGATGGTATCATTCAGGGAATAACCGATAACGGTTAACACCGCCGCCAGAACGGTCAGATCAAACTCCATTTGTGTCCATGAAAAGACACCCAGAGTAATCAACACGTCATGACCTAATGACAGCACAGCACCTGTCGCCATACGCCATTCGAAACGCAGAGCCACATACACCAGAATACAACCCAGTGCAGCCAGCATCGCCATAAACCCTTGATTAGCGAGTTCTGCACCGACAGTTGGCCCTACATATTCCAGACGTGTCAGTTTAACGCTGCTATCAAGCGCTGTTGCACTCTTCTCAACACCATCAGAAATCTTCTGCTGAGTCAGATCGCCTTTCGGTGCAATACGAATAACGACATCTTTAGTCGAGCCGTAATACTGCACCAATGCACCGTCTAACCCTTGTTTGGTCAATGAAGAACGAACATCATCCAACACCGCGGGGGTCGTGAATTTTAATTCCGCAATAGTACCGCCGGTAAAATCCAGCCCCCAGTTAAACCCTTTTGTCGCAATCGTAATTACAGACAACAGGATCAAAATGCCAGAGATAATAGTGGCCGGCATGGCCACTTTCATAAAGGGAATGGTGTGTCCCGGTTTTAATAGCTGAAACATGACTCTCCCCTTCTTAAATCGATAACTTATTCACTTTGCGACCACCCCAGACGAGGTTAACAATGGCACGGCTACCCGTGATCGCAGTGAACATAGAGCAAAGAATACCGATCATCAGTACCAATGCGAAACCACGAACAGCACCGGTTCCCACCGCAAACAAAATCAATGCAGTGATCAAGGTGGTTACGTTAGAGTCAGCAATGGTCGAGAACGCACGTTCATAGCCAAGATGGATGGCTTGCTGTACACCACGGCCTGCGCGTAACTCTTCACGAATACGTTCGTAGATCAGAACGTTCGCATCGACTGCCATACCGAGTGTTAACACAATCCCCGCGATACCAGGCAATGTCATGGTCGCCCCCGGGATCATCGACATCACACCGACCAGTAATACCACGTTAAACATCAGCGCAATATTGGCCACCATACCGAACAGTTTGTAGTAAACAGCCATGAAGACGACGAGGATCAACATCCCCATGCCCAATGCTGATAAACCGCTATCGATATTCGCTTGTCCCATGCTTGGGCCGATAGTACGTTCTTCAACGATCTGGATCGGCGCAGTCAGAGCGCCTGAACGCAACAGCAACGATAAATTGTGTGCTTCCTGAGTATTGTCGATACCAGTAATGCGGAAATCACTACCCAGACGAGATTGGATTGTCGCTACGTTGATGACTTCTTCATGTTTTTCGATACGACGTTTACCATCTGCACCCGGCTCACCAACCGGCTTGTATTCAATGAACACTGACGCCATGGCTTTACCAATACTGTCTTTGGTCGCCATCGACATACGGTTCCCGCCTACCCCATCAAGTTTAATACTAACCTGTGGGCGGCTGTATTCATCAACACCGGAAGAAGAACCTGTAATATGATCCCCAGTTAGGATAATACGTTTTTGCAGAACAACAGGGCGGCCATTACGGTCGTAAAACAGCTGTGAATTCGCCGGAACTTGGCCGTTCACTGCCGCAGAGGCATCAGCATTTTCATCAACCAGACGGAATTCCAATGTCGCAGTAGCACCCAGAATTTCTTTCGCACGGGCTGTGTCTTGGATACCAGGCAGCTCAACCACAATGCGCGCAGCACCCTGACGTTGCACCAATGGTTCCGCCACACCTAATTCATTCACACGATTACGAATGATGGTGATGTTCTGTTCCAGCGCATCTTCAGTGATAGCTTTCAGTTTCTTTTCAGACATTGACGCTTTGATCCAGAACTGACCTTTGTCTTCTGAATCAACCAGCGTGATGTCTGCGTGACGTTTACGCAGATGAGCTAATGCTTTTTGCTGTGTATCGGTATCACGGAAAGCAACAACGACTTCACTACCTGCACGACGCACACCAGAATAACGGATATTGTCTTCACGCAATTCGGTACGGAAATCCTGAACCAGCTGTTCCTGCGCTTTATTAACAGCTTCATCCATATCCACTTCCATCAGGAAGTGCACGCCACCACGTAAGTCGAGACCCAGCTTCAACGGACCAGCACCAATCGAGCTTAACCATTTAGGTGTAGATGGAGCCAGGTTCAATGCGGTGATAAATTTGTCGCCCAGTGCTTGTGTAACCAGCTCTTTCGCATGCAGCTGATCATCAGTGTTATTGAAGCGAACCAGTATCTGGCTATTTTCCAGTACGGCGCTTTTAATTGAAATTTTGGCGTCATCCAGCGATTTTTTAACTAAATCCATGGTATCAGCTTTGACATCGTGACCACGGATAGCTGAAACCTGCAATGCAGGATCTTCGCCGTAAAGATTAGGTGCGGAATAAAGTGTACCGATGATGACCACGAGGGCCACCATCAGATACTTCCACAGAGGATACCGATTTAACACGGTTTAACTCCCAGGAAAATGAATTAAAAACTACAGAGACTGAATAGTGCCCTTTGGTAATACTGCAGTGATGAAGTCTTTCTTAATGGTGATGGTAGTCTGATCATTCAAGGCCAGAACCAAATAATCGTTGTCGGCAGCAATTTTCGCAATTTTGCCAACCAGACCACCTGAAGTCAGAACCTCATCGCCTTTACCCAGTGAGCTCATCAGGTTTTTCTGTTCTTTCGCACGTTTTGACTGTGGACGCAGGATGAAGAAATAGAAAAACAGCAGAAAAATACCCACAATAGCGATCTGCTCAATACCACCAGTCACAGAAGATGCCGCACCACCGTCAGCCGCATAAGCATTAGCAAAAAGACTCATATTATTTCCTCGTTGTTAGTTCAAATCGTATATTAATCAAGCGCTGGAACAGGTTTACCCTGACGCTGATAAAAATCTGCTATAAAGTCGTCTAATGTACCTGCATCGATAGCATCCCGCAAACCTTGCATCAATCGTTGGTAATAACGCAGGTTATGAATGGTATTCAGGCGAGCACCTAAAATCTCATTACAGCGATCCAGATGATACAAATAAGAACGGGTATAGTTTTTACAGGTATAACAATCACATTCTGCATCTAGTGTAGAAATGTCATCACGGTGTTTTGCATTGCGAATTTTGATGACGCCGTTCGTTGTAAACAAGTGACCATTACGCGCATTGCGGGTTGGCATCACACAGTCGAACATATCAATACCACGGCGAACACCTTCCACCAGATCTTCCGGTTTACCAACACCCATCAGGTAGCGTGGTTTATCTTGCGGCAGTTGTGGGCAAACATGTTCCAGGATCCGGTGCATATCTTCTTTCGGCTCACCAACCGCTAACCCACCGACGGCATAACCATCAAAGCCGATTTCAACCAACGCCTTTAACGATACATCACGCAGATCTTCGTAAACACCGCCCTGCACAATACCAAACAAGGCGTTTTTATTTTCAAGATCATTAAAACGTTGGCGGGAACGGGCTGCCCAGCGCAGTGACAGTTCCATCGATTTTTTGGCCACATCATGTGTAGCCGGATATGGTGTACATTCATCAAAAATCATCACGATGTCAGAACCAAGATCGTGCTGAATTTCCATTGATTTTTCAGGTGACAGGAAAATTTTTTCACCATTGATCGGGTTACGGAAATGCACCCCTTCTTCTTTGATCTTGCGGATATCACCGAGGCTGAACACTTGGAATCCGCCAGAATCGGTCAGGATCGGGCCGTGCCAATTCATGAAATCATGCAAATCACCATGTTTGCGCATGATGTCTTGGCCCGGACGCAGCCACAAGTGGAAAGTATTCCCCAGCAGGATCTGCGCACCGGTCTCTTTAACTTCTTCCGGTGTCATACCTTTTACTGTGCCGTAGGTGCCGACAGGCATAAAAGCAGGAGTTTCAACCACACCGCGATCAAACACTAAGCTGCCACGGCGTGCGCGGCCTTGGGTCTTTTTCAGTTCAAATTTCATGTTTTTCCTTAACGTCAGAGAAACAGTCTGACTGTTGTATTGGGCATTAGCCCTGAGTGGCGTTGGTTTGCCGTGTAATAAACATGGCATCGCCATAACTAAAGAAACGATAACCGGATGTTATTGCTTCCTGATAGGCTTGCATCACATTTTGATAACCTGCAAAAGCAGAGACCAGCATGATCAGTGTCGAGCCGGGTAAATGAAAATTGGTGATCAATGCATCAACTACCTGATATTGATAGCCAGGATAAATAAAGATGCTGGTATCACCAAAGAAAGGTGAAAGTGGTGTGCCTGCCTTTAACGATGCCTGCGCAGCCGTTTCTAACGAACGGACGGACGTTGTGCCTACAGCAACGACTCGCCCTCCGCGCGCGCGAGTAGCATTAATCTTTTCAATCACTTCTGCAGGCACTTCTGCATATTCGCTGTGCATCTGGTGATCTTCCAGTCGCTCAACCCGCACTGGCTGAAATGTGCCAGCACCCACATGCAACGTGACAAAAGCGAGTTCGATGCCCTTCTGTTGTAATGCATCCAACAGAGGCTGATCAAAATGCAGCCCGGCAGTCGGTGCGGCTACTGCACCAGGGCGTTCATTATAAACAGTCTGATAACGCTCTTTATCAGAGTTTTCATCTGGACGATCAATATATGGCGGCAGTGGCATATGGCCGATCTGATTCAGAATATCCAATACCGGTGTTTCACCGGCAAAATGTAATTCAAATAGTGCGTCGTGCCGGGCTACCATCTCCGCAGAATAGCCCTGCTCCAGTAAAATAACGGAGCCAGGTTTCGGCGCCTTCGAAGCACGTACATGCGCCAGTACGCGATGGGTATCAATAATTCGCTCAACCAGGATCTCCAGCTTACCACCGCTGGCTTTCTGACCAAACATGCGTGCAGGGATCACACGGGTGTTATTGAACACCAGCAGATCACCAGGCTGCAGCAATTCCAACACATCACGAAATTGCCCTTGTTTGATTTCGCCGCTGTTACCATCCAGCTGCAATAAACGGCTGGCACTACGCTCCGGCATTGGATAGCGAGCAATGAGTTCGTCGGGCAAATCAAACTGAAAATCAGATACAAGCATGGGGAGAATTCTCTTGAAAAAACGCGGCTAGTCTATTGGTTCGAAATAGGTGAATCAAGTTGTTCTGATAGTGGCGAAAACGCTATTTCCCAACTAGGTTAATCAATAAGCACTTATACAAATGGAAGATACTGAATATGCTGCGTTCTATTATGATTTTTATCATTTTTGGGTTCATATCAGCCACTTCTGCTTATGCTAATACGCCTGCAACTTACATCGTAGGCGGCACAACCGTAAATTCAGCACCTTCATGGATGGCCGCATTATGGATCACAACAGGATCAAATGTTGGTTTTTGTAGTGGTACTTTGATTGACTCACAATGGATCATGACCGCGGCACATTGCGTTGATGTCTCTGATAGTCAGGGCCACGCCCCGACCATTACAGCTGTAATCGGCCAAGCTGATTTAACGGTTATAACGTCCCAAGCTATTGTTGATTCCATTATTGTGTATTCCGGTTATGACAGCTCAACGATGTACGGCGATATCGCTTTATTACACCTGACGACTCCACAATATAATCAAACCATCACCCTTCCCTACAGTAACGAGTCTGCTTATTTGGTAACTGGCATTCAAATGAGAGTATACGGCTGGGGGGAAACCGAAGCTGGCGTGACAGCAGCAAATGCATCAGCGACCAATTTTCTACAAACAACAACGCTGACCTATAGCGGATTTGATAGTGATTTCCCCGACCATATATTTGCTGGTGATTATGGTAAAGATACTTGCTTTGGTGATAGTGGTAGCCCTTTGCTTTATGGCGGTATCCAGTACGGTATAACCAGCTTTGGTTTCAATACGACTTGCGCTACCGGTGTGCCTGGTGGATATACCGATGTCAGCTATTATAGTCGCTGGATTGATAACACGCTGGGGTGGGCTCAAAGCTCTGATAGCAGTTCAAGCGGTGGTGGCGGTGATCTCGAACTGGTAATACTCGGATTGGCATTATTACTACTTCGGTTGCGCTTTCGTTTTCAGATATAATCACGTTGCCTTGAACGACGAGAGAGAAAAATCAGGATGACACAGGACGAAATGAAGAAAGCAGTGGGGCAAGCCGCATTAGCTTATGTTCAACCCAACACAATTATCGGTGTAGGCACAGGCTCAACAGTTAATTGCTTTATTGATGCCTTAGCCAGTATCAAAGATCAAATCAAAGCGGCAGTATCCAGTTCCGAAGCATCTACTGCTCGACTGCAAGCTTTAGGCATTACTGTTGTTGATCTGAATGACGTAACTGAATTTGATATCTATGTTGATGGTGCTGATGAAATCAACCCACAAATGGAAATGATCAAAGGTGGTGGTGCCGCACTGACTCGCGAAAAAATCGTTGCTGCAGTCGCCAAACGTTTTATCTGTATTGCAGACTCAACCAAACAAGTTGAAGTATTAGGTCAATTCCCATTGCCTGTAGAAGTGATCCCGCTGGCTCGTGAATACGTTACTCGGGAATTAAAAAAATTGGGCGGAAATCCAGTATATCGCGAAGGTGTGATCACCGATAACCACTGCCAGATCCTGGATGTACATGGTCTGCAGATCCATGATGCCAAAGCATTTGAACAGCAAGTAAATCAGATCCCAGGTGTAGTGACTGTCGGTTTGTTTGCTCACCGTGGTGCAGACGTAGCACTCATCGGTTCAGCAGATGGTGTAAAAACTATCGGTTAAGCTACATTAGCGTACAAAAAATAAGGCGCCTGAGGCGCCTTATTTTTGATAATCACTGTAAACTGGTTCACCCGGATCATTATCCACAGATTCCCCAGCTTTCAACCGCCAGCATGCAAAGCACAATGGTGTATAAGCAATAGCAATCAATGGAACACCCCAGCGCTCGTTATTCATCGCCAGATATGCCAGTGGGAATAACCACAGCCAATTCACTAGCCATAAAGTTAATGTGACATAAAAATGGTTTTCCCAGCGACGCGCAAGGATCTGATACGCGTGCATTCGATGGCTACGATGCCAATCATTACCATGCATAATCCGCACAACCAGCGACCAACCGCTATCCACGATAAACCAGCCCATCATGATCAGCCAGCACCACAGATTTATCGATGTATCGGTCGCTAACAGTAAACCTAACGTGGCAATAAATACGCCCATAAAGCTACTACCGGCATCGCCCATAAAAATCTTAGCTGGCGGCCAATTCCACGCCAGAAAGCCTAAAACCGGGGCACACATCAGGATCAGCGGCACACTCCACTGCATTTCATCGCTGAAAGCCAGCAGTACGGAGGAAGCAAACATCATAATGAATGCCTGACTGCCGGCAAAACCATCGACGCCATCCATGAAATTGAAAATATTCACGAATGCCATTATGCCAAACACGATGATAGGTAACCAAAATCCTGAGAAATAGAGATAATTTTCCCAAAACAACACGACGAGATCACGCCCATACCAAGTCAGTACTGCAATAGCAGATAAAACCTGAATCCCTAATCTGACTTTTACACCCAGCGGGAACAAGTCATGCACCAAATTCCCGATGACTAAGATCAAGCCCGAAAAACAGAGTGCACGCGTTGCAGCTATATCAATCAAGCGGTAACGATAAAGCATCAAAAATACGAACAACATAGCAAGAAATAATGCATAACCGCCGCCACGGGGAACGGGCAGTAAAGGGCCATGTTTAAAATGGGGCATTGCTAACGCATGGCGCCACAAAGCAATACGACGGATCAAGCCAGTCAGCAAAAAGCTACCGACAAAGATGAAAAGAAAATGTGTCATCATAATTGGAAGGGACCACTACTGCACACTGCGTTACTATTTTTATAGAGAGTCGTATCTACAAGAAACGATACCCTACTCTGTTTTGAGTATTATATACATTTCTCAGAAAACAACCGCTTTAACTCGCATGAGGACTCAAGATTTTTCAGGCCGAGTATAAGACAGACAAAATGTACATTTTGTCTGTCTTATAGGTTGGTTTTATACATACACATAATGAAAAAACCCGCTATTAAGCAACAGCGGGAGAAGAATAAAACGAGCAATGAAAATCAAAGCGCGCCGCGGGTCTCACGTTTTGCATTGGTGACACAAGTTAATGCATCAGCCCAACTTACCTCGCTAAAACCAGAATGATAACTTTTCAATGAATCGTAGACAGTAGCAATTTTTTCGCCTGATGACTGACCTTTGAAATCACTTTTCTCTAAACCAAGTAAATCACTGAGTTCAGCCCAAACCAGCCCTTCAGGTAGAGGAATCACATCGACCGTCACGCCATTGACTGATATTTTCATCTCTTTTGCAGCATTAACTACAAAAAAGATTGGGGTAGTATCCACATCCAGATCAGCAGCATAGCCGGAAAAGAAATGTTCCAGTTCAGCTAAATCATGTAAAAGACCACTTAGCATTTTGATTTTTTCAGCATCAGCAAGTATCACTGCCTGCTCAATAACTGAAACAGGAGGCTTACGACGACCAGCTGAATCACCCACCTCGCCTTGCACCAACACCAATTCACCGCGATAACCAGATACACCAGTACCAGCCTCTTCGATAAAATTCATATTGAACAAGCGTCCATTTTGCTCGTATGTATTTAACAGCATAAACACCAACCTCCAAGTCGATTAATAAAACTCTCAGAAGGTATTTATCAAAAAGTGTGCCATAGCCATAAAACAAAAAAGCTCTGAGATAGTTTTGTTGTCTCAGGGCTTTTTAATCATTCACAATAGAACCAGTGTTATTTTTTCAGCGGACGCCACCAATTTTCATTAGCCAGATACCATTTAATGGTTTTGGCAATACCCGTCTGGAAGGTTTCCTGCGGCTGATAACCCAGTTCACGCTGAATTTTCTCAGTCCCTACAGCATAACGGCGATCATGACCTGCACGGTCAGTTACGTAAGTGATCAATGACTTCGCAGATTCGCCTTTGGCACAAGGTGAAGCTGGGTAACGTGTTACTAACGAGCTATCAGCAGTAAATTCTCCTTCCACCAGTTCGCAAATCAGGTGCACAATATCAATGTTCAGCCATTCGTTAACACCGCCGATATTGTAAGTTTCACCGATCACGCCTTTATCCAGCACCAGTTCGATACCGCGGCAGTGATCTTCCACAAACAACCAATCACGGATCTGTTTGCCATCACCGTAAATTGGCAGTGCTTTATTATCCAGAATGTTAGTCAGACACAACGGGATCAGTTTTTCCGGGAAATGATAATAACCATAGTTATTGGAACAGTTGCTGGTAGTCACTTGTAAACCATAAGTATGGTGATAAGCACGTACCAGGTGGTCAGAAGCAGCCTTTGATGCAGAATATGGCGAATTCGGCGCATACGCGGTTGCTTCGGTGAAAGCTGGATCGGTCAGTTCCAGAGTGCCATATACTTCATCAGTAGATACATGGTGAAAGCGATGTGGCAACGGGTTCGCCGGATCAGCCAACCACACTGCTCGAGCTGCTTTCAAGAGACTGTGGGTACCGATGATATTAGTTTCGATAAAGGCATCCGGATCAGTGATAGAGCGGTCAACATGCGACTCTGCGGCAAAGTGCACTAACGTGTCGATCTGCTCATCACGCAGCAGCATTTCAACCAGTTCAGAATTACATATATTCCCTTTCACGAAACGGAAATTCGGGTTATCCATCAACGGACGCAGGGTTTCAATATTGCCAGCGTAAGTCAGCGCGTCGAGCACAAAAACTCGATTTGTCGGATGCGTTTTCAGCCAGTAATGAACAAAGTTAGCGCCGATAAAACCAGCGCCGCCAGTAATCAATAAACAGCGACTCATAAGAAATAATCTGCCTTTATGAAATCACAGCCATTAGCATCATTGGGTGAAAGCAACGGTTTCTCTTCGATTAATGGCCATGAAATATTCAGTGTCGGATCATTCCATCTAATAACATAACTATCTGTTGGATCGAAATATTCAGTACATTTATAAAAGCAGTCAGCCCGATGACTCAAAACATAAAATCCATGCGCAAATCCTGGCGGGATCCAAAGCCATTCAGGTTGCGCTGAAGACAGCTCAAAATGATAAACTTGGCCAAATGTGCTTTTTGATTTTCTTAAATCAACGCAAACATCAAAAATCTGACCATGTAATACTGTTAGTAGCTTACCTTGTGGTTTTTGCAGTTGATAATGCAGACCTCGCAAAACATTTTTCTGCGAATGAGAAAAATTCTCCTGAATGAAAGATACTCTCCTCAAAAGCAATTCAGGATAACAACTACACTCACGCCACAGCTCCTGAAAATATCCCCTCTCATCATCAAAACGCTTTAGTGGTAACAGTAAGGGCTTTTCAAAGCTCAAAGTGGTAATTTCCTCTGATGAAATGAGACTAGCATGGCATCCAATGATTGTTGCCAATCGGGTTGGCTGATACCAAATACCGCTTTTATTTTAGAACAGTTTAATGTGGAATTCCGGGGGCGAACGGTCAGCGATGGATATTCTGCAGAAGAGATGCCTTTTATTTCAGGAAAAGTGGAAATAATACCCAACTGGAAGGTGCGCACAAAAATCGCTTTCGCAAACAGATACCAACTAACATAAGGCGTGCCACAATAATGAAAAATACCCCATCCAGAAAAATCAGGGGTATTAGTCACCTTACCTGCAATATTGACTAAAGCATCAGCAATATCACCGGCGTAAGTAGGGCCACCATACTGATCTGCAACGATACGTAGTTCATCCCGGTCACCAGCCAGACGCAGCATAGTTTTGGCAAAGTTAGAGCCATATTCGCTGAAAACCCAACTAGTACGAAAGATAATATGGTGAGGGTTGGCAGAGATAACATGTTGCTCCCCTGCCAGCTTACTAACTCCATAGAGATTGATTGGATGCGGATGATCGGTTTCCTTATAGGTACCTTGTTTGCAGCCATCAAACACATAATCTGTAGACATTTGAATGACCACAGCCCCCACTTCTGCGGCAGCAGCAGACAAATATCCGGGCGCAACAGCATTAATCTGGTGTGCCAAGTCAGGTTCTTTCTCTGCCTGATC
This sequence comes from uncultured Tolumonas sp., assembly GCF_963678185.1. Lineage (NCBI taxonomy): Bacteria > Pseudomonadati > Pseudomonadota > Gammaproteobacteria > Aeromonadales > Aeromonadaceae > Tolumonas > uncultured Tolumonas sp. The sequence goes on from NZ_OY782757.1 coordinate 1,174,785, forward strand.
TACCGCAGTATAAGCTGCAGCATTAATTACCAGCAAAGGCCGGATTACAAAGACAATCTTACGCACTGCATCTTTGTTGCATATATCCAATTCGCTATGTGAAGCGGCATATACCTGCCATCCGGCCTGTTTAAATTTGTGTGTTATAAACAGACCTACCTGACCATGTGCACCGGTAATTAAAACCTTCACTGTGATACTGATTTCCCACCGCTGCTGGTAAGAATAAACGGCATTTTCTGCAATGCCTCGTTACGAGGGAAAACCCGTTTGCCTTCATCAAACCAGAACTGCGCCTGCTCTTTATCGTTGAGTTGTTGCAAGGCATAAACCAACCGGGCATAGACTACTGCCCGTGGTGTGTTATGCAGAAATTCTTTTGCCCACACAACATAGTTTTCCAATCCGGCTTTATCATGCATGGCTGCAGAAAAGGTCAACTGCACGCTGCGCATCTGAAATTCATACATCATCATCCAAGGCAGCGGATTAATGATCTGTTCCAGCATCTGTGGATTTTTATCTTTCATACGATCGTATTTGGTCAGCACATAAGCTGTTTGTAATCCGGTCAACATAAAAGGCACCACGACTAAAGGAATCAAAATCGCCATAAAACGAGCCAGAAACCAATAATTACAAGCGATTATTTTCTGCTGACCGTATTCAGCATCAGCTAACCATAGAAAAACAATAAAGAAAAAGAAATGGGTAACAGAATGATAAAATGGATACTCTACCATTGAATGGAAAAGCAAAGGCAACACTAGTGCCAGCAGTGAAATGCGTTTCGCCCAGCCTGCACATTTGAATAACGAACGGATATAGCCGGTTGCAAAAATCAGCAAACCAATAATAGCGACAATACCACCCTCATGTAACCAGAACAGCACTTCATTATGCGGATGATCGAGGTTTTCTTCCATGAGACGCATCCCCGGAGTAATATGTTCTGGTGCATAGAAATCATGCAAAAATGTATATTCGAAACTGCCATAGCCATGTCCAAACCAAGGAGATTGCGGTAGCATTGATAGCAGGTGAGACCAGTAGAGTTTGCGCATACCTACAGTATTTTCATAACTCTCTGCCGTTCGGGAGAATGATGACACCCATAATCCAACACTACATCCAATAGCCAGCAAACTAGCTGAATACCAGAAAACACGTCGGTTATAGTTCCATAAAACAGGCATCATACATAAAAGGACAATAATGGCACCAATAGTGCCAGCCCGAGATTGGATCTGCATTAGCAGCAGTGGTGTTGCTAATAAAATAAAACTAAGTAATCCCTGCCGCCAACGACAAATCAACACGTTGTTATCCCAGCGAAATAGATAAAGTGTTATAGCTAAGCCAGCAGAAATAAAACTAGAGAAAACATTAACTTGTTGAAAAATACCATATGGACGGTTTATTTTAACATCATAGCCAAACCAGTTTCCTTCTTTCAATAGAAAATACTGTGCAAGCCCATAAACAACTTCTATAGCAATGGCAATTAATAACCAGTATAAAATGATATGACGATGACTTTCAGAAAAACGGAACTGAGATAAGGCAAAAAAAAGCAATAAGCCAGCAGCAATAGCTAGAAATCGTGGCTGAGCCTGAATATTCCATTCAGCCTGTGGGTTTAAAAATGGTATTAATAAAACCAAAAAACCGATCAAATACAAAACAAGTGTACGGGGAAATGTCAGTTGTCGAATTATCGTCAAATGCCAAATACCTACACTAATTATTACCGAAATAAATACCCAGCCAACTATATTAAAAGGCAAATATAGCCCAGCCCCTCCCTGATTGTGCATAAATATATGCATCCCCAGCAGGGTGTAAATAACAATTAAGCCCCAGAATATTTTCTCCGTAACAGGAAGAGTCTTTATCATGCATTATTCCAATTAAATATTATAATTTCAGAGCTAAGACGATAAGCATTGATTAAACTTTATATATTACAATCTATCTTGCTCATAACAATAATTCAGTTACCATCAGCGAGCACCAAAACCAGTCAAAATAGTTTTGATAGTTTTAAACACAATCAATACATCCAGCCATAAGGAGAAATGTTTGATATAGTAAAAATCATGCTCTATTTTAACTCGCGTATCATCCGCATCGGCAGCATACCCCTGCATTACTTGTGCCCAGCCACTGATACCGGGTCTCACTATATGCCGATACATATAAAACGGAATTTCCTGTTCAAATTGATCGACAAACACACGCTGTTCTGGACGAGGCCCAATCAGACTCATATCCCCTTTGAGTACATTAAAAAATTGTGGCAACTCATCAATACGTAGTTTACGGATCACTTTACCAACCCTAGTCACGCGCATGTCACCATTTTGGGCAAACTGAGCACCATACTGCTCGGAGTTTTGACACATACTGCGAAACTTGTAAATTTGAAAATCCTGATTGCCCCTCCCTACCCGGTTTTGTAAGAACATTACAGGGCCTGGGCTCTCAAGCTTGATCAGTACTGCCGTTACCAACATGAGGGGCGAAAAGAGCGGTATCGCAATCACAGCCGCTAATATATCTATGCAACGTTTGATAAAAGTATAGATGGGAGAAGGCAGCAGGGAGCCGAGCTGATTCTCATGCAAATGATCGATTTTCACCCGCCCCGTGAGTGTCTCGCTGATCTGCTTGATGTGATAAACAGGAATATTTGCTAAGGCACAACGGGCAAGGAAGCGTTCCCACTCTCCAGCAAGCTTTTCATCCCGCAGGTCAGCAACCACTGCATCATAGCGCACAGCCCCCAGATCTGGCTTATCCAATAGACGCCACTCTACACAATTGTGGCTAGTCAAAGGTTGATAATCACCAAATGGGAATAGTGCATACTTGGGAGTCCGATAGCGGCGGCCAATAAAATAGACAATCCAGCAGCAGAGTAGCGTGACCATATATGACTCAAATAAAACCTGCCTACTGTAAGTAAGTCGCAGAAAGAACAGCGCACCGACCAGCAGACCATACAAGGTTGTTACCGTTGGTATCATATACGCGACCGGACTGGCGCCGGGATAACGCAGGAAACGATGGAGTACGAACCCAATCAATAGGAAAGCAACAAAGGCCCCTACCAATGTGTTGACTCTTACCGCATTGAGACCGTCCCAAAATCCCCACCCCCAGCGCTCAATTGCGGGCAAGCACACAGCTAACAAAGCGCCAAAGAAAAATAGCGAAATAGGGTTGAAAACAATCAGCTCATACCAGCGAGAATGCCTACGTTCAGGACTTCTAGTCAAAACGCACTCCTTTGAACTTGTTATTGATAAGCATAAAAGCGGCTGAACATGCATAGTGCAGCCAATAGTAAAGCGCAGGAAACAAAGACAGCTTGAGTATTCTTCTGTAGATATGCCATTGCCACGAGGCGGCCTTCAGTTTATTGGAGGACAATGACCCCTCTGCACGCCGGTAATATGCCAAAGGTTGCTTGATACAGTACCCACGCTTGGCGCGAGCCATGACATCAAGCCACATTACATAATCTTCATGCCCAACCTGCTGCTGGGTGAAAGAACCCAGCTTGCTTCGGTTATAAACACCGGTCAGGTTGCCGATGTTGTTGCTCTTAAGCATGTCATTATATGTAAAGTATTCTTTTTTTTGATATTTTCCAACAATATTGGTGACTGTTCCAGAGAAAATAAAGTAATCTGAACAAACAACATCATAGCCATTGAGCAGGTGATTACGCTGAAGTTCCAGCTTTTGCGTATGCCAGATATCATCACTGTCCAGAAAAGCAACATATTCCCCATCAGCCATCGCAATCCCCTGATTGCGTGCAGCCGCCACGCCACCATTTAGTGCCATCTGATGGTAAACCACTCTGATATCACGATGCACATACGCCTCGACAATTTCCCGGGTGGTGTCATTTGATGCATCATCGATGACATATAACGTCCATGAAGGGCAGGTTTGTGCCAACACAGACTCAATGCTGTGTCCTATGGTTGCCGACGCATTGAACGCCGGCATAATGATTGAGAAATGATCGGGTTTCATGGTTTAAGCAATTTTTTTGCAACGGTTATGGCATCGAGCATGGAATCTTCGATGGAGCAGTATTTCCAATCCCCGTAACGGCCAATGGAGTAGATCCCCATGCTTTCGAGACCGCTTTTCACCTCATCCTTCACGCCAGACAGCTCGCTATTTACGTGTACATAGGCCGGGTCCATAACAATGTGGCACGAGGACAGCAAGTGATGATCGGTAATGATGCCTGCATCCTTGAGCCCTTCCAAGGTTGCTGCAAGCTGCGCATCCACGTTGATGTCATCGTTCGGGCCATAGCCAATTTCAACGTACAGACTGAGCCGTTCATCATCGAGGATATTATTGTAGAAACCCACTCGGTAAAAGTTGTACTTCTTCTCAGGGAAGTAAGCCCAATGCACCTCATCATAGGTCGACCCTTTATCAAAGCCGAGATTGAAGACCAATACCTTGTTCCAAGAAAGTCTGTCCACAAAATGCTGATAGTCAATATCATCAATGGTGGAAAGGAAGCGGTTCAAAGGCATCGAATTGATGAGGTAATTGTAAGAAATGCGACGATGGGTTGTAACTGCAATCTTCGCTTTTGCGTCTATAGAGACCACTTGTTCTTGCAAGAACACGTTTTCTACAGGCAAATCCTGAGCCAGTGCATCAACAAACACTTTGGCCCCTTTCTTGGGATACAGGAAAGTGGAGTTGTAGCTTCCCTGATACTGTTGCTTGAAGTTGCGAATGATTTGCTCAACGTTCGCATAGGGGAAGAAACGCCCCATAGCATCCGTATCGAGTGAGTTCAAGTCACATGCATAAAGCTTTTCATTATATGGCTTGAGGAATTTCTCCGTAATGGATTTACCAAACTTGCCATACAACATGTCCAGGAAAGAATCATAGACCTCTTTTTCTTCACGGAAGTAGAGATCGTAGAGGCACTCAATAAACTCTTCTTTTTCCAGCTGATGAATATTGGTCTGAAATGGGAAATCCACCACACTATCCTGATAGAAGATTTTCGTGACTTTATCCTTCAATATAAAAGCATCGTCAGCAATTTTGCTCTTGAAAAACGATTTTATTTCTTCATTGGCAAAGTGGAAGAAATGCCCCGCATAATCCCAGATGAACCCGTCTTGATAAATAGTCCTGCAGAAACCACCCAGCTCGTTCTCTTTTTCCAAAAGAATGAAATCATCATTGTTGACCAGATTGGCAAACATCAATCCGGAAACGCCACCACCGACAACCAGATACTTGCAGTAATGCACGCTCATTTCTTATCCTCTTTTATAAATTTGACGGAGCCTTGGAACATGGTCATCAAGAACTTGATAAAGCTATACCGATCGGTATATTCACTATGTTTTTTCAGAGAAAAAACAAGATTGAAAAACATGCCTTTCAACCCGAACAGCCTGACAAACGCGGCCCCTTTGGAGGTGACCAGATGATCATTGAAATCGGCACCTGAACTCTCCGCAGGATGAATGACAATCGGGATCGGCAGATAGAGCAGCTTGAGCCCCTTATCCATCGCATCTTTCAAGAAAATAATCTCGTCGTGTACACGATACTTGCTACCCAGACCAAAATTTGTGTCCAGTGACAAACCGGCTTCGAGCACTGCATCACGGCGAAATGCAATCTCGATAGACGCACAACGCAGTATTGAACGCCAGTTGTGCCACTGGGACTGCTGGGGGTAACCCGCATTGAACGGATTTCCTTCCGGAGTCACTATCTGGAATGTAATCATATCGGCATCCGGATGCTTTTCGAATGCACCCAATACGATATTTTCCATCCTATCGACATAACCCACATCGTCATCTGCGATCAGGCATATATCGCCCACCGCATTTTTTAATGCCATATTACGGCTATTGGATGAACCACGGTCCTTGCAGGAAAGCATTCTGATATTTCCTATAGATTCAGAGCCATCAAAATCAGCTTGGTTAATCAATAAAACATCAGCATTTGTATTCTTATATTTCCAGTCTATATCTGAAATATTTTTCTTATGCATTGTTGCCATTAATATTTCTAAACCCATAATCAAAAACCCCACTGATATTTTATTTCACCAACGCTCATCATGTAAAACTCATACACAAGATAAATAAAACCAACAACAGTAACAATAGAGAACAAAAACATCCTCTTAGCTAACCCTCGCACCAAAAATATACAGTTTGTGTAAATGAAAATATCGAAAAAATAAAAGAATGATGCAGTTCGCGATGCCATTCTGAAGTCAAATGCAAGAAGTGTATATAATAACGCACCTAATGCGAATATCACTCTATGTAGATTGTTAACTTTTGCAAAAGGCAATTCTTTATCATAAAAACTTTCTGGCGCAAACATCAGCATTAAAAAACAGAAAATTATTCTTGTTGTATCTGGATTAAAAATACTTCCTGAAGCAGAAAAATTCATCACATATATGTACACTTTCTTTAAATAGGGTACGTCTCCTAGATATGATAATACCGAGCTAATATTTAACGAGAACATCATTAAAGAAAAAATCATTATAATAAAAAGAAAACATAGCCAACATATTAACCGTCTACTAACCCATATGTATGAGACAATTGGGACAATTATTGATAATATCGATACAGAGTGAAATGTAAATGCAATTGCATTGATTGAAAAATACTTAAATAAGTTTCTTTTTTCAGGAAGCAGGTATTTGACGGATATCATAAAAGCCAAAATAGATATTGCTTGTCTAACTTGTCCATATGGACCTCTGAAGAAATAAAACAAAACGAATAGAAACAAAAATATGTAGGCATTTCTTACATTACTTTTTGTCACTAAAAAAATCAGTGTCGTAAGTATAAGGGACACCATCGCATTGAATATAAAATATGGCGCACCTATATATTTAAAAATAAAATTTAAGAATAAAAAGCCGGGTTCAAACCAGCTATCAAAATCTAAAACCTCTCCATTAATACTATTATAGGCATTGTAATATTGTTCAACATCCCACCCCCTTGTACGAAAGGCTATCAGAATAAAAACAAAAAAGAGCAGAACTAGAAACTCGTTGAGGCTATATTGAGGGTTGAATGCGTTATTAAATGCGTATAAAAACACTAGCACTGTTATGCTGGTAATAATAATTGCATTAAACCCTAATAAGTATAAATCACTTAGGTACAATGTTAACCTCGTTGTTATTTATTTTTCTTATTGCAAATACTGTAACAATCAATGACACAGCCGCTGACAATAATGAAATGTAAGGAACATAATCCATTTTCTCTTCAAGCAACAGTATACATATCAAGCCGGTTATGTGAGCTAATGATGATATTGTCGTCGACATAAGTACATGCATTGTCTTTCCTTTTATAAATAAAACATTACTCAGCATTATACTTATAAAAACAAATGGGTAAGATAAAATATAAATCAATGTAAAGCGCTTTGCTTCAATATATTCAGGAGCGAATAAACACTGGACTATATAGGGTAACATAATGAAAAACATTAAGATAAACAAAAGTAGTAACAATAGCTGAATCGAGAAAACACGCTTTATGTTTTTTTTATCTTCAACAACCAATAACCTCATGACATGTGGCATTGTCGCCTGATTTAATGAAAGCATGAAAATATTAACAACCATGGATAATTGATAGCCCACACTAAATACCGCAAGGTTTAAAATTCCAAATGTATGCGCAACAAAAAACCTATCAGCACCAAATCTCACAAAATTAATCAAACCATTAGGTAATAACGGCAACGTAAATTTCCATAAGGCCCTGACACTACCATTCGGCGTTGATGACACAGAAAACTGGCGGCAGAGTGAATAGCAAGAGAATCCACCAAGACATACCACGGGTAACAACAATGCCACCAAACGCCAAGTCAGCCCCGGAGTCATCAGTTCGAAGGCGCCAATTGTCAATAGAGAGCTGACAGCTACGTTAAGAAATAGCAACATCGATGCCTTGACCGTTCTAAGTTCAAAACGGTACAAAATAGCTCTGATCTGAATCAGACACATGCCCAAGGCATAGAGCGGTGCAAAGATAAACCGCGAATCATCAGCAACAAACATCATCACGAACATGCTCACAACAAATACTGCCGCGATGCTTAACAAGCCCAAACGCAGCATGCCGGCAAACACGTTTCGTTCTAGTTTGTGGAAATGGGCAGAACACCACCCATCAACACCAAACATAATTAGCAGCACCAAGAGTGCTACATAGGTATTGAACAGCTCAAGTAGTCCGAACTCGGCGGTGACTAGGCGATGTGTCAGGTAAGGAAGCAACAAAAATGGAATCGCTTTGTTGATCCCATCAAACACAATAAAAATAAATGAGTGGCCAAGCATATGCCGCAAGGAAGAAGACATGAATCAGGGCACCATGATTGAGTTGACAAGTCCCAGCCACTGGGAAGCATGCCTGGCATTGAAATATTCTATTGGTACTACCTGCATATGGTGCTCGGCGACCCTCATCTCATTGGTCGCAAGAGCGGTAGAGCAAAGAGCGACACAATAAACGAAACGATGGCCAGTGATCGAGGACCATAGTTCAATCGGAAACGCCGTCGGCAATTGCTCAACATCACGCCCGATATGATAGGCACTCTCCTTGGGGTGGTGTTTCAAATATACCCGATAACCCTGCGCCCGAAAGAGATCAACCAAACGCGTGTAAAGAATTAACTTGTCGGTCTCACTGCACAAGCCGACCAAATCGACAGGCTGCGTCAGAATCAGGCACCCTTTAGGTTCATTGAAGCCAATATATTCGTTGAGGCCAAAAATAGTTGCCAGACGCAACCGCTGTACATCGTCGATGCATGAAAGCAGTTCAATCAGTTTCAACGGCACGCCCTTGCTACGAATAACCTCAGGCAGTGCATCAGGATTCTCTGCCTCGATAGACGTCACCCAAGGCTCATCTCCCCACACCTGAGCACGCCATGGCAATCCGAAACAGGCCCTAATCACCGCTTTTTTGACTGACAAAGGCTGCGGGACATAATTAGACAACCCATCCTCTCGCAACACTATGGTACGGCAGAGGCCACGCAGTACTTTGGCCAAGAAAGGACCCGTGTGATAGATGTAGCCAATATTGAAAATTTGCCCTTGTAAAAAATTTGGGCACCACTGTGCAGGTGTACGGAATCCGCCTTGTAGCGTGATATTTCTGCGCACAATACGCGGCACCATTGCTGGCAGGGTTGCAAACGCTGCTATTTGTGAAGCCTCCCTGACAAAATAAAATTTAATATCTGGATAGGCGCGGACAAGACGATAGCGAATCTGGCCATTGATAAACTGATAATCTATTGGGCAGATTATCGTTGTCTCTCTACCTGTCTTGAGTGCATCGCAAATTGCCATCAGCAATTGGCGATAGGTAATGCACAGATGAATCACTTTCATTTTTAAATATGCTGCTCTATTGCTTCTGCCAGTATAAAGTCAAACTCATCATCAATATCGACAGAACTCTTCTTATCCATTAGATATGCATAAGAAGTCTCACAGTAGATACCAGACAGATTCCCAACATGCTGTCGGTCAAACAGATAAATAGCGCCATTCAATCGATAGAAAGGTTCAAGATCCTGGCTTCTTTTATTAACCAACGGGGTGATAAAACCGTTTAAACTGTTATCTTTCGGTAATCGATTACAATATTGAACCGGATGTTCCAATTCACATACCGATACCACTGCAGTCGCTTTTTTATTCTGATAAAACGCCACAGCTTCTTTTATGTGCTGTGCAGTTCGCAATGGTGAGGTAGGCTGCAATATTGCAACCATATTCACCATCGCATAATGTTCTTCTACCCATTGCACAACATAAGAGACCACATCGTGGGTAGTGGCCGTATCACTCGCAAGCTCAGTAGGGCGTAACCCCGGAAATATCACACCAGAGTCTTGCATCGCAATATCAGCAATCGCCTGGCTATCTGTGCTGACGATCACCATATCAAATTCACCACTGGCGAGTGCGGCTTGCGTTGTCCAACGGATGAGTGGTTTTCCCGCCAGCGGCTTTATATTCTTTCCTGGCAGGCGTTTACTGCCACCTCGAGCTGGAATAATCGCAATATTTAGGGACATTATACCAACCCCTTGATATCGAGCTGAGCTTTGTGGAAGTCGTCCATGCGACCAATATCGAGCCAGTATTCGTGTATTGGGAACATCAATACATCTTCCTGCTTGGCTATTTGCTGTTCAAGCAGGGTGGGCATATCGATACGCTCTTGCCTGGGTACATTCGTGAATAATTTCGGGCTGACCACATAAATACCGGCATTGACAAAATAGCGCTGGATAGGTTTTTCCTGCATTTCGAGGATGTGGTGCCCGTCTCCACTTATCACCCCATAAGGGATCTGATAGTCATATTCGCGAACGCACATGGTGGCCACTGGCTGGTACTTGTTATGGAAATCGAGCAGGCGATTGAAATCGACTGTAGTGAGTACATCGCCATTGATCATGATAAGCGGCATGGCAGGAATATCGGCAGGAAGCAGACCCAAGGCGCCACCGGTTCCCAAGGGAGTCTCTTCATGCACATAGCGAATCTTGGCCCCCCAAGCAAAGCCATCACCGAAATAGCCAGTAATCTGCTCAGGCATATAATGGGTAGAGATGTAGATATTCTTGAAGCCTGCTTTGAGGAATTGGTTCAGCAGGGTTTCCAGTATGGGTTTGTCCCCCACCTTGAGCATAGGCTTGGGGCAGCTGTCGGTCAGTGGGCGTAACCGGGTACCAAATCCCCCCGCCATGATAAAGACGGGATTGTCATAGCTCGGCGCTTGTGCAGCCTGTTCCCAAGTTTCCAGCCCAATCAGCTTGCCAGCCTCATCCACCACTGGCAGGGAAAGAATACTGCGATCACGCATGGTCTCCAGCAACTGCGCGCGGGTCAGTTTGGCCGAGACAGTGATGGGGGTAGGGTTCATCACTGCCGTGACGCTTTGTGTCAGGGAGATATTGTTCAGGATGGCGCGGCGAACGTCCCCATCGGTCACGACTCCCAGCAGGTGCCGCTCTTCATCGACAACCAGACAGACCCGCAGTGCCTCTTCATTGATCACGGCCAAGGCATCACGCACCGAGTGTTCGGGCGACAACACCACTTTTTCCCAATTCTTGCTCATCCAATCCATCCTTTTACTGCTTGATAGGCATCACGCTGCCCCGGGCAACGTATGCAATCTGCTTTTCTCCAAGAGGGTGCGTCAGCGTTGCGCCAGCCCCGACCACGGCATCAGTACCAATTGATATGCCCTGGATCACGGCAGCTCCCGTACCGATATGGACTCTCTCACCCGTCACTACTCCGCCGGATAACACGGCGCCCGGTGCGACGTGGTTGTCGCCACCCAGATGGCAGTCGTGATCCACGATGGCGCCGGTATTGATGATGCTATTGACTCCAATCTGCGCACCGGCCTGAATGATGGCCCCCGCCATGACCTGAACACCCTCTTCCAGCACGGCGTAATCAGAGACCATGGCCTTCTCGCTGACGACCCTAGCAAAGCCGTAGCCAAGGGCTCGATATCGGGTAAACAGCTCGGCCCGCAACGAGTTGCCCGGCAGTGAGCCGATACCATTGATCAACTCCACCTCATCCGGGCGATGAGTCAATATCTGTGCTTCGTCGCACCAAAGGGGAATATCTGCCAGCACGGCGCGTGATGCATCTGCAGCGGGCGCAACCAAGGCGAGAGGAACCACACCCTGGCTACGCAGCATGTCGACCAGCACAGAGGCATGCCCGCCAGCCCCGAGGACAATAACTGGTTTATTCACGGATAGGTTCACCCGCCTGATAGGCACGCTTCGCAGGTTGCCCCAGGAGCTGCCAGTAGGCATAGGGGCTCATTCCATCACCTGGGCGCTTGATGGCGAGGTTGTCGCCACAGAGAATGGCACCCTCCTCAATGTCACAGGCAGCCACCAAGCTCTTGCGGGCGATCTCCTTGTTCTTGATCTCGCTCGGACGCGGCCCCTTGATGCCATCTCCCAGAGCCAGCTCCACCTCGCGGATCCCTTTCACCATGGCGGCCAGTTCATCGGGTTCTAGAGAAGCCTTGTGATCAGGCCCTTCCATGTTGCGATCCAGAGTGAAGTGCTTCTCAATAAGGCAGGCCCCTCGGGCGACCGCTGCAACGGGAATAGTGATGCCGTGGCTGTGATCCGAATAACCGACTGGCAACCGGAATGCGTGAGACAGGGTATCCATGGCTTTGAGGTTGATATCCACCATGGGCGCCGGATACTCGGTCGTGCAATGCAGCAGGGTCACCTTCTTGGCAAGGGCTGCCTGACCAGCCTCGCTGCTATAGGCAGCCATGAAGGCGCCCTCACTGGGTTGCGCATCCTGCGGCGCGGTCAATCCGAAGGCTATCACCCCCAGGGCCGCTTCCACTTCTGCCAACGTGGCCATGCCGGTCGAGACGATCAACTCACAGCCGGTGCGGGCATGGGCTAGTACGAAGGGAGCATTGGTCAGCTCCCCGGAAGGGAGCTTCAGTGTCTGCAACTTCAACCGCTTCACCAGGAAGTCCAGGCTCTCGGTATCGAAGGCTGTGGACAGAAACTCAATGCCGAGGGACTCGCAATGGGCGATCAGGCGAAGATGGGTATCGAACGAGAGCTCGAGGCGGGAGAGCATGGCAAACTGACTCTCTTCCTTGCCGGTATTAGCGGTCTGATAAGCCGCCTGTTTGGCTTGCCGGGTTACCAGGTTGGCAGCCTTGAAGGTCTGAAACTTGACGACATCGACGCCTGCCTGGTGGGCGGCATCGATCAGCGCCACGGCGAGTGCTTCATCGCCATTATGGTTGACGCCGGCTTCAGCAATGATGCGGATCATGGCGACGGACTCCTGTCGAGATCATGGAACTGTTTGATGGTAGGGGCGGCAAAGTACTTCAGGTGGGCCAAAATCTGGCCGCTGGCATCCCCTGCACCATAAGGATTGACATAAGCATCCGGAGCCATCGGTTGCAGGGCCCGAGCAATGCATTGCGTAATGGTCGCCTCATTCGCCTCGCAATGCAGCACGCTCTGCGCCGCAAGACGCCCTTGCTGACGCTGGCCGATATTGATGGTCGGTACGCCCAGTGAGGGCACTTCGATGATACCGCTCGACGAGTTGCCAATCACAGCAGCACAGTGTTTCACCGCGCTCAGATAACGCCTGTAGCCCAGAGATGGGATGGCCAGCACGCGTGTGGGGTTTGCTGTCGCATACTGTTCGAGCAGGGGAATGATGGCACGACCACCGTCATCTGCATTCGGATACGTCAGGATAACCTGATGGTCTGGATAGTTATCCAACGCAGCCAGCAAGGCGTTGAAGCTCTCCTTGGCAGGCTCATCGGCCAGGGTCACGGGGTGATAAGTCACCACAAAAAATGGAGGGTTCAGCGCAAAGCCAAGGGATGATTGCAGCTCCTCCATGGAAAGCAGCGGAGTCTTGACGATATGATCCAGACCGACGGCGCCCACGTTGAACACCCGTTCCGGTGCCTCGCCCAACTGGATGACACGCTGCCGATAGGGCTCAGCTGCAGTAAAGTGCAGGTAGCTCAACTTGGTAATGGCATGGCGGATAGCGTCGTCATAAGCCCCTTCGGTGATCTCTCCTCCATGGAGGTGCGCTACCGGTATGCGCTGCAACATGGCCGCCTGGGCAGCCGCTAGCGCTTCGAAGCGATCTCCCAGAATCACCAGCACATCCGGTTGCAGCCGTGCCAACGCGTCTGCCAGACCGAGCAAAGCCACGCCCATGCTTTTGACCACACCGACCGAGGTGTCGGAAGAGAGCAGCATCTCGATACGCTCATCGATCTTGAAGCCATCTTGCTCTATCTGCTGATAAGTCAGGCCAAACTCGGGAGACAAGTGCGTACCCGAGACAATGAGTCTGAGATCCAGTTCGGGATCGGCCGCAATGTCTTTCATCAACCAATAGAGCAACCCGTATTCGGCGCGGGTACCGGTAAAGACGGCGATGGTGTTAGCCATGTTCAAACCTCGACAGGCGAGCTGGGCAGGTTGATCAGATGGGCTTCCAGCCACTCGGCATTGTCCAGCGCCCCACATGGGGCATGGGAGAACATCGGCAGGCGATGCATCAGCTTCCATACCGGCCGAGTCATAACGCCGGCCTTGTTCAGCTCGGTCAGCAATGTATCCCGCTGGGTTTGATCTTCACAGACGATCGCATTGAGCCAGTAGTTGGACCGTCCATAGGAAGGCTCGATCACAAACTGGCATGCCTGATCCTTGAAGAACTCGGCATAGTGCATGGCAAGCGCCCGTTTCTGTGCCAGGAACTGAGGCAAGGCCTCCATCTGGGCACATCCGAGGGCCGCATTCAGATTGGGCATGCGGTAGTTAAAGCCGGGTTCATCATGATAGAACTCGAACGGATGAGGCACTTTGGCCGTGGTGGTGATGTGCTTGGTGCGCGCCCCCTGTTCGGCATTCTGGCAGAGCACCATGCCACCCCCACCAGTGGTGATGATCTTGTTACCATTGAAACTCAGGGCGGAAAATGCACTCAGCGTCCCTGTATGTTTACCTTTGTAATAAGAACCAAGGCTTTCAGCAGCATCTTCAACCAGCGCTATGCCCCAGCTCTGACACACAGCCTGCAACTCATCGAGCTCAACCGGATGACCAAAAGTATGCATTGGTACAACGGCTTTCAGACGACGTCCGCTTGCCTTGTGGATAGCGCCGGTCTCGGTGCGAGAGGCCTGCTCTTCCAGCCAACTGGCCAGGGCAATGGGACACAGGCCCAGGCTCTGGCGTGACACGTCGACGAACACGGGTTCTGCCCCCATGTGATGCAAAGCGTTGCAGGTCGCTACGAAGGTCAGCGGCTGGGTGATCACTAGATCGCCGGCCTGCACCCCTGCCATATAGAGTGCGATGTGCAGCGCAGCCGTGCCGTTCATGGTGGCAACGGCACGGGCAGAACCGGTAAAAGCCGCTATTTGCTGCTCGAATTGTTCAACATAGGCACCCACGCTGGAAACGAAGGTACTTTCCAGGGTATCGAGCACATATTGGCGCTCATTGCCGGCAAACGTCGGAGCGTGAAGAGGGATGAAGTCATCGGTTTTGTAGGTATCACGAATAAAACGTATCAATTGGGTATACATACCGATTCCTCACATCTTGCCGTCGAGATATTTGCCAGTTTCTTTATGGCCAAAGTCCGGGATCATGGTGAAGAACAGCTCGACGAGCTCTTTCTTGTCCCAGGCGCGTTTCGTTTTCATGGCCGCGATGGTCTGTTCGAAATGGTTGAGCAAATCATTCTGATATGAGGGTTCATTCTTGATGATGCCCAGGTTCTCGAACCGGGCCATATCCAGAACTTCCTTGTCGGTGAAAAACTCTTCGAAGTCTTTTTCACCCGTGGTGTCGCTCTCGGTGAAGAGGCAAGGCCACATCCCCTGCTCAGGCAGGCTCGCCATCAGGGTTCTGGCCTCATCCTCGTCCTTGCACAGATACGGCTTATAACCGTGCTGCTCCAGATACTTCACGGCGATTTCGGCGAAGGTAATGAGGTGCAGGGATTCGCTGAGCCTGGGGAAAAAGATGTCCCGATTCTCCCCGAAGATGCAGGACATCAAACACAGCTCCCCGGACTCCTGAGGCGTCACGAAGTAACGCTTGATGTCGTTGGGGGCGACGATGGGCTGACGCTTTTGCAAGCGCTGGTTGAATCCATGCAGCAGGGAACCGTCGGAGAAGGCCACGTTGGCAAAACGGGCGGTTGAAATGGCAATCTGCTCGCTGCGACGCATCAGGAACATCTCCATGATCCGTTTGGAAGCCCCCATCATGTTGACCGGATTGGCCGCCTTATCCGTCGAGACGCAAAAGTACTTTTTCACCCCCATGTCGATGGATTGCTGAATCGTTTTGTCCGTGTTGAACACATTGACGTCGATCATGCGCATCAGAGTGAAGGGGTCCTTCTCGCTGCGCACATGCTTGAGAGCTGAGAGATTGAGCACATAATCATAGGCGCCATCGGCCTTGATAAAGGAGTCATATTCAATGGAACCAATATCCAGTGCGAAAGTCTGGAAATCACCATCGATATACCCGAACGAGCTGCGGATATCCCGTACCAGCTCAACCATATTGTTCTCGCTGATATCGACAACATGCAACTTGAGCGGCTTTTTTTTAAATATTTCCTTAGTCACCGCCTGACCAATAGAGCCGGCCCCACCCAAAACAAGGAAGCGGGACTGGCTGACAATGTCAGATAATACTTTCTCATTACTGCCTATATCCTCAACAAACAGGTCTTTATTTCGACCGATGAGACTCAAAATATTATTCTTCATATGATAATACCAATCTAAAGTTCAGTTCATGCAGTAGGGTAAAATTACAAAAATTATTTTTCCTACAAAGACTTTAAACATATAGTCTAAACTCAGCACCACTTTTAATAATGCCTATTTTTAACGTAACGCTTTCTCATCAGGCAGCAAATTCATCGTAGCATTACCTACGTCAGCTGAGTTTTCTGTGGCATAGCTCTGAAAAATACGACATTCATCTTCACCCATCCTCACATCGACTTTCTAATGAATCCGAAACCATTTTGAATTTATCTAGCTAATAACACACAAAATAGTATCGTAAATTGGGATCTCTTACTCAAAACTCCCGTATTGTTTGTTGAAGCTACTCAAACTGAACCTTCCCAAACCTTTTAATATTTTTATAACTTTCGACCCCAACAATAACAGTGTCAATAGAATTTTAAATGACTTATATTCTATTCCCCGGTTTTGGTAATTATTTTTAATCATAGATAAGAACTAAATTAAACTGTAGCATTCATTTTTTCTCTGATAAAAAGCATAGAACACTAGCTAGAAAAATAGAGACATATTACTTATCGATTCAAATCTCACATTTTTTCATATAGGGTTTTTATGTTCAATCGCCGAGTAGCATTCCAGAATAGTAGAAGTCATAATTACTATTTATATATTTATTCACAATAACGAATGGACCTTATTTTTTAATAAATGCATTAAAAAACAAAAAGTTACAACAACCAAATATAAAACCAAGCACTAAACCTAGAATTAGAATCAGAGCTTTTTTCGGTTTATCTTTAGTCACCGGCTCATCAGGCATATCTATAAAGCCAAATGCATTACCAGTTGCTGAACTAATTTTAATTTCATTCAATGACTTCAATTGTTGCTGAATATCAAAGTAACGTTTAGTCAGTGTAGGTTGAGATGCTTTTAATAAAGATAATTTGGCAGATAGTGCTTTACTACCAAGTAAATACATCGTTGAATCGCTTATTTCTGTTGGCAAATTTGCAGATACTTCAATCAGATTCACTTCCTTCGCTTGAGCCAACGCATCAGATACATTTTTTATCTGCAGCTTTAGCATATCCTCTGCATTAGTTTCCAATAATTTGGCTTCTACAGTAAGATCTTGGCGGAATTTAATAAGTAAAAGTGCAATTTCTCGTTCATTATTTTTTATAATTTTTGCATTCACAGATGTGATATATTGTTGCAGTAATATCTGAGAGCGCTTTGCCGTATCTGCTGATAAAGTTATGGTATCAAAAGTCTTCTTTAGATCATCGGCTGCAGTATATTTAATATTTTTCTCAGTAATTTCCTTCAATACTACTTTCTGCTCTCGCTCTGATTTACCTTTAATTTTTTCTTTATAAAAATCAGAACTAACAACAAATAATCGTCTTTCATCCTGAGAATTTAAAGCGTCTTTAAACTCTTTAAATAAATTTGTTTGTAAAGTAGCAAATTGCAACTGTTTAGATTCTTCCGTTTTTGTCTGTAGACCATCAGCCGTCGTAATCATTGGTGCATTACGGTCCAGATTCTGAGCCATCTGATAAAACTCCCCCATATCCGAGGCTTTCGGTGCAGTAATTACCGCTTTTGATGTCCACACCTCTTCTGCCGTAAATGCATAAACTCCAGCAGCTAATGTTGTTGCTGCAGTGATCAATGCAATTTTAGCCTTCTGCTTCCAAAGAGTACGAAACAACTCTATCAGATTGATGTTATCACTATCCTGATAAGGCATCGGATATGGATAGGGCATGTTGGCTTGTTGCTGGAATTCTTTGTTATTCATAATTCACTCAAAATGACCGTTGGTAATAATAGTTAGTCTTAATCTTAAAAGGGGAGGGTTACTGAATTTTTTCTACGCTACCGCCCCTGGCTTACCACTGCCACAGTGCGGATAGTTTTTTAAATTGTAGGAAAAACTACTCAGCAACTGGATAGCTTTTCTGATTCATATTGCAAAGATTACTCTTCATATCCGTTAGGATTTTGTGATTGCCAACGCCAAGCATCCAGCATCATATTTTGCAGGCCACGTTCAGCTTTCCAGCCTAAATCTGTTGCAGCATAAGTAGGGTCAGCCCAGCATTCCGCAATATCACCTGGTCGGCGAGCAACAATTTGGTATGTAATCTTTTTGTCAGAAACAAGCTTAAAGGCATTCACCATTTCCAGTACGGAATAGCCTTGCCCAGTACCGAGATTATAGGTCAGTACACCACGCTCACGTTTGATGCGTTCAATGGCTTTGATGTGACCGATAGCAAGATCGACCACATGGATGTAATCGCGTACACCGGTGCCATCTGGTGTTGAGTAGTCATTACCGAATACGGATAGTTGTGGTAAACGACCAATGGCAACTTGGCTTATAAATGGCAACAGATTATTCGGAATACCGTTCGGGTCCTCGCCAATAGATCCGGATGGATGCGCTCCTACTGGGTTAAAATAACGTAAAAGTACAATACCCCAGCGAGAGTCGGCTTTTGACACGTCACGGAGGATCTCTTCAACCATTAATTTGGAGCGGCCATAAGGGTTTGTCGCTGACAAAGGAAAGCTTTCGTTAATTGGTACCGCGTGTGGATCACCATAAACGGTAGCTGAAGAACTGAATACTAAATCAAACACATTATGCTGTTGCATAACTTCGCACAGCGTTAGCGTAGCTGCAATATTGTTTTGGTAGTATTTGAGGGGTAAGCGGGTTGATTCACCAACGGCTTTCAAGCCTGCAAAATGGATAACCGATTTGATCTCATGTTGCTGGAATATGTGAGTAAGCGTATCAGCATCACGGACATCTGCCTCATAAAAAACAGGCGATTTGCCAGTCAAAGCTTGAATTCGATTAAGTACTTCTGGGTGTGAATTACAAAAATTATCAACAACTACAACGTTATAACCTGCTTGTAGTAATTCGACTGTAGTGTGACTACCAATATAGCCAGCCCCACCAGTTACTAGAATGGTCATACTAAATTTTACCTGTAGGCAGTTTTATTCGTGTATATTAATTTTTATAATGTGTAACCTGTTTCTCTCTGTCATTGTAAACAGGGGACACGATATTGACTACCCTTCTTTTTATTCAGTGTTGATTATATGAGTGCTAACACTTACTGTTACTCGATAAAAAAAGACACTTTATTAAATAATCCATGATCATTGATGACACTAATATGGTGTAAGCCTATACGGTCGAAGGCAATGCGAATGCTCTGATTATTTTGAGTTATCCCTACTAAATTTTGATCTTTGAACCAATAGTGAATCCCCTGCCCGCCTGATGCTTTAACTGAAATAATGAGTGGGCTAGCTCCTACTCTGCGAATTGCAGCCCCCTCTTTTACGCCACTAATTAGCAGCTGGCTTTGTAATTGCGTTTCAGTCACAGGGCAATCGGGAGACACTGGCGGTAAACGATTTTCCCGCCACTCCTGTGCTGGTAACCATGGTTCCAGTATTGCTGGCCACAGATCGATTGTTTTCTGTGTTGTATACGAGCATTCGGGGCGAACCCGCCCCCCTCCCTTATTTAACCACACGCTAACTTGCTGCATTTCGTTCATGGTTTGTTCTGATGACCGCAACGTTGGTGGAACAGCCTTATCAAGTATCCATGCTTTATGTGCCTGACGACAGTTTGTATCTGTTAGCGGTAAGATTTGTCCTGATGGCCAACAGATAGTTGCGGTTGAAACACTATTCGGTTTAGGCATCGGCAATGCAGCAGCTGTTTGAGCTAAATTTTGTGCCTGTAATAGACTATCAACCATTTGTAGTAATGGCACCGCTACCCCTGCTCCAAATTGCCCAGCGACGGGAGTACCATCAGGCCGGCCAATCCAGATACCAATGAGATAACGATCATTGACACCTACAGCCCAAGCATCCCGAAACCCGTAACTCGTGCCAGTTTTATATGCAAGTGGCCAATGCCTATTCCATTCAGTTGCAGTGCCTGGTTGCCATTCCCCAGTCAAAATAAGCCGTGTAATCCACGCAGCACCCGCTGAAATAATCAATTTCTCTTGTAAGGGCGTCTCTCGAGTAAAACGTAGCTGAGCCATTTTTCCTGTTCGGGCAAATACACTGTAGCTTTGGACTAACGATTCAAGTGAGGTGCCAACTCCGCCCAAAATTAACGATAAATTAGGTTGTGCAAAATCAGGAAACTGCAGCGTCATGCCACCATTTCTCAGTTGTGCGACAAATCGTTTCGGGCCATAAGCTTCCAGTAATTGAACAGCGGGTAAATTGAGGGAACGGTGCAATGCATCACTGGCCGAAACCGGACCAGAAAACCCTTGAGAGAAATTACCCGGTTGGTATTGCTCAGTCTGGCGTGGAATATCTTGTAACAGTGATTCAGAATGGATGAGACCATCATCCATCGCCATGGCATATAGAAAGGGTTTCAGTGTAGAACCCGGTGAGCGGATAGCTGACACCATATCGACAAATCCATGCCGGTCTGTGTCTTCCAGCCCTGTAGAGCCTAGATAGGCTCTAACCGCCATCGATTTACTTTCTGTAACTAAAATTGCAATAGAGGTGCGTTCGGGTAATTGATGGCGCCATCCTTTTACAGTTTCTTCCAGACGTGACTGTAAACTCGCATCGATGGTTGTGTGGATAAGCCGCTCATTACTCTCATTTTTCATCCGCTGTGCGAGTAATGGTGCTAGCTGCGGTACTTGGCGTGGTGGCAACCACAGCATTTCTTCTTTTGCTTCGGTTATATCTTGTGCTGACCAGATACCAAAATTTAATAATCGATTTAATACTTTATCCCGAGCCTTTTGTGCTCGATCTGGATAACGATCGGGCCGTAACCGGCTGGGCGATTGTGGTAATACAGCGAGCAAGGCCGCTTCAGCATGCGTTAATTCAGCCGGTGGTTTACCCAGATAACTCCAGCTTGCCGCTGCAATTCCCTCTTGTGTTCCACCAAAAGGTGCTCGATTGAGATATATCTGAAGAATTTCGTCCTTACTGTAATGCCATTCCAGTTGTAACGTACGCCAGGCTTCTATCAGTTTTCCACCAAATGTGCGTTCATGCGGCTCAATCAGACGGGCAACCTGCATAGTGATGGTGCTGCCCCCAGAAACGATCCGATGATTACTCAAGTTTTGCCATGCAGCTCTGATGATAGAAAACGGATTAAGCCCCAAATGATGATAAAACCAGCGGTCTTCGTAACCGAGCAATGCTTGCAAATAGAGCGGCGATACCTCGTTTAATTTCACCGGATAGCGCCAGATACCTTGTTCATCAGGAAATCGCCAAAGTGGAGTGCCATCTTCCGCAAGAACAATGCGGGCCAACTGACCTTCTGTGGTAGGAAGCGGCCAGATTTTATCCGCCAGCCATGCCATACCAAGACATAACAACAATGCTAAAAATATACGGCGAAAAAAGGCCGCCCAACGGCGGCCCTGCATAAAGCACCCTATCATTAATGAACTTCCACCCATTCTGGCGAATCCCCGCGCGCGTTCACCGCAGGTTGATACATTGATTCCACCATCGGCATTGGCATATGAAAACGCCCCGGAGAAACAGCACGGGCAATATAGACAATATCCCGGCGGCTATAGCCATCCAGTTCGATTGCAGCAACATAACGATCATCACGATATTCCTGATGCTTAATTGATGTTTGCTGTGCTTTTTCCAGCAATGCTTTGAATTGAGTTAATTCAGTCAATGCCATGTTGCTGTTTTCCAGATTTTGGTTTTCCAGCTCAAGACCTGCAGGTAAAAGATCAACCACCAGCGCATCGGGTACACGTTGATCAGCCCAGACGCTCAAATGCACTACCAACAAATCACCCCGATTCAGCTGATTTAAGTTAGGTATTTTCCCCTGTAAATCAAAAATTTCACGGGTAATATGGACCCCATTTTCAGCCGGTTTCGGTTTGGTTTGCGGATAACCCGTCACATCAGCACGCAGATATAAAGGATTCTCTGCCGTTGAAGCAACAGTTACCCCTTTGAGTATGCTTTCATCGTTCAAGTTGTAGGTCTGTTGAGTCTTGTTACTCAATTCTGCAACGGGTTGCTGAGACTGTAATACAGATGCCTGCCAATCAGCTTCTGGCTGCGCAATGGAATGACGGGCCGCCATAAAGAGTGCATTACGCTCTTGCGTTGACAGATAACCCTGACTTTGCATTAAATCACTCAGCTGCATCTGCAAATCGGGTTGTTTTTCCGGCAGTTGTTGATTTTCCAGCAACAGCGACAGAATTAACGCCCGATCACGCAGTTCTGTCCCATAATCGGCATACCAGTAATATCCATGACGGTCATATTTGTAATTCAGGCCTTGTTGTAGCAATGCATCAACCCGCCGTTGATCGCCCATTTTCTGTAAAGCAACCGCTAAATGGATCAGAGGTAACCCTGAAATAGCATCATTCCGGCGTTGATACAATTGGCGTAACGCCCCCAGAGGCGCCTGTTTTTGCCCGGACAGCACAAGCCCGGCATATGCCTGAATCGAGAAGCGTTCCGCACTCAACGCTGATGAATAATAAGGTTGCACAGCATTACGATCTTGCAGGTAACGAAGTAGCCGCTGCTGGGCATTTTCCAGTGCAGCTGCCGGTATAGCAAAACCTTGATCGCGCGCGCGCAGTAAGAAATCGGTGACATACACCGTCAGCCAATACTCTTCCGGCCCTTTGTTATCCCACAATGAGAAACCACCGTTGCTAAGTTGCATTCCCAGCAAGCGCTCAATGCCTTTCTCTATTTTCTGACGGCGGACCTGATCACTGTCTGATGTCGCAATGCCCATCTGTTTTAACTGAGCGCTGGTGACATATAGCGAAGGATAAAGCCCACTGGTGGTTTGCTCTAAGCAACCATACGGGTAAGCTTCTAGCTCACGAATATGAGTAGCAATATCCAGCATCGGCTTGGCACTAAGCGATAAATGCATCGTTAAACTTTCAGGATCAAGTTGTTGTGCATCGCCGAGCGGTAAAGGCCACGGCTGATCTTTCGATAAAACGTGGTTATAGCGATAACTCATCGCAGGGTAAGCAGGTCTGACACCCACCGACCATTGCTTATCGAAAGCGGCAGACATGTTGCCCAGTTTCACGCCTTCAATATGCATATCTAACTTGCCATTACCAAACCCAGTACGCGCTTTTACTGGAATTTGTAATGTCTTGCGTTCACCATCTTTTAGCGAAACGGTCGCATTGCTATCACCAGTCAGACGTATTTTATCTTTGGCGGTATAGGTCACTTTGAGCTGCTGTGGCTGACCAGAGTTATTACTGAGATCCAACGCAAATGTAGCAGCATCACCGCCCGCTAAGAAACGAGGCATAGCGAGTTCAGCAATTAGTGGGGCAGCAACAGTGATTTTATTTTCTGCCACACCATATTCATCGTCACTCCACACCTGCGCCATTAAGCGAAGTTCACCATTAAAGTCAGGAATATTGAAACTGACCTCAGCATTCCCCTTTTCATCGACGTTAATCACGGAGGATTGCTGCGCCACAATCAGCACTTTAGTTTGTGGTTTTTTACCCCCTTTGGTGGGGTCTGCATCGCCGCCATAACGCAGGCTGGCAAGTGGGGCTGAGTTTCCCTCTATGAGCTGACCGTAGATATCAAATTGATCGATACCATAATGGCGTTTACCAAAGAATCCGGTAAATGGATCGGGGGTCACGTAATCGGTGATATTTAAGACACCACTATCTACCGCCGACACAATGACGTGTAGTTTTTCAGGCAACTTACCGTTCATTTTGCTGGCTTTCAGGTGTAAGTTCAGCGCTTGATTAGGTTGTGCTTTGGCTGGAGCCTGCAATTCCAGATTAATTTTACGATCATCACGTTGCAGAGGCAGATGGATCAACCCAACAGCCCGACGTGGCAGTTTACTGTTTTTCTCTTGCTGACTGGCCGGGCGGATCAGTAATGCGCTGACATACAGATCATGACGTTGCCATTTTTTATCAACCGGAATAGTAAATTCACCTTGCCCATTTTCAGGCAATTCGATCGGTTGTTTCCATAACAGTCCATCTAATGATTCCACCAGCAGATAACCTTTACCTGCCGATGGTGATTCAATACGGACTCGCGCCGTATCGCCGGAGGAGTAGGCTTTACGATCTAAGGTTATTTTCAGCTGATCAGGACGCACAACCCCATTCGGTGTACCGGATTCATCCCAGCGATAACCAGCCCAGAAACGTACCGCGGTCATCACACCAGTCAGTGGATCTTCGACTTCGATGCGGTAGCCACCCCATTCAACCGGAAAACTGACTTTAGTATCTTCACCGACTTTGGTGGTTATGTGATCTTCTGCCATACGGATGTCTTTTTTGTTGGATGAGTAATCCCAACTGCCATCGCCGTAGTACCAGTAATAATCTTCGCGTTCGCGTATAAACCGAACCACCAAATCTTTACTTTCTAACTTCTTACCCTGCGGACTAACCATCGCGATATTGAAATCCGCAATACTGTCAGCATCTAAAGTAATATCTGATTTATCTGAGCCATAATCATCGATCTGCGCTGATTTTACAAAGAGTGGATGAACTGCGGGTAGTTGTTCCGCAGGCCAAACAGCCTGCACACTGCGGCGGGTAACTGGACGCCCACCAGATTCTTGTAAGCTGGCTAGCAGCACTAGGTTTAATGGTGAGTGAGATTCACTCCATTGCGTTTCGTAAGTAACATGCCCTTCGCCTTTATCGTCGAGTTTGGCATCCTCCAATGTAATATTCTGCTCAAAACGTTTGTCCTCAGAATTACCAAATAAATAACCAGGTAGTGATTCCACTGCATTCCGTGCAACTTGAATAATCAGATTGCCGTTTAAGGTGTTTCCAGCCGCTGGACTGCCATATAAATAATGACCTTCGATCGCGAAATCAGCCGAATCGCGGGTTGTTAGTGGTTCAGCAGACTGTTTAATATTCAGCGCCATGCGTTCCGGTAGAAAATCTTCTACGCGGAAATCGTAACTTTTCTCTTCGCCGCTACCCAGCGTCGCTTTTAAATGCCACCAGCCTGTAGCTGCGTTATCTCCAATAACATACTCATGCTGATACAGCCCATCTTTACCATTCCAAACAAAGGATTGAACAGACTCACCGTCGGCGCTGATAATTTCTGCTTTAACAGGTTGTTCTTTTACCCGATGCCCGTCTTGATCACGCAATAACGCATTGATCGGCACGGTTTCCCCCGGCCGGTACAAATCACGAGGGGCAAAGAAAAAGAGCTTGGCGCCATGTTGATAATCACCATCAATTTTGAATTCAGATAAATCCAGCGATGGTGCATTTAAAGCAATGATGCTGACCTGTGCATCTTTTTGCGCCAGTAATAAACGCCCTTTGTTGTTCCATGTAATACGGCCATAACCGTCAGTATCAGTTGTTACTGTCTGAAGTTGTTGTCCATCTTCACTGAGCAACTGAACGGATACACCAGCTAAACCTTTGCCATCAACCAGACTCTGAGTAAATAAGGCTAAATCAGAGGAATAACGGTGCATTGACAGGCCAATATCACTGCGGGTAAATAACGTTGCCGGCAGGTAATACTCGTAATTACCTGATTGATGCATGACTGCGACATAGACGCCGGGCTTCTTCAGTGCTGCAACACCATCTAATGGCAGCAATATTGTCTGGCGGGTATTTTTCTCTGTTTTTAAATCAAACCGCGTGCCATATACCAAATCAGCCATTGGCATTAGCTCACGGGTATTCCAGTTCAGTGATGAATTAGTTCCCCAACGATTCGCAAAACTCGCGACTTTGTCATCTTTTACTCGGAAGAAATCGACATCAACCTGGCCCACATTCAATGCCACAACCGGTAAGCCTGCTGATAATGTCGCAGGCAATAGTGAACCTTTACTGGCAAAACCCACTGAGGGTTGCAGATCTCGTGTCGTAATGCGGAACTGCTCTTCTGCTTTTAAACGCACATGAGTCACAGCTTCCAGCTTATCGGTGACAGTAATAACCAATTTTCGTTTAGATTCGATATGACGTAACCGTAATTCCATCAAATTACCGGTTTGTTCCCAAGCGCCATCAACTACGCCTTTATCCTCATCCGTAATCGTGACTAACGAAGAAAAATCCTGGTCAGGATCGAGCGGAACAGAAAAGGTCAGCGAAATAGCGCTAGCACCATCCAATGTAATTTCGGATGCATCAACCACACTCAGTGCTCGATTGGTATAACGAGAGGCCAATACGGCTAGTTGTTTTTTATCGATAGCGGGTTTAGGCGTCGTTTTAGCTATGACATCATTTTTTTTGGTTAGAACAGCCTCAGTTCCCTGAGCAGCAGAAACTGTTTTAACCGCAGCAACCTGATTTTTTTCAGCAGGCTGAGATGATGATTGTGGTTTGTCGCAAGCAGACAAACAGAGCAGGCCGAGCGCAGCCAGCCAGAGGGGGCGTCCTTTCATGGAAAAGCCTCAGTTTTAATTGTTAGTTTTATTATCCCGTTGGGTACAACACGAACCACGGAAGGGTTGCGTTATCATTTTTCGTATCAAAAGAGACACGAACGAAGCAAAGTATAGCAGCCGGTTAAATTTAAGACGATTGGAAGATCAGTCAGGACAACAGAGTGTATTGCAGTTCAAATTTTGTAAAACAAAGGGCGCTTTACGCGCCCTTGATAGCTATCAACCCAGTGCATCAACATCGTCAATTTTGGTATGACGAACGTCTTTACCTTTAACGCAGTAGATAATGTAATCACTGATATGCTGACAACGATCACCAATCCGTTCGATGGAACGGGCACACCAGAGCACATCCAACACCTGTGGTATGGTACGCGGATCTTCCATCATATAAGTCATCAATTCGCGGATGATGGA
This sequence comes from uncultured Tolumonas sp., assembly GCF_963678185.1. NCBI lineage: Bacteria > Pseudomonadati > Pseudomonadota > Gammaproteobacteria > Aeromonadales > Aeromonadaceae > Tolumonas > uncultured Tolumonas sp. The sequence continues at coordinate 1,202,163 of NZ_OY782757.1, forward strand.
TTCATACTGACGGTCGATCTTGTCATCTTCATGATACAAACGCACCGCCGCTTCGACGTCCATGCGGGCAAATGCATCCAGCGCATCATGCAACATCTTGATCGCTAACCGCCCCATGCTATCCAGGGAAACTAACGGCGGTTGCGTACGACCAGCGTTATTCAGCACCATCCGCGCCAGTTTATCGGCACTATCACCCATCCGCTCCAAGTCTGTGACCGTCTTGGAGATCATCAGGATCAAGCGTAAGTCGATTGCCGCTGGTTGGCGTTTGGCAATGATACGGGTGCACTCTTCGTCGATCGCAACTTCCATCGCGTTTACTTTCAGATCAGTCTCAACAATATTACGCGCCAGTTCCACATCCTGAGAATGAATAGCTTCCAGTGCATCGCTGAGTTGTTGCTCAACCATGCCACCCATGGCTAACACGCTGCTGCGGATTGTTTCCAGTTCGTTATTAAACTGACCGGAGATATGTTTATTTACTTCCACGTTAACCTCCCGGGCTTATTAACCGTAGCGACCAGTGATGTAGTCTTCGGTTTTCTTCATCTTCGGTTTGGTGAAGATGGTGTTGGTATCAGAATATTCGATCAGTTCACCCATATACATAAACGCAGTTTGGTCAGAAACACGCGCAGCCTGCTGCATATTATGGGTTACGATGACGACGGTGTATTTGTTCTTCAGTTCGTTAATTAATTCTTCAATCGTTAACGTCGAGATCGGGTCAAGTGCAGATGTTGGTTCGTCCAACAACAGCACTTCTGGCTCAATTGCGATAGCGCGTGCAATGACCAAACGTTGTTGCTGACCACCGGATAGGCCAAAAGCGTTTTCGTTCAGACGATCTTTGACTTCTTCCCACAATGCGGCACCACGCAGACTGCGCTCAACCGCTTCATCCAACTGACGACGGTCATTGATGCCTTGCAGACGCAGACCATACACCACGTTTTCATAGATGGATTTTGGAAACGGGTTTGGACGCTGGAACACCATGCCGACACGACGGCGTAATGCAGCCACATCAACCCGTTTGTCATAAATATTCTGGCCGTGTAGCAAGATCTCGCCTTCAATTCGGCAGATTTCCACCAGATCGTTCATGCGGTTAATACAACGCAATAAGGTTGATTTACCACAGCCGGACGGGCCGATAAATGCTGTCACCTGCCCTTTCGGGATCTTCATACTGACATCAAACAATGCTTGTTTATTGCCGTAAAACAGATCCAGCCCTTTAACTTCCAGTGCGGTTTGTTCCGCTGGCAGATTGACTAAATCAACTGCTTCACTGGTGCTGATAGTAGGTGTTACGTTAATCATACTTTTTTCTACTCCGGAAAAAGCCTTTGTTCCAGGGCGGTAAATTAGTTATCCAGCGCGCGATATTTTTCACGCAGATGGTTACGAATACTGATTGCAGTCAAGTTCAGACCGACAATAACGGTGACCAGCAGGAATGAGGTGGCATACACCAGCGGACGTGCCGCTTCCACATTCGGGCTTTGGAAACCAACGTCAAAAATATGGAAACCCAGATGCATGAATTTACGTTCCACATGCAAATACGGGAAATTGCCATCAACCGGTAAGGTCGGCGCCAGTTTTACCGCACCAACTAACATTAATGGTGCCACTTCACCCGCGGCACGCGCGATAGCCAGAATCAAACCGGTCATGATCGCAGGGCTCGCCATCGGCAATATAATGCGCCACAAGGTTTCCGCTTTCGTCGCACCTAATGCCAGTGAACCATGACGTACAGCACTTGGAATACGAGACAGACCTTCTTCTGTGGACACAATCACAACTGGCAGCGTTAAGATCGCCAGCGTTAATGCTGACCACAACACACCCGGAGAACCAAATACCGGATTTGGTAGTGATTCAGGGTAGAAAATCTTATCCAGTGCACCACCAACCATATAAACAAAGAAGCCTAGGCCAAACACCCCGTAAACAATCGATGGCACACCTGCCAGGTTAATTACGGCAATACGGATGAGTTTCGTCATCATATTTTTACCTGCGTATTCATGCAGATAAACGGCAGCAACAACGCCCAGTGGTGTAACAATCACGGTCATCAGCATTACCATGAAAACGGTACCGAAGATCGCTGGGAACACCCCGCCTTCTGTATTCGCCTCACGCGGTTCATCACTGACAAACTTGCCAATCTGATGGAACCAGTGACCGATCTTCTGGAGCAGGCTCATTTGATTTGGCCAGTTCACATCCAATACTTGAGTCAGGGGAATGCTGACTTCAACACCACGCATGTCTTTCATAACTAACGTGTCATGACTGGCTTGCGAACGGAGTTCAAACAGGCGTTTTTCTAATACCTGATATTGTTTATTTAATTCAGTACGTTGATCAGCAAACTCTTTTTTAGTTGCATCGGTCCATTCGTTATTGAGCTGCAACTTGCGTTCTTTCATACGCAATTTTTCCAGCTGGTAGTTGATGGACCCAATGTCACCTTTTTGCAGCGCATCCGCATCATGATTGAGACTACGAACTCGCTTTAAATGCTCTGGCAAGATCTGGTGTACGTTGTCCGCTAGCGGTTTACCATCGACCACCAGACGCTGAACGTAACCGTAAAAATTACCGTTTGTAGCACGCTCCAGCACAGCCAGTTCGCTCGGTTCAGTGCGCTGCTGAATATCAGTTTCCAGCATCCAGCGGAAATCCAGCGGTACAAATTCACGGTTACCGGTTTTTACCAGATAACGAGTGAGCACTTCACCGACGTTAGCAGGCAATTTAACACCCATCGCCTGAATACGTGTACTTGGGACCAGTTCATGATCATATAACTCGCCGATCACGATTTCTGGTTTGCCATTTTCAGTGACATGCCATTCATAGATGGTGTGAGGCCAGAAATAGACCAAGCCACGCCAGCCAATTAGCATCAACAGACCGATAACGGCAACCAGACTGAGACTCACCGCACCACCGGTCATCCAGATCCAGGGAGAGCCTGATTTAAACCACTTTTTCATGCTGCTTTATCCTTTGATCCGATTACATGGAGCTGTATTTTTCACGCAGACGTTGGCGAATAAACTCGGCAATGCTGTTGAAAATAAAGGTGAACACGAACAGTACAAATGCCGCCAGGAACAACACACGGTAGTGTGAACTGCCTACTTCTGACTCTGGCATTTCTACCGCGATGTTGGCAGCTAAGGTACGCAGACCTTCAAAGATACTCATGTTCATGATCGGTGTATTACCGGTGGCCATCAGTACAATCATGGTTTCGCCGACCGCACGGCCTAAGCCCATCATCACTGCAGAGAAAATACCGGGGCTCGCGGTCAGAATGACGACACGACTCAATGTCTGCCACGGTGTTGCACCTAACGCCAGCGAACCTTGTGTCAGATGTTTTGGCACCGAGAACACCGCATCCTCAGCAATCGAGAAGATAGTTGGGATCACCGCAAAACCCATCGCAATACCGACGACCAGCGAGTTACGTTGGTCAAAACGAATACCGATATCGTTGGTAATAAAGCCGCGCACATTACCGTGGAACAAATGTGTTTCCAGGAATGGGCTTATTTCAATACAGCCCCAGCCAATCAACACAATCACTGGTACCAGCACTAGCGCGTGCCAGCCTTCCGGCAATACAGATTTGATCTTACGTGGTAATGCATTCCAGCCCATACCGGTCAGCAACACGCCCAGCGGTAATGACACCAGCATGAGCACAATACCGGGCAGGTTTTCTTCAATCGCCGGTGCTAGCCACAGACCCGCCATAAAACCGAGGATCACCGTCGGTAACGCCGCCATGATTTCCACGGTAGGCTTAACGAAGTTACGCATTCCCGCCGACATGAAATAACCGGCGTAAATCGCACCCGACAAAGCAATCGGCACAGCAAACAGCATGGCATAAAACGCCGCTTTCAATGTACCAAACGCTAACGGCACCAGACTCAGTTTGGGTTCAAAGTCATCAGAGGCTGATGTCGATTGCCATACGAACTGCGGTTCTGGATAACCTTCGTACCATACCTGCGTCCACAAGGAACTCCAGCTCACTTCAGGGTGTTCATTGTTAACGTGGAACAGCTGGAATTTATCATTCTGCTGTAACAGCAACGCCGAGTTACGTGGCGACAGTGCCATCGCATCTAACGCGGTAGTGCCTAAATTTTCAGCATACAGACGGGCATGACTGGTGGTGTAAAACAGTTCAATATGGTTCTCACCAGACAAAGTCGCAAAACCTTTGCGGTTGTGTTCCGGCGCTAACGCACGAATGGATTTGTCAGCCTGAAATTCACGAATTTGGGTAAATTTACGTTCGCCGTTTTTCAGCACTTCAAACCACTGCGAGATCACACCATTATCATTAGCAACCAGTAGCGAAGATGCGCCACTTAGTAATGAAATGTTGGTAACATTCGCTTGCTGCGCATTGACCTGCAACGATGCTTTCAGCGTGATGTTCTCTGGTGTCACGATGTTATAGATAGACAATAAATTGCCCACGCGCACCAATAAGACATTTAAATTCGGCGTTAAGATCAGCTGGTCAATTTTGCCGGTAATTTCAGGCAAACGATAATGCTGGCTCTGCCATTCCACTTCACCGGAAAGGAAGTTTTCTTCACCACTTTGTACTAATAATTGCGCACCGGCTTCCGTCGCAAACGCGAATACTCGTTTATCTGATTTAGCTTCATAAGCTAACTGAGTGATCGCATGCCCTTCTGGATCAAGTTCAATCGGGCTAGTACCTAACGGGTATTTGATTTCAGCTTCCGTAAGGTGCGTTTTACCTTCAGGATAGGTAGTCACAAAATCAGGCTGTAATACCTGCGCCTTACCATTGGCAAAACCATACACCACCATCGGTTTGCCGAGCGCAGTATTAGCTACCGCTGTCACCGTATCAGCAGGTGAATTATGCAGTAACACGCTGCCAACCGGATGACCCGAATCTTTATTCAGCGAAAAGAAATCGATATCGCCTTGTTGGCTGAAACGATAACCCACTTGATTTTGCTCATCGGTTCCCAAGATTGCAGTGGTGCCCTTTACCGGCACCTGCAAAGAAGCAGCAGGTTCCAGTGAAGCACCCACAAAAATAGGTTTAACGACATAGAGCAGATAGAAAAATATCAGCAACAACGCAACTAACACCAGGATACCCCCGGTAGTTACGCCGATACTGGCAAGACGATCGGTGACACGCCGCTTTCGGCTGCCGGACATCGTCAGATTGATGGATTCTGTTGACATGAAGACCTCAACTCCACTTTAGAGTAGCGCCATTCTAGGGAAGTCAGATGACAGTTTTGTTACAACGCTGTCATTTGTTGTTATTTCAGCATTTAGTTTAGCGTTGGAATGATTCTTTAGAGTTCTATTACAGCGATTGACACCAGATTGTCATATAGTTGACATATAATATGACTGCAATGCTTTGTTATCTAAGCATGTGCAGCAAGAAAAAAGAGCGATGAGGATTGGCATGAATAGTGACAAATTATGGCTTGAAAAAGAGCTGAGCTGGCTTTCATTTAATAGCCGTGTATTGCAGGAAGCAATGGATAAATCGGTGCCGCTAATTGAGCGGGTCCGCTTTCTCGGTATTTTCTCCAATAACCAAGATGAATTTTTTAAAGTCCGAGTTGCCGATGTAAAACGGCGTGTGCTGATCCATAAAGAACATGGCGGTGACCCGAAAGCCGAAGACTTGCTGCATGTGATCCAAGATCGCGTCATGGAACTGGGGCAAATCTTCGATAGCACCTACCATGAACTGATGATGGCGTTAGCCCGACATAATATCTTCCTCATTAATGAAGAACAGACCAGCCCGGAACAACAACTCTGGTTACGCAATTTCTTCAAAGAAAAAGTATTACGCCATATCAGCCCTATTCTACTAACCAGCGATAGTGACCCCGTTAGCTTTCTGAAAGACCAATACACCTACCTCGCGGTCAAGATGAAAAAAGAAGGCAAACACGGACAATATGCGCTGATTGAAGTGCCCACCGACCACGTTCCACGTTTTGTACCTGTACCAAGCGACGGTAATCGCGGGAAAAAAGTCTTAATTATTCTGGATAACGTCATCCGTTTTTGTCTGGATGATATTTTCCGTGGCTTCTTTGAATATGACACCATTGCCGCTTATTCCGTCAAGATGACCCGTGATGCAGAATTTGATGTCTCGTCACAGATGGATTTAACCCTGCTGGAGAAAACCAGTGAAGGGTTAAAACAGCGCCTCAAAGCGCTGCCGGTGCGTTTCTCGTATGATCGTGAAATGCCACAGGCTATGGTGCAATTTCTGACCAGTAAATTAGAGATGAGCCACTACGATTCGATCATGCCTGGTGGTCGTTATCATAATTTCAAAGATTTTATCGGCTTTCCGAATGTCGGCCGCACCTATCTGGAAAATTACAAACTACCGGCTCTCGATTGCCAGGATTTTGAACGGCATCAGACCGTGTTTCAGGCGATCACAGAGCAAGACATTCTGCTGCACTACCCTTATCACAAATTCAAATACATGACCGAGATCTTACGGCAGGCCTCTTTCGACCCGGCGGTTGTCTCGATCAAAATGAATATCTACCGTGTTGCCAGTCAGTCACGCGTCATCGATTCGCTGATCGATGCGGCTAACAACGGTAAACGCGTGACGGTCGTGGTTGAACTGCAGGCGCGCTTTGATGAAGCAGCCAACATCAAATGGGCAAACCGCCTGAAAGATGCCGGTGTGAAAGTACTGTTTGGTCTTGATAGCTTGAAAGTGCACTCCAAGTTGTGTCTGATCACGCGTCGCGAAGGTGATGAACAAGTGCGCTACGCGCATATCGGCACCGGGAACTTCAACGAAAAAACAGCGAAGATTTATACCGACTTCTCACTGTTTACCCGGCATCCGGAAATTACTGCTGAAGTCGATAACGTATTTGAATTTATTGAGCACCCTTATCGTCGGATCAAATTTAATCACCTGCTGGTATCGCCGATTAATTCACGGCGTTATATCTACCGTTTGATCGATAATGAGTTAACCAATGCCCGCGCAGGTTTACCGGCTGAAATTACCATTAAGATCAATAATTTGGTGGATACCGGTATGGTGCAGCGCTTGTATGCAGCCAGTCAGGCGGGCGTGAAAATTCGCATGATCATCCGTGGTATGTGTTCATTAGTGCCAGGCATTCCGGGCATCAGCGATAACATTTCAATTATCAGCATTGTCGACCGTTATCTGGAGCATCCTCGCGTCATGGTGTTCCACAATAATGGCAACCCGAAACTGTTCATTTCATCCGCTGATTGGATGACTCGTAATCTGGATCATCGCGTGGAAGTGGGTACGCCGGTTTATGATGAACGCTTAAAACAGCGCATTATGGATATGCTAGAAATACAGTTTAATGACACCACGAAAGCACGTGTGATTGATGCGGATCAACGGAACAGCTATGTTCCGCGCGGAAATCGTCGTAAAATTCGTTCACAAATCTGTATTTACGAATACCTGCAACGACTGGAGTTACCAACAGATGCCGAATAACATGCTTGCTGCGATCGATCTGGGTTCCAATAGTTTTCATATGATGGTTGCCCGAGTGGTTGATGGTCGCTTACAAGTTGTCGATCGGTTAAAAGAACGAGTTCGTCTGGCTGAAGGCATGGACGAATTCAAAAATCTGTCGGAAGAAGCTATGCAGCGCGGGCTCAATTGTCTGGCGCTGTTTGCTGAGCGTATGCAAAGCATCCACCCGGATGCTATTCGTATCACTGGCACCTATACCCTGCGTGTTGCTCATAACGCGCAACACTTCATTGAGCGCGCCAAGTTATTGCTCGGTCATCCCATCGAAATCATTTCTGGTTTGGAAGAAGCACGTCTGATTTATCAGGGGGTTTCGCATACACAACATACGCAAGGCCGTATGCTGGTGATCGATATTGGTGGTGGTAGTACTGAACTGATCATCGGCGAGAAATATCTGCCGATGGCACTGACCAGCCGCAAAATGGGCTGTGTTACTTTTACCAAACAATTTTTCAGTAATGGGAAATTGTCAGAAAAAAACTTCAACGCAGCTATCTTTGAAGCATTGCACCAGTTGGAACCAATCCTGACCCAATTTACCACATTGGGCTGGCGCCAATGTTTGGGTAGCTCGGGTACCATCAAAACGGTGAAAGAGTTGTTACTGGCAGCCGGTGGCGATGGCCAAATCACCCTGGCCGGGCTTGAACATTTGAAACAACAGATGATTCAGCAAAAATATATCGCAGAACTGAGTTTACCTGAGCTGACTGACGATCGACGCCCAGTGATTGCAGCCGGCGTATCGATTTTGATCGCCCTGTTCCAAGGGTTGGGAATTGAACACATGGATTACTCTGACGGTGCCTTACGTGAAGGGATCTTGTACGAATTTGCTTCGCGCCAAGAACAGCATGATACTCGTGAACAAACCGCTAAAGGGCTGGCGGATATGTATCACATTGATATTCCGCAAGCGCATCGGGTTAAAAAAACAACCTTAGCACTGTTCGATGCCGTATGCGTTGACTGGCAACTCTCGTACGAACAAATGCGCCCATTGATCAGCTGGGCTGCGGCATTGCATGAAGTTGGGTTGGTAATTAACTTTTCTGCCATCCAACGTCATTCTTCTTACATTCTACAAAACTCTGATCTGCCAGGTTTTAACCAAGAAGAGCAACAAGCACTGGCCTCGTTGGTGCGTTTCCACCGTAAAGCCATCAAGGCTTATGAATTCAGCCCAATCCCTAACTATGATGATCAGGCCATCTGGCGTTGTATTCGGATATTACGTATTGCCGTGGCATTAAATCATCGCCGGATGGATGAACTGCTGCCGCATATTGGTATTCGCGTCATTGGCGATACCATGACCTTGATGCTTCCGAACCGCTGGTGTGAAAACAATAAGCTACTGATGCAGAATCTAGAACGTGAGCAAAAATACATGAAAGCCATGCTCTGGGAACTAGTGCTAGAAGTAGTAAATTAATCTCAGGCAAAGAGATGGGAAGTACACTTCCTGTTAGCTTGCCGCTGCGATAAATGCTTAACCGCGAACAAAACAAGACAAAATCCGGCTACTGTAATTGGTCCTGAAGAATAACGGATCAACACAGTGCCGGTGAGTATGTGCAGAAATGGCTTAAATTCATAAAACAAATCCGGCAAAATCCATCTTTTCTGCGGTACAGCAATATTGTCCGTGCGACGATACGCTGAACGCATGATCCAGACTGCAGCACCAACAAAATAGAACACTGAAGCAGAAAACCATAATAATGGCAGCTCTGCAAAACTTAATAGCAAGATCCCCAGAGTTAAATAAACCGCAGGCAATGCTTCATAGATAATTAAAGGAATCATGTCTGAATCTCCCAGTACAATCCGTTGCTGGTGCCACTAAATCCAGTTAGAAATGATTTATCGGCTCATTTTGGATTATAGAAGAAGATTCATATGGGATATTTTATTTGACAGGTTTCTTATTCTGGATCAAACAACTGCTGATCTTTTACGCGCTGCTTTTCCGCTTTTTTCTCAGCCCGACGGCGACGGAAAAAATCACTGAGCTGTTGGCTGCATGTATCTGCCGCTATGCCGCCAGTAATTCCGACCATATGGTTATGCCGAGGATCACTCAAAATATCAAAAACCGAGCCTGCAGCACCGGTTTTCAGATCACTGGCACCATACACCACGCGCGCGATACGGCTGTGGATCATCGCACCAGCGCACATCACACAAGGCTCTAACGTGACATATAACGTAGCGCCAAGCAGCCGATAATTTCCGATCAAATCGCCAGCCTGCCTGATCGCCATGATTTCTGCATGCGCACAAGCATCATGCTGGCTGATGGATAAATTCCAGCCCTCGCCTATCACCTTATTATCTAACACCAACACGGCACCTACAGGCACTTCCCCTGCCTGTTCTGCCCGATCAGCCAGTTGCATTGCGTAGTGCATCCAGTAAATATCTTGTTCTGCTTGTGACATGAGACATCCTCTATGAGATGCTTATTATGCCGGAGTGAGGAGATATCGAGAAGGCGAGATAATCATTAGAAAATACAAATAAAAAAGCGGAGCTATGAAAGCTCCGCTGATGTTTAAGCAATATTATTTGCTTAACACTTCCAGTTGTTTGGCAACAATTTTCGCAGGCAGAGGGATATAACCGTCTTTCTCTACGATGTTCTGACCAGTTTTAGACAGAACCATTTTCAGGAACTCTTTCTGCATAGGATCCAGTGGCTTGTTTGGTGCCTTGTTTACGTAGATAAACAAGTAACGAGACAGTGGATACGCGCCTGAAATTGCATTTTCTTCAGTTGCTTCGATGAAGGTTTTACCACCATCTTTAGACAACGGAACTGCTTTCACGCCTGATGTTTTGTAACCAATACCTGAGTAACCCAAACCATTCAGTGATGCAGCTACTGACTGTACTACAGAAGCAGAACCTGGCTGTTCGTTAACGGTGTTTTTGAAGTCACCTTTACACAGCGCATGTTCTTTGAAGTAACCGTAAGTACCTGATACTGAGTTACGACCAAACAATTGAATGTCTTTATCGGCCCACTCACCAGTCAGACCCAAATCACCCCATTTAGTGGTAGTTTGAGTGCCACCACATTTCATGGTGCTGGAGAAAGTTTCATCCAACTGCAGCATAGTTAACCCTTTGATTGGGTTATCTTTGTGTGCGAATACAGCTAAGGCGTCGATGGCTACTGGTACTGCTGTTGGCTTATAACCGTAATGTTTTTCGAAAGCCTCAATTTCGCCTTCTTTCATGGTACGGCTCATCGGGCCAAACTGAGAGGTACCTTCAGTCAGTGCTGGTGGTGCAGTTGCAGAACCTGCCGCCTGAATTTGAATATTAACGTTTGGATAAACACGTTTGTACTCTTCAGCCCACAGGGTCATCATGTTAGCCAGTGTATCTGAACCAACAGAAGACAGGTTACCTGAGATACCGCTTACTTTCTGATATTCAGGGATTGCTGCATCTACGCCTGCGGCCCATACATGGCTTGACAGGAAGCTGGCAGCTGCAAAACCAACCACACTAACTACTTTGTTCAGTTTCATCCACTTTCTCCAGTTGAGAATGTTCTCTAAGTTGACGCAGATAAGTATCTACTGCCAATGTGACGACTTTAATAAAGATAGATGACAGTTATGTGACAATAAAAGTAACTATTTAGCTTTTTACAACCAGACTTTCCGGGATCAAAAAGCTAAAGCAACTGCCTTTACCAAGTGCGCTTTCAATATTCAAAGCGCTGTCGTGATGACTCAGTGCATGCTTAACAATCGCCAGCCCCAAGCCCGAACCTCCGGTCTGTCGGGAACGCGCTCGATCGACCCGATAAAAACGATCCGTCAGTCGCCCTAAGTGTTCCAACGCGATACCATCGCCTTCATCTGTCACCGAAAAATGCGCTTTTGTACCATTACGGCGCCATTCCACGGTAATTTTGCGGCCAGCAGGAGTATATTTGATCGCGTTATTAACCAGATTCGTCATCGCACTACGCAATTGATCTTCATCACCATGTACTTTGAGTTGTTCATCAATTTTAAAGTGAAGGTCATGCCGCATGGCACCACTCAGCGCCTTAGCCTCATGCTGCAACATCAATAACATTCTTGGTACATCGACAATGCGGGAACGATCTATATCCGTGGCGACTTCAATTCGCGATAAGGTTAAGAGCTGATCCACCAGATTATCCATGCGTAAGGTTTGCTCGAGCATCACCTGTTGCATTTTTTTCCAGCGTGCCGGCGGTGGCAGATCTTCCTCCAGCATTTCCAGATAACCTTTCAAGACTGTCAGTGGCGTACGCAGTTCGTGCGAGACATTGGCAACAAAGTTTTTGCGCATGTTCTCGACACTTCGTATCCGTGTAATGTCGCGCACGACCAACATGAATTGATCGTCGGCATAAGGCATTACCCGCACTTCCAGCACTTTGTCATCATTGATTGGCGATGGCATTTCCAAAGGTTCGCTGAATTCTTTTTGCTGCAAAAAACCGACAAAAGCAGGATAACGAATTAAATTGCTGATGTTTTGCCCGGCATCTTCCGGCCAACGAAAACCCAGACATTGCCCGGCTAACCGATTACACCAAATGATAGAACCATCATTGCGACAAACGACGGCCGCATCCGGCAATGCTTCGGCGCCTTCACGGAAACGTCGGATCACACTGGCCAGCTCACGGCGCCGCATACGGTGACGTTGCTGTAACCGATAGATACCATTAAAGATCAGTTCCCACGTCCCTGGCCCTTGCGGCGGAATCAAACTGCGATCGTTCCACAACCAATCTTGTAGCCGTTTCTGATAGCGATAAAACCAGAAAATGTGGTAGATCAAGGCAATAATAAGGCCTAATCGCCAGTCACCCAGTAATGCGCCAGCCAATAAAAGTGGCGTATATAACACGACAATTTTTTTAGCCAGAGAGATCCAGTAATTGGGTTGTTGCATACAGTCCCTTAAATGCGGGAAGAAAAACGATAACCTGCACCACGCACAGTCTGAATTAACACTTCATGCCCGGTCGTCGCCATAACCTTCCGCAGACGACGAATATGCACATCAACCGTGCGATCTTCGACGTACACATTGGTGCCCCAGACGTTATTCAGTAACTGTTCGCGGCTATAGACCCGTTCAGGATGTGTCATAAAGAAATGTAACAAACGGAATTCCGTCGGCCCCATATCCAGAGGCAGATCGTTTGCGGTTACACGGTGGGATACCGGGTCGAGGCGTAACCCTTGTACATCGATCACGTCTTCGGTCGCGGTTGGAACAGAACGGCGCATGACGGCTTTGATCCGCGCGGTCAGCTCTTTGGGAGAGAAAGGCTTAGTAATGTAGTCATCAGCCCCCACTTCCAGCCCGCGGACTTTATCTTCTTCTTCGCCACGCGCAGTTAGCATGACAATCGGAATATTTCGTGTCAGCTCTTCCTGTTTCATCAATTTGATGAATTGGATACCACTGCCACCAGGGATCATCCAGTCGAGCAGGATCAGCTCTGGATATGGCTCTTTCACCAACGCCACAGCTTCAGAAAAATCGGCGGCTTCCACCGCCTCAAACCCACGTTGTTCCAGCATGAAACACAACATCTCACGGATGGGTGCTTCATCCTCAACAACCAAAACACGCTTTGACATGATAAAAACCCTTTTATGACAAGTCTGATGCCATTATCAGAAGGTTTTATGACAGTTTTATGATAGGCGTTATTCTTGTCATATCAAGGCAATACAATTCTGCTTTCACCACCGCCCATACTTTGTACTTTAATTTGCACGCCAATCCGCTCCACCAGCGTTTGCACATGTGAAATAACACCGACTTGTCGGCCCGCTGCTTGTAAAGCATCCAGACTGGCAATCGCTGTATCCAGACTCTCCGGATCGAGTGTGCCGAAGCCTTCATCAATAAACAGTGATTCAATACGAGTATCGTGTGATGACAAAGATGACAAACCTAACGCCAGCGCCAATGACACAAGGAAACTTTCACCACCGGACAACGATTCGACGGCACGAATGTCATCGCCCATGTCACGATCAATTACCTGCAATGCCAGATCGGTACCCGGTACGCGTTGTAACTGATAACGCGGCGCTAATTCGGCTAAATGTAAGTTCGCCAGCCCTAACAACTGTTCCAACGTCAGGCTTTGTGCAAAGGTGCGGAATTTTGCCCCGCTGGCTGAGCCAATCAGATCGCTCAACTGCTGCCAGCGATCACTGATCTGTAATTGTGCCTGATAGGCTTGTTGCAACTCAGCTTGTGTTACTGCTGCCTCTTCTACCTGTAACTGCAGCCGTTTGAGATCAAATAAAAGCTGATCTAGGTCTTGCAGATGCAGCATCATCTCTTGCTGACGAGCAATCAGTTGATTGAGATCTAACATTGCCCACTCAGGTTGTGATTGTTGTAACGCCTCACAACGTTTGAGCTGTAGATCGATCTGTTGCTCACGTTCCTGCAACCGCGTTTTGGCTTGCGTGAGTAGCTCATCTAAATGTGCCAGTTGTTCGCGCTGCAAACGCACATGCTCTATCGGCACCATTAACAACTGCCGGATCTCATATTCGGTTAAATTTAATTTTTGCTGCTGCTGCATGGTGCTGCGCAATAATGTACGCTGCTGCGCCTGCAGTTGTTCCAGATGGTGTTGCTGGCTGGCCACTTGCGATTGCAGAGCGATTCGTTGTTCCTGCCATTGTTGCAATTGCTGCTGTTGCTGCTCCGCCAGTTGCCGGTTTTGTTGCAGACGCTGAAGCCATTGTTGTTCTAATGGCTCGGCCGCTTGCCCATTCAGACATTGCTGACGCTGTGCCAGTGTTTGTTGATAGTCAGTTTGAATACGTTGCAGCTCTTGCTGACGCAGTTGCAGTTGTTCCTGCAGGGTTTGTAAACGAATTTTCTGCTCAGATAAAGCAGAATAAACTTGCTGATAGTGTTGTTCGATTGAATTCCAGCGCTGTTCTACTTGTTGATATTCCTGACAGCATTTTAGCCAGCCTTGTAACCAGATCTCGCCCTGCTGTAAGTTCAGATGCGAGCGCCAGTCCAACGGGGCCAGTTGCTCTTCCAGTGACAATTCACTTTGTTGTAAGCGTAAAAGCAATGCGGATTGTTGTTGCTGTAACTGTTCAAACGCACTCTGTTGCATACCGCTCTGGCGGCGTAACTCCATCAACTCGCGCTCATGCAATTGCGCCTGCTGGCTGAGTTTTTCCTGCTGAACCAGTAATTGTTGCTGACGCTCAAATTGCGCGCGGGCTAATTCATATTGCTGATGCAACTCACCCGCTTGCACACCTTGCTGATGCTGTAATTGCGCCAGCAAAACAGCCAATGGTAACCACTGGCTATCATCTTCCGGCCATGCAGGAAGTAACGAGGTATGAGCCTGACGTAGCGCTTGCCATTGCAACGCTTGTGTCTGTAATGCTTCATCCAATTGGCTAAGCTGACGCTCCAGCTCTTTGCCAGCTCGTTGCGTTTGTAATTCCGCTTCCTGTAATTGCGCGGCTTCCACCTGCCCTTTTTCTAATTGCTGTTGCAGGAAAAATTGCTGATGTTCTAACTGTTGTAACAGACTATCCGTGACCATTTCATGCTGGTAAGGATGATGACTGGAACCACACAAAGGGCACGGCTCGTTATCTACCAGATAACCACGGTAATCTTGCAATTGGCTGCGTAACAACGCTTGTTTCAGCGTGTGATGCACCTCTTTCAGTTGCGCACGTAAATCATCTAATTCTGGTTGAATAGCTTGCTGACGTAGGGTGATTTGCTGCAATGCTTGCTGTGCTAATTGCAAACGCTGAACTAATTCGGCTCGTTGTCGTTGGCTTAAGATTGCTTGTTCAGCCAACCCTTTCAGATGATGACAACGCTCCGCCAGACTCTGCGCTTCCTGCCAGCGGTTGTGTAATTGCTGTAATGCCTGCCACTCCTGCGGTGTACCTTCTTGTTGTAAGCGCAAATTAATAGCCTGCAACGCTTCTTGTTGATGCTGGAAATGGCCCTGCACAATGATTTGTGCCTGCTCTAATTCACGCAACTGCCGCTGATAGATCGCAATCTGTTGGTTTTGTTGCTGCCAACGCTGTTGTTCACCGAGAAAATCTTGCATCGCTTTTAACAACGGTTGCTGCTGTTGCGCTTGACGCTGCCAGTGGCTGTTTTCTGCTAACCAAACCTGCAACTCTGATCGTTGCTGCTGGAGTTGCTGCATGGTGTGTTGCTGTTGCTCGCGCACTTGCTGTTGTACCGCTGTGTCGGCCTGCAACGCCAACAACTGCTGGGCGGCTTGTTCTACTTGTTGTTGTCGCTCAGATAACGAGTTATCCAACTCACGCGCCTGCCGGATCTCGCGCTGCACCACTGCATATTCGGCTTCACCACCATCACGTTGCTGCAGCACTTGCTGATATTGCTGCTGTAATGGCTGTTCTAATTCCAGATGTTGGGTAAGCTGTTGTTGCTGGCGCTGCAAGATTTCCGTGACTTGCTGCAATTCAATAACCGTGCGATCAAGTTGTTCATGTTCCGGACGTGCAACTTGCACTTTCTCCAGCAATGCCAGTTGTTGACGGTGGGCTTCCTGCGCCTGCCATTCTGCCATCACGGTTTGTAATTGCTGGCGGGATTCTTCCGTTACGCCTTGCAACTCTTGCAGACGCAATTGCATGCCCTGCCATTCTTGCAACAAACTGAGTTGCTGCGCTAACTGCTTTTGTTGCAACGACAAATTATTAAATTGCCATAACAGATTGTCGCGATCGTCCTGGCTGAACTGCGGTCGGTCACCGATCTTCTCTTCGAGTGTGGCTAATTGCTGACGCTCCGTTTTGGCCCGTTCATACGCTGCCACAGAGAGTTGCGAATAATGTTCCGTGCCCGTCATGCGTTCTAATAGCGCCGAGCGTTCATCCATGCTGGCTTTCAGAAAGGCAGCAAAGTCACCTTGCGGTAAAATCACGGCGCGCCGGAATTGCTCCCAGTTCAGGCCAATTTTTTCCTCAATCTGACTTTGCACATCGCGTTGTCCACCCGCATAGGTGACACCGCCCTCAGATAGCTGACGCAACGAACGTTCTTGTTTTTGGCATTTGCCATCTGGGCGATTGCGCGCCCGACGTACCGACCAACGCGCACAATAACACTGACCATCGCGACCAGAAAATTCGACTTCGGCATAACCGGAGAATGCGCCACGGCTTAAGATCAGACGCACATCGTTGGCTTTTAATCGCTCAGCATCATCAACGCGACCAATTTCCGCCATATTTTTCTTATTCGATGGAAAACGCGCGATCTGGTCATATAACGCCAGACAAATCGCATCCAAGATCGTGCTTTTTCCGGCACCGGTATTGCCAGTGATGGCAAACAGGCCACTTTCACCCAAGCGCCCTTGCGTAAAATCAATATCAAAGGGATGAGTTAAACTAGCGAGGTTTTCACCACGAACCGCAAGTATTTTCATAATGCCGGATGCTCCAATACGGTTTCTAACTCTTCGAAACAATTCACCAGTTCAATAGCAGGGGAAGAGGCATATTGCCGCTGATAACACAGTTCAAACACTTCCCGCGACGTCAGCGAATCAAGTGGCACTGTGGCCATTTGATCGGCGATGCCTAAACCATGTCCGGTATATTCGGTATGAATTCGCGCCAAGCGCACCGGTTTATCAGTGAGTACTGCTAATACCCGCTCGCGCAAACGGGCTTCGGGTTTATCGAGTTTCACGCGTACTTCCAAAAACGGACGCTGGTTATGCGGTAAGTCGGCCAGTGAAAGTGCGCTCAGCTCAGCTAAGACTTCATCTAATGGCGCAGCTTGGGTGGGTAGACGCAAAATATCCACGGTATGCGGTACACGGATTTTATCCGTCACCGCAATTTGATGATTGTTGACGGTTAATTCGAGCACCCGATGCGGGTAGTGTTGTTCCGCCAGCGATAACGGTAACGGGGAACCGGAATAATGTACCCGTTCACTCAAAGCTTGGCTTAAATGCAAATGCCCTAATGCCACATGATCGGCACCATCAAACACAGCAAGTGGCAACGCATGTTGATTGCCGCCTAAAATTTTTCGTTCCGATAACTCCGACAGTTCGCCACTTTGCAGATAAGCATGCCCCAGCGCCAAGATGGGTTGTTCCGCTACACCCTGTTCGTTGATGGTGCGTTGTGCGTTGATATGTGAAAAAACTTGCTGGTAAACCTCACGCACACCGGCCACCAAACGATCATCCCCTGCAGTTTGTTCGTCACTAATCCGTAAATCGGCGCTACGCAAGAATGGTACGGCAGCACACCAAGCAGCGATTTTTCCCGCTTTATCTTTCAACGGGATCGCTAATTTTTCACAATTGAGTTGGCCCGCAACATCGCGCTCAATCGCGCCAATTAAATGCAGATCAAAGGATTTGAGTAATTCATGTGGGGCATCAAGTTTTGATGGCGAATCGTGATTACCAGCAATAATGATGACATTCAGATGCGGACGTTGCTGACGTAAGCTCGCCAGAAATTGGTAAAAAAGCTGCCAGCTGGTTGCTGATGGGTTGGCGGTATCAAATACATCACCCGCGACCAATAAACCATCGATATCGCGTTGCACAATCTCATTCATTAACCAATCAAGAAATGAACGATGCTCATAGTAACGTTCATGACCGTGCAAACGATGTCCCAGATGCCAGTCGGCGGTATGCAGTAATTTCACAGTGCTCAGCAACAGATCAGGAAGTAGTTCTCCGTAACATGATGGCTGGCGCGCCCTTTTTCAAGCGTACGTTTTCAAGCGTCACGGCACTCCATCCAGTATTCCTCCAATTGCCAGACCGGATGTTTATGTGCTTCTTTGATTTTGAAGCCCTGCTTTTGATAAAACTCAATTTCATCGGCATGGTCAGCACACGCCCGGTGATACAGCACCGGATGATTCTGTTTGGCCAGCCCTAACAACTCCTCAGCCAGTTGCTGGCGCTGACAACTGGGCTCAACATACAGCTCCAGTAACTCATCAGCTTTTAAAGCGACAAAACCCACCAGATGATTTTCATCATCGGCAACCCAAACTTCTGTGCCACACTCCAGTTGCTTACGCATCGACTCCTGCCTGTGCCACCAGGTAGCCGCTGGCAAAAACTCATCGGCATGCAATGATGCTTGCAACCAAATGGCTGTCAGTTGTGGCATATCTTGTGGTTCGCTGCGTCGAATCACCATGATCTACTCCGAATTAAACTTAACTTTAGTGTACTCAGCCCACGCAAAGACATAGTCAAGGGGTTATCAGGTTGTGAATCAGCTCCGGTTTTTATCCGGGTAATGCCGAAGCGATCACAATGCTGTTAGAATGCGACTCCTTTTAAACATGACTGAGGTCGCCATGTGGTTTAAAAACCTGCAACTGTACCGTTTTACTCGTCCTTTCGAACACGATGCTGACAGCCTGGAAAAAATGCTGCAAAGCCATCTGTTTACGCCTTGTGGTAGTCAAGAGATGAGCAAATTCGGTTGGATTTCCCCATTGGGAAAACACGCAGAAGTATTGGTGCATGAAGTACAGGGACAGCTGTTGTTATGTGCTAAAAAGGAAGAAAAAATGCTGCCCGCAGCCGTCATCAAAGACATGCTGCAGGAAAAAATCGATGATATGGAAGCAGCACAAGGTCGGGCACTGAAGAAAAAAGAGAAAGAATCACTGAAAGAAGAGATCCTGCATACGCTATTACCACGTGCATTCCCGCGTTCCAGCCAGACCTTCTTATGGATCAACGCCGCAGAAAATTATCTGGTGGTAGATGCTGGCTCAGCGAAAAAAGCCGACGACGTATTATCGCTGTTGCGTAAATGCACTGGCAGTCTACCCGTTGTGCCATTTGCGCTGTTAAACCCGCCAGAAATCACCATGACGGAATGGCTGAATGCCGGAGCCGCACCGGCTGGGTTCACGCTGGAAGATGAAGCCGAGCTGCGTTCCGCGCTGGAACACGGTGGTATCATTCGTTGTAAAGAGCAGGATCTGGTGTGTGACGAAATCAAATCGCATCTGTTAGCCGATAAAATGGTGACGAAACTGGCGCTGAACTGGTCGGATACTGTCAGTTTTGTGTTAAGTGATGATCTGTCGATCAAACGTCTGAAATTCAGTGAAGAACTGCGTGAACAGAATGAAGATGTGGTATCGGAAGATCAGGTTGCCCGTATGGATGCTGACTTTGCGCTGATGACCGGTGAGCTGGCGAAATTCGTTCCTGAGCTGGTGGCCGCACTCGGCGGAGAAAAAGCCGAATAACCGCATTCGTTCAGCACCAAACTAGATAAAAACAATGTAAAAACAGCGGGAATGAGCATATCGTCCCGCTGTTTTTACAGATATATCCTTAATACCCCTTTCCAGAGTACAATCGCGCGCCCGATGCCATCAGGTGGCATCTTACTGACCTGTGATCAGACAAGAGAGAACAACATGTTTAAACCAGAATTACTGTCTCCAGCGGGAACGCTGAAGAATATGCGTTATGCCTATGCTTACGGTGCTGATGCGGTTTATGCCGGCCAACCTCGTTACAGTCTGCGTGTACGCAATAACGAATTTGATCATGCCAATCTGCAATTGGGCATCAACGAAGCACATGACTTAGGCAAAAAACTGTATGTGGTTGCCAATATTCAGCCACATAACTCGAAGTTGAAAACCTTTGTCCGCGACATGAAACCCGTGATCGACATGGGGCCGGATGCCTTAATTATGTCCGATCCGGGCTTGATCATGATGGTGCGTGAACACTTCCCTGAAATGCCGGTGCATTTGTCCGTACAAGCCAACGCCGTTAACTGGGCAACCGTGAAATTCTGGGAAAAGATGGGCTTGGAACGTGTGATCCTGTCACGTGAACTGTCGATTGAAGAAATTGAAGAAATCCGCCAGCAGTGCCCAGATATTCAGCTGGAAGTGTTTGTGCATGGCGCGCTGTGCATGGCCTATTCCGGCCGTTGCCTGCTGTCCGGTTACCTGAACAAACGCGACCCGAACCAAGGTACTTGCACCAACTCTTGTCGTTGGGAATATAACGTACACGAAGGCAAACAGGATGATGTTGGCCAGATCGTGCACAAACAAGAACCAATTCCAGTGAAAGTTGAACCAACGCTGGGGATCGGTGCACCAAGTGATGCACTGGTTTTGCTGGAAGAGAAAAACCGCCCCGGTGAATTCATGACCGCGTTCGAAGATGAACACGGCACTTACATCATGAACTCGCGCGATCTACGGGCCATTCAGCATGTGGAACGTCTGAGTAAACTGGGTGTGCATTCACTGAAAATTGAAGGCCGGACTAAATCTTTTTACTACTGCGCACGTACTGCACAAGTATACCGTCAGGCCATTGATGACGCCGCAGCAGGTAAACCATTTAACGCCAACCTGATGGGCACACTGGAAAATCTGGCGCACCGTGGTTATACCGAAGGTTTCTTGCGTCGTCATGTGCATTCTGACTACCAGAATTACGACTACGGCTATTCTGTTTCCGACAGCCAGCAGTTTGTCGGTGAAGTGCTGGAACGCAGTGCCAATGGTATGGCAAAAATTGCGGTGAAAAATAAATTCCTCGTTGGCAACAGCCTGGAATTGATGACACCACAAGGCAACATCAGCTTTGAATTAGCACACATGGAAAATAAAAAAGGTGAGCAGATTGAAGTTGCCCCAGGTGATGGCCATATTGTGGAAATCCCAGTGCCGGAAAATATCGATCTGAGTTACGGCATTTTATTGCGTAATCTGGATGATAAAGAGAGCACCCGCCAACCGCATGCGGTGGCTTAACGATGGCGCTATTGATCACTGAGGCTTGCACTAATTGCGATATGTGCGAACCCGAGTGCCCTAATCAGGCCATTTATATGGGCGATAAGGTGTATGAAATTATGCCTGATCGCTGTACCGAATGTGTGGGCTTCTATGAGGAGCCCACCTGTGTGCGGGTGTGTCCGATCAACTGTATTATCACTGATCCGGCACATCCAGAATCAGAACTTGAATTACTTAATAAATTTATATCGTTATATGAAAAAGGAGACTAAATGGAACCAGTAATGATTTATGGCAAACCAGATTGCCCTTACTGTGAAATGGCCGTGAAGTTTTGCGAAGAGCGTGACTTTGCGTTTACCTACGTGGATATTTTTGCCACCGGTATGACTGTTGCCGATCTGCAGAAAAAAGTAGGCCAGCCAGTTCGCACCGTGCCACAGATTTTTGTCGGTAAAAAACACGTTGGTGGTTATACCGATTTTTATAAAGCAGTGACTGAAAACCTGCTGTAAGTCAGCATTAACTCCGCCCGGAGTTCAGCAGCACGGATGCTGCTGGCGATTATTTCATCTTCCTGCCAAAAGACATTGCCTGTTGCCGCCCCTCGCCCTATAATCGCGCCGTTTTCTAACCCCGTTCTTTAACATCCAGTGGTGAATCCATTATGCATCCCATGCTGAATATTGCTGTCCGCGCAGCCCGTAGTGCTGGTCAGGTTATTGTGAAAAGTTTTGCTGATCCAAGCAAAATTGAAACCATGCAAAAGGCTATGAACGACTTTGTTACTAACGTCGATCGTGAAGCGGAAAACGTGATCATTCAGACGATCAGAAAATCTTATCCTGACCACAGCATCGTGGCAGAAGAAAGCGGTTTGAGCAGCGGTAAAGACGCTGACTACCAATGGATCATCGACCCACTGGATGGCACTACCAACTTCGTTAAAGGCATTCCTCATTTTGCAGTGTCTATTGCCCTGCGCATTAAAGGCCGTACCGAAGTGGGCGTTGTTTATGACCCTATCCGTGATGAACTGTTTACCGCTTCCCGTGGCGCTGGCGCACAGCTGAACGGCTACCGTCTGCGTTGCAGCAATGCAAAAGATCTGAACGGTTGTGTATTAGCCACTGCATTCCCACATCGTCACCGTCACCATTACCAATCTTTCCTGACTATGTTTAACAACATTTTCCAGGAATGTGCTGATATCCGCCGTGCCGGTGCTGCCAGTCTGGATCTGGCGTATGTGGCTGCTGGCCGCATGGACGGTTACTGGGAACTGGGTCTGAAACCATGGGATCTGGCTGCTGGTGAATTGATTGCCCGTGAAGCTGGTGCGATTGCGACTGACTTTGCTGGTGGTCATAACTATGACAACAGCGG
This sequence comes from uncultured Tolumonas sp., assembly GCF_963678185.1. Lineage (NCBI taxonomy): Bacteria > Pseudomonadati > Pseudomonadota > Gammaproteobacteria > Aeromonadales > Aeromonadaceae > Tolumonas > uncultured Tolumonas sp. Next base: position 1,225,030 of record NZ_OY782757.1, read on the forward strand.
CAATATCGTTTGTGGTAACCCACGCATTGTGAAAGCACTGCTGGCGAAAATCCGCGAAGAATTACCAGAGTCACTGGCTAAATAAGCCTGTTGATTGGTAAACAAAATGCTCGAATGTGCTACCGTTTTCGGTAGCACATCATAACTAAAACCCCAACCACCAGCCCCCAGAACGCAGAACCCACGCCCCACAAGCTCAATCCACTGGCAGTCACCAGAAATGTCAATAATGCTGCTTCCCGCTGATGTTCATCATGCAATGCGGCATGCAAACTCGCCCCTATCGTGCCAAACAACGCAATGCCTGCCACGCCCGTGATTAACGCGCCCGGCAAGATGGCAAACAACGTCACAGTACTGGCACCAAATACACCCGCAATCAGATAACCAACGCCCGCAAACGCCGCTGCTTTATAACGCTGTTTTGTATCTTCATGTGCTTCCGGCCCCATACAAATCGCCGCGGTGATCGCCGCTAAATTAATCGCATAACAACCAAATGGCGCCAACAGCACATTAAGCACACCCGTTACTGTCAACGAGGCTGATACGGGAGCCTGATAACCGTTCGCTCTCATAACCGCAATACCGGGTAAATTCTGTGAGGCCATGGTGACAATAAACAGCGGCAAGCCAACCCCAAGTAACGTGGCGAAATCAAACGATGGCCATGTAAAAATCGGGGATACAAACGTCAATGGTTGCGTATTACCTTGCAAAAGCCCTTGTTGCCACGCCACCACACTACCTGCCAGCAATACCAACAAAATCGCGTAACGCGGATAAAACCGCTTCGCCAATAAATAAACCAGCAACATACTGATGATGAGCACAGGCTGTAGTGGCATCTGCTCAAACACTTTCATGCCAAACCCAACCAGCACGCCAGCTAACATCGCCGAGGCCAATGCGGTTGGAATTTTATGCATCAGGCGAGCAAACAGTCCGGTGACACCACACAGGGTGATCAACAATGCGGAAAATAAAAATGCACCCGTTGCCAGTGCCGGTGTCACCCCTTGTAAGCTGCTGATCAGTAATGCAGCGCCCGGTGTCGACCACGCAGTCAAAATTGGCTGCCGGTAATAAAACGACAAAATCAGCGTGCTTAACCCAGAACCAATACAAAGCGCAAACAACCATGAGCTGGTAAACTGTGCATTCGCGCCTGTCATGCTGTTGGCGGCTTGGAAAATCAACGCCACTGAACTACTGAATCCGACCAGATTCGCCACAAATCCGGCAACCGGTAAACTTAAGGCAAAACGCATTACCCACTCCTATTTTGCTGAGCGCCCAAAGAGATAAACCTGCAGTGACAAATTTAGGCTATCAGGTTAATCTGACGACATATCCACGTGCGTTATAACGCTCAAATTACCACAAGCCTCTATTGTGCGCTATAACGCACAATCATATAAATGGAATATCAATGCTGGAACTGACTCAACATATTGCGGCTACGTTGCAGTTGTTACGCAAACAACGAAGCTGGAGTTTGGATAGAACAGCGCAAGCTACCGGAGTGAGTAAAGCAATGCTGGGGCAAATTGAACGCGGTGAATCAAGCCCAACGGTCGCAACCTTGTGGAAAATTGCGACCGGTTTTCAGACTTCGTTTTCTACCTTTCTCGAACCTTCAGCCACACCACAGACTCTTTGGTTGGGCGATAGTGCTGCCGAAATACAACATATGACGGGCAAAGATATCGCCGCCAAAGCCATCATCCCGTTTGATCAAAAATTTGGCTTTGAGTTATTGCAAGTCACACTCCCTGCTGGCATTGAATATCATTCGGCCGCCCACGCTAATGGCGTAACAGAACATGTTATTCCGCTCAATGGTTCATTAGAGGTGTTGATTGAAGGCCAATGGCAACAATTGGCCGCCGGCGATGCAGTGCGTTTTGACGCATCGAAAACACATGGTTATCGTAATAGTTCAAATATTGAAGTGAAATTTCATAATCTGATTAGCTACAGCTGATTTTATCTCATTGATAAATAATATTTATTAATCAACACATCGAATGTAAGCAACTGATCCTGCAAGATTTTGGAATGCATGGATTATCAATACTATACTGGAAAAATAGGTACATCTCTTTGGATGCACAAAGTAACGTGCATTCATAAATAGCCACCTTACATGCCACAGCATAATCGTTAGATAAATCGGTGAGTGAATTAGAAAAGGGGATATTCATTGTCCAAAATACTATTCAGTTTCATTCCCGGACGACGATTTTATGTATTTCTTCCCGGCATCATACTCATGATTTGCCTGACATTGACCTGGGTTCAGGTCTCTCAAATGCAAAAACAAGAAACAGAACGTGTTATCAATGAATTTAACATCCGCGCCAGTGAAGTATCTGCCGGGCTTGAACGTCGGTTACTGTCAAATGCAGAGATTCTACATGGAGTTTCAGGTCTTTTTACCAGCAGTGTTTATGTCACACGGGATGAGTTTCAACGATATATTAAACAGCTTGATCTGCATTCGTATAACCCCGGCATTCAGGGGGTTGGGTACATTCAGCTTATTCCTATCTCTCAAAAAGAGCAGCATATAACGGCAGTCAGAGCAGAAGGTTTTCCTGATTACACCATCCGCCCATCTGGAAAGCGCGATATTTATTCATCCATTGTTTTTATTGAACCGATGAACTGGCGGAATAAACGCGCCATGGGTTACGACATCCAAACAGATCCGCTCAGAATGAAAGCCGCTAGCCGAGCCAGAGATGAAGGTGAAGCCGCCATGACGGATAAAATTATTCTGCAGCAAGAAACAGATAAAGATGTGCAAGCCGGTGTCATTATATTTTCGCCGATTTATCAAGTCGGCATGGCAACCGCAACGGCTGAGCAACGGCAGAAAGCCTTACGTGGCTGGGCTTATGCGCCGATCAGAATAAAAGATATGTTAGAAAACTATCTGCAGCTTGAGTACAAAGATTTATCCCGCAAAATCGCCATCCGCCTTTATTCAGGTGATGGTACAAAAGCATCAGATTTAATGTATGACTCCTACCCTATCGCTTCTGCTAATACAGTAAATAATAACAATGACGAAACGATCATCTCATTTCAGTTATTGGGCACAACCTGGACGTTATATATCAAGCCGTTACCCACATATTGGTTAACGCTGGAGACTGAAAAAAACAGCGGTATCGTGATGGGTGCCGGATTGATATTAAGTTTGCTGTTTGCGCTCGTGAGTTATGTTTTAGTAAATAGTCATCTGCGCGTAGCGAATGCATTACAGGAAATAACCCGAGCCAATCGAAGTCTGACTGAACAGGAATCATTGCTGCGAGCCATTTATGATAGCTCGAGTGTGGCGGTGATGTTGATCAGCATCAAAGGAAACATTATTTATATTAATCAACGCGTTGTTGATTTGTTTTTTATTCCTAGAGAAAAGCTGATTGGCAGTGATTTTTACCAATTAATTCCTCATTCCGAACAGCTTGAAACTCGTCAGGAAATTGAAAAACTGCTGGAGAAAAAAACGGATACTTTTACCGTAGAACGCCAGTATCTACGTAACAATGCCGATAATTTTTTAGGTCTGGTGACAGGTAGCCCATTTCGGGATGATAAAGAAAAAATAATCGGTATTGTCATGGTTATTGAAGATATTACCGAACGTCGAAAAAACGAGACCGCAATGCGGCTAGCAAGCACCGTATTAAATGCCAGCCCTGGTGGTATCTTAGTGACCGATGCCAATAAACGCATTATCTCTGTTAACCCTGCATTTACTCGTATCACCGGATATAGCTTAGAAGATGTCATAGACAAAAACCCCCGTTTACTCTCTTCCGGTCAGCAAGATAAAGAGTTTTATCGTGTTATGTGGATGGAGATAAACCGCACCGGACGCTGGGAAGGCGAATTAGTTAATCGCCGGAAAGATGGCCGTTTATTACCTGAGTTACTTTCGATTAGTCGTGTATTAGATAAAAATGGAAATGTAGCCCATTATGTTGGCATGTTTCTCGATATCTCCGAACGTCGGGAAGCGGAAAAACGCATTCAACATCTCGCCCACCATGATTACCTGACCGATCTGCCTAACCGCTCTTTACTTGTTGAACGCGCCACGAATGCTCTCGCCTTGGCGCATCGTCATCAACGGCGTATGGCGATACTGTTTATCGACCTCGACCGCTTTAAACCCATCAACGATGAATATGGTCATGATGCCGGAGACACCGTATTAAAAACCATTGCCAAGCGACTGTTACTGATGGTCAGAGAATCAGATACGGTTTGTCGTCAGGGCGGAGATGAGTTTGTGATTTTGATACCCGAGTTTGCAGATACTGCAAGTCTGGAGAAATTAGCCATTAAATTACGCGATGAAATTCAAAAGCCCTGTACGATAAAAAATTACCAATTGTCGGTCTCAGCCAGTATAGGCATTGCAACCTACCCGGAAAATGGTGACACCGTGGATGCCATTATTCAAAGTGCCGATACCGCTATGTATCGGGCAAAAATAGATACCGATAGCCGTATCTGTTTTGCCCGCTATTTAAAATCAGTTGATCCTCTTTAGCGATTTTACTGCGCGTTAACCTCGAGCATGTTTCGCCGCTTGCTGGAACACTTCATCACTCGGGCGAATACCGGTATATAACACAAATTGTTCCACCGCTTGGATGGCGAATACTTCCGCCCCTGTGATGACCTTTTTGCCCTGTGTTCTGGCATAACGGATCAATGGTGTTTCTGCCGGTAATGCCACAACATCAAAAATCACCTGCGCATACTCGATAGCCGATTCAGTAAAAGCAAGAGTCTCTGCATCTGCACCGCCGGCCATACCAATCGGGGTTACGTTGATCAGCATATCGGCTTGCACACCAGTCATATCCGGCGCCCAGTTAAAACCATACAAGCCAGCTAACTGTTTACCCGCCGCTTCATTTCGGGCCACGATATAACTGTTGTTAAAACCAGCATCTTTTAAAGCACATGCGACCGCTTTCGCCATACCACCACTTCCGCGTAATGCAAATACCAGATCAGATGGCACCTGATGTTCATGCAGTAATTTGGCAATCGCGATGTAATCGGTGTTGTAAGCTTTCAGATAACCATTGGTATTGACGATGGTATTCACCGAATCAATCGCTTTAGCAGAAGGATCCAGCTCATCGACCATCGGAATACAGGCTTCCTTGAATGGCATCGAGATCGCACAACCACGTACGCCTAATGCGCGAACGCCACCAATAGCCGCGGCCAGATCGGTAGTCGTAAATGCTTTGTAGATGTAATCAAGATCTAAGGCATCGTATAAGAAATTATGAAAACGAGTACCAAAGTTACTTGGGCGCGCCGCAAGCGACATGCAAAGTGTGGTGTCTTTATTGATCTGTCGGGTCATCAGTCTAATTCCATAAAGAAAAACAGATTAAAGAAAGCAGCAGACAGAAACTAGCAAGTTACCTGTTACCAATCGTGACCCGAATCAAGCCATGGTAACTACCTGTTCCAGATCTCGACGAGTAGAAAGTTTGGTATCCACTTTAATGTAAGCCGCCGCTTCTTCAAAAACGATAACCACATCGGCAACACCCGGCTGAGCTTTGAGTCGATGCTCTAGCGCCATACCTTCTTGTTGTGCGGAATCAGGTAACTGGATGCGCAGGCTGCTGACATAAGGGGGTTCTTGCATCGTCATACTGATTATAAACCAGACAGCCGCAATAACTGCACTCCCCAGAAAGACCATGCCTGTACCATTTAACTGCAATAACCAACCACCCAAACTGCCGCCAATCGCGACACCGATAAACTGGCTGGTGGAATAAATGCCCATGGCGGTGCCTTTATATCCAGCGGGTGCTTCTTTACTCACCAGTGACGGTAAGATGGCTTCCATAACGTTAAACGCAATGAAGAATAATTGGATACCCGCAAAGATGATCCATAAATGCTGCCCGGCAAACCAAAGCACTAGTTCCGCCAGAAAAATCATCACCACACACGCCACAAACACGCGTTTCATTTGCCGTTTTTTTTCTGCATAAATCACAAACGGGATCACCGCGACAAAAGAAACCAGCATGGTGATGAGATAGACCATCCACTGTTGCTGACGCAGAAAACCAGCCTGTTCCATCGCCAGCGGTAGAGCTACGAAGCTGGCCATCAGTAAGATGTGTAAACTCATAATGCCGGTATTCAGTTTCAGCAAACGGCTATTTCCCAGCACTAAACTGAAACTACCTTTAACGATGCCAGACTCACGATTCAGTACATGGTGAGAAGGTTGCGGAATAACGGTTAAAGTGATCACGATGCCCGCAACAGCCAACAGAGCAATTCCCCAGAATAATGCAGATAATCCAAAGGCATGTGTAATGACTGGGCCCAACACCATGGCGATAGCGAAGGTGATACCAAAGCTAACGCCGATAAACGCCATCGCTTTAGTGCGGTTTTGCTCACGAGTCAGATCAGAAAGCAGAGCCATCACCGCAGCGGCAATAGCACCTGAGCCTTGTAAGGCACGTCCAAGAATAATTCCCCAGATAGAATCGGTGGTTGCAGCAACGATGCTGCCCAGAGCAAAGACCAGCAAGCCACCGACGATCAGCGGACGACGCCCTACCTTGTCAGATAATAAACCGAATGGAATTTGGAAAAGCGCCTGAGCCAGGCCATACACACCGATAGCGATACCAATCAGTGCTTGAGTGGCCCCTTGCAAGGCCATGCCATAAGTGGTCAAGACCGGTAAAACCATAAACATGCCGAGCATCCGCAGTGAAAATACGGCGCCCAGCCCCCAGGTCGCCCGACGTTCTTCGGCCGTCATCTGGTTATCATTCATTACCGCTTATTCCAGATAAGTCAGAAATTGTGCAGGGTCTGTCGTAGTAAAATCGATCGACATCATGACACTCAACATGGTGATTGCCACAATCGAAAAAATAAACAACTTCTTCGCCCACACTCTATCATCCGTTGTTTTAAAACCAGCCTGCGCCATGGCAAGCCAACCCGCACTGATCAAGGCAGCAACAACGAAATAGCTGTAACCGGCATAACCGCTTAACGTCAGCATTAATGTCGCGACTGCAAACGCCAGAATATAACGGAAGATGTGATTTTTGGTAACAGAAATGCCGTATTTCACCGGCAACACAGGTATCGATGCCGACTGATAATCTTTAAAACGGAAGATAGCAATCGCATAAGAGTGCGGCATTTGCCATAAACTGAAAATCAGCAACAAGATCAAAGCCGCCATATCGAATTGATTACTGACAGCGCAATAACCAATTACCGGTGGCGCAGCACCCGACAAACTACCAATCAGTGTGCCATATACCGACTTGCGTTTTAGCCAGAGACTATACAAACCGACATAAACCACAAAACCCATCACTGCGAGTAAAGCGGCTAATCGATTGGCAACAATATCGAGCAAAGCAACACCGACCAGACCTAATACAGAGGCATAAATCAGCGTCACTTTCGGTGATATTAATCCCTGCACCAATACCCGGTTTTTGGTACGTTCCATGATGCGATCAATATCTTGATCGATGTAATTGTTAAAAGCACAACCTGATGCGATCACCAGCGAAACGCCGGTGATCGTAGCCAGAAACAGGGGTAAATCCAGGCTTCCTTTCGAAGCCAGGAAAAATCCACCAATCACGGAAACTAAGTTACCAAAAATAATTCCCGGTTTAGTAACGAGCAGGTACTGCTTGATCATGTTATCCGCTCTTTATTGAACCATCATATTGGTATTGAGGTGGAACATGATCCACAACGAGCCCACCACCAGAATAGCGATGATTAGCACCGTAAACACAAACGCGATCAGGTTCCATCCACCTTCTGACGATGGATTCATGTGTAAGAAATACACCAGTTGCACCAAGATCTGCGCCAGCGCTAAACCGACAATCACATACAAGATGGTGGTATGTGATTCACCCGGATGCATTACCATCCAGAACGGAATTACGGTCAGAATTACCGATAATATAAATCCAACAATGTACGATTTTACGCTGCCGTGGCTAGCACCACCATGATGTGTTGATGAACGGCTCATGGCATAACTCCCATCAGGTAAACAACGGTAAACACACAAATCCAAACGATATCAAGGAAATGCCAGAACAAACTCAGGCACATCAGACGAGTGCCATTTTTTGCCGTCAGACCATTTTTCACAATCTGCACCATCAGCACTGCCATCCAGATCAAACCGGAAGTAACGTGCAAACCGTGCGTCCCCACCAGCGTAAAGAACGCAGATAAGAAAGCGCTACGATCCGGGCCATAACCTTCATGGATCAGATGGGCAAATTCATTCACTTCCATACCGATGAATGCCAGACCGAACAGGAAGGTAACGCCCAGCCATTTCATGACTGAGCTTTGATTTCCTTTGTTCATCGCCAACATCGCCATACCATAGGTAAAGCTACTGATCAGCAGGCAGAACGTTTCTACCAATACATAAGGCAGTTCAAAAATGTCTTTTCCACTTGGACCACCCGCAATGCTGGTCGATAAGACGGCATACGTCGCAAAAATACTTGCGAACAAAATGCAGTCGCTCATCAAGTAGATCCAGAAACCAAACACCGCATTGGCACCCGCATCATGATGATGCTCATGCTCCTCAGTATGCGCAGATTGATGATTCAATGTTTCAACCGACATGCTTCACCCCTGCCTGTTTGATATTTGCAAAATGTTCATTTTCAGTTTTTGTCACTACGTCTACCGGCACGTAATAGTCCACATCATCATTAAAAGAATGTGCAATCCAAGTAATAACCACACCCAACGCACCAACGATAGCCAGCCACCAGATGTACCAAATCAACGCGAAACCCATTACTAGACTAAACAACCCAATCAAGACACCTGCACCAGTGTTCTTTGGCATGTGAATTTCGTGATATTTCGCTGGTTGTTTATAAGCGATGCCTTTTTCTTTCATATCCCAGAAAGCATCCAGATCGTGAACCTGTGGCACTTCTGCGAAATTATAGAATGGTGGCGGTGAAGAAGTTGCCCATTCCAGCGTACGGCCACCCCATGGATCACCAGTCAAATCACGGTTTTTGTTGCGATCTTTGATACTAACCGCCAATTGCAGTAGTTGGGTCAGAATGCCGCAGAAAATCAGCACCGCACCGAACACCGCCACCAGCAATAAATTGTGATATGACGGATCAATGTTCTGACTCAAACGGCGAGTCATCCCCATAAAGCCAAGGATGTATAAAGGAACGAAGGCGAAGAAGAAGCCGGTGATCCAGAACCAGAACGCGGTTTTGCCCAATTTTTCATTGAGTTTGAAACCCATCGCTTTCGGGAACCAGTAGTTGAAACCTGCCAGATAACCGAACACGACCCCACCGATGATGGTGTTATGGAAGTGCGCAATCAGGAACAAGCTGTTGTGTAATACGAAGTCTGCACCTGGCACCGACAACAGCACGCCAGTCATACCACCCAATGTAAAGGTGATCAGGAAACCAAGCGTCCACAAAATAGGTGTGCTGAACTCAACACGACCACGATACATGGTAAACAGCCAGTTGAAAATCTTCACCCCAGTTGGAATGGAGATAATCATGGTCGCAATACCGAAGAACGCGTTGACGTTAGCACCGGCGCCCATAGTGAAGAAATGGTGTAACCAAACAATGAACGAAAGAATGGTGATCGCCACTGTTGCCCACACCAATGAGGTATAACCAAACAGGCGTTTTTTACAAAACGTGGCGACAACTTCAGAGAAAATACCAAATGCCGGTAATACCAGAATATAAACTTCCGGATGGCCCCATGCCCAGATGAGGTTGACATACAGCATCTGGCTGCCACCCATATCATTAGTAAAGAAATGGGTACCGATATAACGGTCTAAAGTCAGCAGTGCGATCGTTACTGTCAGGATCGGGAATGCCACAATAATCAAAATATTGGAGCACAGCGCAGTCCAGGTAAACACGGGCATTTGCATCATTTTCATGCCCGGTGCACGCATTTTCAGGATCGTCACGAAGAAGTTAACGCCCGTCAGCAAGGTGCCAATCCCCGAGATCTGAAGACTCCAGATCCAGTAATCGACCCCGACGCCGGGGCTGTACTCCTTACCGGATAACGGCGGATAAGCCAGCCAGCCTGTTTGTGCGAATTCGCCGACACCCAGCGAAATATTGATCAGTGCAACACCGACCACAAACAGCCAGAAACTCAGCGAGTTCAGGAATGGGAAAGCCACATCACGCGCGCCAATCTGTAACGGCACTACGATGTTCATCAGACCCACCATAAACGGCATCGCCATGAAGAAAATCATGATCACGCCGTGGGCAGTAAAGATCTGGTCATAATGATGTGGTGGCAGGAAACCTTCCGACCCGGCAGAGGCCATGGCGGTTTGCGCACGCATCATGATCGCATCAGCAAAACCGCGCAGTAACATCACCATCGCCACGATGATATACATCATGCCGATTTTTTTATGATCAACAGAAGTCAGCCACTCTTTCCACAGCCAAGTCCATTTCTTGAAATAAGTAAGAGCCGCCAGCGTCAGAATGCCACCAAAGATGATGCCGGCAACGGTCACCATAATGATGGGTTCATGATATGGAATTGCTTCCAGCGTTAATTTTCCAAACATCATTTATTCTCCAGCGCCAGAATGAGAGGGCATAGGCATGGCTTGCTCCATATCCATCGCTTGATTCATCTTCATATCCTCATTCATATGTTTTTCCATATGCGAGTCCGAACCCATAAACTTGTTAATAATGTCCTGATAGAGATTAGGCTTCACCGTCGAGAAATAAGTCACTGGGTTATTTTCTGTCGGTTTTGCCAATTGCTCATAATCTGCAAGCTGCAAGCCTTGCGGCGACCGTTTAACCTTAGCGACCCATTGTGCAAATTTCTCTGGTGACGTGGCATAGGCATTAAACTTCATGCCTGAGAACCCTTTACCACTGAAATTGGCAGAGATGCCTTTATAAGTGCCCTCTTCATTGGCAATCAGGTGTACCTGATTTTGCATACCTGCCATGGCATAAATTTGACTACCCAATTGAGGAATGAAGAAAGAGTTCATCACGGAACCCGAGGTCACTTTAAACTGCACCGGCACATTAGCAGGAAAAGAGATTTCATTGACGGTCGCGATACCTTGCTCTGGGTAGATGAACAACCATTTCCAGTCCAGAGAAATCGCTTCAATTACGATAGGTTTTGCATCTGAAGTCAGCGGCACACGTGGATCTAACTTATGGGTTGTATTCCAAGTCAGAGCGCCCAGAAACACAATGATAATGCAGGGAATTGTCCAGACGACAAATTCAATTTTATTGGAATGCGACCAATTTGGCGCATAGGTGGCATTTTTATTGGAAGCCCGATATTTCCAGGCAAACAGAAATGTCATGATAATGACTGGTACTACAACGATCAGCATCAGCCAGGTAGCCGTCAGGATCAGGGATTTTTGTTCCATCCCGATGGTGCCTTTCGGATCAAGCACCGCCATATTACAGCCACTTAGCAATAATGCTGTTGCTGATGGCAATAGCCACCAAAACCTATTTTTTCTCATCTAACAACCCCATCAGAACGATATAGCACATTTCCTATGTGTATGACTCTATTCTATGGCTCAGGTGTTAGTTTGCAAAGCTTGTTAACAAAATGTTGTGAATTCTTTGTGTTTTTATGATCTTGGTACGAGATTAAAAGTTCTATTGCCAAATAAGTGATCTAAACACCGCCAGTAAACATACTGACGGTGTGATGTTTCTAAATTAAAGTTTCCAGCTGACAGAGAGCATGGCATTACGTGGTGCACCGTAATAACCTTGTGACCAATAGAGACTATTAATGTATTTTTCGTTAGCTACGTTATAAACATTCAACGTCGCACTGAGATTACGGGTGAAATCATACCCGGCCATTAAATTCAGCAATGCATAACTATCCTGCGTGACTTTAAACCCACTCGCCGTGGTATAGATATCACTTTGCCATGAGAGCCCAGCACCGGCTTTCCATTTATTCATACGGTAAGTACCCGCCAGTTTAAATGTGTCACGAGGTGTATAGGTCTTTGCCGCACTGCCATCGCTATTATCGATGTCAACATGCGTGAAACCACCCGATGCTTCCAGATCATCCCAGATCTGACCGGCGATATCGAACTCATAACCCTGACTGCGAATCCCACTTACCGCGGTGTAATAGGCCTTACCACCACTCGTTCCGGCTTGTTCGGCCATATTATCTTGTTTGGTTTTAAACAAGGCTACTGTGGTATTCAGCTTCTTATCGAAGAATTCACCTTTCACCCCGGTTTCATAGCTATCACCTGTGACGGGTTTCAGACGATCACCGTTGCTGTCGGATTTATTTTGTGGGGCAAAAATACCGGCATAACTGGCATACACGGCGTAATTGGCATTGATGTCATAAACGACACCGGTATACGGCGTTACTTTGCCATGTTCTGCTGCTGCTTTATCTTCTCCGTAGGACTGGCCTTCGGTTTCCCACGAAGTAATACGGCCACCCACAATCCAGGCTAAATCATCCGTCAGACTGAAACGTGCACCACTATATGCGGTCAATTGCTTGTCGTTGTAATCAGCAGTGTTAGATGAGGCAGAGAAATCAGGTTCCGCGAAAGAGCCGTCCCATTGCGAGAAATCACCCACCGACTGCCCTATCGCCGAGCTATAGTCAGAACGTTCCACAATATTCGCATGAGAGATATTGGCACCAACGGCCAATTGATGTTCCCGCCCACCTAAGCGGAACGGCCCACTGGCGTTAACATCAATCAGATTTTGTTGACCGTCATACACATAGGCACTTGGGTAGGCATATAGCCCTGTGCCCGTGGTTTTATCCGGTGTGCCATACATATAGAAAAGTTTGGAATCCTGAGTGGAGGCAATGTGGGTCAGCGAGGTTTTCACTTTCCAGTTATTGGCTAATTTTTGTGACAACTCCACAAAAGAACGCTCTTCGGTGGTGTCCCAATACGCCCAATCTGTTGAAGTTGTTTTCGACGCATCGTAATTGGTTGCACTACCATCACTGTAAGTCAACGGTAATGCCCCCCACAGCGGGCTATCCGCCTCATGCTTCTGATAATGCAGCCCGAATGTCAACATGGTGGTATCCGTCAGATCTGCTTCCATGATGCCGTAAAATACTTTTTGATCGGTGCCGTAGAGATCTAAATACGAATCTTTATTTTGGTTCACCGCCACCATACGGCCGCGTAATTTGCCATTTTCAGACATCGGGCCAGAAATATCGCCTTCGATACGTTTGTTATTCCATGATCCAACAGAACCCGTCGCACTGGATTGAAACTCGCTGGTTGGACGCTTTCTGACCATATTCACGGTCGCTGATGGCTCACCCGTGCCATTCAACAACGCATTCGACCCCTTAATGACATCAATATGATCATAAATAGCGGTATCAATATCACCATCGGCCAAACCAAACGTCAGTGGCAACCCCACTCCATCGACCTGGAAATTAGTAATATCAAAACCACGGGCCGTGTAATACGTGCGATCTGTTTCCACCTGTTCCACATTGACACCACTGGTGCCAGCCAACACATCTTTAATCGAGTTTTGGCTGAAATCATCCATCTTTGTCCGTGTAGTGGTATTAACCATTTGTGGTGTCTGCTTAGGTGACAATTTTAATTTAGTCGCCGAATCGGAGCTTTTAACGGTATAGGAACCACTACCTTCTGTGGCGGTGTCATCCTGATTTTCAGTGACATACACTGTACCTAATTCAGTCGCAGATACCTGTTCTGCCATGGCATATGAAGCATAACCATTCGACACCACCAGACCGACAAACAAAGCGAGTTTCTTCTGTGGAAACATGTTAATTCCTGTTAGTTTATTATTAGAGGATGGGAATCTAAATGATTATGATTCTCATTTCAAATAAAATAATAAACTCGTTTTAGATGTTTTCTTTTGGCTCTTTATTGTCTTTTACCACCCGACTCACAGTAAAACAGCCGTTATCAGCTACGCTTGACAAAGAATAAAGCGCTGAGACGGGAGCTAAAATTATGCAGACCAAAACAAATCAACTGATGGATGCGATCTCTATGTCTAAGATCGATCTGTCACAACGACTTGAAAATCTGCATGAAATCATTCGTGGGCGGTATGAGTTTATTGATCGGATCGCCATTGCCCTTTATGACGCAAAAACAGATTTGTTGAAAACCTTTGTCAGCAGCACCCCTGACGGTTCTCCGCTTAAAGCCTATGAAGCACATATGTCGGAAGTGCCGTCGTTACAGACGCTGATTCATTTACGTAAAAGCCGTATTGTTCAGGATATTGATGATACTTTTCACGCGCACAGCGACCATACGGAATGGTTGAAAAAACAACACTATCTCAGCAGTTATACAATTCCGGTGTTTCAGGGCAATCACTTTGTTGCCTTTCTGTTTTTTGATTCCAAAACACCCAATGCATTTCAGCAAGACACCCTCCATTTTTTGGATGTTTTTGCGGATCTGGCAGCCCATCTATATCTAGTTGAATTAGCCGCCGTCAAATCACTGCTCAACACCGTCAATCTGGCGACTGATTTTGCGCGGATCAGGGATCTGGAAACTGGCAATCACTTAGATCGCATGGCCATGTATTCCCGTCTGATCGCCAAAGGTATTGCCGAAAAATATCAACTGACTGATGAATTTATTGAATATCTGCACCTATTTGCACCATTACACGATATTGGCAAAGTCGGTATTCCAGACAAAATCTTGCTGAAACCAGGCAAATTAGACGCCGACGAATGGAACACCATGAAAAAGCATGTTCAGCTTGGTGTTTTGATGATTGATCAAATGATTGACGATCTGGGCCTTAACCAAAATACAGCTGCCACGATCATGCGTAATGTGGTGTCAGGACATCATGAACGCGGCGATGGCTCTGGTTATCCGCAAGGCTTAACACTGGCGCAAATTCCGATTGAATCACGCATCATTGCCATAGCTGATGTCTATGACGCGTTATCAACTATTCGCCCTTATAAAAAAGCGTGGAGTGAAGAAGAAGTTATTGCGGAATTACACAAAGAAGTTGCAGCCGGGCGTCTTGATGCAGATTGTGTTACCGCATTGCTGAATGCCACCGAAGAGCGCTTACAAATTCAGACACAATTCGCAGATCCAATTTAAGCCGTCAAAGTTAACCGCCGGTATCCGGATTTTCATCGGCATTGGCCATGATGATCCGGGTCGCTAATACTTTATCGATACGCATGCCGTCCATATCGACCACTTCCAATTGCCAATCGTCCACTTTTAACAGATCGCCAGTGGCCGGCACCCGCCCCAACAACAGCATGACTAAACCACTCAGCGTATGATAGCGATTACGTTCTTCTTCCGGCAAATGCGTCAATTGTAAGTAATCTTTTAATTCCATGACGGGGATCAGGCCATCTAATAACCAAGAGCCATCTTCTCGTTGTACCGCCCACGCATCATCACTGTCTTCTTGGTAAAATTCACCGGTTAACGATTCCAGAACATCTTGCACCGTAACAATGCCTTGTAACTCACTGTATTCATCAACGACAAACGCCATGTGAGAACCGTAAGCACGAAAATGTTCCAACAATTCCATACCACTTAATGTTTCTGGTACAAATTCACAAGGTAAGGCCAACATAGCAAAATCCAGCGTTCCCCCCTGTACCGTTTGCGATAAGATCTGACGGGCACTGATAACACCAAGTAATTCATGTAAACCGCCACGGCAGACAGGAAAACTAGCGTGTTCGGAGTCGGTCATCCGCTGCAAATTCAGTTCCAGCGACTCTTCAACATCAATAAAAACAATATCTGCACGCGGCACCATCAATGAAGTCACCGTGCGATCATCCAGACGAAAAACATTCCGCACCATCGTATGTTCGTTGTGTTCAATGACACCCGCCTCTGAACCTTCCGCTAACATGGCGTGGATCTCTTCCTCCGTGACACTGTTGTTATTGTTTTGCCGAACCCCCATCAGACGAAGCACTGCATGTGTAGAGGCGGATAACAACCAGACGAACGGACGAGTGAATAAAGCCAACAATTGCATCGGTCGGGCCACCAGAGCGGCGATCACTTCGGCATTCAATTGCCCTATCCGCTTAGGCACTAACTCGCCGATGACAATGGAAATATACGTAACCAATACCACCACAAAAACGATGGCCGTCACCTTACTGGTAGCAACCGATAAACCAAACTGCTGAAGCCACACAGAAACAGGATCGGCGAGAATAGCTTCCCCAAAAATACCGTTAAGAATGCCAATCGACGTGATACCAATCTGGACCGTAGATAAAAAAGGGGTCGGATCTTCCGCAAGTTTAAGGGCTGTTTTAGCCCTTTTGTCACCGTCAGCGGCTTGCTTTGAAAGACGCGCTTTGCGAGCAGTAACAATGGCTATCTCTGACATCGCAAAAACGCCATTGAGTACAATCAAACCGATCAGGATAAAAAATTCCATAACTGCCGAATCAATGACATACATAACATGATGTTAGTTGATGGAACGTAGCTTCGCTATCTGCTCAATTTGGGTTAAAAATCCATTTTCGTCGAAAATATCAGCAAACGAACGCAAAAATGATAAATTTATGCAATCAGATATAGACGTGCCGTTCGATTTCATTATAATCCCGCCTCGTTGAATACGTGCCGGCTTAGCTCAGTTGGTAGAGCAACTGACTTGTAATCAGTAGGTCATCAGTTCGATTCCGATAGCCGGCACCATTCAACCTAAGCCCAGATAGCTCAGTCGGTAGAGCAGCGGATTGAAAATCCGCGTGTCCGTGGTTCGATTCCGCGTCTGGGCACCATGATTTTTGAAGCCTCGCATTTATGCGGGGCTTTGTCGTTTCTGGGCCCCGCAAAAAACCTCGATAAAAAATCAGCGCCACACAAAACTGATATTGTTTTCCAAGACCTGATAAGCCGCCGGATTAAACCGCTGTAGCGCTTGGATAACGATAGCCACCAGCAAGATATTGAAAACCAGATATTCCCCTGCCCCGCCCACCTTCATGCCAAGCGGATTAAGGCTGACTTTTTGTTTAAAAGGCCAGAACAAAGCTACGCCATTGGTACCTATCAACATATCGCCAATAATATGACTGATAAAACCGAGGCTGATGGTTTTGGCATATAGATGCCATGTTGGTGACGCGGCAAGGCAGCAATAGAACAAAACAATAGCCAGCAAACTATGCGTGACCGTGCGATGCCCAAGCAATGAATGCAGCGCTTTACTAACAACCGGCATTAGCCGGCCAAATGAGCTTTCTGGTGAATCAATGTCAGGCAATAACGCACCTAACATGACCAATAAACAATCTATCTCTATTCTTCCTGCAAACCCAGGTACATGACTTTCGACCATCAGCAAACTGAATACTGCAAACGCCTGATGCGTCTTTGCCATCATATTGATTACAACTTAAACAATGTATTTATATACAGTTGTTTGATGATACTAAATTTTGACTCTAACGGCAAAATCGTTATACTGCGCGGGTCATTGGGGAGTAGCCTCCTGTTTTTCGTAAAGGGCTTGCATCAACAAACTTGACCCTCATGGTCATGGTGCAAGCAGTGATTCGTCATCATCGACGGATACGCCTGGCAAGACCTTTGATCATACCCTGTGCAGGCCGGACAGGTGTGTGGTCATTGGAATGTTTTCCGGCCAAGGAGTATCACGTGTCTGCTTTTGTCATTTCCACCGGTATTGTCGCTCTGGCTGAAATCGGGGATAAAACTCAACTGTTAGCATTCATTCTTGCTGCAAAATTCAAGAAACCAATTCCTATTATTTTTGGTATTTTGATTGCGACGCTGGTTAACCATGGCCTTGCTGGTGCGATTGGGGAATGGCTGACATCATTAGCAACCCCTCAAACAATGGGGCTGATCTTGGGTGTATCTTTTATCGCCATGGCATTGTGGACGCTGATCCCGGATAAATTTGATGAAGCTGATGCCAAGTTGGCTCATTTTGGGATTTTTGGCACCACGCTGGTGGCTTTCTTTCTGGCCGAGATGGGCGATAAAACACAAGTTGCCACGGTCGCGCTGGCAGCTAAATATCAGACGCTACTGCCTGTCGTAGCGGGCACAACACTGGGCATGATGCTCGCTAACGTACCTGCCGTATTACTCGGCAAAAAAATAGCGCAAAAAGTACCGGTCAAACTGGTACACAGTATTGCTGCTGGTATTTTTGCCGTACTCGGTGTGGTTACTTTAGTGGGTACATTAAAACCAGAGTTTTTCGATTTTCTAGCTTTCAATTAATACATTGCGCCCTGATACCCGTCAGGGCTTTTTATGTGTTACCAAATTTTTTTCAAATGCTGCAGCACATCGGCAGCATCTTTCAGCGCATATTGTTGTCGCTTATTTAACCGCTTTTGCCATCGCTGCGGTAGTATCAGTTCTTGCGGCCATTGCTCTTCAAATAACGCAATATCATGCAGCAACCCTAAGCTTTTTTGCAGTTCAATTAACACCGATAACCGACGATTCTGCCGTTTGGTTAATACGGCAGCAAACCCTTGCCCCCAGTAACGCAGCTGTTTTACTTGTAAGCGTAATGAGTGCCAATCAGCAATTGGGGAGCTCAGTTTTAAATCAGCTACCGCGTTCAAAAAACGCTTTTCCAATTGGCGTGATTTCTGTCGGGCTGCAGATTGCAAAACACTCTTACGCTTATGTCGTGTTTTTCTATCCCAGACCAAACTCACTTGCGATAATGTTTCGGCTAAAGATGTAGCCTGTAAATCAGGCAATAAGTGCTGCCGTGATGCCACCAGTTTATCTGCCAGCAGAATCAAAATATCTGCCCCTTCACCTGTTTTAGTAAATAGCGAGTTTGCCAGTACTAACCTAACCTCTTGATCCCTATCTTGCCCCGTTAGGGTTGCCGCAATGCCTAATTGTTTCCTTTGCTCTTGCATGACACGGCTGCGCGGATATAACCCTTGTAACACCCGCAAACTGCGTAAATTGACTCGAAGATCATGCAGCGCTTCGGTGTCACCGTCATCAGCCATTCTCACTAAAGCCTGACTGGCTTTTGATGCTAACGCTGAAAAGTGCGTACTCAATTCCCGGGCAAACGATCGGTTTGATGAAACCAATTTTTTATTCTTCTTTTTCGACATTAGCTGTTTCCTGATGATATCCCTGCGCTTATCCATAAGTATCGTTCAGATCTGAACAGGTAATTTTAATACTTGATCCCATACAGTGAGATCTAAATCACACTGCAATTTTTATGGTACAAAAATCCAGTTTATGCGTTTTCTTTCCGATTTTTCCAGCTACTTATTCCCCACATAATGTCATCGCTTAATGGGGAAATGCCGAATCAGTACATGGATGTCACTGGCTCGCATTATTTAGGAATATCGGTGCTTATTGCATCGTAAACATTTGGGAATCGTTATGATCACTAACCTCATCAATGAAAAATTGATATGCCTCGATTTGCAGGCAACCACCAAGGACGCCGTATTTCGTGAAATGATCGAGATGCTGTCCGCACAAGGAAAGGTGAAAGATAAACTACAATTTTTACAAGACGTGCAGGCCCGTGAAGCCATTGGCAATACTGGCTTTGAGGATGGCATTGCACTGCCACACGCCAAGAGCCCTGCGGTTATTGAACCCGCAGTAGTAATTGGTGTCAGTCGTAAAGGCGTGGATTACGGCGCAGAAGATGGTAAACCATCCAAGCTGTTTTTCATGATTGCGTCACCCGCCGGTGGTGCCGATCACCACATTGGTGTCTTAGCGGAACTTTCATCCAAACTCATAGAAACTGGCTTTGTCGACGCTATTATGGCCGCCAAATCCAGCCGTGAAGCGCTGGCGTTGCTGACAGCCAAAGCGGCACCGATTGCCGCACCATCTGGAGCAAACAAAGGCTTTCTGATCGGGGTTACTGGCTGCCCTGCGGGAATAGCACATACCTATCTGGCAGCTGAAGCACTGGAAAAAGCGGCCAAAGAATTAGGTTACAAAATTAAAGTTGAAACCAACGGTTCCATCGGCGTTAAAAATGCCCCAACCGCAAAAGAAATCGCGGATGCTGACGCCATTATCGTGAGTTGTGACAAACAAGTGGATATGCACCGATTCGCTGGTAAAAAAGTGATTAAAACCGGCGTAAAAGCCCCGATTAAAGATGCCAAAAACTTAATCAAACAAGCTTTAGCTGCTGCACCATATCAACCGCAGGGGAATGCTATGCCGGCTGAAGAAAATAAATCCACGCAAGCCCGTTCCGATCTTTACCGCTTCCTGATGAATGGTGTTTCTCACATGATCCCATTCGTCGTCACTGGGGGTTTATTAATTGCACTCTCTCTGGCAATCGGTGGTGATCCGACTCCCGGCGGTATGGCAATTCCAGCCGGTAGTATGTGGAACTCGGTGCTGAATGTCGGTGTCGTTGCGTTCAAACTGATGATCCCAATTCTGGCCGGTTATATTGCTTACGCGATTGGTGATCGACCAGCACTGGCACCGGGTTTCATTGGTGGTTGGATTGCCAATGATGGTTCGTTCTATGGTGCAACGGCCGGTACCGGTTTTATTGGTGCCATTGTTGCCGGTTTATTGGTTGGTTATTTTGTGCGCTGGGTCGCTACGCGCGATTACAACAAAATGCTGCGTCCATTGGTGCCTATTTTGATTGCACCGCTGTCCGGCACATTGTTTATCGCAGCGATCTTTATCTTCATCATCGGTGCACCCATTGCTGGTTTGATGACGGGTCTTAATGCCATGCTGGTTTCCATGAGTGGTGGCAGTTTGGTGTTGTTAGGCATTGTTATCGGCGGTATGGCTGGCTTTGATATGGGCGGCCCAGTCAACAAAGTCGCCTTCCTGTTCTCTGTTGGCATGATTGCTTCAGGTCAAACTCAATTCATGGGTGCCATGGCTTGTGCGATCCCAGTTGCACCATTAGGTATGGGTCTGGCGACTTTCCTTGGTCGTAAGATGGATCTGTTCGATGAAGACGAAATTGAAGCGGGTAAAGCCGCGGCAGCCATGGGTCTGGTCGGTATTTCTGAAGGCGCGATCCCGTTTGCAGCACAAGATCCGTTGGCGGTTATTCCAGCCAATATGTTGGGCAGTATCGTCGCCGCAGTAATGGCCTTCGTTTTCGGTGTAACTAACGCGGTTGCACACGGTGGCCCGATTGTGGCGCTGTTAGGTGCGATGAATAAACCACTGCTGGCACTGGCTGCCATGGCAGCAGGTGCAGTTACCACCGCACTGGTTGCTATCACCCTGAAAAAAATCAAAGCCTCTAAAGTAGCGGTTGCTAACGCAGCCTGATCATAAATAACGCATTGGTCTGGCAGCCCCCCTGTCAGGCCAATTTTTTATTTTATCTCTACCGGTAACCGTCTTGGCCCCCATTTGCCGGGATGCTCTTCAAATACCCCCGGAATTTTGGTGCCACAGTGCTGACAGCAGCCATGCTGTAATGCCCAAGTTCCCAGCCGATATGCATCCCGCTCGATCAGTAATTCGCCACAAGAAGGGCACCAGGTACTACCATCTTTAACGTCATGCACATTGCCGACATATACATAATGCAGCCCATGGGCTTTCGCGATATCCCGCGCTTGTAACAAGCTGGTCATGGGGGTGCGGGGTTTATCCAGCATATGAAAATCAGGGTGGAATGCTGTGAAATGCAGCGGCACATCCGGCCCTAACTCATCTGCGATCCAGCGGCACATCGCGTCAAGCTCCACCGGAGAGTCGTTTTCGCCTGGGATCAATAACGTCGTAATTTCAAACCAAACCTGAGTTTCATGTTTTAAATACCGCAAAGAATCCAGCACCGGCGCTAGGTGCCCGCCACAGATCCGATGGTAAAACGCTTCAGTGAAGCCTTTGAGATCCACATTTGCCGCATCCATACCGGCAAAAAACTCTCGCCGTGGTTCCGGGTTGATATAACCCGCCGTCACCGCCACTGTTTTGATGTTCCGCGCATGACAGGCCGCCGCCACATCCAACGCATACTCCATAAAAATTACCGGATCGTTATAGGTAAAAGCGACGGATCGGCTGCCGGTTTGCTCCGCCATTTTCGCCAGCTGTTCCGGTGTCGCGGCGGCACTCAGGGTTTCCATATGGCGGGATTTGCTGATATCCCAGTTTTGGCAAAATGCGCAGGTCAGATTGCATCCGGCAGTACCAAACGACAGCACTGGCGTACCGGGCAAAAAATGATGCAGCGGTTTTTTTTCTATCGGATCAATGCAAAAACCACTGGAGCGACCATAGCTGGTTAAGACAATTTCACCGCCCTGCGCCATGCGCACATAACACACACCGCGCTTACCTTCGCGTAATTCACACTCACGAGGGCACAACGTACAAACGACATGATCATTATCCAGATGACGCCAATAATGGGTCGCAACAGTATTGTCTGAATTATCCATACATCCTCCGGGGTAACACTATAATTGTAGGTGACATCTACCTATTCGGAGGTTGTATGCAGGTCATTCATCAGCCCGCGGTGGCGGATATGTTTTATCCGGCCGATCCGGAAAGATTAATCAGCTGGATGCAAAACCATGTCCACCCGACAACAGACACCCACCGTCGGCCACGCATTCTGATCCTGCCGCATGCCGGATATCGGTTCTCCGGTGATATCGCTGCACAGGGTTATCGGCTGTTACGGAAAAGTCAGTTTAAGCGCGTGATCGTGTTGTGCCCTGCACATCGGGTTTATGTTCAGGGTATCGCTGTGCCCACCCGTTGGGATGCAGAAGCAACACCGTTAGGCCGCGTGCCATTAGATAAAATGGCCATTGAGCAACTGCTCACCTTACCGAGCGTGATTGCCATGACAGAAGCGCACCGTCAGGAACATGCCATCGAAGTCCAACTCCCCTTCCTGCAATATCAACTCGGTGAATTTCAACTTATTCCCCTGGTGGTAGGCGAATGCCCGCCAGAAGATGTCGCTCATGCATTAGAACTCATGATGAACGATGAGACACTGGCGATTGTCAGCAGTGATCTCAGTCATTACCTCAGTGCCGATATTGCCCAACAACAAGATGAGCAAACCATTCAGCAAATACTGCAATTTGATGAAACCTTATCGGGTGATCAGGCTTGTGGTTGCTACGCATTGAATGGCGCTTTGCACTGGGCCCACCAGCATCAATTAACAATTGAATTGCTGGCCAAATGCAATTCGGGTGATGCCAATCATGATAAAGATCGGGTGGTAGGATATGCCGCTTTTGCTTTGTATTGAATTAACCGAACGTCAGGCCATGCTGGCGCTGGCACGGCAAGCTATCCAAGCTCGTTGGTCACAAAGTAATGCTCAAGTTACCCATAATTTAGCGCATGGCGATCAAAAACCCGGCTGTTTTGTCACACTTAGAAAGCATGGCGAACTGCGCGGCTGTATTGGTACATTAGAACAGGATATGCCCTTGCAACAATCCATTGCCTATTTTGCCCACGCAGCAGCTTTTCAAGATCCCCGTTTTCCGCCATTGACCAAAGATGAATTAGCCGACTGTGTGATTAGTATTTCGTTGCTCAGCGAACGTGAACCCATATCCGCTGGCAGTAAAGAGGAATTACTGGCTGCACTGACCCCTTTTAGTGATGGTTTGTGGCTCAGTGATGGTTATCATCGAGCCACTTTTCTACCAGCGGTCTGGCGTGAATTACCCGATAAGCACGATTTTATTCAGCATTTATTGCGCAAAGGCGGTTGGCCCGTACAAGGCTGGCCAGCACAGATGAAAGCATGGCGTTATCACAGCATCGAGTTTTCCGAACCAGATGGTGAACTAGTTCGCGAATGAGCGCTAAAGATGATTGTTTAGTAAGTGCTTAATTTGTCATAATGACACATGCTTGATGTGGTCTCTTTTCATCTGCCGAAAATCAAGAAAAAGGAGTTTCTTCTGGATTCATCAGCTCTATCCCTGTTTGTATTTCGTCTGGATGATCACCTCTACGCGCTGCCGCTGGCGGCTGTCGAACGAGTGACCCGAGCAGCAGCTGTCACCCCCGTTGCCCATTCTGCTTCGATCCTGCAAGGCGTTATTAATGTGCAGGGAGACCTATTACCAGTCATAAATACTCGGCGCATGCTGTCATTACCGGAAAGGGAACTGGATATTGATGATGTTTTTATCCTGCTCCGTAATGACCAGCAACGTTTGGTTATGATCGCAGATGCGGTGCATCAGGTAATAACAATAGAAGCCTCCCATATTGTTCCGGCGGATCATATCTTAAGCCATAACTCGCCATGGCAAGGCTTGCTGGTGCTGGATGATGGCATGGTGTTGATCCAAGATCTCGCGGCCTGTCTGCGAGAGTTTGACGCGCAAATACAGATGATGCCCGTACAGGAAACGCCGTCGCATGGATAATCTGGTGTTAGAACCTATCCGGCTGGCTAGAGATTTCATCTCGCGGCATTACGGCATCCATCATCCAGGTGAACGCCTGACCGATCTGGATAGAAAATTAACCCAAATTGCGCAGTTTCTCGGCTACCCTCAACAATTTGATTTAATTAAAAATCTATTGGCCGGGCAACTCTCGACGACAGAGCTGCAACAGATGGTCGAAGCACTGACGGTTGGCGAAACCTATTTTTTCCGCGAACCCGATGCCATCGATGCCTTATTAAATGCCATTATTCCCAGCATTCGGGAACGCCAGGGCCGGCGACTTAAATTATGGAGTGCCGGGTGCGCAACCGGCGAAGAGCCCTACTCATTAGCGATGGCATTAGATGCTCATCTCAACGATGCTGAACATTGGGATATCTCGATTCTGGCCACCGATATCAATCAGCAATCGTTACAGAAAGCTGCGCAAGGTAATTATAAAGCCTGGTCATTTCGCGCTACGCCCACGCATTACAAACAGCGCTATTTTTATCCGCAAACGGACGGCTCTTTTGCACTGGATAGCCGTATCCGCCAAATGGTGCAATTTAATCACCTAAATCTGGCCCAACAGGATTACCCGTCCCCTGCTAACGGCACGCATCAGGTTGATGTGTTATTTTGCCGTAATGTTTTGATGTATTTTGCACCACAAACCATTCATCAAATCGTTCAGCAATTTTCCAGATCGCTGGCACCTGGCGGTTGGCTGGTGGTCAGCCAGACGGAATGTTCGCATTATTTCCAGCAAGAATTTGAAACGATCCAATTTGGGCAGGCGTTTTTATTCCGTAAACGCGACCCGCAGGCACAGTGGAAGCTGTTACCACTGCCAGAGTTATCGCCTGCCGCCCTCTTTGACTATGCCAAATTGCCTGAACCTTCGGTTGCGCAACCACAAACAAAGTGGACAAAACCTGAAGCGCTCACCGCCATGCCGGTTGCAGTCAAAAAAAGCAGTACAGAGCTATTAAAACAGGCACAAGCATTGGCTAATCAAGGCTTATTGAACGAAGCCTGTGCCCTGTGCGAAACAGCGTTATCTGAGCAAAAACTCAATGCGCCGGGGCATTATTTACACGCCATGATCTTGCAGGAACTCAACCAGCTAACGCAGGCCAGAGAGGCATTACGGCGCGTGTTATATCTGCAGCCGGATATGATCATGGCCATTTATACCCTGGCTAATCTGGAGCAACAGCAAGGCCATCGCCGCGAAGCCCAGCGCCATTTTGATAATGCATTCCGAATTCTCAGCATGCATGAAAATGACAGCCTGATTCCCCATTCTGAGGGGCTATCTGCGGGTCAATTGCGCGAACTTTTGATGCAATTACGCATAGATGGATAAATAGATGGGTAAATGGAAGGATAAAGAGATGAACCAGTTATCCCAAGAAGAAAAACAAAAGATCTTACAGGATCGGGCCCGACAACTCGCCAGCACACCGGCCTATCAGCAGGATGAGCACGAATGCATTGATATCACCCGTTTTGAATTACACGGTGAACACTATGCATTCGAATCACGCTACATTCGGGAGATTGTTCCCGTTAACCATGTTACGCCCCTGCCCTGTGTGCCCGCTTTTGTAGCCGGTATCATGAATCTTCGTGGCCGCATTCTCTCTTTATTGCATCTGGACAGGCTACTCGGCTTAGCCTCTGCCGGACAAACGCCGATGCAACAAGTCATTATTCTCAGTAATGACAACATGGAATTCGGTTTGCTGGTGGAACAAATCAGTGGTGTCGCCCAATTGCCGTTGTCCAAGATTCAGGATGAATTACCAACGCTCAGTGAGCAAGCACAGCGCTATCTAAGAGGGCTAACGCCCGATCGCCAAATATTATTGGATGCACAATTATTGCTGAACGACCCGGCATTATGTGTTGATGAAGAAATTAACTAAAAATAATTAAGAGGAATGACTCCATGAAATGGACGATTGGCAAAAAACTGGCACTGTTAGGCAGTCTGATGCTGGCAGCACTGGGCATCATGGGTGTCGTTACCTATAACAACATTGGCCGAGTGATCGAAAATTCGACTGCGCTATCGCGAACTTTTAGCGTAATTGACGCTAATAATGCCATTGCACCGAATTTGTTTTCTGCCGAATCAGCCCAACGCTCTTATTTACTCAGCGGCAGCCCTGCTTATCTGCAGCTGTACCGTGAGTCCGTCGATAAAACCCGCGCGGCACTCAGCCATCTGCGTGAACTGGCATCGAATGAAGAGTCAGCACGGTTGACGAACGAGCTGGAAGATATGCTGAATTCGCGTCTCAGCAGCCTGGAAATGGGCATCACCATGTATGACAAACATACTTTGGATGAATATGTTCAGCTGATGAAAGACGGTGTCGGCATTGAGTTGATGAAAAAAGTCTCTCAAAACCGTGATGCCATAGATACATTGGAACGCCATCTGGCACAGCAACGTGCAACTGAACTCACCGCCAGCAATCAGTTTGCGCAAGCGTTCATCTTATGGGGCACGCTATTAACCGTTAGCATCATGGCGGCTGCCGCCGTCTTTCTGGTGCGTAGCATCAGTAACCCGTTACATGAGCTGACCGATACCGCAAACCGGATTTCCAAAGGAGATTTATCCCAACGTACAACCTCGATCACCAAGCGCAGCGATGAAATCGGTATTTTGTCAGAAGCATTTGAGCAGATGAATGATTACCTGCAGCGGATGTCAAATGTCGCCCGTGCACTGGCTGATAACGATCTATCGGTAGATAGCAGCCCATTATCGGAAAAAGATGCGCTGGGACACTCCTTTGCCGCGATGACCGCGAATTTCCGCAAAATGATTGCCGAAGTGAAAGATGCCGCCAAACAAATGAGTGGCTCTTCTGCCCAGATCGCAGCCCTAACCTCCCAGTTGGCGGCCAGTTCCACCGAAACAGCCGCCGCCGTCAGTGAAACTTCCACAACATTGGAAGAGATCAAAGTCACCGCCAATCAGGTGAACCAGAAATCGGCATTTGTATCGGAATCAGCGCGCAGCACCGCTCAGATGACGCAAAACGGGCAAAAAAGTGTGAATGAAACACTCACAGGCATGAACAAAATCCGTGAACAGATGAATTTCATCGCGGAAAGTATTGTACGGTTAAGCGAACAGAGTATGGCGATTGGTGAAATCATCTCCTCGGTCGGCGATCTGGCCAGCCAATCCAATCTGCTCGCCGTTAACGCCTCTATTGAAGCAGCCAAAGCCGGTGAACACGGCAAAGGCTTTGCCGTTGTGGCGCAGGAAGTCCGCAGCCTGGCCGAGCAATCAAAAGAATCCACCGAACAGATCCGTCGTATTCTGAATGATATTCAAAAAGCGATCAGCTCAGCGGTTATGGCAACCGAACAAGGCGGTAAAACCGTCGAAGTCAGCGTGTTGCAATCAGCTGAAACTGATAATGCCATTCAGGTGATCGGGCAAGGTGCAGGTGGTACTGTACAGGCTGCCGCACAGATCCTGGCCTCTACCAACGAACAGGTTGCGGGTATCAATCAGGTTGCTATTGCGATGGATAATATCCGCAGCGCCAGCGACCAGATAGTGATCAGTATGCGACAAGCGGAAGATGCCACCAGCTCGCTGAATCAGATGAGCAGCAAGCTGTGGAGTCTGATTGAACGCTTTAAGGTGAGCTGATGGAAAGCATGGATCAAGAGCTGCGGGCCCGGTTGCTGGAAACGTTTCTGATTGAGGCGGGAGAACATGTCGCCTCGATAAACCACGCCCTGAGCGCGCTGGAACAGAACCAATCTCCAGCCGGGCAACTAGAGATTATCTTCCGTTGTGCACATAGCCTGAAAGGCGGTGCGCGCATTGTGAATCTGCAGCTTATTGAATATCTGTGCCAATCACTGGAAAGTTTACTGTCACGCCTGCGGCAGGGGGATATTGCGATCTCCCAGTCTTTATTGAATTTGTTGCATGAAACCGTTGATATCATCGATGTTATCTTAGCCAACAGCTCACCCGACATGCCCCCCCTGACGGTAAAAAGCACCTGCATGCAACTACGTCAACAGCTCGATAAAGCAACCGTTGAACCAGTCATATCTGTACCAACAGAGAAAACTGCGCAACCAGATATAGCCGAACCGACAGTTGTCGCGGAGTTACCCTCAGAAGCTGTTGCAACAAATCCAGTTACAGCGCAGCCAGAGCAACATCAAGCGGCACTGAGAACGTCAACGGCTGTCAGCGATAACCCAGTTCCATCAGCTTATTCAGCGCCCAAAAATAATGCCTTGCAGGATACAGTACGAATTCCTGCGTCTCGATTGGATAATTTGCTGGTACAAGCAGAAGAAATGATGGCACTTAAACTGGCCCTACGTCAGCATGTGCTAGGTCTGAAAACCTTACAGGAAAATCTGAATCAACTACGTCGCGAGCAAGCAAATAAAACAGAACTGAACAAAGATGGCATGCAGCAACTCGACCGAACCTTGCTCGGTTTAGGTAAACAACTGCAGCACCTGAAACGTCACAGCGAAGAAGGTTTCCGTCAGGCCGGCAGCATGATAGAAAACCTGATCTTAGATGCCAAATCACTGCTGATGTTTCCGTTTTCTTTTGTCGCCGAAGGGTTTGCCCGTTCCGTTCGCGACATTGCCCGCGAACAAGGTAAAGAGGTCACCTTTCAACTCAGCGGTGAAACATTGGAGTTAGATCGGCGTATCTTGCAGGAGCTGAAAGATCCGTTAGTGCATTTACTGCGCAACAGTATTGATCATGGCATTGAATCGCCCGCAGTTCGAATACGCAATAATAAACCACAGCGTGCCACTATTTCGCTCAGTGCCGGTTATACCGACAACGGCAAAGCAGAAATTATCCTGTCCGATGATGGTGCTGGGATCAATTTGCTACAAATCCGCCAAGTAGCCATAGATAAAGGCTTTATCACGCCTGAACAAAGCGCGCAAACCGATGAGCAGGCTCTGATCCCATTAATATTTCGCTCCGGTTTTTCCTCCAAACAAGATGTCTCTCATTTGTCCGGCAGAGGCTTAGGCTTGGCGATTGTGCAGGAAAAAGTTGAAAAACTTGGCGGCACAGTAGATGTCAGCTCACAAGCCGGTAAAGGAACACAATTTAGGCTGATCTTGCCGCTGACATTAGCCTCTTTCCGTGGCATACAAATTCGCTTAGGCGAGCACCGGTTTGCCGTTCCAACGTTAAATGTCGTGCGGGTTTTGCGCTTACCATTAGATCATATCTATACCGTAGAAGGCCGGGAAACATTGCAGGTGGAAGAACGGATAGTACCTATCGTTGCGATGTCGGGAATATTAGGTATACAAGCTGATCCGGCTGACCTACAGGAATATCGCATGCTGTTATTACTGGGTAACGAGCATGAACAGATCGCCTTCGCCGTAGATGAAGTGATTGGTGAAGATGACCTGTTGCTGAAACCACTGGGTCCGCAATTGATACGCGTTCGTAATCTTGCTGGCGCCACTTTATTAGGTGATGGCACTGTATTACCGATCTTGAATGCGCGCGACCTGCTGAAATCAGCCCAAGGTGGGCACGCGCAACCGGTCAAAGTACACGACATTCCAATTGGCAAAGTTGAACCTATTCGTCACCGTATTTTGGTGGTGGATGATTCGATCACATCCCGAACCTTGCTGAAAAATGTTTTGGAATCGTATGGTTACGAAGTAAAAACAGCCTGCGATGGCACTGATGCACTAGCGTTATTACAAACCGAACCGTTTGATTTAGTCAGCTCTGATGTCGAAATGCCGCAGATGGATGGCTTCGAACTCACCGCCCGTTTACGCGCTGATGAACGGTTCGCTCGTTTACCCATCGTGCTGGTCACCAGTTTAGAATCTCAAGATGACCGACAACGTGGTGTTGAAGTCGGCGCTGATGCCTATATTGTTAAATCCAGCTTTGATCAGAGCAACTTGCTGGAAATTATCCGCAAGTTTATCTAGCCATAGGATGAGGACAACACAATTATGATACGGGTGTTAATTGTTGATGACTCGGCCACTGCTGCACACATACTGAGTCGCCTGTTCAGTAGTGACCCTGAGTTTTCCGTGGTAGGCATAGCCAGTAATGGCACTGATGCCATCCAAATGGCTGCGAAACTGAAACCCGACATTATTAGCATGGATGTGATCATGCCGGATATGGATGGTTTTGAGGCCACCCGAAAAATCATGTCCACCCAACCGACCCCGATTGTCATTGTCAGTTCAGATCAAGTCAGCATGTCTTTTCGTGCCTTGGAAGCAGGTGCGCTGGCAGCTATTGCTAAGCCTCAGCTGGATAATCAGGCAGCACTTAATAATTTTCGCGATGAACTGTTATTTACCTTTCGTGCGATGGCAGAAGTTAAGCTGGTTCGACGAACACAGCGTACAAATCTCGCGGTTCCAGTGCAACCATCAAAAATAACCAAACCCTCGCCAGCAAAAATTGTTGTTATCGGTGCCTCGACTGGTGGCCCGCAAGCCTTGCAAGAAATATTAAAAGATCTACCAGCCTCATTCCCGTTACCAATTATTATTGTGCAACATATCTCCACCGGTTTTACCGATGGGTTAGCGCGTTGGTTAAGCCAAGGCTGTGTGTTGCCAATACAGGTTGTTACCGAAAATCAGCTGCTGCAGGGCGGACACGTTTATATTGCCCCGGAAGAAAAACACCTCGAAATAACCAAAGATAAACGATTAAAACTAGGCACTAGCGATAAAGAACATGGGGTCTGCCCTTCTGTTTCCCACTTTTTTCGTTCAGTAGCCCAAACCTATCATTCATCTGTCATTGGCATACTGTTAAGTGGCATGGGGCGTGATGGCGCGGCCGAATTAAAACTATTGCGAGACTTAGGGGCAACCACTATTGCACAAGACCAAGAAAGCTCAGTAGTGCATGGCATGCCAGGCGAAGCAATCCGACTCGGTGGCGCAAGCCATATTTTACCCGCGTCAGCTATAGCATCCACCCTCTGCAGTCTTATTACACCATTCGATAACATCGGATGTTAGTTGGATTAACTTTTATGTTAGAAAAACATCGTGGCACATCAGTACTAATCGTCGAAGATAGCGCAACACAGGCAGATCAATTACGTTTTTTCCTGGAAAAACATGGCTTCCTCGTCACAGTCACCTGCAATGGTAAAGAAGCCTTAGCCTCACTGCAGCAGCATATTCCAGCGGTGGTGATCAGCGACATCGTGATGCCACAACTCAATGGTTACGAACTCTGTACGGCCATCCGTAAAAACCCGCAAACTGCACATTTACCCGTGGTGTTATTGACCGCCCTTTCCAGCCCACGTGATATTTTGCTGGCGCTAGAATGCAAAGCAGATCATTTCATCACCAAACCATACAGTGAAACGTATTTGCTCTCCCGCATGGAAAGCATTCTGGAAATGATCCGTTTACGTCAAAACGGACAGCTCCCCGAGGCTTCAGAATCTGACATCTATTTCCAAGGGGAATGGTTTCATATTTCTGCAGCAAGACAGCGCATATTAGATCTGTTGATCTCAACGTATGAATCGATGGTACTGCGAAATCAGGAGTTATTGACCGCTCAAAATGAACTGCGGGACAGCAATCTCAAGCTGGAACTGGCTGTTGATGAAGCAACCACCGCAAAACAACAAGCACACATCATGCTGGAAGAATTATCCCGACGGGACAGTTCGATTCGGAAGACCAATGAAGAACTGCATTTAATTCATAGTATTGAATCGTTAATTAATCAGAATAACGATTGGCAGTCATTATTCCGCTTAGTTAGTGAAAAATTATGTAACGCCAGACAATTCGGCATCCGCGACTTTGTTCGCATCAGCCTGACAGAGCTTGATAACACGGCAACAGATGAACCGGTATGTCTGCAAGACGCCTGTTGCCATCGATGCGAACTGCCATCTGCCGTGGTTGAGCACGCAGGTCCAATATCAATGTCATGTCATCCAACCGCTACAGCAGCCGGTAAAATGACCATCCCGTTATTAGCTAAGAATAAAATAGTCGGCGTATTGTGTTGTCAGATAGAAACAGGCTATCAACTCAGTGAACAGCAAAGAGAATTGTTAAGCTCCCTTGGTCGACAACTGGGCATGGCTTTGGAAAATATTCGTTTATATGAAGAAGCCCGCGCGCTGTCATTGCATGATCCTTTAACCGGATTAGCCAACCGCCGGTATCTGGATATCAGTTATGCCAACCAAGTCGCTCGCTCCAAACGCCATGCACAGCCGTTTTCGCTGATGTTATTGGATATCGACCACTTCAAACTGTATAACGACAACCATGGCCATGGCCAAGGTGATCGTATTCTGATCCAAGTCGCTGATGTTCTGCGAGACTCGATCCGCAGCACCGATCTGGCGGTTCGCTATGGTGGCGAAGAGTTTTTATTGCTGATCAGTGATAGTAAAGCGGATGCTGCCTTTGAGTTGGCGGAACGGATCCGCCTTCAAATCGCCGGCGAAATTGGTGTAACTATCAGTATTGGTATTGCTGACTATCGTATAAACGACAGCTTAGACACACAAATTTTGCGCGCGGATATGGCTCTTTATAAAGCCAAAAACGCCGGACGGAACCGGGTAGAAGTGGAATAATCAATATAACAGGCATAAAAAAGGCGCATCAAGCGCCTTTTTTATCATCATCGAGGATTAGCAATAACCATTCGACATCAAACGCTGATAACGCTGCTTCAATAACTCAGGCGTATTCAGTTGCTGTAATTCTTTCAAATCAGCCTGAATACGTTGTTTTAACAAACTTGCCATTTCATCCACGTTACGATGCGCGCCACCCAGTGGTTCCGGCACAATACCATCGATCAGTTTCAATTCTTTCAGGCGAGTTGCCGTGATGCCCATAGCATCTGCCGCCACATTCGCTTTATCAGCACTCTTCCACAGAATAGAAGCGCAGCCTTCCGGCGAAATTACAGAGTAAGTGGAATATTGCAGCATATTGACACGATCACCAACCCCGATCGCCAATGCACCGCCCGAGCCACCTTCACCGATCACGGTACAAATAACCGGCACTTTCAGGCTGGACATCACTTTCAGATTGCGAGCAATCGCTTCTGACTGGCCACGTTCTTCTGCTCCCACCCCAGGGTAAGCACCCGGTGTGTCGATAAACGTGATGATCGGCATATTAAAACGCTCAGCCATCTGCATCAAACGCAGCGCTTTACGATAACCTTCTGGCTTTGGCATACCAAAGTTACGTTTAATTTTTTCCTGTGTATCACGACCTTTCTGATGACCAATCACCATCACAGGCTGACCATCTAAACGGGCAATACCACCCACGATCGCTTTGTCATCGGCAAATGCACGATCACCAGCCAGCTCATCAAAATCAGTAAAGATACGAGCCAGATAATCTTCGGTGTAAGGACGCTGAGGATGACGCGCCACCTGCGAAATTTGCCATGCACCCAGATCAGAAAACAGCTTTCTGGTCAGTTCTTCATTTTTCTTTTCCAGATGCTTAATTTCATCTGTCAGATCCACACTGCCACCGACATTCTCACTGACATGTCTCAGTTCTTCGATTTGTGCCAGTAGTTCAGCAATAGGTTGTTCAAATTCCAGAAAGTTCATATTCATAATTTGTATCCGAAATCGCTACTCAAATATCAGTTCAACGTCTTGCTTGCCCACCTGGGCCCGCAGCTCGTTCAGTAGTTGATCGGTTGGCGTTACCCGCCATTCGGTCCCCAACGTCAGTTGTCCCTGTGCACCCGACCTGCGATAGCAGATATGCACAGGACACACCCCGGCACGATGGGGCGTTAATATCTCAGGCAGATTACGCATAAAGCGATCAGCCATTTCAGATTGCGTGACTTTAATCCGCAATCCCCGCGCATGACGACCACGCGCATCTTCAATCTCTAACACTTCGCGGGCCGACATTTTAATGCCCCCCGCATACTCGTCAAAGCTGATTTGACCGGTTACCACTAAAATCCGGTCTTTTTGCAACAATGACTCATACCGCTCCAACGCTTCACTGAACAAAGTAATGTCCAGACGCCCGGAACGATCATCTAATGTCAGTATGCCCATCTTGCTGCCACGCTTGGTCACCATGATACGAGCATTTAACACCAGACCAGCAGCCACCGCCGGTTTATCACGTTCTGTTGGCTGCAGATCGCATAAACGGCCGGAAGTATAATGCTTTAGCTCTGCCAAGTATTGATTTATTGGATGGCCCGTTAAATATAAACCGAGAGTTTCACGTTCGCCATCTAACCATTTCTGATCCGACCACTCAGGTACATCAGCAAACGTCGGGGTAGGTAATACGCCATCGTCTGCAAAAATGTCACCAAACAGATCATTTTGCCCCAACGCTTTATCTTTCGCTTGCTGCTCGGCTGCCTTCATCGCCTCTTCCAGCGACGCCATTAATGCCGCACGGTGCGGACCTAACCGATCTAGTGCGCCAGCATAGATCAGTTTCTCCATCACACGTTTATTAAGTCGTTTGATATCAACACGGTTACAGAAATCGAACAGATCTTTAAATGGCCCACCCTCATTACGGGCAGCAATAATCGCTTCAACCGGGCCTTCACCGACACCTTTGACTGCACCAATACCGTAAACCACTTCACCCCGTTCATTCACGGTAAAACGATATTGCCCAGAATTCACATCAGGCGGGATCAGTTTCAGCCCCATCCGCTGGCATTCATCGACCAAGGTCACGATCTTGTCGGTGTTGTCCATATCGGCGGTCATTACTGCCGCCATGAATTCAGCTGGGTAATGCGTCTTCAACCACAATGTTTGGTAGGAAACCAGCGCATAGGCAGCCGAGTGCGATTTGTTAAATCCGTAGCCGGCGAATTTTTCCACCAGATCGAAGATGTGCATCGCCAACTCGCCATCGACGCCATTACTCATCGCACCGGATTCAAAACCAGAACGCTGTTTCGCCATCTCTTCTGGTTTTTTCTTACCCATCGCACGGCGCAACATGTCGGCGCCGCCCAGCGTATAACCAGCGAGGGTTTGCGCGATCTGCATAACCTGTTCTTGATACAGGATGATGCCGTAAGTCGGCTCCAGAATCGGCTGCAACGACTCATGCTGCCACTGAATATCGGGGTAGGAAATCGCTTCACGCCCATGTTTACGGTCGATGAAGTTATCCACCATGCCAGACTGCAATGGGCCAGGGCGGAACAACGCTACCAAAGCGATCATGTCTTCAAAGCAGTCTGGTTGCAGACGTTTGATCAGATCTTTCATACCGCGCGATTCTAACTGGAATACCGCAGTGGTTTCTGAGTTTTTCAGAATTTTGAAAGACGTTGGATCATCCAGCGGGATCGCCGCAATATCGACCGGCGGTTTCCCCTCTTTCGCCAGACGTGGATTGATCATATCCAGCGCCCATTTGATGATAGTCAGCGTACGCAAGCCGAGGAAGTCGAACTTCACCAGCCCCGCATATTCCACATCATTTTTATCAAATTGGGTAACCGGCTGTAAGCCTTGGTCATCACAATAGAGCGGAGCAAAGTCAGTAATTTTTGTCGGTGCGATAACCACACCACCGGCATGTTTACCGGCATTACGTGTGACACCTTCCAGCTTACGCGCCATATCAATCAGCGCTTTAACTTCCTCATCCTGCTCGTATAACTCAACCAGCTTTGGTTCAGCATCAAATGCTTTCGCCAGTGTCATACCCGGGTCGGGTGGGATCAGCTTCGATATACGATCGACAAATCCATACGGGTGCCCCAGCACACGCCCCACGTCACGCACTACCGCTTTGGCCGCCATGGTACCGAACGTGATGATCTGCGATACCGCTTCACGGCCATACATCTGGGCGACGTGGTCAATTACCTCATCGCGGCGGTCCATACAAAAATCGACGTCGAAGTCCGGCATCGAGACACGTTCCGGGTTCAGGAAACGTTCGAACAGCAAATCGAGCGCCAGCGGATCCAAATCAGTAATTTTCAGTGCATACGCAACCAGACTACCCGCCCCCGAACCACGCCCCGGCCCGACAGGAATATCGTTATCTTTCGACCACTGGATAAACTCCATAACGATCAAGAAGTAACCAGGAAAGCCCATCTGGTTGATAACTTTTAGCTCGATATCCAGACGCTCATCGTAAGCGAGGCGTTTTTCTGCTCGTACAGCCGGATCAGGGAAGAGAAACTCCAAGCGATCCTCCATCCCTTCTTTCGATTTCATGACCAGAAAGTCTTCTGTGGTCATATCGCCCGTTGGAAATTGTGGCAGAAAGTATTCGCCCAACCGGACGGTAACATTACAGCGTTTCGCGATTTCAACACTGTTGATTAATGCTTCTGGAATATCCTTGAACAGCTCACACATTTCATCTTGTGTGCGCATATATTGCTGATTACTAAACCGTTTTGGACGGCGAGCATCATCTAGCGTATAACCGTCATGGATGGCAACACGGATCTCATGCGCGTCAAAATCATCTTTATTCAGGAACACTACATCGTTGGTGGCGACAACAGGTAAATCCCGTTGTATCGCTAACTCAACTGCCATGTGCAGATAAGTTTCTTCGTCTAAACGGCCAGTACGGATCAGTTCCAAATAAAAGCGATCGGCAAAATGCTGCTGGTAAAACGCCGTACAACGCTCGACCATCGCCTGATTGCCTTTCAGCAAGAATTTACCGATATCCCCCATCCGTCCACCGGATAGCAAAATAACACCACCAGCGTGTTCCGCTAGCCATGCTTTATCGATAACCGGACGTCCTTGAATATGACCGCGAAGAAAGCCTTTGGAGATCAATTGGATGAGGTTTTGTTGTCCGGCGTTATCCATCGCCAGACCAACCAAGCGAAACAGTTCATCGCCCAGCTCTTCACTTTGCACCCAGAAGTCGACACCGATAATAGGCTTAATGCCTTTACCGTGCGCATCACCATAAAAACGCACCAAGCCGCTTTGGTTCATCTGGTCTGTTAACGCCATGGCCACCATTTTATCTTCGGCAACGCGCGCGACTAATGGCTTGATCTTTTGCAGACCATCCACCATCGAAAAATCAGAATGAATATGAAGATGAACGAAACGCGGTTCGGCCATGATGTTTCCTGTTTAGACGAGGCCTAAAGCCAGTTTAACCGGTTTAAAACTACGACGATGTACGGATAATGCGCCATGCTCAGCCAAGGCAGCCAAATGCTGCGCCGTAGGATAACCTTTATGCTGAGCGAAACCGTATTGCGGATATTGCAGATCTAATTCTGCCATTTCTCGGTCACGCGTTACTTTCGCTAAGATAGAGGCAGCACTGATTTCTGCGACCAGACTATCGCCTTTCACCACGGCTTGCGAAGGCATCATCAGTGCAGGACAACGATTACCATCAATCAGCACAAATTCAGGTTGGATATGTAATCCAACTACAGCACGCTGCATGGCCTTCATTGTGGCCTGCAAAATATTGAACTCATCAATTTCTGCAGCAGAACAACGACCAATAGCAAACGCCAAAGCATTTTCACGGATAATATCAAACAATGCTTCGCGTTTTTTTTCCGATAATTTTTTGGAATCGTTAAGACCAGAGATAGGTCGTGCTGGGTCAAGGATCACGGCCGCGGTGACGACATCCCCGACCAGCGGACCACGACCAACTTCATCCACACCGGCAATTAACTGGTATGGAGGGTAGTTAAATGTGCTCATATACGCCCTTGTAATACGTCGAGAACAGCTTGTGCCGCTTGTTTATCCGCATCACAGCGGATCAATTCGTGCAAATGGGTAAATTCATTTAGTAATGCCTGATTATTTTGTTGCAGATAACCGCTAACTGCTGCGGCTAATTTATCCGGCGTACAATCAGGTTGGATCAGTTCAGGCACTAATTTTCGGCCCGCTAATAAATTAGGTAACGAAAAGGTGCGGATTTTTACTAATTTTTCACCAATCCAAAACGTCAATGGTTTTACTTTATACGCGACCACCATCGGACGCTTCACCAGCATTGCTTCTAGTGTTGCAGTGCCCGATGCCAGCAAAATAACATCCGCCGATGTCATGACTTGTCTGGCTTGGCCATCCACTAGCGTCATCGGTAATTCAGGTGCGATTTGCTGTTTAATGCTTTCAAATTGCTGGCGACGCCGCGCATTCACCAATGGCACCACAAATTGCAAGGTTGGATATTGCGCACGCAATAACTGACATGCTTGTAAAAATGGTGGCGCCAGCATTTCGACTTCACCGCTGCGACTACCCGGCAATACCGCCAATACGGGGGCATCAAGCTTCAACGCCAGCAGTTCTCTTGCCGGCGCAGCGGGTGACGTCAGTGGGATGGCATCCGCCATGGTATGACCAACAAACCGACATGGTGCGTTATGTTGATCATAAAATGCTTTTTCAAACGGCAGAAATGCCAACACCATATCTGTCGCCGCTTTGATCTTGTGGATCCGGCTCTGTCGCCATGCCCAGACTGATGGGCTAACGTAATGGATGGTTTTGATACCAGCTTGTTTGAGCTTAAGTTCGACGCCAATATTAAAATCGGGAGCATCCACACCAATAAAAATATCCGGTGGGTTTTCTTTAAAATAACGAATGATTTGCCGACGAACCTGCAGTAAGCGCGGCAAGCGGCCCAGTACTTCCACCAGCCCCATCACCGAAAGCTCTTCCATCTCGAACAAGGTCTCGATACCCAGTTCCTGCATACGCGGACCAGCAATACCGACAAATTCACAATCAGGATGGAGTTGTTTGAGTTGACGCATCAGACCC
The DNA here is from genome assembly GCF_963678185.1 of uncultured Tolumonas sp. Taxonomy (NCBI): domain Bacteria; kingdom Pseudomonadati; phylum Pseudomonadota; class Gammaproteobacteria; order Aeromonadales; family Aeromonadaceae; genus Tolumonas; species uncultured Tolumonas sp. The sequence goes on from NZ_OY782757.1 coordinate 1,264,476, forward strand.
GCAGCAAGAATATCGCCGGAAACTTCTCCGGCGATAATACCTATACGCAGCGGCCGCTTGATAGCGGATAGATCAAGGGCGAATGATGCCACGCTCATTCTTTTTCAGGAATTCAACAAAAGGAGCCACAGCCGGTTCGTCTTGAGCCATAGCTTCCAGCACAGGCATAACTTCATCCAGTGTTTTACCACTACGATACAGCTCTTTGTATGCCCGTTTTACCGCAGAAATCGCTTCTGCAGAGAAACCACGACGGCGCAACCCTTCGCTGTTGATACCAAATGGGGTTGCATAATGGCCTGCAGCCATGACATACGGAGGTACATCTTTGTTCAGAGCCGCCATACCCGCAATGAACGCATGAGAACCCACACGGCCAAATTGATGAATAGCTGCTAAACCACCAAAGATCACCCAATCACCAATGTGAACGTGACCCGCCAAAGTGGCGTTATTGGCAAAGATACAGTCATCGCCGATCATACAATCGTGCGCAACGTGCACGTTCACCATGAACAAGTTACGACTGCCGACTTTGGTCAAGCATTGATCCTGCACTGTGCCACGATGGAATGTGCAGTGTTCTCGGATCACGTTAGCATCGCCAATTTCCAGAAAAGTGCGCTCACCGGCGTATTTCTTGTCCTGGCAATCTTCACCAATGGATGCAAACTGGTAAATCTTATTATTACGGCCAATTTTAGTTGGCCCTTTAATGACCACATGAGAACCAACCCATGTGCCTTCGCCGATCTCAACTTCATCGTCAACACAAGTGAAGGCACCAATTTCTACATTGGCACCAATGACTGCGTTGGGATGAATAATCGCTGAAGTATGAATTTTAGCGCTAGGATCGATCACAGGTCTTCTCTCAACGTTTGGCGCACATGAGTTCTGCTGAACAAACGACCTCACCATCTACAGTAGCCACACCTGTAAATTTGGCAATACCACGGCGTTCTTTCAGGTATTCAACATCCAGTACCAATTGATCTCCTGGTACAACCGGACGTTTGAAACGTGCATTATCAATCGATGCAAAATAATACAATTCGCCCGGGTTAGGTTTACCGACCATACGGAAAGCCAGAATACCGGTAGCCTGAGCCATCGCTTCCAGAATCAAAACGCCTGGGAATACCGGCTTTTCCGGAAAGTGTCCTTGAAAAAATGGTTCATTAAATGAAACATTTTTAATTGCTCGTAATACTTTGCGCTCTTCTGACATTTCATAATGAACGACACGATCCACCATCAAAAAAGGGTAACGGTGAGGCAGCAGCTGTAAAATATCTTGAATATCAAGCTGATTGAGTTCGTTGTTCAAACCAGGATCCTTTTACTTTTGTTCTTGCTTAGCGAGCAATTTTTCAATATTGGACAGACGCTTATGCATATCATCGATATGTAATGTACGCGCTGCGGTTTTTCGCCATTCTTTATTGGATTGAGCAGGTATGCCGGAAGAGTATAACCCAGGCTCCGTAATAGAGCGCATGACCATGGCCATACCAGTGACCGTAACCTGATCACAAATTTCAATATGACCATTAAAGACGGAAGCTCCGCCTATGATACAATATTTGCCTATCTTGGTACTACCGGCAAATGTAGCTGCACCCGCAATAGCTGTGCCGTAACCAATTTCAACGTTATGCGCAATCTGGCATAAGTTGTCGATAATTACATTATCGGCAATTCGAGTATTATCAATAGCACCACGATCGATACAAGTATTGGCGCCAATTTCGACCCGATTACCAATAATTACGCCACCTAACTGTGGGATCTTGATCCATTCGCCACGTTCATTCGCGTAACCAAAACCATCAGCCCCAATCACGGTACCAGACTGGATAAGGCAATCACTGCCAATCTGCACATTGTGATAGATAGTAACATTGGCCCATAACTTAGTTTTAGAACCTAACTTACTGTTTTGACCGACAAAACAACCCGCACCAATAATAACGCCATCACCAAGAACAACACCGGACTCAATAACTGCCTTGGCACCAATCGCAACATTAGTCCCTAACACAACATCGTCAGCAATAACTGCTGTCGAATGTATGCTCACAGCTGGAGCTGGTGTAGTGTCCAATAACTGAGCTACACGGGCAAAACCAATGTAAGGATCTTTCACTACCAATGCATTAGTTTGACATGCAGCTAAATCAGCTTCTCGAAGCAAAACAGCACTGGCTTGAGTCACTGACAGATGTTTTTGATATTTACTGTCAGATAAAAAACTGATCTCTCCAGTCTGTGCAGTTTCCAGATTCGCTATACGCTGGATTACCACGTTGGCATCGCCATGCAGTTCCGCACCCAAATGCTGAGCGAGTTGTTCCAGGGTGATGGTCATATTACTTAGTTGCCTTTACTAACTTGTTGGATCACTTTAGCTGAAATGTCATTTTTATCATTGGTATATACTACAGCCTGACGATTCAGCACCATATCATAGCCATCTGATTTAGCGATAGATTCAACGCTGGTCTGAATTTTTTCGAAGACTTTTTGTTGTTCTTCATTAAAACGACGACGTTGATCTTCCTGTAATGCTTGGCCTTTCAGATTAAAGTCGGCCTGCAATTCAGCCAGTTTACGTTGTGATTTAGTGCGTTCATCAGCGCTCATGAATGATTCATTTTTTTTCAGCTTAGCCGATAGTGCCTGACCATCGCTTTCCATACGTTGCATGTCACGTACGCGAGAATCAAATTCACTTTTCAGTTTGCTTTCAATCGCCTTACGTTGCGGAATCTCACGTAAAACCTTGCCAATATCTACTACAGCAATATTTGCATCAGCAGCCTGAACTGATGCCGCAGAACCCAAAGACAGCATAGCGATAGATAAAGCAGCAACACGCATCATGGTTTTCACTTATATAACTCCCTTTTGACGCAATTAGAATGTGCGTCCGATATTAAAGTTAAAGACTTCAGTTTTGTCGCCCGGCATTTTCTTCACCGGTTTGGCAAACGAGAACACCAGTGGCCCCATTGGAGACAACCACTGTAATGACATACCTACAGACATGCGAAGATTTGATGGGCTAGAGTAGTCGTAATAACGATCGCAAGCATAACCACAGGTATAAATACTGTCATTGAACGTTGTATCCCACACAGTACCAACGTCGTAGAATACGGTAGTTCGCAATTGATTTCGATATGTGTCACTGATGAATGGTGTAGGTACAATCAACTCCGCCGAGGCAACAGCAATCGCATTACCACCAATAGACTTATCTTCCGGATAAACAACCGAACCACTCACGATAGTACGGTCTAACTGAATGCCTCTTGGCCCAACAGAATTAGACTGGAAGCCGCGCATCCATTGACTACCACCGGCATAATAATTTTCAAAGAATGGCAGAACCTGGTTGTAACCATTCTTCTGGCCATAACCATTACCGTAGGCAGTTTTGAACCGGCCAGAAATAACCCACTGATGATCACGATCAAACGGATAATAATGTGCATCTTCAAAGCTGACTTTATAAAATTGCAAGTCAGAACCAGGTACAGTGATCTTACCTGAGGTTTGTTGGCGGTTACCCTGTGTCGGGAACATACCTTTATCTAAGTTATTACGCGTCCAAGTCAGTGACACATCATAATCATTGAATATGGCATGACCATCTTCGGTTACATCAATCGAATTGATAAACCAGAATTTATTGATTTGCGCATAGTTGGTTGTTTGGGACAGTTTGTTATGTTCATAACCTAGCCCATACTCAAGACTGTTCAGCTCATCCAGTGGATAACCTAACGTCGCTTTAGTACCAACAGTTTCATTATCATAATCAACCAGATTCGCATCACCGGCCGTAAACTTGTTGTAATACACTTTACCGCCCAGGCTGACACCATCTACGGTGAAATAAGGGTCGGTAAAACTCAGCTCAACGTTCTTGCTGTATTTATTGGTTTCAAAGTTAATCGCACCTTTATTACCAGAACCAAAGAAGTTGTCCTGTGAAATACCAGCTTGGAAGCTAACACCGGATTCAGTGCCATAACCGACACCACCGTTGATTGAACCAACTGAACGTTCTTTGACTTCTACATCAAGGTCAGCTTGATCTTCATGCCCAGGAATACGATGTGGTTGAATATCAACTTTTTCAAAATAGCCCAGTTTTTCTAAACGAGATTTTGAACTTTCAATTTTATCGCCAGATAACCAGGTCCCTTCCATTTGGCGCAGTTCACGGCGTAATACTTCATCTTTGGTGACTTGGTTACCTGTAATGTTGATCCGACGTACATAAACGCGAGGGCCTGGTTCCACATTGATGTTCAGGTCAACTTGTTTAGTTTCATCGTTCATCGTTGGATAAGTGTTCACTTTCGGATAGGCATAACCAAAACGACCGAGATATTTAGACAAAACCTCTTCGGTATGCGTCACGTCTGCAGCAGAGTACATAGCCCCTTTTTCCAACGGAATCAGCGCACGCATTTCACCACTATGACCTTCAAGATTACCTTTCAGATCAATATTGTTAACTGTGTATTGTTCACCTTCATGAATATTCAACGTAACGTACAAACCCTTACGGTCTGGCGTCATTGAGACTTGCGTTGAATTCACTTTGAATCGGGCATAACCGCGGTTCATATAAAAAGAACGCAGTGTTTCGATGTCAGCTTCCAGTTTCTGCTTCTGATATTTCTGATCAGCCATGAAGTTCCACCATGGCACATCATCACGCAGAGACAGCTGAGCAATCAGTTTTTCTTCTGGGAATTTGGTATTACCAACAATGTTGATCTGCTGGATCTTAGCAGATACACCTTCGATAAATTTGAATTTCAGATTGACACGGTTACGTGGTAACGGTGTCGCAATAGCCTGTACTTTAGCGGAGTATTTACCCACGCCATAATAGAAATCTTCCAAAGATTTTTCGAGTGAGCGAAGCATAGTTCGATCTAAGGCATCGCCAACACGAACACCACTGGACTCCAGTGTTTGTTTCAACTGGTCTTCTTTAATGTCTTTGTTGCCGTCAAACTCTATCTGACTAATTGTTGGACGTTCTTTAACTTGTACGACCAAAACATCACCATCACGTGACATTTTAATATCGTCAAAATTACCTGTCGAATAGAGTCGTTTAACCGCATTTGCACTGGAATTACTATCCAGTTTATCGCCAACACGAATAGGTAAGTTCAATAATGCAGCACCCAACGTGACACGCTGCAATCCTTCGATACGGATATCTTTTACCGTAAAGGCATCAGCCGCCTGAGCCTGACCAATTACACTGCATGCCAACAGGCATGATGCAGCCAAAACTTTATTTACCGCCATGTTGTATTGAGATCCTTGTCTATCCGTTAAAAACGGGTGAAATCATTGAACAACGCAATAGCCATCAAACACATCAATACGGCTGCGCCAATCCGATAGGCAATATCCTGAACCTTCGCAGGAACTGGGCGACGTAATAGTGCTTCAATACCGAAAAACAGTAAATGACCACCATCCAGTACCGGCAAAGGTAATAAATTCATGATACCAAGGTTAACACTGATTAGTCCCAGAAAACCCAGGAAATAAACTAAACCAAACCCCGCACTGTCCCCAGCCCCTTTTGCTATCGCAATCGGACCGCTCAAATTATCGACCGAAATTGCCCCGGTAATTAATTTTGCAACCACATCCAACGTCAGCTTGGTAACTTCAGCCATACGTTTTATGGCATGTGGAATGGCATCTACCGGACCATACCGAACTTCTGTCAGATATTTTTCCGGCAGCGGCTTAACCACAGGCATTAATCCGGCAAATCCGATGACTTGCGTTTTGGTTTCTTTGCGATCGGGCGTTAATGTAACAGATATCGTTTGGCTATCACGTGATACCTGCAGCTGTAATGAAATTTCCGGTGATTGTTGAATAGTTCGGGCAAAACTCTGCCAGTCAGTAATGGTTTGTTGATTAACCGAGACTATTTTATCGCCAACCTTCAGACCGGCTTTTTCTCCTGCACCATTTGGCGTAAGTTTAGCCAGCTCAAGCTGAACTTCGGGAGATAGCGGGCTGAAACCTAATTTTTTAAAGGGTAATGGTTCATCAGGACTTAATTTCCAATCACCCAATGGTAAACGGATTTGTTGTTGAAGCCCTGCGTCTGATTCAACTAAAAGATTTACATCCTGCTGACCAACCGCACTGACAAAACCATAACTGGCACCTTCCCAGTCGGTTACAGTTTGTTCATTGATCCGTACAATCTGCATCCCTGAGCGCAAACCAGCCTGATAGGCAATTGATGAGGGAGTAACCTCACCAATCACCGGCTTAACACTTGGCGCGCCAATTAGAAAAACCAACCAAAATGCCACCACGGCAAACACAAAGTTAGCCAATGGCCCCGCCGCTACAATTGCAGCACGTTTGGCGATTGACTGGTTATTAAAAGCTTGTGATTTAAGTTCTGCCGGAACAGCTTCTACGCGTTCATCCAGCATTTTGACGTAACCACCCAATGGGATCAGAGATAAAGAATATTCTGTTCCATCTTTCCCGGTTTTATTCCATAGAACTTTGCCAAATCCAAGGGAAAAACGCAGTACTTTTACACCACAACGGCGGGCTACCCAAAAATGACCCCATTCATGGACAGCAATCAGAATAATTAATGCGATCAGAAATGATGCTAAATTCCATAATCCAGTACTCATGCTACTAATTTTCCTATTTGCTGATGGGCAGCTTGTCTGGCTTCGGAATCAATAATCAAAATGGCATCTAAGTCATTAACATGGTCATATTTTAAATTTGAAAGCACATCAGCAACGACGCGATAAATATCAGTAAAACCAATATTACCGCCAAGAAATGCATCTACCGCAATTTCATTTGCAGCATTCAGTGCTGTTGTTGCGCCCTGCCCAGCCCAACAAGCTTCAATGGCTAATTTAAGACAGGGATAACGGGTGAAATCAACAGGCAAAAAAGAAAGTTCACCAATACGGGAGAAATCCAGCGCGCCAACACCGGAAGCAACGCGCTCAGGAAAACCCAGTGCATGCGCAATCGGCGTTCGCATATCGGGTTGCCCCATTTGTGCGAGCACCGAACCATCACGGTATTGCACCATTGAATGAATAACAGACTGCGGATGAATGATGACCTGAATTTGCTCTGGTGCCGCATTAAACAACCATTTGGCTTCAATAAACTCCAGCCCTTTATTCATCATGGTTGCAGAATCGACAGATATTTTACGCCCCATTGACCAATTTGGATGTGTAACAGCTTGTTCTGGAGTAACAGAACTCATTTCATCCAGCGGGGTATAACGGAATGGGCCACCGGAACCGGTTAAAAGAATTTTATCAACACCGGCAGCCTGTAAATCACAACGACCTAATGTTGATTGCGCATCTTTAGGTAAACATTGGAAAATTGCATTATGTTCGCTATCGACAGGCAATATATGCGCACCATAACGTTGTGCTGCATCCATAAAGAGGCGACCTGACATGACCAAGGCCTCTTTATTGGCCAGCAAGACCGTCTTTCCTTGTTCGATAGCAGCCATAGCGGGCAACAAACCCGCAGCGCCAACAATGGCAGCCATAACAATATCAACGGATGAATGTGCTGCAACTTGGCACAATGCATCAGTGCCCGACAATACCTCTATGCTCAACCGGTGAGAAGCTAAAGCGTTTCTCAATAACAAAGCTGACGCTTCATCGGCCATGACCGCAAAAGACGGACGAAACTCCAGACAATCAGACACCATCTGTATGACATCTTTATTAGCTGTTAATGCAGTTACGGCAAATCGTTCAGGATGTCGGCGTACGATATCCAGCGTACTGCGACCTATCGACCCAGTAGATCCGAGGATGGTCAAATACTGCATGGTTATAACCCTTAGCTTAATAACAGATAACTAACGACAAACACCGGTAAAGCCGCAGTCAGACTGTCGATCCGATCCAAAACGCCACCGTGACCCGGTAACAATGATCCAGAATCTTTAATCCCTGCTACCCGTTTAAATAGGCTTTCTGTCAGATCACCCAACACCGACGCCAACACAGCCAATACCGAGCTGATGATAATAGCCACACTTTGCTGCATTTCCGTATGGTTTTTGACAGTAACAACCACCGCCAATAATGTGGCCGCACCAACACCACCTAATAATCCTTCGATAGTTTTATTCGGACTGACTGCAGGTAATAACTTGCGAGAACCGAATGCTCGGCCAGTAAAATAAGCGCCGGTATCTGCCACCCAAACCAGCGACATTACGAATAACAACGCCCAGCTACCAACCTTGGTGTCGCTTTGAAAATGGTATCCACGCAACAGCAAAAGTGACCAGAAAAAAGGTAACAACGTTGATAAACCGAATAACCAGAGCAGCCAAGGGCGATTACGCCACCAAGTTTCACATCCTGGATACCGCATGATCATAACCAAAGCCAAGACCCACCAAACGATTCCAGCTAATAACACTGACCAAATCAATGGATCTATATATCCCTGTAAAACAGGTCGTAATGGTGCGAAATAATAACTCGCCATCAGCACAATTGTGTAACTGATAGGGAAAAACAGACCTGACTCAGAAGAGGAGAAACGCCCCCATTCTCTACCCGCAAGAAAAAACAATACGGCAGCTAACAGCGAGAAATACTCAATTGGTAAATAAAACAGCCAGCCAATTGCCAACGGGATTAAAATCGAAGCGGTTATAATTCTTTGTTTCAACGAAAGATATCCCTTTATTATGAATTATTGGCCGATGAAACCAGCCAGTTTTTTATCTGATCACCGGTGCAGCCAAAACGGCGCTCACGGGAAATAAATGAGGCAATTGCATCCAGAAACTGCTCTTCACCAAAATCAGGCCAGAGTACTGGAGTAAAAAATAATTCAGCGTACGCAATTTGCCAAAGTAAAAAATTGCTAACCCGATGATCACCACCGGTTCGAATCAACAGATCAACATCAGGAATATCAGCCATAGACAGATGTTCTGCCAGCAAAGCTTCATTAATTTGTTCTGGTTTTAGCGAGCCATCGCAAATCTTGGCTGTAAGTTTTTGTGTCGCCTGCACAATATCCCAGCGACCGCCATAATTAGCGGCAATGTTCAGCGTCAAACCATCATTATGAGCAGTTAAGCTTTCTGCCTCACTGATCTTCTTTTGTAGACGTTCACTAAAGCCATGAATATCACCAATCACACGTAAACGAATGTTACTGTCATGCAATTTACGCACTTCTCGTGCCAGCACAAACATAAACAATTCCATTAACGCAGATACTTCTGTTTCTGGACGACGCCAGTTTTCACTGGAAAAGGCAAATAACGTCAGCGCCTTTATGCCCATACGTGAAGCAGTGGACACCACTTGACGAACGGACGCCACTCCCGCTTTATGACCTGCAACACGGATTTTTCCGCGTTGCTGAGCCCAACGGCCATTACCATCCATAATGATAGCGACATGCTTCGGCAAAGATTGGTTCGCAATGTCCGAGATCGCATCCGGTAATGTCATTGATTCCTCCAGATAAAAAAGGCGCCATGCAGCAGACTGCACGGCGCCCGTACTATACCCGATTAGCAGCTTAGATTTCCATTAGCTCTTTTTCTTTAGCGGCTAACAAGTCATCAACCAGCTTCACAAAACTGTCAGTCAGCTTCTGAATTTCTTCCTGAGCACGACGATCATCATCTTCGGTGATGTCTTTATCTTTCAGCAGCGCTTTCAGATCGGCATTGCAGTCACGACGAACGTTACGCACAGCAACACGTGCTTGCTCTGCTTCTCCACGCACCAGTTTAATCAAATCTTTACGACGTTCTTCAGTCAATGCTGGCAACGGTACACGAATAGTTGTACCTGCTGATGATGGGTTTAACCCCAGATCAGACGTCATAATGGCTTTTTCAACTGCCTGGATCATGGAACGGTCAAAAACGGAAACTGCCAGCGTACGAGAGTCTTCAACCACTACGTTGGCAACCTGACGCAATGGAGTCGCAGAACCATAATATTCAACCGTGATCCCGTCCAACAACGCAGGTTGTGCACGACCAGTACGGATTTTTGACATATGAGACTTCAGTGATTCAACACTTTTAGTCATGCGATCTTTTGCATCAGTTTTAATTTCATTGATCACAATCTGTATCCTTTTTCGCTAGATTTGGCAGATGCTTCATATTAAAGACTTTATGGAGCCAAAACTAAAGTCTGATCATTTATTTTTGTGATGGATCAAAGTGCCTTCACGTTCACCCATGATCACCCGACGCAGTGCACCCGGTTTGTTCATGTTAAATACACGGATAGGCAGATTATGGTCGCGAGCCAGTGTAAATGCTGCCAGATCCATAATTTTCAATTCCTTATCCAGAACTTCGTTGTAATCCAGTTCTGAATACAATTCCGCATCTGGGAATTTAACTGGATCAGCAGAAAATACGCCGTCCACTTTAGTTGCTTTCAATACCACTTCAGCTTCAATTTCAATACCACGCAGACACGCTGCAGAATCAGTGGTAAAGAAAGGATTACCAGTACCAGCAGAGAAAATCACGACACGACCATTACGCAGCAGGCTGATTGCTTCTGCCCAGTTGTAATCGTTACAGATACCTTGCAGATTGATTGCTGACATCAAACGGGCGTTTACATACGCACGGTGTAATGCGTCACGCATGGCCAGACCATTCATCACGGTCGCCAGCATACCCATGTGATCGCCGACTACGCGGTTCATACCAGCTTTTGCCAGACCAGCACCACGGAACAGGTTACCACCACCAATGACCAGACCGACTTCAACGCCCAGTTCGATCAGTTCTTTGATCTCCTGTGCCATACGGTCTAATACAGTAGGGTCGATACCAAAACCTTCGGCGCCTTGCAGGGCTTCGCCACTTAATTTCAGCAGAACACGTTTATATGCAGTTTTCGGATGAGTGCTCATAGGTCTATTTTCCGCTCATAGAAAGACCGCGACATATGTCGCGGTCTGTATTTAGCCGATGATTCGATTAGCCCTTCATGGCAGCAATTTGTGCCTGAACTTCAGCAGCGAAATCGGTTTCTTGTTTTTCGATACCTTCACCTACTTCAAAACGGATAAAGTCCTGAACATCAGCACCTTTCTGTTTCAGCAGGTCTGCAACCAGAATTGAAGGATCTTTAACAAATGGCTGACCAGTCAGAGAAATTTCACCAGTAAATTTCTTCATGCGGCCTTCAACCATTTTTTCTGCGATTTCTTTTGGCTTGCCAGAGTTAATCGCAATATCAACCTGAATTTCACGTTCTTTTGCAACTACTTCTGCAGAAACGTCTTCAGGTTTAACGAATTGTGGGCTGTTTGCAGCAACGTGCATAGCCAGGTCTTTCGCCAGCTCAACATCGCCACCAACCAGTTTGGTTACTACACCGATACGTGAACCGTGGATGTAAGTACCCAGGTTGTCGCCTTCAACGATCATAACACGACGCAGGTTCATGTTTTCGCCGATCTTAGCGATCAGGTTGTTCAGAGTTACCTGAACAGATTCACCGTTACCGAAGTCAGCATTTTTCAGTGCTTCAACATCAGCAATTTTGCCAGCCAGAGCGATGTCAGCAACTTTTTCGCCCAGAGCGCGGAAGCTTGCATCTTTAGCTACGAAGTCAGTTTCGCAGTTCAGTTCCAGCATTACGGCAGTGTTGCCAGCGCTACGAGCGATGATCACACCTTCAGCAGCAATACGGCCCGCTTTTTTAGCAGCTTTTGCCTGACCAGATTTACGCATGTTTTCAATGGCTAATTCGATGTCGCCATTTGCTTCGGTCAGTGCTTTTTTACAATCCATCATGCCTGCGGCGGTACGTTCACGCAGTTCTTTTACCATTGCAGCAGTAATATCTGCCATGTCATCCATCCTCAATTAAGGTAAATGCCAGTTACAGTAAAAGGGGCCACTGGGGCCCCTTCAAACCTGTACGATTTGTTGTCAGGGCCTAACTAAAATTAGTTAGTTTCAACAAAACCGTCTTGTTCAGCTTGAACAACGATGTCCAGTTCACGAGCAGTGCGAACTGAATCAGCAGCAGCATTCAGGTACAGCTGTACAGCGCGGATTGCGTCGTCGTTACCTGGAATGATGTAATCTACGCCATCAGGATTAGAGTTAGTATCAACGATAGATACAACTGGGATACCCAGGTTGTTAGCTTCTTTGATTGCGATATGTTCGTGGTCAGCGTCAACTACGAACAGAACATCAGGCAGGCCGCCCATGTCTTTGATACCGCCCAGGCTCTTTTCCAGCTTTTCCATTTCGCGAGTACGCATCAGCGCTTCTTTCTTGGTCAGCTTTTCGAAAGTACCATCCAGAGATTGAGCTTCCAGATCTTTCAGACGTTTGATTGACTGACGAACAGTTTTCCAGTTAGTCAACATACCGCCTAACCAGCGATGGTTAACGAAGAACTGGTCACAGCTCAGAGCTGCTTCTTTAACTGCTTCAGTAGCGGCACGTTTAGTACCAACGAACAGGATTTTGCCTTTTTTAGAAGCAACGCTAGACAGATAGTTCAGCGCGTCATCGAACATTGGAACAGTTTTTTCCAAGTTGATGATATGTACATTGTTGCGAGAACCGAAGATGAACGGCTTCATTTTTGGGTTCCAGAAACGAGTCTGGTGACCGAAGTGAACACCTGCCTGCAACATGTCGCGCATAGAAACTTTAGCCATTTTATTCCTCTTTGGGGTTGGGCCTCCACACATCCCTCACTCCGACCATGATTGGCACCCCGGAGCGGGTTATAGATGTGTGTGTGGTATGTAATGATTAATTTATGAAATCGGAGAGACTCTCCGTTCGGCGCGCTTTATACCATAAACCCGCCAAGCACGCCACTTGAAATGGGTAAAACAGCACATCTTATCTGGTTTAATACGCATTCTTCCTGTTGTTGAGACTAGCACTCATTTTCTATTGTCTATAAAATCGGGAAACATACACCTGTCGGTCGGTTACAGGTTTTCAGTTCAGAGAATAATTATGTCCATCATTATTAAGACCCCAGAAGAAATCGAAAAAATGCGCGTGGCGGGCCAACTGGCTGCCGATGTTCTGGAAATGATCGCACCGTATATGAAAGCCGGTATCACCACCGAAGAGTTAGATCAAATTTGTCACGATTACATTGTGAATGTGCAGCAGGCAATTCCAGCGCCACTGAACTATCACGGCTTTCCGAAATCAACCTGCATCTCCATCAACCATGTGGTTTGCCATGGCATTCCGTCTGCAGATAAGAAGCTGAAAGATGGCGACATTGTGAATATGGACATCACCGTAATCAAAGATGGTTATCATGGTGATACGTCGCAAATGTTCATCATTGGAAAAGGCAGTATTCTCGCCGAACGCTTATGCCGCGTGGCACAAGAGTGCCTCTATCTGGCCATTAAAATGGTCAAACCTGGTGCACGTTTGGGCGATTTTGCTGCGGCCATTCAAAAACATGCGGAAGGTTGTGGTTATTCCGTTGTCCGCGAATATTGTGGTCACGGTATTGGTAAAGGCTTTCATGAAGAACCACAGGTTTTGCATTATGGTAAAGCCGGCACTGGCGCTATTATCAAAGCGGGTATGTGTTTCACCATCGAGCCAATGATTAATGCTGGTAAACCGCAATGCAGCGTGTTGAAGGATGATTGGACGGTCGTAACGAAAGATCGTAGCTTATCTGCACAATGGGAACATACTTTGCTTGTTACCGAAGATGGATGTGAAGTCCTGACTTTACGTAAGGATGAAGAGCTGGATCGCGTTATTCATAACAGTTGATCCTACCCCGGCTCTACAATGATGTGGAGCCTAACCCTTTGGAATTGCTTATGCTTCCGGAACAACTTAACCCGAGTGCCATACCTGACGATCAACTGACTATCCCACATTGTAAAGAGTTATTGTCTCGTCTGCAGACTTGGTTACAAGCACAGTTTATGGCGCAGGAAGATGTCCTTGAACTGGTTGCTGCACGCTCTGAATTTACCGATCTACTGCTAACTCGCTTGTGGCAAAAATTTGGACTCGATAAACACGCCTCGCTAGCACTGATTGCTGTTGGTGGTTATGGCCGAGCTGAATTGCACCCCTATTCCGATATCGACATTCTAGTGTTAAGCCAAAAAGCCATCACGCCAGCACAAGGCGAAACCGTCAGTCAATTTCTCACTCTGCTGTGGGATCTGCGTCTGGATATCGGCCATGCGGTTCGCAGTCTGAAAGAGTGTACGCAACAGGGTAAAGAAGATATTACCGTTGCCACGAATCTGCTGGAAAGCCGTCTGATTTGCGGTTCGGTTGCTACCTTTAATGGCTTGCAAGAGTTATTACAGCCTTCCAAATTCTGGCCGAGTGATGCCTTTTTCCGTGCCAAACGTGAAGAACAGTTGTTACGCCATCAGCAATTCCAAGATACCGCTTTCCTGCTAGAACCCGATGTGAAAAGTAACCCTGGTGGTTTGCGTGATTTGCAAATCATTACCTGGATTGCCCGTCGTCAGTATGGCGCAATGTCATTGCAGGAAATGACTAGTTTCGGCTTCTTAAATCGTGCTGAATATCTGGAATTGCAAGATTGCCAAAATTTCCTATGGCGTGTGCGTTTTGCATTGCACTTAGCGATCCAGAAAAATGACAACCGTCTGTTATTCGACCGTCAACGCATGGTCGCGCAGATGCTGGGTTATCCCGGTGAAGGTAATGCCCCGGTCGAACAGATGATGAAACGTTTCTTTCAGACCGTACGCCGGATCACTGAATTAAACGAAATGCTGCTGCAGTTATTCGATGAAGCCATTTTAGGCAACGAGTCGACCAAAACGAAGTTATTGAATGAAAACTTCATTTTGCGTGGTACACATATTGATGTGTTAGAGCCGTCCATTTTTCAGGACGCGCCACATACGATTCTCGATCTGTTCTATCAAATTGCCGAAAACCCTGATATCACGGGGATCTACTCTTCCTGCCTGCGCGCCTTACGTGACGCCCGCCGGTGTTTAGTCATTGCCTTACAAGAACTACCTGAATGCCGTGAACGTTTTATGGCGATTTTACGTCACCCGCGTGGCATTTCGCTGCCGTTCAGTCTGATGCATGAACACGGTATTTTGGCCGCCTATCTGCCGCAATGGAGCCAGATCGTCGGGCAAATGCAGTTTGATATGTTCCATGCCTACACGGTAGATGAACACACACATCGTTTGCTAAAAAACATTTATCGCTTCCAGCAAGCTGAACGCGCCAAACTGCATCCGTTATTCTTTGAAACTTACAATCGACTGAACAAGCCAGAATTACTGTTTATTGCCGCCCTGTTCCACGATATCGCGAAAGGGCGCGGTGGCGATCATTCTGATTTAGGCGCGAACGATGCGCTCTATTTCTGTGAATTGCATGGTTTGGATCGTTATGAAGGTCGTCTGGTTGCTTGGTTGGTGAAAAACCACCTGTTGTTCTCAGTCACCGCGCAACGCCGGGATATTTATGACCCGGATGTGATCACGGAATTTGCGCGTGTTGTGCGAGATGAAGAGCACTTAGGTTATCTCTATTGTCTGACCGTGGCCGATATTTGCGCGACCAACGATTCTCTGTGGAACGATTGGAAAGGCACTTTGCTGAAAGAACTATTTTTCGCGACACAACGTGCATTACGTCAAGGGTTGGAAAACCCGCCGGACATGCGTTTGCGCATTCGTGAAAACCAACGACAAGCGATGTTGATCCTGAAGATTCAGGGCTATGACGAACCCAAGGTCAATCAGCTGTGGCCGCAGTTTAAAGCCGATTATTTCCTAAGACACAGCTCTGAACAGATTGCCTGGCACACGCGCCATATTCTTGATCACGCAAACAATGAAAAGCCGCTGGTTGTGTTTGGTAATCACAAAACCCGCGGTGGTAGTGAGATCTTCTTGTATTGCCGGGATATGCCAAATCTGTTTGCGACTGTGGCTGCCATTCTTGATCACAAAAATCTCGACATCCACGATGCTCAAATCATGAGCTCGAAAGAAAACTATGTCATGGATACCTTTGTGGTGATGGAACCGAATGGTGAACCGGTTGTTACTGATCGCGTGCCCATGATTATCCAATCACTGGAGCAGGCACTGACACGTCCGGGATATGCCCTGCCACCATCACGCCCACTGTCTCGTCGGCACCGCCAATTTAATGTGCCCACCCGAGTGACCTATTTACCCGTTAAAGGTGAGCATAAATACAGTCTGATCGAACTGGTTGCCTTAGACAGCCCCGGCGTATTAGCCCGCATCGGTTCAGTATTTCAGGCCTGCGAATTTGAAGTGCATGCAGCAAAAATCACCACCATTGGCGAACGGGTCGAAGACTTTTTCAGTCTGTCACGCCTGGATGGGTCACCACTGACGGATGCCGATAAGAAAACGCTGGAAGAAAAATTAGTTGAAAAACTAAATCCCGCTGACGAAATGTGATAAAAAGAACCGTTTTTTTAGGGAGAGAAAAGAGACATGTCTGACTTACAACGCATCATTGACGACGCATTTGAGCGTCGCGATACCATTACACCAACTAGCGTCGATCCGATTGTTCGTGAAGCGGTGCTGCAAACTATCGACATGCTGGATGCAGGTCAGATCCGTGTAGCTGAAAAGCTGGCTGGGGAATGGGTAGTTCATCAATGGGTGAAAAAGGCAGTTCTGCTGTACTTCCGCATCAATGATAACGCGGCACTGCAAGGTGCTGGCACTCAGTATTACGACAAAGTACCTTTGAAATTTGCTGACTACACCCCTGAACGTTTCAAACAAGAAGCGATCCGTGTTGTGCCACCAGCAACCGTGCGTAAAGGTTCTTTCATCGCTCGCAACGCAGTATTGCTGCCATCTTACGTCAACATCGGCGCATACGTTGGTGAAGGCACCATGGTTGATACTTGGGCAACTGTCGGTTCTTGCGCGCAGATTGGTGCTAACGTGCATCTGTCTGGTGGTGTTGGTATCGGTGGTGTTCTGGAGCCGCTGCAAGCTGGCCCAACCATCATTGAAGACAACTGCTTCATCGGCGCTCGTTCTGAAGTGGTAGAAGGCGTGATCGTCGGTGAAGGCTCCGTTATTTCTATGGGCGTATTCATCGGTCAGTCTACCCGTATTTATGACCGCGAAACTGGCGAAATTCACTACGGTAAAGTGCCTGCCGGTTCCGTAGTTGTATCTGGTTCTCTGCCATCTAAATGTGGCAAATACAGCCTATACGCTGCAGTGATCGTGAAAAAAGTAGATGCGAAAACTCGCTCTAAAGTCGGTATCAACGGTCTGCTGCGCAGCATTGACGATTAATTTTGTCTGCGGATACACCGAGTTAATAAAATAACGTCCCGTCATGGGACGTTATTTTTTGTGTCAGTTCACAGAGTTAACCGGTGATTTGTGCCGTTCACAGCAGAAATATGGAAAAGAATAGACATATCCCATACAGTAGTCAGTTCAGATTGTATCCTCGTTTTGCTGTAGAGAATTATGTCGCTAAAAGCTATTGCTCAGGAATTAGGTATTTCGATCACCACTGTCAGCCGTGGCCTGAATGGTTACAGTGATGTGGCGGAACACACCCGACAACTGATCATGGCTGCCGCCGAAGCTCGTGGTTATCAGCCCAATGCGTCTGCACGTCGTTTAAAAATGGGCCGAACCGATGCGGTTGGCTTAGTTTACCCAATGACAGCCTCTGCGTTATATGACCCCAGTTTACTGGAAATTGTCGGTGCATTAACTGGCGCGTTAGCTAATTTCAATATCGACCTGCTGATGGTGTCAGACACAGAACATGGCGGGCAATTTCCTTATATCCGCCTGATGGAAAGTCGCCGTGTGGATGCCTTGATTGTGGCAGATACGCAGGAAGACGACCCGCGAATCAATTATCTCGCCGCCAAAGGCCACCCTTTTTTAGCACTCGGTCGCTGCAATCTGGCAACCCCGTATGCCTGGTTTGATTTTGATTGTGAAAATGCCAGCCGGTTAGCCGTGAAACACTTGATTGCGGCAGGACATCAGCATATTGCTTATCTGGGTGGCAAAGATGATCTGGCCTTTATCAACCAGCGCCGGCAAGGTTTTTTGCAGGAAATGCAGGATGTAGGCTTAACGGTCGACCCGTCATTTGTGCTATCAACAACCATGAACCGGCGTGGTGGTTATAGTGCCATGCAGGCATTGATAAACCACCCTCACCGTCCTACTGCCTTGTTAGTCGATAACAGTATGATTGGTGACGGCGCATTGACCGCCATGCAAGATGCCGGGCTCATTCCCGGCAAAGATATTTCGGTCATTATTTATGACGGGCTGCCACCAGACTCCTTAGTGCAATATAACGTGACCTTTGTACAACTATCGACGACTGCGGTCATCGGCAAACAGATCTCCGATATGGTGGTTGCGTTGATTAATGGCGAATCGCCGGAAAAACTGCAGGTTTTATGGCAGGCAAAAATTATGTTGGGTGATACCGTTTCGCCGCCAATCCGCTGAAATATTCCTTCTTCATTCCTCATTAACCCACGTTCTTAGCGTTACCTATCCACAAATCCTACGTAACAAAACGTTACACAGATCGCATTTAATCTCTCTTTTTTGCCGCCATTTTGCGTCTAATCACAAATCCAAAACGTTTCGGTATTGATCCGAAACGTTTTGGATTACTTTCCTGCCATCAGATTTACCATTGCAACTTATTCTGGCGGAGCATTAAACCAATGAAGGAAAGCGTAGTTCATCTGCAAGGCAACACGTCTGACCTGATCATTCAGACCCACCCAGTCGTTGAGATTTTATATTGGGGCGACAAAATTTCTGGTGTGGAAGCAACTGCCATTCAGGCCGTAAAACGTGCAGTGCCGAATGGGCGTTTAGATGTTGATACACCCGTAACCATCAGCCCGGAACACGGTCGTGGTGTATTCAGCAGCCCTGGTATGGAAGGTAATCGTCAAGGGCTGGATTGGTCACCCGTATTTGAATTCAAAACTATTCAGCAAGACGGTAATCATCTGCTGATCACGACCGAAGATCAGATCGCCGGTTTAAAACTGGTGTGTGAACTGAAATTAGACCCGCAAACCGATGTCTTGCAGGTTCGTAACACGCTGACCAATCTGAAATCGGCAACTTATCAGGTTGATCGTTTAGCCGTGACGCTGCCCCTACCTGAACGTGCAGACGAGTTAATGGCTTTTCACGGACGCTGGGTACGTGAGTTCCAACCACATCGTCTCAAAGTGAAACACGGTGGTTATCAGCAGGAAAATCGCCGTGGTCGTACTTCCCACGAATATTTCCCCGGCTTTATGCAAGGAACAGCCAGTTTCAGCGAACAACAAGGTGAAGTCTGGGGATTCCATCTGGCTTGGAGTGGTAATCACCGCTTACGTTCCGATGTAAAAACCGACGGTCGTCGTTTTGTGCAGGCAGAAGCACTCTATTTCTCTGGTGAAATTACGCTGACCGAAGGCGAAAGCATCAGCACACCGTGGGTATATGCCGCCTACAGCACACAAGGTTTGAATGGCATGAGCCATGCGTTTCATCAGTTTGTGCGGGAACAGATCATTCAGTTTCCTGACCACAAAGCGCGTCCTGTGCATTTGAACACCTGGGAAGGGATCTATTTTGATCACGACCCTGAATACATTATGCAGATGGCCAGCCGCGCCGCTGAGTTGGGTGTCGAGCGTTTCATCATCGATGATGGCTGGTTTAAAGGCCGTAACAATGATCTGGCCGCATTGGGTGACTGGTATCTGGATACCAATAAATATCCAAATGGTCTGGAACCAGTCGTTGCTCACGTGCGCAATTTAGGAATGGAATTCGGTATCTGGGTTGAACCGGAAATGATCAATCCTGATTCTGATCTGTTCCGCGCTCACCCTGATTGGTTACTGGCGGTAGAGGGTTATCAGCAACCCACCGGTCGCTATCAGTACGTGCTCGATCTACAGAAACCAGAAGTTTTTGATTACCTGCTGGAACGTCTCGACGATCTGCTAGGCCGCTATGATATCGCGTATGTGAAATGGGATATGAACCGTGAAATCGTACAACCTGGTCATGACGGTTATGCCGCATTAGATGGTCAGACCAAAGCGTTGTATGACCTGTTTGATGAGCTGCGCCAACGCCATCCGAAAGTCGAATTTGAATCGTGTGCGTCCGGTGGCGGCCGCATTGATTTTGAAATTCTGAAACGCACGCACCGCTTCTGGACTTCCGATAACAACGATGCGTTAGAACGTCAGCAGATCCAGCGCGGTATGAGTTATTTCTTCCCACCGGAAGTGATGGGTTCACACATCGGTGGCCGTCATTGCCATTGCACCCGCCGCACTCACAGCATCGGTTTCCGTGGTCTCACAGCCCTATTTGGTCATATGGGGGTAGAGCTAGACCCGGTCAAAGAAAGCGCCGAAGAGCAAGCCGGTTTTACTCATTACATCGCCCTGCATAAACAGCTTCGGCCATTGCTGCACAGCGGCAAGGTGGTGCGCATTGACCATCATGATCCGGCTTTGCAAATTAATGGCGTGATTGCGCAAGACCAATCCAGTGCCGTGTTCCTGTTCAGCCAACTAGCGATGCCAACTTATACCCTTTCTGGTAACGCACGTTTGGCCGGGCTTGATCCGACAAAACACTATCGCCTTTCGGTCTTAGATCAACCAACCAGTATGCGCACCGGTGGGGTAATGAAAAAACTACCGTTGTGGCTGGATAAAGAGATGACACTCAGTGGCGCCTGGCTGGCAAAAGCGGGATTTGCCTTACCAGTGTTGGACCCCGAAAGCGCGTTATTAATCAAATTGGATGCCGTGTAAGCACATGACTGCTTACTCAAATAATCAAGACCTGTATACGGAAGAAACACGGTGCCGTAGCAGCTTCAGGTTAGACCGAGAGAAATCTCGCTAAGTAAATATACAAGGATAAGCGAATGAAACAACACACATTCAAAGTCAGCTTGTTGTCACTTTGCGTTGCAGGCGTGCTCGGCATGGTGCCGCATGCTTTTGCCGCCGATGCGCAACCTTCTGCGCTCCCTAAAGCGCAGCCATTCCCAGGCCAAGGGAAAGCGATGTTGTTATCACAAAAAGATCTGATGGAATACAAAGCATTGCCTGCTTATTCCGAACCTGAATGGGTCAATAAACTGGTGAAAGAAGGTAAATTACCACCAGTCAAAGATCGTCTGCCCAAAGAACCGATGGTCTTTAACAGCAAAGGCATGCCTGATGGCCCCGGTGTGTATGGCGGCGTGTTCCGTATGGTTAGCGGTGGCCGCCCGGAAGGTTGGAACTATAACGCGGGTAAAAATTCCGGCTGGGGTGGCACGGAATATACCGTGGCAGAATGTCTGACCCGTACCGGCCCGTTAACGACCATTAAGAAAGAAGAGCAGACTCCGTTGCCTAATCTGGCCAAAAGCTGGGAATGGTCTGACGATGGCAAACAACTCACCATGCATCTGATTGAAGATGCCAAATGGTCGGATGGTAAGCCATTCTCTTCTGATGACGTCATGTTCCTGTGGAATGACAACATTCTTGATCCGCACGTGACCGCATGGGCGAATGCCGATACTTATGGCAAAGGCACTACGCTGGAAGCGGTAGATAAAAACACCATTCGCTGGACCTTCAAAGAGCCTCGCCCGACACAATATCTGTATAGCATGGCTTTCTTCCGTATGTGCCCTGGCCCTGCGCATGTGCTGAAACAGTTCCACCCTAAATACAACAAAGACGCCACCTACAGTAGTTACGCCAATGCGTTACCCGCCGACAAAGTCCCAGTTGTCACCATGGGTGCCTGGGCGCCAGTGTATCACAAAGCCGATCAGATGATCGTGCTGCGTCGTAACCCTTACTACTGGAAGGTTGACGAAAAAGGCCAACAGTTACCGTATATGGATGAACTGCGTTTCAAACTGTCCACCTGGACCGATCGTGAAGTGCAAACCGTTGCCGGTAATGCTGATTACGCCAACATGGAAAACCCAACCAACTACGTTGAATCGATCAAAAAATCCAAACAAGCAAACTCACCGGCACGTCTGGATTTCAGCCCGCGCTTCCTCGGCTGGTCTCTGTTTATGAACTTGTCAGAAGATCTGGGTGCCACCGATGAGCGTGAAAAAGCCATCCGTCTGTTGAACCGTCAGTTGAAATTCCGCCAAGCCATCAGTCATGCCATTGATCGTAATGCACTGGGACAAGCGATGGTACGTGGCCCGTTTGCGCGTCCTTATGCCGGTGGCCTCTATCCGGAAGGCGTCGTCAACGATGGCTCTGTGGTTTATTACGGTTACAACCCGAAACTGGCCAAAGAGTTATTGGCTGATATCGGCTTAAAAGACACCGATGGTAACGGCATTGTGAATTGGACCGTTGGCCCGATGAAGGGTAAAGATCTGGAAATCACCATGGTGACACCAGATGGCCCAAGTGAAACATCAATGTCAGAAGGCTTGGTTTCTATGCTGCGCGAAGTGGGTATTAAGCTGATCCCTCGCCCAATGCAAGGTGCGCAGGTGGATGCCACTTTAGGTGCCAGCAGTTATGACTTTTTCATTCGTCGTAATGACAATGAATACATTCAGCCGATCCAACTGGCCGAAGCATTGGCACCTGTGCATGACCAAACTCCTTACTGGCATAAAGGTACCAAAACCAAACCACAAAACCTGCTGCCGTTTGAGAAAGATCTGGTGACGTTGATCAACCAATTCCAACACGAACCTGACTTAAGCAAACAGCTGGAGATCCTCAATAAATACAACAAGGTATTTACTGAGAACGCCTACCACGTGGGTCTGGTTTCTGTTCCTGGCGCCTTGATCTTGAACAAACGTCTGAAAAACGTGCCACCAGGAACGCCAATCATGAGCTTCCAGTGGGCGGAAGATTCCATCGTGCGTGAACGGATCTGGATCGATCCAAAATCTGCGCCGGTGGAAGAGTTGATGCCAGGCAAATTACCTGAGTAATCGGTGAATCAACAAGTTGTATACCCAAAGTAATTGGCGTTACAGCAAGACGACAAGTGAATGAATCCCCATGAGCATAGAGATGCTATGTAATTGGGGTGAAGAACGCCGTCAACGACGCTGTAGCTTCAAGTACGAAGGGTAAGTTAACAAACCGGTCACAGCTTGCTGTCGTGACCGGCCTTTAACAAGGAATGCACTATGTTTAGTTTTATCATCAAGCGTTTACTGGCTGCGATCCCGCTATTACTCATTCTCAGTATGATCTCCTTTTTCCTGATCCAAGTGCCGCCGGGCGATTATGCTGATCGGTTGAAAAGCCAAGCGATCACCATGTCGGGAATGAGCGAGCAAGATGCGCAGAAAATGGCGGATAACTACCGGGAAGAACACGGTATGAATGCCCCGTTGCCAGTGCAATACATCCATTGGATTGGCAAGATTGTGACGAAAGGTGATTTTGGCGATTCATACACCTATAACAAACCAATCAGCCAGTTGATTATGGATCGACTGCCAATGACCTTGCTGATAGCGCTAATGTGTCATTTCGGTTCTACCGTGGTGGGCACACTGCTCGGCATTTTTGTCGCCACCCGGCAATACAGTATTGCCGACACGCTGGTCACTATTTTTGCCTTCATCGGCATGACGACACCGCGTTTCGTACTCGCGCTGATCATGCTCTATCTGTTGGTATTTCACTTCGGTTCAACCAACGTCGCCGCCTTGTTTTCACCGGAATACACCATGGCCCCGTGGAGTCTGGCGAAATTCGGTAACTTGCTGGTACATATCTGGCCGGTGCTGTTAGTCGCCATTTTTGGTGGCATGGCGCAAAACCTGCGAGTCATGCGCTCGAATATGCTGGATGTCATGCAGGCGCAATACGTGGAAACCGCCCGCGCCAAAGGGCTGTCACCAATGCGGGTCTTGTTCCGCCACATCGTACCGAATGCCCTACATCCGATGATCATGTTTCAGGGCGTTGCCCTGCCCTACATGATTGCCGGTGAGTTGGAAATCGCGATTGTTTTTGCCCTGCCAACCGTTGGCCCACTGATCGTGCAAGCGATGCATGACCAAGACGTCTTCGTGGTGGCCTCATTCATGCTGATCCTCGCAGCCACATTGGTTATCGGCAACCTGATCGCCGATGTTGCCCTGGCGTTACTGGACCCTCGTGTCCGCCTGTCTTGATAAGAGGGTTTAATCGTGGAGAAAACTATGCAGTCTGAAATTATTCTGGAACAAGACCCTCGCGAGCGGCCAAAAAGCACCGATGAACGTTATATCGCGCTGGTATGGCGTCGTTTTAAACGTAACAAACTGGCCTTAGTGTCGATGTGGCTGATTGTGGCAATGTTGATACTGGCGGTGTTTGCTTCCTTTTTTGCCCCACAAGATCCAGCGGAACGCAGTAACGAAAACGTCTATCTGCCACCGCAGTCGATTCATTTTTTCAGTGATGACGGTTTTTCTGTCCGCCCCTTTGTTTATCCGTATGAAACCACGTTTGATCCGGAAACATTTGAAGCGAAATATGCGCTGAACACCGATAAAAAAGTGTATCTGCAATTTTTCAGCGAAGGTTGGGAATACAACTTTCTGGGGATGACACTAAAAACACACCTGTTTTCCGCGCAAGATAATCAACGGATATATCTGCTGGGTACGGATGGCATGGGGCGTGATGAATTGAGCCGTATCTTCCACGGTATGGGCGTCACCTTGTTGATGGCGGGTTTAATCACCACGATCTGTGTGGTCGTCGGTAGCCTGGTGGGTATTACTTCAGGTTATCTAGGTGGAAAAGCGGACTTGTGGATCCAGCGTGTGGTTGAGCTGATGCTGGCCTTTCCCGAATTACCGCTCTATCTGTCGGTGATTGCGATTTTGCCGAAAACGGTATCGCCAAAAACCACCTTTATCCTGTTCGTATTGCTGCTGGGTTGCCTGAAATGGGCACAACTGGCGCGGGAAGTGCGCGGCAAAGCGCTGGTGTTACGTGAAATGGACTATGTGAAATCGGCCATTGCCGCTGGTGCTTCGGATGGTCGTATCGTCGTGCATCACATTCTGCCGAACGTGTTATCGCATGTGATTGTGGTGGCCACCGGCATGATCCCAACCTTCATTCTGACGGAAAGTTTCCTGAGCTTCCTCGGCGTCGGCGTGCAACCACCGATGATCAGTCTGGGTCTGCTGCTAAATGCCGCCCGCGATTATCAGGTGCTCGGTTCTTACCCATGGTTGTTGGCTCCAGTCGGTTTCATTCTGGTGTCAGTATTAGTGTTCAACGCTGCCGGTGACGGTCTGCGCGATGCGGTTGATCCGTACTCAGGTCGTTAAGCGAGGATTTTAAGATGAACGAACAAACCCTGTTGGTAAACGCAGAAAACATTCAGGTCGATTTCAAAACCGAAGGCGGCATTGCACAGGCCGTGCGCGATGTTTCCTTCAAAATTTACAAAGGCCAGACAGTGGCATTGGTCGGCGAATCCGGCTCAGGGAAATCGATCTCGGCGCGCGTATTGATGAAGCTGTTACCGAAAAGCGCCATCGTGGGTAAAGCCACCCGCATTACCCTGCATGGCGAAGACATGAGCGGTTATACCGAGCAGAACATGCGCAAGATCCGTGGTAAAAAGATCGGCATGATCTTTCAGGAACCAATGACCTCGCTGAACCCGATCTACACCGTGGGCGATCAGATCGGCGAAATCATCTGCGAACATAACCGCACGATCTCCAAACAAGCCTTGCGCGAACAAGTGCTCTCGTTACTAACTGAAATGCAACTGCCGGAACCAGAAAAACGTATTGATCAATACCCACATCAGATGTCCGGCGGCCAGCGTCAGCGCGTAATGATCGCCATGGCCTTGGCGAATAAACCTGACCTGCTGATTGCCGATGAGCCGACTACGGCTCTCGATGTTACCGTGCAGGCGGAAATATTGAACCTGCTGAAACGGCTGCAGGAAAAATTCCAGATGGGAGTTTTACTGATCACGCACGACCTGACCATCGTACGCAAATACGCCGACTGGGTTTATGTGATGCAGCACGGTCAGGTAGTCGAAAATAATGAAACCGAAAACCTATTTACCAACCCCACGCACGGTTACACGCAGCATCTGCTGAATTCCGAACCGAAAGGTACAGCCCCTGCAGTTCCGGCTGATAACCCTATTTTGTTGGAAGGTAAAAACGTACAGGTATCGTTTGTCACCGAACCCGGTAACTGGTGGTTACGCCGCCCGGAAAAACGCTTTAAGGCCGTGAAAGGGCTTGATATAACGCTGCGGCGTGGCGAAACACTCGGCATCGTTGGCGAATCAGGATCTGGTAAAACCACGCTCGGTCACGCGATTTTACGCCTGCTCGACTCGGAAGGTGAGCTAATTTACGACGGTATGACGTTGCATGATCGTGACCGTAAAGCAATGCGTCCACTGCGCAAACGCATGCAGATCGTATTTCAAGACCCTTTTTCTTCGCTGAATCCGCGTATGACCGTACGCCAGATCATTCAAGAAGGCATGATCATTAATGGTATTGGTAGAGACGATAATGATCGTGAACAACGGGCGATCCAGGCGTTACAGGAATCGGGTTTAGCGCCATTTGCGCTCGATCGCTTCCCACATGAATTTTCCGGCGGCCAGCGCCAGCGTATCGCCATTGCCAAAGCCATCGCCATGGAACCCGAATTCATTTTGCTGGATGAACCGACTTCTGCCCTTGATTTGTCAGTGCAAAATCAAATCATCCAATTGTTACGACAATTGCAGCAAAAACATAATCTTTCCTTCTTGTTTATCAGCCATGATTTACGGGTGGTCAGAGCGTTATGTCACCGGATCATGGTGATGCGCCACGGAGATTTAGTCGAAATGGGCGATACCGTCACGGTGATGGATAACCCAAAAGAGGAATATACTCGACGACTGATCCGGGCCGCATTTGAGGTGGCCGCCTGATCGAATAATTAGCCGTGAATACCGGAGGAAAGCATGTCGGATTATTTGCCGAATGAAGAACGTTATAGCCAGATGCATTATCGCCGTAGTGGCCAAAGTGGGTTGAAATTACCACGTATCAGTCTTGGCCTTTGGCATAATTTTGGTGATACCGCCAATCAGGACAACAGCCGCAAACTGATCCGACACGCGTTTGATTGTGGTATCACCCACTTCGATCTGGCGAACAACTACGGCCCACCACCGGGCACATCCGAAGAGCATTTCGGCCGTATCCTGCAGCAAGATCTTCAGGCTTATCGTGATGAGCTGATCATCTCGACTAAAGCCGGATATCCAATGTGGAATGGTCCGTATGGTGATGGTGGTAGCAAGAAATATCTTGTGTCCAGCTTGGATCAAAGCCTGCGCCGTATGAAACTGGATTATGTGGATATTTTTTATCATCACCGGCCTGATCCGAATACGCCATTGGAAGAAACCATGGCCGCGTTAGATCTGATCGTGCGTCAGGGCAAAGCGCTATATGTCGGGCTTTCTAACTATCCGGCTGAGCTGACGAAACGTGCCTCGCAGATTTTGAAATCATTGGGTACACCGTGCGTCATCCACCAGCCCAAATACTCGATGTTTGAACGTTGGGTAGAAAATGGTTTGCTGGATGTGTTATCGGAAGAACAGATCGGCGGTATCGCGTTCTCACCGTTGGCCGGTGGGCTGCTGACTGATCGTTATCTGAACGGTATTCCAGAAGATTCGCGCGTGGCAAAAGATGGTCGTTATCTCAAAAGCACCGATATTACCGATGCCAAACTCAAAGTTATTGAAGAGCTGAATCATCTGGCATTCCTACGTGGTCAGAAGCTGGTGCAGATGGCCTTACAGTGGGTGTTACGTCAGCCATCAATCACCTCGGTATTGATCGGGGCCAGTAAAACCAGCCAGATTGATGATGCGATTGCCGCGCCTCATTTCTGTGAACTCAGTGCAAAAGAGTTATCACGTATTGAGGAAATTCTGGCGGCTGGCAACACTTAAAAATCGCAGTAACAGGAGAGGTAAATGCAAGACCCCGCGGAAATCAGCCCATTAAGCTGGCTACAAGCCGATGAAGTATTAAGCGTTGAATTCCGTCAGCCCGGCGATATGCCGGGCTATCACTGGCACCGCCAAGTGGAAGTGAACATTCCATTCGGCGGCCCGGTGCGTTATCTGATCAATGGCGAACAGATCCAGCTGCCGGAAGGCCATATTGGTGTGTTCTGGGGTGTGATCCCGCATCGGCTTATCGCCTGTGAAAATTGCTCGCAAATGGGCGTCATCAATATTCCGCTATCGCGCTTTTTAGGTCTGCCGGTTGATGATCTGCTGTTAAATAAAATCCTGCATGGCAGCGTCATAATTTCGAATGTGAAAGATCTGTTTGGCAGTCACGAATTACGCCGCTGGCATAATGATAGCCAAAGTGGTTCGCATGGTTTGTACCAGCTGATGCAAGAAGAGATCACCTTGATGATGAAACGGGTCGCGGTGTCTGGCTGGCAAGAGCTGCTACATACCTCCCCCGGCAAACTGCACAGTCTGCAGATGAATGAACGGAAAATTCGCTATATTCAGCAAATGCTGAGTTTTATTGCGGCTCACTATCATGAAGCGATCAGAGTGAACGAAGTGGCCGTGCAGGTACAACTGCACCCAAATTATGCGATGAACCTGTTTAAACAGGTGATGGGTTATTCCATCAAAGATCACATCACCATGATGAAAATAAATCATGCGCGAGCATTACTGGCGGAAAGTAATCGCTCTATCTTAGATATCTCGCTAACCACCGGCTTTAGCGCCATGAGCCGCTTCTATGAGTCATTTCATAAACTGGTTGGGGTGACACCACATCAATATCGATTAAACACCCGCAGTGCAGCAGAGCAACTTTATACCGCAGAAAAAGTGACAGCCTGATGCTGTCACTCCCAGTTTCAAACCATTACATGCGGGCAAATTTCGGCAGCCAATCGCCATGTGCGCGACGTAAATCATCCACCAGATCGTGAATTTGATCCAAATCCAGCTCCGCGCTGGTATGCGGATCAAGATAGGCCGCATGATAGATATATTCCGGATCTTCCGTCATCAACGCTTCCACCGTCAGCTGTTGCACATTGATGTTAGTTCGCATCAACGCCGCTAATTGCGGTTGCACATGGCCAAATTTGACCGGCTGTACGCCGTTACGATCGACCAGACAAGCCACTTCCACCGCACAGTCTGCTGGTAAATTATCGATCAAGCCTTTGTTCAACACGTTACCGTAAATCACCGATGGTTCACCGGTCGCCAGTGAGTTAATGATCGAAGCGGCATATTCACGACTTTGTTTGATCTCAATGTCATGTTGCGTTTCGATACGTTGTAATTCAGCGGTCCAATCAGCCATCTGTTTTTCGCAACGGCGCGGATATTCATCCAGTGGAATATTAAATTTCTCGATTAAATCCGGGCGATCACGCTTAATAAACCACGGCGAATATTCGGCAAAATGTTCGCTTGATTCCGTTACGAAATAGCCGAATTTACGCAGAATTTCATATCGCACACGATTCCCATCCGGCACGTTGCCTGCAGCAGCCAATGCTTTTAAGCGAGGATACAGATCTTCTGTCGAGCCATCGGGCAGACGCTGCGTAAACTGGTTATAAAATGCCATGTGATTGATACCAGCACAGGTATAAACCAGGTTCGCTGGTTCAACGCCCAAATCATGCGCCAGCTCTTCCGCAGTGCCCTGCACGGAATGGCACAGCCCGACATACTGAATTTCCGGCACCATGCGTTGCACCGCCAGACTTAAAATCGCCATTGGGTTAACGTAATTCATCAGCAACGCTTTGGGGCATAATTCTCGCATCTCACGCGCAATCTCTACCAGCACCGGCACAGTACGCAAGCCACGCATAATGCCACCAATGCCTAACGTATCGGCGATAGTTTGGCGTAGACCATATTTTTTCGGAATATCAAAATCAACCACAGTGCTGGGTTTATAACCACCAACCTGAAACATGGTGATCACCACATCTGCACCTTGCAATACCTCACGGCGATCCAGACTCGCGCTTACGCTAGCAGGCACTTTTAATGCAGAAATAATTTGTCTGGCAACCAATTGTGACTCTTGCAGACGTTTGCTGTCGATATCTTGCAGCGCAATATGGGTATAAATTAAGGCGGGTTGTTGTAATAGATCGCGCACGATATTGCGCATGAACACGGTGCTGCCAGCACCAATAATAGCGACTTTCATAGAGTTGACTCCGTAACGATGGGCTTGATGTGATGCTTAGTATCAAGCCCGACTGGCCCTTGGGTCACTCCACGTTACCGGCAACCTGTTCCCAAAAACTAAGCTTGTTCCAACAAGCTTTTATCATGTGATTCGACATTGAAACGCATGCGCAAACCATGTCGGTTTAGACCATAATAGTCGGCCAACTGACCTGATATTTGCAGACCCAATTGTTCATATAACGTTCGGGCCGGCATGTTCTCACAATCCACCGACAAATATATTGCCCGCAAATGCCATTGCCGCGCCAGATGCTGACTCAACCGCATCAGACAACGCCCTAACCCTTTTTGCCGATGTAACCAATGCACTGCCAGCGCACGGACTTCAAGACCACACCAGCCTTGATGTGGCAGCAAACAAAGATAGGCCACCAGCGTTTCTTGCTGAAACAACAAAATAGTCGAGCAACACGATTTCGAAATCAGATAACGCCAGCGCCGCCGGCCAAATGCCAGATAGGGGTTAAAGCAATAGCGTTCCAGATGTAATAACGCAGGAAGATCGGATAACTCAGCGACTTTGCAATGTAAGTCAGGAATATGAGGCGGGGTCTTAAAAAACCACGCCAACGCATCTTGCTCGCGTTGGCGTTGAGAAACGGGCTGCGTCATTGCAACCCCAAACAATCAGCTGAAGGCATTATTTATGTAATGGTTCAGGCAGTGGTTCACCGGTGATCGGATGACGTGCTTCCAGAATATCTTTCCGCTCCATCAACTTAGAGATCAATTTGTTATCAGCCTGCTTCACTTTTTCTTCTGCTACCGCGGGCTCTGCTGCAACCACCTCAATAGGTGCTTTTTTCTGCACAGGCTTTTCAAATTGCAGTTCAGTTGGTTTAGCTGCAACTGGTGCACCGCCTTCCTGAATAATGCAGATACGGTCGTG
The DNA here is from genome assembly GCF_963678185.1 of uncultured Tolumonas sp. NCBI lineage: Bacteria > Pseudomonadati > Pseudomonadota > Gammaproteobacteria > Aeromonadales > Aeromonadaceae > Tolumonas > uncultured Tolumonas sp. The sequence goes on from NZ_OY782757.1 coordinate 1,295,827, forward strand.
ATATTCTTCATCGATACAGTTATTCAGCAAGCTGTCGCCATCAATATCATTGGCAATAACCGTGATGTAGGCATCCGGCATTTTTTCAATATGGCGACCTAACAACCAAGCCAGATACATTTCAACATGATGGCTACCAGTACCTTTGGTGGCCAATAACTCCACTGGCACACCACTCATGCTCTGAATGCGTAATAATTCCTTTACGAATGCAACTGGTAACGTTTTCTGACTGGCACCGATTACAATTTCAAGCTGATTGAATTTAGACAAATCCATGTCAAGACATTGATTTACGGCTTGATCTATAACAATCAGTATATTTTTCTGCATACCCGCTATCCTTTAATTATATGTATAAATAGAAGTTGCCCTCTTGCCAAGGGAGTCAGAGTATCGGGCTTAGATTATTAGTTCAATGCTCGGTTTAACGCCTTTTTCAAAAAATATGTTTCTTGTGATCTACGTTTACACTTTGTATATATTTTAGACTAAAAAACAAACAGAGCCTGCATGCAGGCTCTAAAATAATAAATAAAATACCATTTTATTCGATGTCATAACCCAAGTTTGGCCCCAACCAACGCTCAGCGTCGGTCAGTGTCATTCCTTTACGCTGTGCGTAATCTTCCACCTGATCTTTTTGGATCCCAGCTACGGCAAAATATTTACATTGTGGGTGACTGAAATAGAAACCGGACACAGCTGCCGCAGGTAACATGGCATACGAATCAGTCAATTGCATACCGATAGCTTGTTCAACATTCAGTAACTGCCACAATAGCCCTTTCTCAGTATGTTCCGGGCAGGCTGGATAACCCGGAGCAGGGCGAATACCCTGGTAGTTCTCACGGATCAAATCATCGTTACTCAGATTTTCATCGGCCGCATAACCCCAATATTCTTTACGCACCTGTGCATGCAGATATTCCGCAAACGCTTCAGCCAAACGATCACAGACCGCCTGAATGAGGATCGCGTTGTAATCATCACCCGCCGCTTTATAAGCTTCTGCCAAAGCAGCTTCGCCAATACCGCCGGTGACAGCAAAACCGCCGAAATAATCTGCTACACCACTCTCTTTCGGTGCCACAAAATCAGCCAGACAGTAATTCGGGAACACTTCACCATCGCGCGCTTGCATTGCTTTGTTCGTTTGCTGACGCAGGAAATGGAACGTCTGCAACACTTGAGAGCGAGACTCGTCGGTGTAGATTTCAACATCATCACCCGTGCGATTCGCCGCAAACAGACCGATGATGCCGCTGGCTTTCACTTCACCAGTGGCTTGTAACCGATCCAGCATCGCTAACGCATCGTGATACAGACGGGTGGCTTCTTCACCAACGACTTCATCTTGTAAAATGCGCGGGTATTTACCGGCCAACTCCCAACTGAGGAAAAATGGCGTCCAGTCGATATATTCCCGCAGCGTGGCAATTGATACATCATCAATCACTTTAGTGCCGAGCATATTTGGTTTTGGCGGCTGATAATTCTGCCAATCCAGTTGTAAACCATTAGCGCGGGCCGCTTCCAGCGTAACTGGCGGAGTTCGTGGTTGCTTACGGCTGTGCTGTTCTCGCACGCGCACATATTCTTCGCGCAGGCGTTCCACAAATGGCGCTTTCTGTTCCGCACTCAGCAGATTTTGTACCACTCCAACCGCTCGTGAAGCGTTAGAGACATAAACCACCGCTTCACTGTAATTTTGTTCAATCTTCACTGCAGTATGCGCTTTCGATGTCGTCGCACCACCAATCATCAACGGGATCTTAAAACCCTGACGCTCCATCTCTTTCGCCACATACACCATTTCATCCAGCGATGGCGTGATCAAGCCAGACAGACCAATGATGTCAGCATTCTGTTCACGAGCAGTCTGCAAAATTTTTTCGCAAGAGACCATGACCCCCAGATCGACAATTTCGTAGTTATTGCATTGCAGCACCACACCGACAATATTTTTACCGATGTCATGCACATCGCCTTTGACCGTTGCCATGACAATCTTGCCGTTACTCTGACCCGCACTCTTACCTTGTTCAATATAAGGCTGCAAATAGGCCACCGCGCGTTTCATTACGCGAGCAGATTTAACCACCTGCGGCAGGAACATTTTTCCGGCGCCGAACAAATCGCCGACCACGTTCATACCCGCCATCAACGGGCCTTCAATCACCTCAATCGGTTTTACTGCCAATTGACGCGCTTCTTCGGTGTCTTCATCAATAAAATCAGTAATACCTTTAACGAGCGCATGTTCCAGTCGTTTACCGACTGGCCAGCTGCGCCATTCCTGTTCTCTTGGGTCAATCGCTTGTTGTGCGGCACCACCACGATATTTCTCTGCAATCGCCAACAACTCTTCGGTGGCGCCCGGATGGGTATTCCTCACCACGGCTTCGACTTTTTCTTTCAGCTCAGCCGGAATGTCTTCATAAATCGCCAGCTGACCGGCATTCACGATGCCCATGTCCATGCCGTTTTGAATGGTGTAATAGAGGAACACGGAGTGGATCGCTTCACGCACCTGGTCGTTACCACGGAATGAGAACGACACGTTAGAAACACCACCAGAGATCATGGCGTGCGGTAAATGGGTTTTAATGTCTTTTACCGCTTCGATGAAATCAACGGCATAGTTGTTGTGTTCATCAATACCGGTCGCGACCGCAAAGATGTTCGGGTCGAAAATAATGTCTTCCGGCGGGAAGCCAACTTGTTCCGTCAAAATCTTATACGCGCGCTGACAGATCTCAAATTTACGCGCACGGGTATCCGCCTGCCCGACTTCATCAAACGCCATGACGATCACTGCCGCACCGTAACGACGTAGCAATTTCGCCTGCGCGATAAATTTCTCTTCCCCTTCCTTCATAGAGATAGAGTTAACGATGCCTTTGCCCTGAATACACTTCAGACCCGCTTCGATCACTTCCCATTTGGAAGAGTCGATCATAATTGGTACACGCGAGATATCCGGCTCAGATGCAATCAGATTCAGGAAACGCACCATACACGCTTGCGCATCCAACATGCCTTCGTCCATGTTGATATCGATGATCTGCGCACCACTGATCACTTGCTGACGCGCGATATCCAGCGCTTCGTCATATTGCTCTTCTTTGATCAAACGCTTGAATTTGGCAGAACCGGTGACGTTGGTTCGCTCACCGACGTTCACGAACATTGAGTTCTCATCAATGGTCAGCGGCTCTAAACCCGCGAGACGACAAGCTACTGGTAATGTTGGTAGCTCACGCGGCTTAATGCCTGCTACCGCTTTTGCCATCGCACGAATATGTTCCGGTGTGGTGCCACAGCAACCACCTACCATATTCAGGAAACCTGATTCGGCCCATTCACGAATATGGTCGGCCATTTCATCGGCTTCCAGATCATACCCACCAAAGGCGTTAGGCAGACCCGCATTCGGATGTACTGACACGTAACTTTCCGAAATACGCGCCAGTTCCTGCACATATTGGCGCAGCTCTTTCGGGCCCAGTGCGCAGTTCAGACCAAACGATAATGGTTCGGCATGACGCAACGAGTTATAGAAAGCTTCGGTGGTTTGGCCAGACAGCGTGCGGCCAGAGGCATCGGTGATGGTGCCAGAAATCATCACCGGCAATTTGAAACCCAGTTTGTCAAAAATGGTGTCGACTGCAAAAAATGCGGCTTTAGCATTCAGCGTATCAAAGATGGTTTCAATCATAATGATATCGACCCCACCCTCGATTAAGGCTTCGGTCGATTCTTTATAGGCGTCAACCAAAGCATCAAAGGTAACGTTACGTTTACCCGGGTCATTCACATCGGGTGAAATAGAGGCTGTACGGTTCGTCGGGCCTAAAACACCCGCCACAAAACGCGGTTTTTCCGGCGTTTTCGCATTCCATTCATCCGCTACTTTACGCGCCAGACGAGCTGCTTCACGGTTAATTTCCGCTGACAGATCTTCCATCTGATAATCAGCCATCGCGATACGCGTGGCATTAAAGCTGTTGGTTTCCAGAATATCCGCACCGGCCGCCAGATAAGCATCATGGATCGCCGCAATCACATCAGGTTTGGTCAGCACGAGTAAGTCGTTGTTGCCTTTCAGATCGGAAGGCCAATCGGCAAAACGCCCACCACGAAAGTCTGCTTCTTGTAGCTGATAACTTTGGATCATGGTGCCCATGCCACCATCAATGAGCAGAATACGTTCCTGTAATGACTGATGCAGTGCTGATGTATTTATCTTTACGACCACGGGGGCTTCCTCAATATCGGTGATGCAGATAATTCTGAAACGGGGTTGCCCGGCATCCTAGCCGGGACAACGCAATAATAACTGAGACGGGGTTGGAACTAAATTTCCCAGTTACTTTCGTTTGATTTATGCGTCAGTGAATTTAAATCAAACGGTGTCAGCTGATAAACGTAATAGTTTAGCCAATTAGAGAATAACAGATGCCCATGACTGCGCCAGCTATGATGAGGCTGATTATCTGGGTTGTTGTTCGGGTAATAATTAGCTGGAATGAGCGGGTCAATACCCGCGGCTAAATCACGATGATATTCATGGTGTAAGGTATCGGCATCATATTCTGGATGACCGGTAACAAACACCTGACGACAGTCTTTACTGGCCGCCAGATAAACACCCGCCTCATCTGATTCAGCAAAAATCCGTAAATCCGTATTCGCCCGCACGAAATCGCCATCGAAGGAGGCATAACGGGAATGCGGAGCCAGAAACACATCATCAAACCCTCGCACCAGCGGATCTTGCTGCTCCAGTTTGCGGTGATAATAAACCCCCGACAGTTTCACATCGCGAGTCTGTTTTTCCAGGCCATACAGCACTTTTAATGCCGCTTGTGCTGCCCAACAAAGAAACAGGGTCGACGTCACATTGTGCTTAGACCACTCAATGATCTTCACCAACGTATCAAAATAGACAACATCGTCAAATTGCACCAAACCTAACGGTGCGCCAGTGATGATTAAGCCGTCATATTTATTATCTTTGATCTGGTCAAAATCCTGATAAAAGGTCTCAACATGGATCTTCGGCGTATTTTTAGATTCCCGGTCATCGATACGCAGCAAATCCACGATCACCTGCAAAGGTGAATTCGAGAGCATGCGCATCAACTGAATTTCCGTCTCAATTTTTTTCGGCATCAAATTCAATAACAACACTTTTAATGGCCGAATATCCTGGTGCGCAGCACGGCTGTCTGTCATCACGAAGATATTTTCTTCGGTCAGCACACCCGCAGCAGGCAATTGGTCGGGAATTTTGATTGGCATGACTAGCTCCCACATCTATCAGTAAAAACGTCTGGACATCCAGAAGCCTACACCATCCAAGTTAGCCTGTCACCAGGATCTCTTTTTATATCCAATAACAAAGATACGTTGGCGGAAATGTGGCTGATCATCGCAGCAAAATATTCTTACTGAATTACTTGATGAAACTTTTGCGACATCCGAAACAACAAATGCTTCTCTTGATCGCCCCCATCCAGTAACCTAAGTGCAGGTTTAAGTATTACATGATGTTATGGCAGAACTCCGTATATCCGTCGATCGATTACAAATCGGAAACTATATCAAGCTGCCTCTCAGCTGGCGGGATCACCCGTTCCTGCTTTCCAGCTTTATGATCAAGAAAGAAGAGCAGATCCAATTGATTCGTCAACTTGGATTAAAGCATGTCTTCATCATCCCGGAAAAATCTGACGCCCCGCCTAAACCTGCTGAAATCTTAGAAATGCCACAAAGTGACATTGATCTCGATGATGAGATCGTGACACTGCAGGAAAATATGCAGGCAGAAAAGTTACAGCGTATTGAGCAGATGAAAGAGTATCGGCGCAATGTGCAAAAAACGGAACAGTCGTTCAATCGTTCACTCGCACAGATGCGGGCTCTAATTAATAAACTGCAGAACCGGCCGTTAAATGCCATTCGTGAAGCACACGAGTTGGTGGAAGATATCACCACGCAATTGATGCAAGCTGACCAGATGGTGCTGCACCTGATGTCAGACTCACCGGAAGGTGAAAGCCTCTATTACCATACGCTAAACGTGGCCATGTTATCGATGTTGCTGGCCAAACAATGCGGTAAAACCGCAGAAGAGATCAAACTGCTCGGTATGGCAGCAGTATTTCACGATATTGGCAAAATCAAAATCCCCACGCAGATCCTGAGAAAAACAGAACCGCTGACCAAACCGGAAGAAAATCTGTATAAGATGCATCCGCGTTATAGCCTGAGTTTGTTGGATTTAGCGCAGGAATTTCCCGCACAGGCAAAAGGATTAATACTAAAACATCATGAACGGCTTGATGGTTCGGGTTATCCGGAAGGGTTAGTTGCTTCGCAGATCGATGATCTCAGTCAGTTAATGGCCGTGATCGATGAGTATGACTCGTTATGTCATCCGCAAATTGGCGGAAAAGCCGCCGCGACACCGCATACGGTGTTGTCGTTCATGTTCAAACACAAAACCAAACAGCTCAATAAAGACTATATCGGTTTACTCATCAAACATTTGGGTATTTATCCACCTGGTAGCGTGGTTGAATTATCGAATGGTCAAGTTGGGCTGGTGATGTCGGTCAATAGCCAGCGTCTATTATATCCTTCAGTGCTTATTTACGATGCAGCCATCCCGCGCACTGAAGCTGCCGTGGTCGATTTGGAAAATATGAATTTAAGCATCAAGCGTGTGCTGTTGCCGTCCCGTTTACCGCAAGAAATCTTTGATTATCTGAGTCCGCGAACTCGCATCAGTTACTTCTTTGACTCCTCAAGTGGAACCAGTGGTAGCTGATCGTTAGCATTTCTATGCTTAACTCAATATTGGTATCCTCATGATTATTGAAATTATTACCACCGGTGATGAAGTCCTCACCGGTTTTACCGTTGACACCAATGCGTCATGGTTAAGTCTGCAGCTGTTGGAACAAGGCTGGCAAGTTAGGCGTCGGCAAACCGTCGGTGACCGGATGGATGATTTAACGAATCTGTTGCAAGAACGCAGTCTGATTGCTGATGTCATTATTTTTAATGGTGGTCTCGGCCCAACATCCGATGACAAAACCACCGATGCCGTTGCCCAAGTTGCTGGTGTGCCTCAAGAACTCAACACCGACTGGTTGGCCAATATGGAGCAGAAGTTTTCTAATCGCGGACGCGCTATGCCAATCAGTAACCGCAAACAAGCGATGTTACCGCAAGGTGCTGCAGTGCTCGATAACCCGATCGGCACAGCATGTGGCTTTAAGTTACAAATCAACAAAGCCTTATGTTATTTCACCCCCGGTGTACCGAACGAATTTAAGCAAATGGTGCAGCAGCAAATCATTCCCGATCTGCAAAAACATTACCCTTCCGGTGCCGCTACCGTTCGTCGTTATTTCACCTTTGGGATTTCAGAATCATCCTTAAGTGACCAGTTAGATACGCTCAGCTGGCCAGCGCATATTGAATTAGGCTATCGCTCATCCATGCCGATCATTGAGATGAAGCTGATAAGCCAAGACTCTGATGCCGATTTTGATACCGCGGAAAAACAGCTGTTATCGGTGATCACGCCCTATCTGGTGGCATCAGGCCAACTCGATATGCCGAACACCTTAGCTGAACTGTTACAAGGGCCGCTGGAAATACTGGAAGGTGGCACCTATGGGCAACTGTTGTCAGATCTAGCACCAGCGATCTCGCAGCTCTGTGGTGATTACCATGCTCATTTACCAGACAGTGCTGATGAGTTACTACAGCACATTCAACATCACTCCCGTCTGACATTAGCGATTGGTTCCGCCACTGAACAACGTTACCCAATTGCCTTGTGGGATGGTTTGCATGGCTGGGCCCAGACCTTATATGTCCGAACACTGGATGTGACCTTACAGCGCCGGATTATCTCGTTTGCAGCCCAAGACATGCTACGCCGTTACTTGCTGAAACTACCGGCACTGGGTGAATACCAAACACTGCAGCGTACCGATAGTTCATATCGCCCTTAACAGACCTCTGGCAGTATCTCTTTTGTAGAAGAGATACTGCCTGTGCGTTTACACACCCAGCAAATTACGGAACTCATCCCCCACCATCGTTGGCATAAATTCGGTGATCTCATAATCAGCTAGTTTATGCAGATGGAATGGGTCTGCTGCCAAGATCGGTTCCAGTGTCTCCATGCTTTCAGAGCGAGCCAGGATAATACCGCCAGTTCTCGGTACTTTGCGCCCGGAAGCAATAAAATGACCCGCCGCATATTGTTCTTGTAAGTAGGTTTTATGCGCATCCATATGCGCTTCAATCTGTGCAATATCGGTTTTATAAGTGATAGAAACAATGAACATAATGCACCTCCGCTCGAATAATACAGGTTAAGATTAAACCTCATTCTGTATTTAGTATCAGTCAGTTATTCGTATGATGCCACCGCTATCCACACGCCGATTATGTTTACAGCCGCTGGTCTTACAAGATGTGGACGCAATCCGAGAAATAACGCGCGACCCTATCTTTATTCAGGCGAGCCATCATTGCCTGATGCCAACATCAGATAACCAGTTATTACGCTGGGCTATCGAACAACAAAAACAACATCAGAATGGGAAGGGTTGTTGTTATGCCGTCCGAGATACCAAAGGGAAAGCGCTGATCGGATTAGTAATGTTGCAATCAAAAGCAGATCGTATGGAACTGAGTTATTGGTTAAGCCCATCGTATTGGCGACAAGGTTTAATGACCGAAGCGGTATCTTGTGTGCTCAGTGAATGGCTGCGTACTTATCCTCAAATTCCTGTGTATTCCAATTCTAATATCAACAATTTAGCCTCTATCGCTTTATTGAAGAAAATGGGAATGCAGATGGTGAATACTGAAGAGAAAAATGATACGCGAGAGTTTGTTTTAGGCGGAAGATATAAAGATTGATGACCCCAGTTATGGGGTCATCAACTAAGCAGACTTATTTTTTCGCTTCAGTTTTAGCTGGTGCGTCAGCAGCTTTAACCTGATCTTTCACGATTTCCAGCAATTCAACTTCAAATACCAGTACAGAGTTTGGCGGAATAGTACCGGCACCCTGTTCGCCATAAGCCAGTGCGGCAGGCAGAGTGAATTTGAATTTAGAACCAACAGGCATCAGCTGTACACCTTCAGTCCAACCTGGAATGACGTGATCCAGTGGGAATTCAGCTGGCTCTTTACGATCATAAGAACTGTCGAATTTAGTGCCATCCGGCAGCGTACCCAGATAATGCACACGAACTACATCGCTGGCTTTTGGTTTTTCACCAGTACCCATCTTCAGCACTTCATATTGCAGACCTGATTGCGTTACTGTCACGCCAGCTTTTTTCGCGTTATCTTCCAGGTATTTTTTACCTTTCTCTAAACTTGATTTAGCATCAGTTTCAGCTTTTTTAGTCGCAGCTTCGTTAACCTTTTGATCATACGCTTTCAGCGCTTTTTCAATATCAGCGTCGCTCATCTGGGCTTTTTTCGCCAGACCATCTTTCACGCCATTCATGATCATGTCGTTATCTAATTTCACGCCCAAATCCTGTTGGCGGGAAAGTGTTGAATTAATATAACGGCCCATAGACAAACCAATCGCGTAAGCAGATTGTTGTTCAAATGTTTTTAACTCAACTTTGTCGGCAACTGGTGCTTTTGGCTCATCTTTCTGACAAGCAGTCATGGATACTGCAACCGCAACCGCCAACAAAGACATCTTGATCATTTTTTGCATTATTTTCTCCACGAGAAGGATTCCGGCTCTCTGTTTATCGGTAAAGAGAGGCTGACCTAGGCAAGCGCCTTATACTAACGCCAGTTGTAAATGAACAACAGGCAAATAAAGGTAATTGTGAGAAAAATGATACGGAATATAATGCAGAGGATAAATACCAAAGAGCGTACCGATGTCACATATAAACGAGCAAAACAAACATCTGGAAGATCGGATTGAAGAACTAGAAAGCCGCTTAGCTTTCCAAGACGATACAATTGAACAACTTAACCAAGCACTGGCCATGCAACAGCAAGATATGGATAAGTTACGCCATCAGATGGGTTTGATTGCAACCCGCATGAAAGAGATGGTGGTCAGTCAAGTAGCGAGTCAAAGCGAAGAGACACCGCCGCCGCATTACTGAGCTAAATATCCGTAATAAAACGCCAAAAATAAAAAACCGCCAGACATTCGGCGGTTTTTTATTGGCTCAGGAAAAATTACGCTTCCTGTTTGGTCCAAGTATCACGCAAAGCAACGGTCAGGTTAAAGACCATTTTTTCTGGTGAAGACAGTTTATTATCCACACAGAAATAACCTTCACGCTCAAACTGATACGCAAACTCAGGCTGTGCGGTGCTCAAGGATGGTTCCAGCTTAGCATGCGCCACAATACGCAGTGATTCTGGATTGATAGTGCTCAGGAAATCGTCTGCCGCGCCCGGATTCGCGACGCTGAACAGGCGATCATACAAACGCACTTCGACATCCAATGCATGAGCAGCTGATACCCAGTGGATAACGCCTTTCACTTTACGACCATCGGCAGGGTTAGTGCCCAAGGTGTCGCGGTCACAAGAACAATACAGCGTAGTGATATTACCTTCCGCATCTTTTTCAACGCGTTCCGCCTTAATGATGTAAGCGTGGCGCAGACGCACTTCTTTACCCATCACCAGACGTTTGTATTGCTTGTTGGCTTCTTCACGGAAATCAGCGCGATCAATAAAGATTTCGCGGCTGAATGGCACACTGCGTTCGCCCGCTTCCGGAATATTCGGATGATTCGCAATGGTCAGGTTTTCCACCAAATCTTCCGGATAGTTTTCCAACACCACACGCAGCGGGTCTAACACAGCCATGGCGCGTGGTGCGCGTTCGTTCAGATCTTCACGAATGCACGACTCCAGTGAACTCATCTCAACAGTGTTGTCTTGTTTAGTCACACCGATACGATGACAAAACTCACGGATCGCTTCCGGCGTATAACCACGGCGACGCAGGCCCGATACGGTCGGCATACGCGGGTCATCCCACCCTTCCACAATACCTTCTGTCACCAGCTGGTTCAGCTTACGCTTCGACATGATGGCATATTCGAGATTCAGGCGACTGAACTCGTATTGACGCGGATGGCAAGGGATAGAGATGTTATCCAGCACCCAATCATACAGACGACGGTTGTCTTGGAATTCCAGCGTACAGATGGAATGCGTGATGCCTTCCAAGGCGTCCGAAATACAGTGGGTAAAATCGTACATCGGATAGATGCACCATTTGTTGCCCGTCTGATGATGTTCCGCGAATTTGATACGGTAGATAACCGGATCGCGCATGACAAAAAATGAAGATGCCATATCAATTTTGGCACGCAGGCAGGCTTCGCCTTCCTGGAAACCACCATTTTTCATTTTTTCAAACAGCGCGAGGTTTTCTTCGATGCTACGATCGCGGAATGGGCTGTTCTTACCCGGTTGCGTCAAGGTGCCACGATATTCGCGGATCTGATCAGCTGTCAGCTCGTCAACATAAGCGAGCCCTTTATTGATCAACTCAATAGCATAGGCGTGCAGTTGTTCAAAATAATCCGAGGAGTAACGCACCGCGCCATTCCACTGAAAACCTAACCATTGCACATCACGCTGAATTGATTCGACATATTCCACTTCCTCTTTCGCAGGGTTAGTGTCATCGAAACGCAGGTTGCAAGTGCCCTGATAATCGCGGGCAATGCCAAAATTCAGACAGATGGATTTCGCATGGCCGATATGCAAATAGCCGTTAGGCTCGGGTGGGAAACGGGTTGCCACAGAGCTGTGTTTGCCGCTAGCCAGATCTTCATCAATGATCTGACGGATAAAATTGGTTGGTCGATGCTCCGCTTGGGTCATCATTCACCTCGGATAGTGATTATCTTTTTGTATACGTTAACCGAGTATCATCCATATTTATGACACTGCGCTCAATAGGTATTTACCAAATCAAAAGCCTGAATAACGAAAGCAGGTCATATTACCTAACCATTTGTACGATAAGTGTGCAGGCAAGATGATTTGTTGCATAAAACAAAGCCACTGTCGGAAAATCGGACAGTGGCTTTGCAGGTATAACAAGTTCCAATGATTTGTTTTTAGCCTGCCAGCGCCGCTTTCATCGCTCCCGCGACAATTTCAGCCTGAGGGCCAAGCACTACTTGCAGGTTAGTGGCATTTAATTTCACCACACCACTGGCACCTAACGCTTTTAATGCCTTGTCATCAACTTGTTTCATATCACGGACTGACAAGCGCAGGCGGGTGATACAAGCATCAATTTGTGTCAGGTTTTCTTCACCACCCAAAGCCACCAGATAGTTATTGGCTAACGCCTGCATATCTTTAGAAGCGCCTCTAACGATTTGAACATCATCATTATCGGTTTCACGGCCTGGGGTTTTCAGATCAAACCATTTGATGGCGGTATAGAACACGGTGAAATAAATCGCACCAAACACCAGACCAATCACCAACAGTAACGCAGGTTTCGTTGCCAGCCCCCAGTTGATCACAAAGTCGAACAGACCAGCCGAGAAACCAAAACCGTCAAGCACACCCAGATAGTTAGTGACCACCAGCGATAAGCCAGTCAATACCGCATGTGCCGCATACAGTGCCGGAGCCAGGAACATGAACATGAATTCCAGCGGTTCAGTCACCCCGGTCAGGAATGCAGTCAGTGCAACCGACAACAGCAAACCACCCACCTGAGCACGGCGATCTTTCGGTGCTGCCAGATACATAGCCAGTGCCGCAGCAGGCAAACCAAACATCATGATAGGGAAGAAACCAGTCATGAATACACCCGCAGTGTGGTCACCTGCGAAGAAGCGATTTAAGTCACCACGCGCAGCCTGCGCAGCGATATCTTTGATCACACCACCGTCAATGCCTGGAACAACACCACCAACTGATAAGGTTTTCACTACGTCTGGTGCCAGACAGATGTTATGCAACGCCCCCGCGACTTCATAGCTCACCTTGGTACATTCACCAAGACCAAACCAGAAGATGGAGTTCATCACATGGTGCAAACCTACTGGAATTAAAGCACGGTTTAACAAACCATAGGAAAACTCACCAATCGCCCCTGATGTAGCCACCGCATGACCAAACGTATCAATACCATGTTGGATCGCAGGCCATACCACCCCACTGACGCCAGCCAGCACCAGACAGATCAAACCAGTCATGATAGGAACCAGACGTTTACCACCAAAGAACGCCAGATAAGCCGGTAAATTGGTGGCATGGAAACGATTATAAGCATGACCAGCCACAATACCGGCAACGATACCGCCGAAAAACGACATATTAATGTCAGCATTAATGGTTTTTGCCGCTTCGGTTAATACCAGATAACCGGCCGCCCCAGCCAGACCCGCAGCACCGGCATCATCTTTTGACAGACCCACTGCGATACCAATCGCGAACAGCAGCGGCAACTGACCAAATATCGCGCCACCCGCTTGTGCCATAAAGGGAATGTTCAGCATATCAGCCTGACCCAGTCGCAACAGAATGGCCGCAATCGGCAGGATCGCAATCGGCAGCATAATAGCTTTACCGAGTTTTTGCGTATAACCCAGAATATTCATTTTTTCCTCCATAAGTACATTTGTGCAGCCCCACAATCATCTTAGTTCATCCAATAAACTAAGTTCTGTGATTTATGCCACACAAAGCTCATTTATGCAAAAACATTTCTGATGATTATTGCAAATTACAGGATGTTTATTCACAATTAAAAATAAGTAGTAATACCTCATGGAGAAACACAAAAATGCGTATGTTGCCGTTAAAAGATAAAGCTCAGGTTGGTTTGTGGTCTGCCCGTTATATTGCTGACCGGATTAATCAGTTTGCACCAACTGCGGAACGTCCGTTCGTACTGGGTTTGCCAACTGGCGGAACCCCACTGACAACCTATGAACAATTGATCAAACTGTATCAGCAAGGTGAAGTCAGCTTCGCCAACGTGATCACCTTCAACATGGATGAATATGTGGGGTTAAGCGCCGATCATCCGCAGAGTTATCACCGCTTCATGTTTGATAATTTCTTTAATCACGTCGATATTCCAAAAGAAAACATCAATATTCTGGATGGCACCGCCGCAGATCTGCTGGCAGAATGTGCCGCCTATGAAGCGAAAATCACCGCGGTTGGCGGTATTAAACTGTTTTTCGGTGGTGTCGGCAGCGACGGCCACATTGCCTTCAACGAGCCAGCTTCTTCTTTGCGCTCCCGTACCCGCATTAAAACGCTGACACAAGAAACCCTGATCGATAATGCACGTTTCTTTAATGATGACATTAATCAGGTACCTAAGCTGGCACTGACCGTGGGTGTAGGCACATTGATGGATGCGGAAGAGATCCTGATCCTTGCGACCGGACACAACAAAGCCCTAGCCGTGCAAGCAGGCATTGAAGGCAGTGTGAACCATTTATGGACGATCTCTGCCCTGCAGTTGCATCCACGTGGCCTGCTGGTGTGTGATGAAGCCGCCACCATGGAATTAAAAGTCAAAACACTGCGTTACTTCCAGCAGCTGGAAGCCGCTGAATTAGCAAAATTTTAAGGAGGAAAACATGTACGCGCTTTGTAACAGTGTACTCCTGACAGGTTATCAACGGCTGACGGATACAGCCGTTGTGGTTGCCGAAGGAAAAGTGGTCGCGCTGTTACCACAGGCAGAACTGCCCGCCGATCTGCCGCAACAAGATATGCAGGGGCACCTGCTCTGCCCCGGTTTTATCGATCTGCAACTGAATGGTTGCGGTGGCGTAATGTTTAATGACACGCCGGATGTGGCGACGCTGGCGCATATGCAACGGACCAATTTACGTTCCGGCACCACCAGCTTTCTGCCGACCCTGATCAGTGACAGCGATGATGTAATTCAGCAAGCGCTCAGTGCCACCAAACAGTTCATGCAGCAACATAAGCATCAGGTGTTAGGCATGCATCTGGAGGGGCCGTATACCAACCCCAAACGACGTGGTATTCACCCACAAGAGCAATTGCGCCAACCGTCTGATGAGATGATTGCTTATCTGAGTCAGCAAGCACCTTGGCTGAAAAAAATAACTCTGGCCCCGGAACTGAATCAGGCACGCCATATTCGCCAACTCGCGGATGGTGGCGTGACGGTCAGTATTGGTCATTCCGCCGCGACTTATGAACAAGCGATGGCGGGGTTTGATGCCGGTATTCGTTTTGCGACACATCTGTATAACGCGATGACGGCCACTGAAAATGGTCGAACCCCTGGTATCGTCGGTGCTATTTACGATCGTGATGATATTTATACCGGTGTCGTGGCCGATGGTTTTCATGTGCACTGGGCCAATGTGCGATTAGCAAAAAAAGTTCTGGGTGATCGGCTGTGTCTGGTCACTGATGCTACCGCCGCTGCCATGCCGCCTGCAGGCTTCGAAAAATTTGATTTTTGTGGTGCAGAAGTCTTTTTACGCAACGGCCGCTGCGAAGATAGCAACGGAACACTTGGTGGTTCGGCCCTGACCATGGTAGAAGGTGTGCAGTTATTGGTTGAGCAGGCTGGCTTGCCGCTGGATGAAGCCATTCGCATGGCCACACTCTACCCTGCCCGCGCCATTGGTGAAGCGGATAAACTCGGTGCCATTCAGCCCGGTTACATCGCCAACCTGACGCTGCTGACAAAAGATTTTAAGATCATAGATACCATGGTTAACGGACACTGGACAAAGGATGTTGAATGAGTTCACACGGAGAACGGGTTGCCAATCATGAACTGCTAAAGCAGGTTAATGCGGCATTGGTGTATCGTTTAATTGACACCCAAGGCCCGATCTCTCGCGTTGATATCGCCCAAATTAGTGCGCTGGCGCCGGCCAGCGTCACTAATATTACCCGCCAGTTACTCGAAAACGGTTTGATCAAAGAGGTCGCCCAACAAGCATCTACCGGTGGTCGGCCCGCCATATCACTGACTACCGAACAGGCTGCTTTTTTGTTTATCTCCTGTCGCTTAGGCCGCGAGGAATTACAATGCAGCGTGATGGATCTGTCAGGTACCATTCATCAACATACGGTGACCCCGTTACTGCAGCATGATGCCGAAGGCATTGTCAGAGCCTTGCAGCAAGCCATTGAGCAACATCTGCAAACAGCAAAAACCAAACAACAATTTATTGCTATCGCCATCACCATGGCCGGCTTGGTTGATCCGCAAACTGGCACTGTGCTGTATTCGCCGAATCACCAGATAGCTAATCTGGAACTGGCTCAGCGTCTGCAAGGTATCACTCAGTTACCGATTTATATCGGGAACGACACCCGCGCATTGGCCTTAGCAGAATATTACCTAGGTGCAGCAAAAGGCTGCCAAGACTTTATTTTAGTCAGTATTCATCACGGTGCCGGTTCAGGGATCGTTAGTAACGGGCAATTGTTACTGGGTAAAAACCGCAATGTCGGGGAAATTGGTCATATTCAGATCGATCCATTTGGCGAGCAATGCCATTGCGGTAATTTTGGTTGTCTGGAAACGCTGGTTGCCAATAAAGCCATCATGGCACAAACCCGCACTTTATTAGCGAAAGGTCACAAAAGCACACTACAAAGTGAAAATCTAAGTATTGAGAAAATCTGTCAGGCAGCGATCCGAAACGATCAGGTCGCCGTACAAATCATTCGTCAGGCCGGCGAAAATTTAGGTCGGGTCTTGGCCATTCTGGTCAATCTGTTTAACCCGGAAAAGATCCTGCTGGCAGGTGAAATCGTACAAAGTGCAACAGTGCTGTTTCCGGCATTACTGCAGCAAATTCAGCGTCAGTCACTGCCTAATTTCCATCATGAGCTACATTTAGACCAAGCTCATTTTCAAGGGCAAGGCACGATGGGTGGTTACGCATTGATTAAACGAGCGTTGCATGAAAGCGATTTATTGCAGCGAATTATGCAACCTTGAACGAATTATCTATAGCGATCAAACAGTACAAGAAAAATACAGTTAGACGTAACATTGTTCATCGATAAAAATAATTTATCATAAAGAAAAAAAACTCGATTTTTAAGTATGCGCGATGCTGAACATACTTCCCCGCGATGGAATAACAGAGGTACTCATACGCCATGAGCTTTGAATCAGAAAAACGTTTTAACGATCTGCAACACTTCCCACGTGGCATTCGCCGCAGCGGTAATTTTACTGTTGGTGAAAGTGATCTGCTGGAACGCCATGGGCATGCCATGATGGAACTGTACCAAGGCAAACGACTGCCAAAAGATGATGTAGAAACTGCATTTGTTGAACGAGTAACTGCTGGTGATGCCGCAGGTAACCCGTTTGCCAAAGTATGGTTGAAATATATCAAGGTGATCGGTCCACGCCGCGTACACCGTCTGTGCACTTCTAACGGCGACGAAGGTAGCTTCGAAACGGTAGAAGAGCCACTGGAGTAATGGATACGGATCTGCTGCGTACCTTTATTGAGGTCAGCAAAACCCGTCACTTCGGACGCGCCGCCGAGAATTTGTATCTCACACAATCGGCGGTGAGTTTTCGCATTCGCCAGCTGGAACAACAGCTGGGCGTCAGCCTTTTTGCTCGTCACCGTAACAATATTCAGTTAACCCAATCGGGTGAACATCTCCTGCCCTATGCGGAAACTATTTTGCAGACCTTAGGCCGTGCGAAACAGACCTTAGCCAAAGATGATGCCATGCAGCATCAGCTGGTGATTGGTGCACCGCAAGCCTGTTGGGAGATGGGATTACAGCAATGGCTCGATGGCTGGTTTAGCGAACAGCAAGATCAAGCGATGCGGTTGGAAACAGGCAACCGTGAACAACTCTGTCGCCAGCTCTTAGAGCGTGCGCTTGATCTGGCCGTGATGACTGAACCGAGTAAAATTGATGAAGTCACCGTACGTCAGGTGGGGGAATTTCAGCTTTGTCTGGTGAGTCGCACACCGCGCTTAAATACCAGCATGCTGAATGAGCAAGCGGTGATCTGGCTCGACTGGAGCACCAATATGGGCTCAGCGAACGTGCCGGCGGAATTATTGCAGCGCATGCCGACGTTACAGACCAGTTCTGTTCAGCAAGCGTTACATCATCTGCTTAAACATGGCGGTGTTGCTTATCTGCCGCGGCATTTTATTGCCAGTCATCTAAAAAATGGTGAATTGCATTTTGTCGATGGCGCACAAGTGCTGCCACGCCCCATCTATCTGGCTTATCGTAGTGGTAGTGAACAGCAACCTCAATTAGAGGCGCTGCTCAATCGTCCTTTACGTCTCGGCACCCAGACCGTTTAAAGTTTTCGCTTATTCACCTTAACTGAGCTGCTACGTAAAACCAGTCGTGGTGATAAAGTCAGATGATGAATATCGGTCTCCTTTCCTTCCACTAACCGCATCATCTCCTGGCAACCCAAGTGGCCAATTTCACGCATCGGCTGGGAAACACTGCTGATGTTCATCACCTTTGCCAGCAAAGTGTTATCAAACCCAACCACCAGCACCTGTTCTGGCACCTGATAACCACGTTGCAGCAATATCTCAATGACTTGTTGTGCCGCCACATCGTTAAACGCAAAAATAGCGGAAAACGGTAATGACGGGTGCGAATCCAGATAATCATTAAAACATTCCGCCAACTCGACCGCAGTCAGTGCTGGTGTTTGAATGATATTTTCGGGTTCGAGCGGTACGCCGAGTGCAGCCAAACGATCGCTGAAACCACCGAATTTTTGCTCAACATCATCAATTGAACCTAAATAACCAATCGCGGTGTGACCCATGCTGACCAGATGTTCCGCCACCTGTGCACCACCTTCCACATGATCTACCGCAACACTGGTTAACCCTGACAGTAGTTGAGTTAACACCACTACCGGAAACGACAGGCTATTAAGCGTGGCAATGTGCTCGGTAGTGCGCGAACAAGGTACAATAAACAAACCGTCAATTTTATATTGCTTGCACGCATTCATCAGCGCCAGTTCACGTTGAATATCACCGCGGGAGTTAAACACCAATAGTGCCCGCCCAAGGTGCTGAGCTTCCTGTTCAACGATATCCAATAACTCGGCAAAATAAGGGTTTGCCAAGGTCGGTAAAATAATGGCGAACAACGGTGTTTTTTCCACACTTTTTCGCCCACCGCCGAGTGGCTGGTTATAAACATAACCCAGCTCTTGCACCACGGCACGCACGTGTGCCGCGGTATCAGGTGATACTTTATCTGAGTTATTCAGCACGCGGGAAATCGTGGCAATGGATACCCCCGCTAACTGAGCGACATCTCTTATTGTTGTCATTGACGTTCCATTAATTTTTGCATTTCCGGTTGTTAGGTTTGCGGTAAAGCCAACGTATGCCAGAGCGCATTACTTACCGTTACTGCGCCAATAGTCACTTCTGCACTGAACTGGTGATTTGGCCCGTGCTCCGGAAACGCCAGATTCGTCACCGCATAACGTCCATCATCCAGCAGTAATTCCACCGAACTGCGATCCAGCAATAAATCGAGTGAAATATTCCGGTTAGCACCTAATGCCAAAGTGTAATCGTGAGGAAACTGTTGCGCATATGTCTCATCGCCAGAAGCACCGAAGCGCTGACAACGTAGCGTCAAAAGGTCATCTTGCGTGGTCAGTATCAGCTGCATCCCCGGCGACGGCGTCAGTGACAATGAACTGTTATCATCCAGTGCGACACTTAGCATTAAACGAGCAGCAGCTGTCCATTCGGTTTGCAACAGTGATACTGAAGCCGCATAGCTATTATCGGCTAACGGCTGTGTCGTAACATGCGCCACATCAAGTTCCCGAATAAAGGCATGGTGTAATCGTAACCCTTCATTCGTCGGTTTCAGGGTGAGTTCCTGCGGCATGCTCATCGCCGAACGCCAGCTTTGCGTTGGCGTATGGTTGGCATACGGCCAGCAACTCATCCACGCCAATGCGATACGGCGGCCATCATTTTGCGGGATATCCGCCCAGGTTTGCGTGGCATAGAAATCACGGCCATGATCCAGCCATAACACCGTTTCCGTCGTGTGATCATTAATAAAACGTTCGCCATCAAACTGACCGACAAAATATTGCGTTCCGGAACCACCCGCATAGGCTTCACGTTGTACGCCTACAATCAAGATCCAACGACTGTCTGCGCTACCTTCTATTTTCATTTCAAACAGATCAGGACATTCCCACGCGCGTTCATCGTGCGCGCCATGCCCGTCACCGAACGATGAGCTGAATTGCCAATTTTTGGCATCGGTAGAACGATAGATACTAACTTGCTGCCCGGTCGTCACCACCATGATCCAATGCTGGCTTGGGCTGTGCCAAAACACTTTAGGGTCGCGAAAATCTTGTAAGCCTGGGTTCGCAATGACCGGGTTGCCACTGTATTTAGTCCAGTGGCGGCCATTGTCGTGGCTGTAGGCCAAGCCTTGCGATTGCGGAAAATCGACATCATCCGGCTGTTTTTCTGACGCGATGGTGTAATAGGCCAACAGACCATCGTTGCCATTAAACAAACCAGATTTATCGCCGTAATCTACGGTTGCGGTGCCGGAAAAACACATCCCCAACGCATCGGGTGCTAATGCGATCGGCAAGTGTGTCCAGGACAAGAGATCGGTGCTGACCGCATGGCCCCAGTGCATCGGCCCCCATACGCTATCGCAGGGGTAATATTGATAAAATAGATGGTATTCACCGTCTTTGTAAACTAATCCATTGGGGTCATTCAACCAGCCAAAAGCAGGCGTAAAATGCAGCAATGGACGGTAATGTTTTTCGGCTAACATGACAGCTCCTGACAACCAATGTAACAAGATAGTTTCATCAGTATTAAATTAAGAAGACGATCTATAGCTAAAAATATACGCGTTAAATGTGAATAACCGCAGATAAACAGTGAAAATGATATGTAAAACATGCTGTAACAAATAAATTTTGTTACAGAAAAGACGCCAACTGAATAGAAGCTAAAACCTGATCGGTTTGCAGCCCGATAATGTTTAATGTGCCGTGTTGATAAATAGCATAACTCGGCTCAGCGCCATTACGTGGAAAGGTAATTGAACCGGGGTTGATCCGGCAGATGCCGTTGGCATCTTGCTCAACGCCAGCAACATGCGAATGTCCACTCAGCAGCACATCACCCGCCACTAAGGGTAAGATTTCGGCTTCATACAGATGCCCATGTGTCATAAACCAACGACGAGAATCGACTAACAGCTGGTTATGCGGGGCTAAACAGGGAAATTGCAGCAACATCTGATCAACTTCACTGTCGCAGTTCCCTCTTACCGCAATGATCTTTTCCCGTAATGCATTGAGAGCTTCTGCAACTAATGGCGGTGCATAACCTTCCGGCACAGGGTTACGAGGCCCGTGATTTAAAATATCACCGAGTATCAGATAATAATCCGGTGCAAATTGTTGGGCGTGATCCAGTGTTTTTTGCAACGCAGGAAGGCAACCGTGAATATCTGAAATGATGGCAAAAGAAAGCATGACTGGCACCTCATCACTAGTCAGGGAAAAGTATTATACCCTTCGTACTTGAAGTTGCAGCATCGTTGACAGCGTTCACTCACCCCAATCACATAGCCTATCTATGCTCATGGGGATTTGCTCACTTGTCGCCTTGCTGCAACTCCAATTACTTTGGGTATATAGGCGAGCAGCGCGCCCAGCAAAGCCGGACGCGTTTTGAGGATTAATTTTTCTGGATAAAACCAATCAAACCTTCAGGTTGCCATTCGTAGTAGATTTCACTGCGCTGGCCGCAGCAACTGCCGCTGCAACCACCAGCAGAGACTTTACGTACCCGCCCCTTGCGCATCCAGACACCAATCATCGCATCGATGGCATCTTCGGAGGTCTGGAACTGCCGGGCCAGTTCGCGCCCGGTCATTCGTTGTTGTTGCTGCAGACAATCGGCAATATCACGCAAGATCATATCAATACCCTCTTGTTCAGCAGAATATCGCCGCGACGGCGTAAGCCTAATGTCAGCAGCAAGAACCCGCCAATGTAGAACAGGATCCAGAACAGACTGGTGGTTGGATGACTGCTAAATGTTGTGATCTGAAAGTAAAGTGTCGATGCCGCAAAGGCCAGCAAGTTACACCACATCGCCACAAAAATAGCCCAGTTACGCCCTGACTCGCGGAACAACGCACCCATTGCCGCAGAACATGGCATATAAAGCAGAATGAATAACAGGTAAGCAAACGCGCCAGCCGCCCCAGCAAAATGTTGCTGCATGTTGGCATAGACAGAGACATCTACCGATTGATTGGCAGCCGCTGCTTGTTCATCACTAATATCACCAATATCCAAACCAACCGGATCTTTAACGTTAATGTTGGCCAAATTTGCAGGAATGGTCGCGGCCGCTTCAGTCACTTTATTCCACAGATTAAATTCTGGTTTAGCCCCCGAATCAGCCGCACTGGCTTGATAGAGCGTATTCAAAGTCCCGACTACTGCTTCTTTTGCAAAAATACCGGTAATGATGCCCACCGTGGCCTGCCAGTTATCAGGTTTCACACCCAACGGTGACAATACTGGTGTGATTTGCTGGGCAGCAACCGCCAGCAGTGATTTACCGTTATTCTGATTACCAAACGAACCATCGGTGCCCATCGAGTTAAAAACACTCAATATGGCCACCACCACAACAATCACCTTGCCCGCACCTAACAAAAAGATTTTCAATTTTTGCCAAGTTTTCAGGAATATGTAATTTAAGCGGGGCAACTCATAATCGGGCATTTCCATAATGGATGATTCGCTTTTGCCCGGCAGGATCGTGTTACGCAGCACCAGCCCGGTAAATACAGCAGCCAAAATACCCAGTAAATAAAGTGCAAATACCACGTTCTGGCCTGATTGTGGGAAAAATGCCACCGCAAACAGCGCATACACCGGTAACCGTGCACCACAAGACATAAACGGCGCCATGGCATTGGTCAGCATACGTTCACGTTCTGAATTTAATGTACGGGTCGCCATGAAAGCCGGCACTGAACAACCAAACCCCATCAGCATTGGCACAAATGCCTTACCGGGTAAGCCCAGATAACGCATTAACCGATCGACCACGAACGCAGCCCGTGCCAGATAACCTGATGCTTCCAGTGCCGCCAAAAACATATACAAAAAACCGATCACCGGAATGAAGGTGGCAACAGTTTGAATACCGGTACCAAAACCATCAGATACCAGTGCAATCAGCCATTCCGGCAAGCCAAGATGTTCAAATAAGACACGAGAGCCTTCGACAAAAATACCGCCCGCCAGAATGTCGAAAAAGTCGATAAAAGCACTACCGAGGTTGATGGCAAACAGGAACATCAGATACATAACGCCCAGGAACACCGGTAGACCCAACCAGCGATTCAATACCAGGTTATCTAACTGCTCACTGCGTTTCTGGCTCAATTTGCCATGCTGATGCAATGTAAGGCGACACTCGTTATACACATAACTAAAACGTGCATCGGCCAGTAACAAATCTAAATCATGCTCTTTTTGCAGTTGGGCAATTTGCTGCATCACTGACACCGAAACTTGCCCAGCCATCGATTCTTCCACCACTGGATCTTGCTCCAGCAGGCGCAAAGCACAGCCACGGTTAGATAAATGCGAATGAGATAATTGCGGTGCCATTTGACCAACCAACGAATCAATATCATTACCGTAGGTTAATTCTAATGGCTGGGAAGCCTGCGTTTGTTCAATTAATGCCGGTAAAATGGCTTTAAAAGAAAGCACTTCTTTGCGGTTATGTGCCGATAATGCCACCACCGGGCAGCCCAGTTTGTCACTTAATACTTTGGTATCAATCGACTGATTACGACGTTTCAATACATCGTATTTATTCAGCACCACCAATACAGGCAAGCCTAATTCCCGCAACTGCAATGTCAGCAACAGGGAACGCTCCAGACTGCTGGAATCAACCACGTTGATCACCAGATCCGGTTTGTTGTTCATGACATAACGAAAGGCAATCTGCTCATCAATCGAGCTGTCACGGCTTTCCAGCGCATAAATCCCCGGCAGATCGACCAATTCATAAGCATAATCTTCAAACTGGAATTGGCCGGTTTTCTTATCAACTGTCACGCCACTCCAGTTACCAACCTGCTGATTAGCGCCGGTTAGCGCATTAAACAGTGATGTTTTCCCGCTATTCGGGTTACCCACGGTGACAATGTGATGACTCATACTGCTTGCACCTCGATTAAGCGCGCTAAGGCGGTCTGAATGGAAAGCGTAATGCTGGATGTCGCGATTTGTAATGGATCGCCCAATGGTGCCTGCCGAATAAAACGGATTTCTGAAGATGGCAATAACCCCATCGCCATTAGTTTGCGTTTCACCGCAGGTTCGAGTTGCGCCAGACTCACGATGCGAGCCGTTTCACCCGGCTTTAATTCTGACATTAGCATTCTGCACCACCAGTTATTGATAATCGTTATCACTAAGATTCAGTTTAATGATAATCCCGCCAAAATAAAGTGGTTTTGTGAGGAAAACACACATTCCCAGTGAAATAAATTCATCAAAAAATGTGCCATTACAATGATTAAACAGCGTTGCAACAATTGGATAACAGGAATAGTGGAATTAAAACAATGAAAGCTGAGTATCAACGATTTGATCAAACTGCAGATGGATGTGCGGCAGGATGGCATCGGCCACCGGCTTGAGTTGTTTATCGATATAGTGCTGATAATCGAGCGGATGCTGCTGATACGCCACCGGCTCCGGGCCTTGCGTGGTGATCACATATTCGATCCAGCCTTTGTGCTGGTAGCGGGGAGCTAAACCGCGTTGACGGCGGATCTCATCCGCCAGACGCGCCGCTTTTACATGCGGGGGTTGTGTTTTGTCGTAATCGTTGAGTTTACGACGTAATCGTTTGCGATAAACCAGACATTCGTCCAGTTCACCACGCTGGGTTTTCTCAATCATGTCACGGATAAATTCACGCGGATCTTGTTCCTGAAAAATACGCTCATATAAGCCGGTCTGGAATAGTTTGGCCAGTTCCGTCCAATCGGAGCGCACGGTTTCCATGCCTTTAAAGATCAGCTTATCTTCGCCATTTTCATGACAAAGACCGGCGTAACGTTTTTTACTGCCGAGTTCCGTGCCGCGTAAGGTCGGCATCAGGAAGCGATGATAATGTCGTTCAAATTGCAGCTCAAGACATGACTCAAGCTGAAATTCCTGCTGGAGTTTTTCTTTCCACCACAGATTGATCTTCTGGACTAACTCTTTCCCCATTTGTTGCGCTTTTTCTGCGCTCACCCGGTTTTTCAGCCAGACAAAAATCGAATCGGTATCACCATAAATGACGGTATAGCCGTGTGACTCAATAAAAATTCGCGATTCCTGCATGATCCAATGCCCGCGCATGGTAATACCAGACGCTAAACGGGGATCAAAGAACCGGCAGCCCACCGACCCCATAACACCATAAAAGGCATTCATCAGGATCTTGATCGCTTGCGAGCGCGCCTGATCGTGCTCGGTTTTCGCTTGTTCCCGCGCTTGCCACAGATGATCGATAACACCCGGCAGAATATGGTGCTTTCGGGAGAAACGCCCGCCAACATAACCGGGGATGGTTTCTGCTTCCGGCTCTTGTAAACCATGCACCAGCGCCAGCGGATCAATATGAAACGTACGAATGATACTGGGATACAGACTCTTAAAATCGAGCACTAATACATCGTGGTAAAAACCAGGCAGCGAATTCATCACATAACCGCCGGGCGACGTCGCGATTGCGCCGTGCGGTAAATTGGGTGCAACAAACCCGGCCTGATGTAAACGAGGGATATACAGATTAGTAAACGCCGCCACCGAACCACCGTAGCGATCAAGCTCTAACCCGGTTAACTGGCTGCGTAAACAGAGAAACGAGAGTAGATGACACTTATCAAAAATCTCGATCACCAACCGGCAATCTTCCAGATTGTAATGTGCCAAAGCCGGTTTATCTTGATGAAACAGACGCGAGATTTCAGCGATACGATCATCCGGGTCGTGGATCGCTTTTCCTCGCCCCAGCAGTTCCTGTGCAACATACTCCAGCCCAAACCGCTCGAAACGGAAGGTGGCTGATTTCAGCGCATCAATACCATCGATCACCATCCGGCCCGGTAAAATCAACTGGCCTTGCTGATCATCCATGCGTGACGGGCGCCAGCGCATCAGGCTTTGCCCACGCCCCCAGCGTAACGGATGTTTATGAAATTCGGCCCGACGTAATAACAGCCGGAAATCGAAATTCACCACATTCCAGCCAATGATGATGTCGGGATCATGGCGCAGCAACCAACGCTCCAGTGCCAGCAGCAGTGCGTATTCGTTATTCACCCATTCGATGTTCATATCAGATGGTTCAGCGGTGCCGACCATGATCACCATCGAAATCTCACGGCCATCCGGTTCCCGCAGCAACAGAGCCACAGAATAGAGCTCGCCATCCATCGCACACTCGACATCGAGTGATAACACGCGAAAATGCGGCGTGACTTCGGCTGGTTCAAGTTCAGTAAGTTTTACCTCCCGATAGCCAGCCCGTTGCCGGTAATGACCACTGAAGCGCATGCCTGCCGTAATAAATCGCTGCATCAGACAGACATCGGCAAAACGCAGATCGCCTTCATAGATGGTCAGTTGATGCAAATGCAATAACTCAACCGCGCGGTGATAAGCCGATAAAGTGGGAAAACAGCAGGCTAATACCGGTTCTTGCTGAAAGGTGTTTAAGGTTGTGGTGCGCAGACGCCCATGCAGATGATGCTGGCGGAATAACTCTAAGGCACGCTCTTTATCGCGCAAAGGCAGGTAGAAACTAAGCTGTTCACCAGCCAGAATTAAGCGAACCGGGCCCTCTTCCGTCGCCAGCCAGTATTCAACTTGAGCTTGCTCTGCCACATCTCGGCTTTGCCGGGTCAGCAGAAACCCCATCTGGCGGGCGATAAACATCAGTGATTATTTTTTCCCATAACCGGATTGTTTCAGGGTAAACCCTGTGTCGTTGCTCCACGCATCCAGACCACTGCGGTTATTACCCGCGATCAGGCTGGCAGCAAGGCTCGGGCTGTTAAACAGATAATCATCAGTAAATAAATAGCAGTTATTAGTGCGTACCAACACACCTTTCACCAATAAGTTGTTACGCAGATCAATCACTGCCTGCCGTAGTGAACCGGCCTGTTCCAAAGTTGCGGTTGAGCCTTGGGCAATCATAAAACCCGGCTTATAACGCTGCCCCACCGGGTAGCCACTGGCTTCGGCATCTTTCACTAAAAAGCGATACATTTCCCGTTCGTTCGGTTTGTTGCTCATCAATGCTTTTTGCAGGGTCATTAACTCATCAAAAATATCAATCGGCACCACAGCCGCCACACGATGGCCCTGACTATCGACGATAAAATTGACCTGTTTGTTCAACATCCGTGGTTCTCCCTGTTTTTGATTATTATCTTGCTGATCTAATACCTGTTTTTGGATAAGAACTACAACATTTTAATGAAATATTTGGGTGATTCTGCGAACCCTTCGCGCACATAAAAACGATGGGCATCGACTCTGCGCTGATGGCAGTGTACTTCCATCCGATCACAGCGCTGCTCGCGGGCATACTCTTCCGCAAGCTGTAACAGCGCATTACCAATGCCGAGACTGCGCGCGGTTTCATCAATACAAAAATAGCTGATACGGGCAAAATCACCGGCTAACGCAAGCTGTGGAATAATATGCAGCGATAAAAACCCAACCACTTGTTGATTTATTTCGGCGACCCAACAAGCCGCCGCCGCGTCGTTGGCTATGGCGTTGAGTTTGCTGACCATAAAATCTGTGGTATCGGGATAACCCAGTTGCGTTAATAAATCAGATAACGCAGACGCATCATGAATGGCTGCTTGGCGACAAAAGCAATTGTCTGACATGCTCCCCCACCTCTGGCAATGAATAAAACAAGGCGCTGTACCCCACATCGTGCGCCAGATTGGTATGTGGCGTCGTGATGGCTAATACGGTTAGCCCGGCATCGTGCGCACTACGAATACCCGTCGCTGAATCTTCCAACGCCAGACATTCGCCTGCCGAAAGGTTTAATCGCTCAAGCGCGGTCAAATAAGGCTCCGGATGGGGTTTGGCATTTTGTACGTCATCACGGGTAATGATCAGCGGGAAGAACTCGCGCCAGCCCAGATTATCCAGCACCGGCTCAATTTCTTTGCGATACGACCCCGTCACTAAGGCCACCGCCAACTCACTTTGTTGCATAGTACGCAGTAATTCATCGGCACCCGGCATAGGCGTTGGCAATTCGGTTTCCAATAAAGAGAGAAAACGCGCGGTTTTCTGTGCCATCAGTTGCTCTGTCGCAATGGGTAATTGGTAATCCTGAATCAATGTCTTGGCTGTCGCATAAGTTGAAACACCGGAAAATTGCGTCATGTATCGGCTCTTTTCCAGTGAACAACCAAAAGGCTGCAATTCCGCTTGCCATGCGGCATAATGTAAATGCTCTGAATCCACGAGCGTGCCATCAAAATCAAAACAAATTGCCCTGATCATTCGTCTCTCCTCTCTATTTATTATTTATTTCCCGCTATTTATTTCACCCGTTATTTCACACCGCACCAAAATACATAAAAAATCACAATTTCTGCTTATTTATACTTGATGCGAGTGGGGTTTTTCACCATCATAGCGCTACTTTTGTAGTTAGGACATTACCGACTATGGTACGTGAAAGAGATGCAATGCTGGTGCATGCGTTCCGTCATTCAACCCCGTATGTAAACCACCACCGTGGTTCTACCTTCGTGATCATGTTGAGTGGTGAAACGGTTGCTGATGAAAACTTTTCCTCGCTGATCGCAGATATCGCGCTGCTGCAAAGTCTGGGGATCAGGCTGGTATTGGTTTTTGGTGCGCGTCCGCAAATTGATGCAGCCCTGATTCAGGATAATATTCCTCTGCGCTTTCATAAGCATGTTCGCGTCACCGATGATGAAACATTCAGCGTAATCAAACAAGTCTGCGGCGGCATGCAGATGGATATCATGGCAAAAATGTCGATGGGTCTGATCAATACCCCGATGGCCGGTGCCCATCTGAACGTGGTCAGTGGTAACTTCGTAACCTCGCAACCGCTGGGTGTCGATGAAGGCGTGGACTATTTCCATGGTGGCCGTGTGCGCCGCGTGGATGCTGATGGCATTAAACGTCAGTTAGACATGCAAAATATTGTGCTGATTTCTCCACTGGGTTTTTCTGTAACCGGTGAAAGTTTCAGCGTCAGCTCAGAAGAAGTGGCGGCCAAAGTTGCGATTGCACTGAACGCCAACAAACTGATCTCGTTCTGTTCCCATCAGGGTGTCATCAACGAAAAAGGCGAAGTAGTTCCTGAACTGTTCCCAGAACAAGCAGAAGAGTATTTAACTCGTCTGGAAGAGTTGGGCGATGATAGCTCAGGTACAGCGCGTTATTTCCGCTCCGCGATTGCCGCTTGTCGTGGTGGTGTGCCCCGCAGCCATCTGGTCAGTTACCGGGAAGATGGCGCGCTGGTACAAGAACTGTTTACCCGCGATGGTATCGGTACGCAGATTGTACGTCACAGTGCTGAACAAGCACGCCCAGCCACCATTGATGATATCGGCGGAATTTTAGATCTGATCCGCCCATTGGAAGCAGAAGGTATTCTGGTTAAACGTTCCCGCGAACAGCTGGAAATGCAGATCGACAACTTCTTCATTATTGAACGTGATGGCATGATCATCTCTTGCGCAGCGTTATATCCCTTTAAAGAAGAAGCGATGGCTGAGATGGCCTGTGTGGCTGTGCATCCGGAATACCGCAGCTCCAACCGTGGTGATCGCATGGTGTCACAGATCGAAGATTTGGCTCGCGCGAAAAATATCAAAAAGCTGTTTGTGCTGACAACGCGTTCGATCCACTGGTTCCGCGAACGTGGTTTTGAGCCGGTTGAAGTTGAAGCATTACCGATGGAAAAACAGCGCCTGTATAACTACCAGCGTCGTTCTAAAATTCTGATGAAAGATCTGTAAGAAAGTAAAAGAAGCAAAAAAAGACGGGGCCGCAAAATGGTCGGCCCCGGTTTGGCAATGGAGATTTCTGGTTTCCACGGAGCGCAATCTACCAACTTGCCCCATAGTGGTTCGTGTCAGTCGTCACACTTTGTTGCATTCGTTACCTCCGATTAACATAAAATTAAACCTTCATCACATTTCACCGCGTCAAAAAGCACTGAAATCATTCAACATTTAGTTTTGTTTACCTGAGATCACGTGGTAACTATTCCCCTTTTTGGTGATCGCCTGTTACAATAAAGGCGCAAATGCATAAATTTGCACCCCATCAAGCTCAACCCGTATAAGCATAGTTTTGCTATTGGTTGATTTGCTCAATGGGGCCAGAAGAGGAGCGTTACCCAGGTCGCTGACAACAGGTGCCAAAAGCCGTTGAAGGTCAGTCAGGGGGAGTAACGCCGAGATAAGCATCATCTTTGGCGATGGTGGTTGTCGGCTGCGGGGGCTGAATCCTCCGGGCTGTCACCTGAGGGTGGAGCGCTTCTGGCTGGAAAGAATTCCCTTCCTGCCGCACAAGTTGCACCTTCGTTGTATCAGTTTGTTATACCTGCTTATTCAAGGAGAGCCCGTGAGCAAGGTTACTGTTGCTAAATTTGGTGGCACAAGTGTCGCCGATGCCGAAGCTATGCGCCGTTGCGCAGCCATCGTTACCCAAACCGCAAACACCCGCGTCGTGGTGTTGAGTGCCAGTTCTGGCGTAACTAACCTGCTGGTCGATCTGGCACGCGGAACCTTATCTGCTGCAGAGCAGGAAATTCATCTGAAAAAACTCAAATCTATTCAGGACAACATTCTGAATGAATTGGGTAACCCTGCCCCTCTGCGTCAGACTATCGATGGCATCTTAAAAGAGATCGCTGATATGGCGCGTCAGGCGACGCAGAACAGTGATGCTGCACTGGAAGATCGTTTGGTCGCACAGGGCGAGCTGATGTCGACCCGCCTGTTCACCGATATGATGAACCATCTTGGCCACAAAGCGGTATGGTTTGATGTGCGTAAAGTGCTGCGTACTGACAGCCGTTTTGGCCGCGCCACACCAGCAATTGAAGCGATCCATAATCTGGCACAGCAGGAAATGGCTGGGCTACTGAAAGATCATATCGTGATCACGCAAGGTTTTATCGGTGCCAATGCTGATGGCCAGACTACCACGCTGGGTCGTGGCGGTAGCGATTTCAGCGCCGCATTGCTTGCCGAAGCACTGGGTGTCGATGAACTGGAGATCTGGACTGACGTACCGGGTATCTACACCACCGATCCTCGTTTGGTGAAAGAAGCGCACCCGATCCCGGAGATCTCTTTCTCTGAAGCGGCGGAAATGGCCACTTTTGGTGCCAAAGTGCTGCATCCGGCGACCTTGCAACCAGCGGTACGTAAAGGTATTCCGGTCTTTGTCGGTTCCAGTAAAGATCCTGCGGCTGGCGGCACTTGGGTGCGGGATACTACCGAATCTAACCCGCTGTTCCGAGCAGTTGCGCTGCGTCGTAACCAGATCCTGTTAACACTGCACAGCCCGAACATGCTGCATGCCTGCGGCTTCCTGGCGCAAGTGTTCACTATTCTAGCTAAACACGGCATCTCGGTTGATCTGATCACCACCTCTGAAGTTAGCGTTGCTATCACGCTGGATCAAACCGGCAGCTCATCCACTGGTCGTTCAGTATTGAATGACGGCGTATTAGATGAACTGAATGCGTTCTGTAAAGTGAAAGTAGAAACTGATCTGGCACTGGTTGCACTGATTGGTAACCGCATGAGCGAAGTGAATGGCGTGGGTACGCAAGTTTTCGACGCGGTCAGCGAACATAACGTGCGCATGATCTGCTACGGTGCCAGCACTCACAACCTCTGCTTCCTGGTACCCGAATCTGATGCGTCACTGGTTGTGCAGAAACTACACCAGCGTCTGCTGGGGAAATAAGCTGGCTGGGAAAATAAATTTTCCGGCTTGAATTAAAAAGGCGTCGTTATGACGCCTTTCTTGTTTTTGCCAGATGTTGTTACAGCCACCAGCGCATCAAACCAAACGCCAGTAAGCCACAGCTGATCACCACCAGCTGCTGACGGCATCTCAATGCGACCACAAACGCCACCAACGCCGCAATCAGATACGGATTTTGCGCATTCAACTGTACCGCACCGTCATGGATCAGTGTGGTCTGCGCGATAATGGCACTTAATACGGCAATTGGCACATAGTTAAACGCCCGTTCCAGCCATTCCGGAAATACCATTTTTCCGGCCAGTAACAAGGGTAAATAGCGAGGAAGAAAGGTCACTAACATCATGCCAATGATCAGCACCCAGTGATTCATTTTTATACATTCCCATGTTGCATGTCAGTAGGCGTAGCTCATTGTGTTTTATTATACTCTTTATGTAATGAATCATTGGGCAAAACAGTTTATAACCAAAGCTTAAACTCGCATCGCTCACATTAAAATTAGTCATGTTAATCCATATCTATAAATTCCACGAGCAAGTGAAAGTTTGAGGATCAGCAATTCTCCAGTCCATCGTACTTAATGCTCATCAAATTTATTACTGCCAACAAACACATAGCCTGAAGATAGCACATCATAAACCGACCTAACTCTGATTTTGTTATTGAAAATTTAGAATAACCAAGGCCTTTGATTCAGTATTCGTGACCTTTTTCACAACTAAATTATGAGATTTAGATCACAAACCATCTTTTTGAAACTGGATGTGAAACCGATTGCATTATACCGTTAATGCAATCGGTTGCATTGTGTTGTACGTTCAATTTGAGTACTAGCTTGAAAAACGCCGAGGGTGATCTTGTTTAAACAAAACACCTATTTTGTTTTTTGCCCTTTTTATTATTTTGGTGGAGGAATTTGATGTCTTATAAGCAACTTGCGATTGACGTAATCAAATACGTTGGTGGCAAAGAGAATATTGAAAGCGTGGTGCATTGCGCAACGCGTTTACGTTTTAAATTATTAGACAATAGTAAAGCTGATAAAGCGGCTCTTAAGGCATTAGATGACGTGATTGCTGCCGTTGAAAGTGGCGGGCAGTTTCAAGTCGTAATCGGTAACCATGTGAACCAAGTGTTTAAATCGATTCAGGCTGAGATGGGGGGCGTGGTAACAAACAGTGAGAAGTCGGTCAAAAAGGAAAAAGAAGGGGTATTAAGCACCTTTATTGATATTATTTCCGGAATTTTCACTCCGTTTCTTGGTGTTATGGCGGCATCAGGTATCTTAAAAGGCATTTTAGCTCTCTCTGTTGCCGCAGGATGGACCACCACAGCTAGTGGTGCTTATCAGCTTTTATTTGCTGGTAGCGACGCACTATTTTTCTTCTTTCCACTCGCATTGGGTTATACCTCTGGGGTGAAATTTGGTGGTAGCCCATTTGTGACGATGGCTATTGGTGGTGCACTGGTTCATCCGACTATGATAGCGGCATTTAATGCTTCACAGGCGGCTGATTTTACCGGCATGACCTTTATGGGCATTCCAATCACTTTTATGAACTACGCTTCATCAGTGATGCCAATTATTTTTGCAGCATGGGTCTCATGTAAACTTGAGCCTGTGTTCAACCGTATTTTCCCCTCTGCCATAAAGAACTTCTTTACTCCGCTAATGTGCATCATGGTAACAGTACCACTGACATTTCTGGCGATTGGTCCTGCAGCGACAACAGCGAGTCAATTTCTGGCCCATGGTTATGAATTGATTTACAGCGCAAGTCCGATTGTGGCAGGTCTTATCATGGGGGCATGCTGGCAAATCTTAGTCATCTTTGGCCTGCACTGGGGCTTCGTTCCAGTTTTACTTAACAACATGGCGGTAATGGGGTCAGACAGCATGATGCCACTGTTGGTACCAGCGGTACTGGCACAGGCGGGGGCAGCACTAGGTGTATTCTTTATCGCTAAAGATGTGAAGATGAAAGCCGTTGCGGGCTCAGCCTTTACTGCCGGTCTGTTTGGTATCACGGAACCAGCAATCTATGGCGTGAATTTACCTAAGAAACGTCCTTTCATCTTTGCTTGTATTGCCGGAGCTTTGGGTGCGGCTGTGATTGGTTACTTCAAAGTGCGAGTGTACTCATTTGCGATGCCAAGTATGTTGATTTTTCCTCAGATTATTCCGCCAACCGGGGTTGATATGACCCTTTGGGTGACGGTGTTTGCTTCAATTTTTGCGATTATCTGTGGCGCTGTATTAACCGTAATGTTTGGACAGGTCAATAAACAAGAAGCTGCCAATTAAAAGCATCACAAGCTAACTAAACCGAGTAGTAAAGGATAAATAGCATTATGAGTTTTCGTTTTCCGGATAATTTTTTATGGGGCGGCGCTATTGCCGCCAACCAGGTAGAAGGGTCTCACACTATTGACGGTAAAGGGCTGTCTACCTCAGATGTTCAGCCTAAAGGGGCAATGGGCGAATTGATATATCGCACCGAAGGCGACTTCAATATCAAAGATGTGGCGATTGATTTTTACAACCGCTATCCAGAAGATATCGCGCTGTTTGGAGAGATAGGCTTTACCTGTTTGCGACTGTCTATTGCTTGGAGCCGTATTTTTCCTAATGGTGACGATGCTGCGCCAAATCAGGCTGGCCTTGAGTATTATGACCGCATTTTTGCCGAATTAGAAAAATACAACATCAAGCCGCTGGTGACTCTTTCGCACTACGAAATGCCGTTAAATCTGGCACAGAAATATGGTGGCTGGGCCAACCGTGACGTGATAGCCATTTTTGAAAAATACGCGCGTGTCGTATTTGAACGCTATGGCGACAAAGTTAAACATTGGCTGACATTTAACGAAATTAACGTGACATTGCATGAGCCATTCACTGGTTCAGGTATGGCTCGGAATGTGGATGAGCAGACTCGCTATCAGGGTATTCATCACCAGTTGGTGGCAAGTGCCAAAGCGGTCAAAGCATGTCATGAAATCATCCCCGATGCGTTGATTGGTAACATGATGTTGGGTGCAATGCTGTATCCGTTCACGCCAAATCCTGAAGATATGATGCAAACACTGACGCAAAACCGTGAATGGCTGATGTTTGGCGATATTCAGGTTCGTGGTTACTACCCATCATATATGACGCGTAAGTTTAAAGAGTTGGGTATTGAGATTGAACTGACGGAAGATGATATCGAATCATTAAAAAATACGGTTGATTTTGTGTCGTTTAGTTACTACATGACCGGCTGCGCTAGTGCGAACCCTGAGCACGCAGAAGAAGCTAACGCCAATATGTTGAAAATGATTGCCAACCCATACCTGACAGCATCGGAGTGGGGTTGGCAGATTGACCCGGTGGGTCTGCGTTATATCCTGAACTTCCTTTATGACCGTTATCAGTTGCCACTGTTTATTGTAGAAAACGGTCTTGGCGCGAAAGATGTGCTGAATGAAAACGGTGAAGTGGAAGATGACTATCGCATCCAATATCTAAACGATCACTTATATCAGATTGGCGAAGCCATTCAAGATGGTGTTGATGTCATGGGTTATACCTGCTGGGGACCGATTGATTTAGTCAGTGCGTCTACTGCGCAAATGTCAAAGCGTTATGGATTTATTTATGTAGATCGTGATGATGAAGGAAATGGAACATTAGAGCGAAAACGTAAGAAGAGCTTTAATTGGTATAAAAAAACTATTTCTTCTAAAGGTGAAGAATTAATTTAACTTTGATAAAGCCCCAGCGATGCTGGGGCAACTTGCATAGGTTGAACTGTGACAGCGGGAGAACTCATCTTGCGATGCACGCTGTTATTTCGTCATCCCCTTTTCCAGCACCATGCCGGTGAGCACCGCCAGCAGCGATGAAATCATGAGCCCACTTTGGTTCGGCCAGTCACGCATTAAAATACTGCACACGACAGCAACCGCTGCACAGGCCCATTGCGGGAACCTTTTCAACGCTGGCACGACGATACTGATAAACGCCACCACCATGGCGACATCCAGCCCCCATGAGGTCATATTGGGCAATTGTTTACCGACCATCACGCCGACCAGCGTGCACAGCGCCCAGTTGGAATACATAAACAAGGCAGAACCAAGGTAATACCAGACCAGCTCGCCACGCTGCACTTCGCTTTGTAAACGTTGGCTGACCACGGCAAAGGTTTCATCAGTGAGCCAGAAGGCCATCAAGGTGCGCCGTGGTAGCGAAATATCACGCACATGTGGCATTAATGTGGCGGCATATAACATGTGACGCAAATTGACGATAAACACCGTCAGACAGATGATCGGTAATGCAGTTGCCGAAGCCAGCAAGGTCACCGCAATAAATTGAGAGGCGCCAGCATAGACCAGCAACGACATGCCCAGCACCGACCACAGGCTCAAGCCATTATCAATGGCCAGCGCACCATACAGCACCCCAAACGGGGCGGCGGCAACCACCAGCGGCAAGGTATCAAGCCAACCTTTACGAAATAAATTCCATTTTGAATAAGACATTACGCTTTCAGCTTCCGGAACAAGAATGCACTTATGCTATCATCGACTTAAACCTCGGCATAACCCACTTCATCATGCAAATTATTCAATGTAGTTATGAGCAGCATGCGACAGCTATTCTCGCTATTTTTAACGATGCGATTTTGCATTCCACCGCGCTGTATGATTATCAGGCCCGCACGATGGACAACATGGTGTCATGGTTTAAATACAAGGAACTCGGCCAATATCCGGTGATTGGGGTCGAAAATGAGTCGGGTGAACTGATGGGTTTTGCCAGCTACGGCAGCTTCCGCGCCTATCCGGCCAACAAATACACGCTGGAACATTCGGTGTATGTCGCGGCACCATTTCGTGGACAAGGTATTGCACAAACACTGATGCAACGTCTGATTGAACTGGCACAAGCGCAAAACTATCACACGCTGATTGGCAGCATTGATGCCAGCAATCAGGGCAGTATCGCATTGCACGAAAAACTGGGCTTTGTGCATGCCGGCACGATTCGCCATGCCGGATTTAAGTTTGGCGATTGGCTCGATCTGGCCTTTTACCAGCTACTGCTGCCTACCCCGCTGCAGCCAATTGACGGCTGATCTCAAAGCGGGCTGCTGCTCTTACGATATTCGCTCGGGCTGACGCCAACGCGCTTTTTAAAGACGCGGGAAAAGTAGAGTTGATCGTCATAACCGGTTTGCTGACCGATGACAGCAACCGGTAAAGGCGTGGTTTGCAGCAGCAATTTGGCGCGGATGATCCGCTGATCTTCGCGCCAGCGTACGATGCTCACACCAACTTGTTCACGGAACAAGTGCGCCAGTCGTGACGGCGATAAAAACACCTGCTCGGCTAACTCTTCTATCGATACTTCCGCCGAAAGCGACGCACTTAAGATCTGACACGCTTCGAGAATACGGTGATCCATCGGTGCATGATCGGCTAATGACGATACTTCATAGCAGCGGATCAGTAACCGTTCCAGCAGGTTCATCGCCAGCTGTTCCGACATCGGGCGGATCTCTTTGTGTGTCTCTTCGATGTTCAAAAACAGGCTATCGAACTCATTGGCTAATTGCTGATCAGCCAGTTTGATGTGCCCGACACGTTCCACCTCATGCGGCCAACGCAACCAGTCGGCCCAATAAGCGCGCGGACGGAAATAAACCCAGCGGTGATACCACTCGTTACTGTCATCGGCACGACCGTAGTAATGCACCGCTTCCGGTGGAAACAACAACAGATCGCCCGGTTCCACGATAAATTCATTGTCACCGGAAAAGATCTTACCCCGTCCTTTGACTGTCAGATTCATGATGTAACCTTTCATGCCATTCGGACGATCAATGATGAAATCAAGCACACTGCCTTTT
The DNA here is from genome assembly GCF_963678185.1 of uncultured Tolumonas sp. Taxonomy (NCBI): domain Bacteria; kingdom Pseudomonadati; phylum Pseudomonadota; class Gammaproteobacteria; order Aeromonadales; family Aeromonadaceae; genus Tolumonas; species uncultured Tolumonas sp. The sequence goes on from NZ_OY782757.1 coordinate 1,333,912, forward strand.
TCAATCGGCGTCATGCCTGACACCAGAAATACGTCAAATGCATAACCCGGCAGCAACGGATTCAGTTGTTTGGGTTTGTCTTTTTGCATGGTGGACATCGCAGAGAAGAGCTTCTCGGTAAAAAAATCAGCTTTATGCATTGTATTCAGCCACCACTAATTTGCTGCGAAGTTCAGAGAAAATTACGTCAGGTAATTGAGTTCCATCACACTTATCCATGACGCTTATGTAAACGTTATCATTTTGCCTATTTGACCAGCTCATAACTGATATGACCGCAAAACATCATCCATGCTGTGTGCAATGCTGGTCAGTTCATTGGCCAGTTTCTGGCAGGATGCGGCCGAACTGCTATTCTCATTTGCCTGTTGCGCCACTGTTTCGACCTGTTGCGCGATAACATCCGTTGCTTGCCCCTGTTCACGAATGGCATGAGAAATATCCTGTACTAATGCTTCACTATCACCCGCTACACTACAGATATCATTCATCTTCTGACTGGCTTCACCGGCACTACTGACACCGGCTTCCACTTTGTTAACGGCTTCTTGCATCAGGTGCACCGCACTGGCAGACAGGTTCTGCACATTATTAATAATGCCGCTGATCTCCTGTGTTGCCGATGCAGTGCGCGCCGCCAGATTCCGCACTTCATCGGCGACCACTGCAAAACCACGGCCCATTTCGCCAGCCCGCGCTGCTTCAATCGCCGCATTCAGCGCTAATAAATTGGTTTGCGCCGCCACATCGCTGATGACGTTAATGACCGACGCGATAGTCCGGTTTTGGTTTTCCAGATTGTGTAATTCTTTCGCCGCTTCACTGACTGCTGCGGAGATGGCATGAATATCGGCGACTGTATTGGCAATCACCGCCAGCCCTTGTGTCGCTTGATCACCGGCTTCGTGCGAGCGATCGCTGGCACCCTGCGCCTGATCGGCGACATGATTAATGCTGACCGTCATTTGCTCGACAGCCGCTGCCATCTGGCTGGAAGAGGTTTGTTGTATACCTGCCGTGCTGGAAACACCGCTCGCGGCATCTAATAATCGATCGGAAATAGAAGTGACCTGTTGAATACCATGCTGAAACTGGCCAAAGTTTTCCTGCAAGCGTGCAATTAAGGCGTTAAACGCCATCAACAGATGAGAGATTTCATCGTTACTTTTGATTTCGGCGCGCAAGGTAAAATCGCGGCTTTGTTCAATCCGGCTGATGGTGGAAACCGCACTGCGGATACCATGCCGGATCTGCCAGAACAACCAGCCGCCCACCAGCATTAAACCTACCAGTACGACTACCACGCTCAGGATCAGCTGACTTAACGCATTATCATAAGCCGCCCCAGCCCGTTGGTTACTGCTTAACACTTGCTGATGATTTTGCGCAGTGGCTTGATCCAACAAGGTGGTGATCTTATCGCCTTGTTCGGTCAGGGCAACCATCAATTCTTGGGCTTTGCTGTTTTGATATTTACGCGACAGTGTTAATACTTCATCGGCCGCAGTCAGATAACTGAGTAATAATTTTTCCGTCTGCGCATATGCCTTATTTTCTTCCGATGTCAGTAAGGCTTTGTAGCTTTGTAAACTCTGCTTGAGCTGCTGTTGTTTGGCTTGAATGCGCTGATCCAGCACTTTTTTCTCATCACCATCGAATGACAGTGCATGTCGGTTAACCAGCAGACGGAGATCTAAAAATGCAGTATTGATGTTTTTCAGCTGTTCAATGCCGGGAATGGTTTTGTCGCTCAGTGAACGAATTTCTGTATTCAGCACTGATAAGCGCCCCAGCGCAACACCGCCGACAGCCAAACAACCCAAGAATGCGAGGCTGATAAGCAGGATCAATTTGGCTGATATTTTCATACAAGAACCTCGTTTCTTATCTTTATAAACACCAATCGCTGGTTGGAAAAAAAGCCAGCGTTGCCGCTGGCTGGAAAATTGTGTTCTGGGGTGAACACTAGACTTTTGCTTTGCGAACTTGTTTGTAACGGTCGAACAACACAGCAGCCAGCAGGATCAGGCCACGAACCACATATTGTGCGAACGGAGAGATATTCAGCAGGTTCATGGCGTTTTCCATCAAACCTAAGATCAGCACACCGGCAATGACATAAGAGATCTTGCCGATACCACCTTTCATGGACACACCGCCCAATACGCAGGAGGAGATAACAATCAGCTCGAAACCGATAGAGGTCATTGGCTGACCAGAGGTCATACGAGACGCCAGAATGATGCCAGCCAGTGCAGAGATAAAACCGGTCATGGTGAAGATGATGATTTTAGTACGCACGACATTCACACCCGCCAGACGTGAGGCTTCTTCATTACCGCCCATCGACAGGGTGTTACGACCAAAGGTGGTTTTGTTCAGCAGCAGACCAAACAGGATAAAACAGACTACGGTGATCCAAACTGGGGTTGGAATACCCAGCATGGCAGAGTTACCGATATCAAAGAACTGCTCTTCAACGATACCCACTGCTTTACCATCAGAGATGATGTAACCCATACCACGCGCCATTTGCATAGTCGCCAGTGTAGTGATCAAGGCGTTGATCTTGAACTTCGCCACCACGATGCCGTTGACCAGACCGAATAACACGCCAACGCCCAAGCCTGCCAGCACACCCATGGTGATGCTTTCAGTCGCATTAATGGCGACCGCACAGGTGACACCCGAACAAGCCACGATGGAGCCGACCGACATGTCAAACTCGCCAGCCGCCAGACAGAACAGCATGCCACAAGCGACCATGCCTGACATCGACACGGCCAGCCCTAAGCCTTTCATGTTGATCATGCTGGCAAAGTTTGGGATCAACATACTGGCCAACAGGAACAGGATGGCGAAAATCACCAGCATGCCGTATTGATCCCAGATGCGGGCGAGTTGCAGCCCTGAGCGACTTGTCTCTTTTTTTGCTGTTGTTTGTGCAGCAGTGGTTATTGCCATGGTAAAACTCCTCAATTATCTCAAATCTGAAACCGGTTATTAACGAGCTGGCATCGCCAGATGCAGGGCTTTAATTTCATTGGCGTCGGTATGCAGCAATTCGCCGGATACTTGCCCTTCGCGCATCACCATGATGCGGTCGGAAACGCCAAGCACCTCTGGCAACTCACTGGACACCACCACCACGGCGATACCCGATTTAGCCAGATCGTAGATCACGTTATAGATTTCATTTTTGGCACCGACGTCGATACCGCGGGTCGGTTCGTCGAGCAGAATGACTTTCATGTCTTCTGACAACCAACGGCCCAAAATTGCTTTTTGCTGATTACCACCCGACAGATGCATGATGGCCTGATGCGGTGATGGCGTTTTCACCCGCATATCGCGGATACGCAATTTGGCGTTTTCATCTTCCCATTGCTGATTGATGAGGAAGCCGCCACGCGCTTTATGCCGACGGGCACTGATATTGATGTTTTCCTGCACCGAGTGGATCGGGATGATGCCCAGTGCTTTCCGGTCTTCGGTACACAGCATGATGCCGCTGTGGATCGCATCAATCGGATTGCGAATTGGCACCGGTTTACCAAACACGGCAATCTCACCGGTTACCATTTTTTCCGCACCAAAGATGAGTTTCATCATCTCGCTGCGACCTGCGCCAACCAGACCGAAAATACCGAGGATCTCACCGCGCTTCACATGGAAAGATACTGGCTCTTTTAACCCTGGCCCCATCAGGTTTTTAACTTCCAACCCCATGGCACCCAGCGGACGTGGTTCATAACCGTAGATATCCGTCAGATCACGGCCCACCATGGTTTTCACCAACAGGTCACGATCGACCTCTTGCATTGACTCGAACGTGCGGACGAATTGTCCATCCTTGAAGACAGTGATGGCATCACAAAGCTCGAAGATTTCATCCATACGATGCGAGACGTACAGAATGACTTTCCCTTCATCCCGCAGTTGGCGGATGACACGGAATAACTGTTCAATTTCACGAGACGAAAGGCTACTGGTCGGTTCATCGAAGGCAATCACCCGCGCGTCGCGTGTCAGCGCTTTGGCGATTTCAACCATTTGCCATTGTCCGAGAGAAAGATATTTCAGCGGTGTTTCTGGTGAAACATCCATACCCAAACGAGCGAGCTGACGCGCTGCATCCTGATAAAGTTTTTCTTTATCAATGAAACCATGCTTAGTCGGCAACTGACCCAGATAAATGTTTTCTGCAATGGTCATTTCCGGCACCAAATGCAGTTCTTGATAAATGATGGCAATACCACTTTCCAGTGCGTCCACGGTGTTTTGGAACGCGATTTCTGTGCCACCTAATTTGATAACACCATTTGTCGGTGCCTGAAAACCACTGAGAATTTTCAGCAACGTAGATTTACCGGCACCGTTTTCACCCATCAGTGCATGCACGGTTCCTTCGCGGCAAGAGAAGGAGACATTCTGCAATGCTTTCACGCCGGGGAATTCTTTGCTGATGCCACAAAATTCCAGATAAGGGACTGACTGATTCATTTTTTCACTCCGCGCCCGGCATGGGCTTTCCCCCATGCCGGAGCATATTGATTCCGATTACAGACCTTTTTTCTTCAGCTCGACTTTGAAGTTGTCACGAGTGATCAACACTACGTCAGTCACTTCAGTGAATTTGGCAGGCTCAGCACCTTTCACTACCCAGTCGTTCAGCATCTGAATACTCTTGTAACCGTGGATATCCGGGCTTGGTAGCAGAGAACCAAAGAAGCCAGTCGCTTTTGATTTCGACAGTTCGTTCACCGCATCCACACCATTGATACCGATACCAATGACGTTTTCAGCTTTGAAGCCTTGACCTTCAGTTGCACGAACGCCACCTAATACAGTGTTGTCGTTCATACCGACGATCAGCCAGTTTTTCACATCTGGATGTTGCACCAGCATGGAGTTGGCGGCATCCAACGCACCTGGAATGTCGTTCGCTTTAGTTGGTACGCTGTAAATCTGTGCAGCAGGGAAATTGGCTGCTTTCAATGCAGTGATTGAACCTTCAACACGACGACGAGCGGTGTCTAACTCATTGGCAGTGATGGCTAATACGCCAGTTTCTTTGACATTCCATTTACGGGCCGTCATTTCTTTGTAAAGTTCCTGACCTTGGCGCTCACCAATTTTGGTCGCTGCCATCATCACCAACGGAACATCAGTCATTGGATTGCCTTTGGCATTCACAAACTGGTCATCAACAGTGATGACTTTCAGATCCATACTTTTTGCTTTTGCCATGATGGCTGGGCCTAATTTTGGATCTGGTGTGCAGATGACAAAGCCTTTCGCACCGTTAGCCGCCAAGCTGTCAATCGCATTCAACGTCTTCTCACCATCCGGAACAGCAATCTTGATGACATCGAAATTCAGATCGTGACCGGCTTTGTCTGCAAAGGCCCATTCAGTCTGGAACCATGGTTCTTCTGGTTGTTTAACCAGATATCCCAACTTCAGCTTCTCTGCAGCAAAAGCAGAATTAGCTATACCAAGCGCTAAACCTGCAGTGATTAGATTTTTAACCATTTTATTCATGGTGTTGTCTCCAGCTGTTGTGTCGTTAAATTCAATTATTTGATGCTTCAATTGTGTGTGTTGGCATCAACCTGAAAAACAGCAAGCTAAAACAGTTGTTTATCGACTTCGTTGATTGAACGCTATTAGTTGTAATCGTTTTCTCAGGGAAATTTAGAGACCTAGATCACGCAGAAAAATTGTAGCCATTTCGTCTATATCTTTAGCAATTTAGTCATATATCGAAATTTGAACTGTCTTCCATAAACCAGTTACACAGCAAATATGTCCATATTTTTAGCAGGCAATGACTAACGGCACGTTGCCAACATCTCCTATGGTTTCTATCACAAGATTCCATCCATTCTATTTTTTCAGGAGAACACCATGTCTGAGCACATCGTCATCGGTCTCGACTTCGGCAGCGACTCCGTACGGGCATTAGCCGTGCGATGCCGGGACGGCGCCGAGCTGGCCACCCACGTGGTCTATTACCCACGCTGGAGCGAAGGCAAGTTTTGCGACGCGATCAATAACCAATTCCGCCACCACCCACTCGACTACATCGAATCGATGGAAAAAGCCGTGCAGCAAGTGGTGTCGTTATTAGAGCCCGCTCAACGTTCTGCTATTCGCGGTATTGGTGTTGACACAACTGGTTCAACGCCAGCCCCTATTGATGCCGATGGTAATGTACTGGCACTGCGTGACGAGTTTGCGAAAAACCCGAACGCCATGTTTGTGCTGTGGAAAGACCACACCGCGATTGCCGAAGCTGAAACCATCACCGCGCTATGCCACAGCGGTAAGTTCACTGATTACAGCCGCTACATTGGTGGCATTTACTCTTCTGAATGGTTTTGGGCAAAAATTCTGCATGTTTCCCGCGCCGATGCCGCCGTGCGTGAAGCAGCCTGTAACTGGATCGAATTGTGTGACTGGGTGCCTGCACTATTAAGTGGCACACAAGCGCCGAAAAACATTAAACGTGGTCGTTGCTCTGCTGGGCACAAATCATTGTGGAACCCGGAATGGGGTGGCTTGCCTGCGGCAGATTTCCTGAATGCACTCGACCCGTTACTGACCAAAGATCTCGACTATCCACTGTTTACTGAAACCTATACTGCCGATATTCCGGTAGGAAAAATTACCTCCGAATGGGCGGAACGCCTGCATCTACCAGATGATGTGATGATTGCCGGTGGCGCATTTGACTGCCATATGGGTGCCGTAGGCGCTGGTGCCAGCCTGAATACGCTGGTGAAAGTCATTGGCACATCCACTTGTGACATTTTGATTGCGGATCACGCCACTATTGGTCGCCGCGCGATTGCTGGCATTTGTGGTCAGGTTGATGGCAGCGTGGTGCCCGGCATGATCGGTCTGGAGGCCGGACAATCCGCCTTCGGTGATATCTATGCGTGGTATCAGCGCCTGCTGAGCTGGCCGCTGGATCAACTGACCAAAACCTATCCTGAGCTGAAAACTGCACTGGAAAATTACAAACAGCAGATGCTGGCGTCACTGACTCAATCGTGGGACAAACAGGTCGATCTGGCTCATCTGCCAGTAGTACTCGACTGGTTCAATGGCCGTCGCACCCCCAATGCTAATCAACGTCTGAAAGGCACCATCACTGGCCTTAACCTCGGTAGCGATGCACCCGATTTGTTCGGTGCACTGATTGCCTCTACCGCCTTTGGTGCCCGCAGCATCATGGAATGCATGACCAGCCAAGACGTCCCAGTCGAACAAGTGATGGCATTGGGCGGCATTGCGCGTAAATCTCCAGTCGTGATGCAGGTTTGTGCGGATGTGATGAACCGTCCGATCCAAGTAGTGGCATCGGATCAATGCTGTGCGTTAGGTGCCGCAATTTTTGCGGCGGTGGCTGCAGATATTTACCCATCCATCAGTGCCGCACAAGACAACATGGCCAGCCCAGTTGAACGCACACACCAGCCACAAGCCGACAAAGTCGCTGAATACGAAACCCTCTATCAGCGTTACCTGAAATGGGGCGAAGCCGCTGAACCACTTTATAACGAGGGGAAATCAGCATGAACCTGCAACAACTCAAACAGCAAGTGCTGGAAGCCAATCTCGATCTGCCTCGTTACGACCTCGTGACTTTCACTTGGGGTAATGTCAGCGCCATCGATCGCGAACGCGGTTTAGTGGTGATCAAACCGAGCGGCGTCAGCTACGAAACCATGAAAGTCGATGACATGGTGGTATTGGATCTGGAAGGAAACCGTGTTGAGGGAACGCTGCGACCTTCTTCCGATACCCCAACCCATCTGGTGATGTACCGCCGCTACCCTGAATTGGGTGGTGTGGTGCATACCCATTCCACTCATGCCACCGCTTGGGCGCAATCACGCCGCGCGATCCCGATCCAGGGCACCACGCAGGCCGATTATTTCCACGGTGATGTGCCTTGTACCCGCTTGTTAACCGAATCAGAAGTGCACGAAGACTACGAAGGTCTGACTGGTCACCTGATTGTTGAAACGCTGCGCGATACGCCACCGCTGACTATGCCCGGCATTTTAGTCGCCAATCATGGTCCGTTCAGCTGGGGTAAAGATGCCCATGACGCGGTGCATAACGCAGTCGTACTGGAAGAAGTCGCCCGCATTGCGTGGATCACCCATCAGTTAAATCCGCAAGCTGCGGCTCTACCCGATTACATGCTGGAAAAACACTACCAGCGCAAACACGGTAAAAATGCTTATTACGGTCAATCAACCGCCAAATAATAGACGAGGAATGAATCATGGAATTTTTAAAACAGTTAGAAGTTTGGTTTGTCGTCGGTAGCCAGCATTTGTATGGCCCAGAAACCCTGAAGCAAGTGGCTGATCATGCCCAAATCATTACCAATCAGCTGAACGAAAAAGCCGGCCTGCCACTAAAAATTGTGCTGAAACCAACTGGCACTACGCTGGATGAGATCTCTGCCATTGCTCGCGATGCCAATCACACACAACAGTGCGTGGGTGTAATGGTGTGGATGCACACCTTCTCGCCAGCCAAAATGTGGATCCCAGCGCTGACACAACTGAACAAACCACTGCTGCAATTCCATACTCAGTTCAACAAAGATCTGCCATGGGGCGAGATCGACATGGATTTCATGAACCTGAACCAGACTGCACATGGTGGTCGCGAATTCGGTTTCATGGGTGCCCGCCTGCGTCTGCCTCGTACCGTTGTGGTTGGCTATTGGGAAGATAAAGCCGCACACGAAAAAATTGCCCGTTGGATGCGTATCTCCGCCGCTGTCTATGACAGCAAACAGATGAAAGTAGCCCGTTTCGGCGACAACATGCGTAATGTCGCTGTGACTGAAGGCGACAAAGTTGAAGCACAAATTCAATTCGGTTATCAGGTGAATTACCACCCCGTCGGTGATCTGGTTAAAGTGATCAATGATGTCTCTGCTGGTGATATCAATGCATTGTTAGATGAGTATGAAACCATTTATACCCTGACTGATGCCGTAAAAGTCGGTGGTGCTTATCGCGAATCGCTGTATGAAGCCGCACGCCAAGAACTGGGCATGAAGAAATTCCTGCAACAAGGTAATTTCGGCGCGTTCACTACTACCTTTGAAGATCTGTATGGCATTCACCAATTACCAGGTCTGGCTTGCCAACGCCTGATGCAACAAGGTTACGGTTTCGGTGGCGAAGGTGACTGGAAAACCGCCGCACTGCTCAGAACATTGAAAGTGATGGGACACGGTCTGCCTGGCGGCACATCATTCATGGAAGACTACACCTACCATTTGGAAGACGGTAAAAATCTGGTGCTGGGCGCACATATGTTGGAAGTTTGCCCATCCATTGCCAGCAAAAAACCAGTGCTCGACGTACAACACTTAGGCATCGGTAAAAAAGCACCGCCTGCACGCTTGCTGTTCGCAGCTCCAGCCGGTAAAGCGGTTAACGCAAGCCTGATCGATATGGGTAATCGCTTCCGTCTGGTTGTTAACAATCTGGATGTGATTGATCTGCCTCACGCACTGCCAAAACTGCCGGTAGCTTGCGCGTTGTGGGAACCAAAACCAAATCTGGAAGTTGGCGCAGAAGCGTGGATCTTAGCAGGCGCTGCACACCACTCCGTATTCAGTCAGGCAGTAGATGCTGAATATCTGCGGATCTACGCGGAGATGGCGGGTATTGAATTCCTGCTCATTGATGAAAACACCACCATCCCTGAATTGAAGAAAGAAATTCTCTGGAATGAGGTTTATTACAAACTTTGTAAATAAATTTAACACCCCCGTTACCTAACGGGGGTATAACTTTTGTATAAACCTCGACATATACCCAAAGTAATTGGTGTTGCAGCAAGGCGACAAGAGAACGCCGTCAACGCAGTTGCAACTTCAAGTACGAAGGGAATAGCCATTCAGAGCGACAAGGAGCTATCGTGAGCAGTTTGTTACAACAATTACGTGCCGTTACTACGGTCGTCGCCGACACTGGCGAATTACCCGCGATTAAATTGTATTCACCGGAAGATGCGACCACGAATCCATCACTGATTTTGAAAGCCGTTGCCAGCCCGGAATATGCGCCGCTGCTGGAAAGCGTGATAACACAGGCTAAACATCTTTCTTCCGATATTGCCGTACAAGTTGAAGAAGCGGCTGACCGCCTGATTGTGGCCATTGGCTGCGAAGTGCTCAAACACGTACCGGGTCGCATCTCAACCGAAGTCGATGCCCGCCTGTCGTTTGATACCGCCGCCACCATTGAAAAAGCCCGCAAGCTGATTGGCTTGTATGAGTATCAGGGCATTCCGCGTTCCCGCGTGCTGATTAAGATTGCTTCCACGTGGGAAGGCATTCGTGCCGCTGAACAGCTGGAAAAAGAGGGCATTAACTGCAACCTGACGTTGTTGTTTAGTTTCGCGCAAGCCCGTGCGTGTGCCGAAGCGGGTGCTTATCTGATTTCGCCATTTGTCGGTCGTATTCTCGATTGGTACAAAGCCAAAACAGGCGAGACTTACACCGCTGAGACTGACCCGGGTGTGTTGTCGGTGCGCGCGATTTATCAGTATTACAAACAACACGCTTATTCCACTGTGGTAATGGGCGCAAGCTTCCGTAATCTGGATGAGGTGTTAGCACTGTCCGGTTGTGACCGTCTGACCATCAGCCCAAATCTGTTGCAAGAGTTAGAAGAAACTTCTGGCGAGTTAGTGCGTCATTTGACGGATGACGGTGTGCGTTTAGCGCGCCCAACTGCGATGACCGAAGCCGAGTTCCGCTGGCAGCACAATGAGGATGCCATGGCGACCGAGAAGCTGGCCGAAGGTATTCGTAACTTTGCCATCGACCAAGTGAAGTTAGAGCAGTTGCTGGCCACCCGTCTGGCTTGAGCTTTGTGTTTGTCTGGGCTGTCGGCCAATGGAAACAACGCCACCGACACGTCGTAAACCCATCCATGGGGACTCCACCGCGCCATCCTTGGCGCGGAGGGTCGTTGACCTTGTCCCCATTACCCTCTTTTGGCTGATCCGCCAGACTCGTTTCTATTTTGAATAAAATAATGGAGCCCCGCTCATGAGTTTAGACCCGAAAACCCTCGCTAACGCCGTGCGTATGCTCAGCGTCGATGCCGTGCAACAAGCTAACTCCGGCCACCCCGGTGCCCCGATGGGTATGGCCGATATTGCAGAAACACTGTGGCGTCACCATTTAAAACACAACCCGACCGACCCGACTTGGATAAACCGCGACCGCTTTGTGCTCTCGAATGGTCATGGCTCGATGCTGCTGTATTCCTTGTTGCATCTCACTGGCTACGACCTGCCGTTATCTGAGTTAAAGCAGTTCCGCCAGCTGCACTCAAAAACCCCAGGTCATCCGGAATACGGTTATGCACCGGGTGTGGAAACCACCACGGGCCCACTGGGTCAGGGCATTGCCAATGCAGTCGGTATGGCGCTGGCTGAAAAAACCTTAGCCGCACAGTTTAATAAACCAAACCACGCTATCGTTGACCATTACACCTACGCCTTTATGGGCGATGGTTGTTTGATGGAAGGTATTTCACACGAAGTCTGTTCACTGGCGGGAACCTTAGAGTTGGGCAAACTGATTGCCTTTTGGGATGACAACGGCATCTCGATTGATGGTCATGTGGAAGGTTGGTTCAGCGATGATACGCCCGCCCGTTTCCGTGCTTACGGCTGGCAGGTGATTGACTCGGTTGATGGTCACGACCCACGTGCACTGGATGCGGCCATTCGGGAAGCCAAAGCCAACACCACTCAACCCACGCTGATTTGCTGTAAAACCATTATCGGTTACGGCTCACCGAATAAATCCGGCAGTCACGATTGCCATGGTGCACCATTGGGCAAAGATGAAGTCACTAAAGTACGTGAGTTCCTCAACTGGCCACATGCGCCGTTCGACATTCCACAAGACATCTATCAAGCGTGGGATGCTAAAGCACAAGGTCAGCAGGCTCAACAGGCATGGAATAAGCAATTTGCGGCTTACCAAGAAGTGTTCCCACAAGAAGCTGCGGAATTGTTACGCCGAAGCGCCGGTACACTAACCGCCGATTGGGCCGACAAAGCCAATGCCTACATCGCGAATTTACAAGCTAACCCCGCCAATATTGCTTCCCGTCAGGCCAGCCAGAAAGCCTTGAACGAATACGCGAAAATTCTGCCAGAGCTGCTCGGTGGTTCAGCGGATTTAGCGCCATCCAACCTGACTCGTCACACCAGTGCGTTAGACGTCAGTACTGAAACGCCGCAAGGTAACTACATGCACTACGGCGTGCGCGAGTTTGGTATGTCGGCAATTATGAATGGCGTCACCCTGCACGGTGGTTTTATCCCTTATGGCGGCACGTTCCTGATGTTTATGGAATACGCGCGTAATGCGGTGCGCATGGCGGCACTGATGAAGCAACGCTCGATTTTTGTTTATACCCACGACTCGATTGGTCTGGGCGAAGATGGCCCAACCCATCAACCGGTAGAACAACTCGCCTCATTACGCTTAACTCCGAACATGGAAACCTGGCGCCCGTGTGACCAGGTGGAATCGGCAGTGAGCTGGAAAGCGGCGATTGAACGTCAGAATGGCCCGAGTGCCTTGATATTCTCACGCCAAAACCTGACACAACAGCCAAGAACCGAAAGCCAAGTTCAAAACATCGAGAAGGGTGGTTACATCCTCAAAGATTGCGACGGCACGCCGGAGCTCATCATCATGGCGACCGGCTCGGAAGTGAGTTTGGCGGTGAGCGCCGCCAACACCTTAACCGCCGAAGGCAAAAAGGTACGCGTGGTATCTCTGCCTTGCACCGAGCGTTTTGACAAGCAATCCGCTGAGTACAAAGAGCAGGTGTTACCGAAGTCAGTCAGAGCACGCTTGGCGATTGAAGCCAGCATTGCCGATTACTGGCAACGTTACACCGGCCTCGATGGTGAAGTGATTGGCATGACCAGCTTTGGGGAATCGGCGCCCGCAGACCAGCTGTTTAAGCTGTTCGGGTTCAGTGATGAGAATGTGTTAGCGAAAGCGCGAGCGGTGCTGGCTTAATCCATTCCACCATAGCGTTTTCTTCATAAAACAAAGCCACCTATGGTGGCTTTATTCTTTTTAACGACTGGCTGTTTGTTTCAAAGCCATCCCCAAACTATCCACCACTCCATAATAAAATCACCAGTAATTGTGGCGAAATAATACGCAAGAACATGACCATCGGGTAAACCGTCGCATACGATAATGCCGCCGCATCACTGGTTGGATGCATCGCATTCGCAAATGCCAGAGCAGGTGGATCTGTCATGGAACCGGCCAGCAAACCACATATCGACAAGTAATTAATACGGCCAAAAACACGCGCCAAAACACCAACCACCAGCAGTGGTAGCAAGGTAATTACCGCGCCACAAGCCATCCATAACAAACCATCGCCATCGACTAATGTGGATACAAACTCACCACCTGATTTCAAACCGACTACAGACAAGAACAGCACAATGCCAATTTCACGCAAGGCCAAGTTAGCGCTCGGCGGCATAAACCAATACAACTTACCGATGCTACCAATACGTGACAATATCAACGCCACAACCAGTGGGCCACCCGCTAAACCTAATTTTAGCGCCGCAGAAAATCCGGGAATATAAAAAGGAACCGAACCAACAATCACACCCAGACCAATACCAATAAACACTGGTAACATTTGGACTTGCTGTAGTTTATGCTGCGCATTCCCGACCAGCCCCGCGACTGATTCAATCGATTCAGGCCGCCCCACCAGATTCAGAATGTCACCAAACTGCAAACTGGAAGCACTGCCTGGCACCAATTCGATCCCGGCACGATTTAGGCGTGACACCACAACATCATATTTACTTTTTAGCTCCAGATCACCGAGCGTTTTGCCCAACACTTTTTCATTGGTCACCACCACACGCTCAACCCGCAGCTCCGTACCTTGCGTCGATAATGAAACGGCAACTTCTTCCCCGATCACGAGCCTGACTTTGCGCAGTGATTTTTTATCACCAACCAGATGCAACAAATCACCCAGCTGTACGATAGTGTCAGGTTTCGGCACCATCAGTTCATCCCCACGTTTCAATCGTGAACAAACCACTTCCCCTTCCTCCAGATCGGGGATCTCCTGTAACGTCAGACCACTTAAATTACTGTTACGGATCTCAACATTCATGGTCTGCAGGTTGCCATGTCCCAACCCCGACTGTTGCTGATAAAGCCGCGCTTCACTATCAACATTGATGCGAAAAATAAATCGGATCAGCCACATCGACAGCAAAATGCCACAGATGCCAAACGGATATGCCACTGCATAGCTCAGCGTCATCATATTCGCGTCAGCACCCAATTCCGTCAGCATCAGCTGACCAGCACCTAATGACGGTGTATTGGTAACAGCTCCCGAATAGGTGCCCAAGATAACCGGTAATGGGATGCCCCAAACTTTGTGCAGAATGACCGCAACAATGCAGCCCAAAATCACCAGCAGAGCGGCAAATGCATTAAGTTTTAATCCTGACGAACGTAACGATGCAAAAAAACCAGGGCCAACTTGTATGCCGATGGTGTAGACAAATAAGATAAGACCAAACTCACGAATAAAATCAAGTGTATGAAAATCAACAACTAATCCATATTGTTTGGCAAAATGGCCTACGGCTATCCCACCAAATAACACCCCCCCGATCCCAAGCCCTACACCATAGATACGCCAGTTGCCCATCCATAATCCAATGATGGCCACCAGCGATAATATACAAATGGATAACGCTATCTCATTCATGCTAAAGGTCCCCTGATTAAACTCCGGTATCCCTCAAGCCCGGAACTTCTGATCCAAGCCAGAATTTTTCTCACATCATTATCAATACGTTAATGTTAGAAATGATCCTGTGTTCCATTTGGCAAAATTAGTAAATTTCCTCAGAAATGGGATGGGTATCGCCAAAAGAGTTCTATTATTACTTGTAACAAGTAGTTCATTTACTCCTTGCATGAGGGAAACATGATGAAGTCAATGACATGGATCATGCTCAGCGGTTTGTTTATGACATCAGCGGTTCAAGCTAACGATAGTTTTAATGCTGAATTCAGCCATTTTGCTGGCAATGCTGCTATCGCCAGCGCAACAACCTATGTCACGGATAAATACTGGCCAGAAGTAAAATCCCCAGCCTGGACTGGTTTTGCGGTCAGTACATCCGAAGCTTTTTTAGGCGAAGCCGCCGATTATGCCTTGGGCGGTGATTTTTCTGTGCTCGATGTGGTAGTCGGCACTTTTGGTGCCGCAGTTGGCTCGTATGCAACCGACAAGTGGTATGTCGCACCTCGTGTAAATCATAAAGACGGTGAGTCAACTTATGGTATGGTGGTGATCTATCATTTTTGAGTGAAACAAAAGATGGTGGCAGCATCGCAATATGGGTGAACCAAATCATCACGAGCAATTAGAGCTGTTTCCTATCCCCAGCCCTTGTATCGGTTATTGTGAAACTGATAACAAGGGTTATTGCTTGGGGTGCTTTCGTTCGCGTGAAGAACGCTTTCAATGGCTAAAATATAGTCCGGCACAACAACGTGAAATTATTCGGTTGTGTCGTCAGCGCAAATATCGCCGCTTATTGGCAGCCAAAAATGAAACGACCGCGCCAGCACCTGAAACGCCCACACTGCCGTTATTTGATGATGAATGATCTCAACACGCGATGTTTTACATGGCGCTGACAGGTTCAGTTGTTAGCTCATAGGTTTTACTGATTGTAATAAGTTGCTGAGCAATTTCATCAAAGCCAGGTCGAGCCTGATTTTTCTCGCTTACACAAGCCAACATCAACGCATTAAGTGAGTAAAGCACGTGTTGCGTTTGCTCAGTGAGTGCACACCGCTCAATCAACTCTTCCAATATGCAACCAAAAGCCCTGACTTCCAGCTTTTGTAATGCACCGGCTAATGTTCGATCATCGATGGCATAAAATGATGCGGCACCGAAATCACCGAGCAAGGTTCGCCCTTCGCCACAATGCAGAATATTATGCCCGTAGAGATCACCGTGCATGATCCCTTGCCGGTGCAAATGCTGCGCAACAGCAACAATACTCTGGGCAATACGCAACACGACAGGCAGTTCAAAGCGGGTATCTGCCGGGTAAATATCGCGAGTGCATGAATCCAAACTTGGCGGCCCCGCAAGATTACTAAATTCTGCATCGATCAATTTCATCACTAACCCATTGGCGCCGGATGGATGTTCTGTCACTCTTCCAAGCACATTGATCAGGTTAGGGTGTTCTCCGGCACTGACTGAAGCCGCCATTTCACACTGCGGTAAACCGTCACTGGTCACGTCACCTTTGAACAATTTTACCGCAACATGGGAAGTGCCTTCGTTAGAACTACCATACTTCGCTCGGTGAATAACACCGGATGCTCCTTCCCCCAATAACTGGTCAAGTTCCAGACTATCCCAATGAATATCATCAAGGGATGAATCGGCTAGAGCCCCAGCTTCCAATGCAGCACTGAATGGATTACCTGAATACGCTAGCCAGGATAACCGCGGCAAAGAAAGCAACCACATTGGAAATGAATGCAGTTGATTGGCAGCAATTCGTATCAACTCCAACCGCTTACAATTAGCTAATGTTTCCGGCAATGTTTGCAATCGATTTCCGGCCAGCATCAACTTTTGCAGATAATGGCAATCACCAATCTCTTGCGGTAATGCCGCTATTTCGTTATCCGTCAGCGTTAGCCAACGCAATTTTGCCGGGAGTGATTTGGCCGAAACTCGGCGGATCTTATTCGCTTTAAAACCAATCATGCTTAATTCAGCGCATCGCCCTAACACTTCCGGCAACTCGATAAATTGGTTATTAGAACAAAAGATAATCCGCAATTTATGCAATCGATAAAGATCATCCGGTAATTCAGATAAAGCATTACCTGATAGATCGAGGATCTCCAATGTATCGGCCAGATCAAATATTTCCGGCGGAAACTGCGTTAATCCACAACATAAATTCAGACGTCGAATACCAGCTAATTCGCCTGATCGGAGCTGGTCGATTGTTTGCATCACACAACCTCATAAACAAAGCCCGCATAAAGCGGGCTTTTTAAAACACTTAACGAGGGATTATTCCCACTCAATCGTTGCTGGCGGCTTACCGGAAATATCGTAAACCACGCGGCTGATACCGTTAACTTCGTTGATGATCCGGTTTGATACATGACCTAAGAAGTCATAAGGCAAGTGAGCCCAATGCGCTGTCATGAAATCAATCGTTTCAACTGCACGCAGAGAAACGACCCAGTCATATTTACGACCATCACCCATCACACCGACGGAACGAACCGGCAGGAATACGGTGAATGCCTGGCTCACCTTGTGGTACAGATCAGCTTTGTGCAGTTCTTCAATGAAGATTGCATCAGCACGACGTAGTAAGTCGCAATACTCTTTCTTCACTTCACCCAGCACACGAACACCAAGGCCTGGGCCTGGGAACGGATGACGGTACAGCATGTTGTACGGCAGACCCAGCTCCAAACCAACACGGCGAACTTCATCTTTAAACAGTTCACGCAGTGGTTCAACCAAGCCCATTTTCATATCGTCAGGCAGACCGCCTACGTTATGATGTGATTTGATCACATGTGCTTTGCCGGTTTTAGACGCCGCAGATTCAATTACGTCAGGGTAAATAGTGCCCTGAGCCAACCATTTAGCGTTTTTCAGTTTTTTCGATTCATCATCGAATACTTCAACAAACACCCGACCGATTGCTTTACGTTTCAATTCAGGATCAGCAATGCCTTTCAGTGCAGACAGGAAACGATCTTCTGCATCCACTTTGATAATGTTCAGACCAAAATGGTCACCAAACATTTCCATTACTTGCTGACCTTCATGCAGACGCAGCAGGCCGTTATCGACAAATACGCAAGTCAGTTTCTTACCAATCGCACGATGGATCAGCATCGCTACAACTGATGAATCCACACCACCTGACAGGCCCAGGATCACCTCATCGTCACCAACCTGCTCTTTGATACGCGCAATCGCATCTTCGATGATGGTGGCAGGAGTCCATAAGGCATCACACTGGCAAACTTCTTTGACAAAACGCTCCAGCATGCGAGCGCCTTGTTTGGTGTGTGTCACTTCAGGGTGGAATTGCACACCATAGAAGCGTTTTGCTTCATTCGCCATCGCGGCATGCGGGCATGTTGGTGTCGCAGCAATGGTTTCAAAACCAGCAGGGATGGTGGCAACTTTATCACCGTGACTCATCCACACATCCAGTTCAGGGCGGCCATTTTCTGCAATCGCGTCTTCGATGTTGTGGAACAATTCGCTGTCTTTTACCAGCTGTACTTTCGCGTAACCAAACTCACGTTTGTCTGAGCTTTCTACACGGCCGCCCAGCTGTTCAGCCATGGTCTGCATGCCGTAGCAAACACCCAAAACTGGAACACCAGCGTTAAACACATATTCCGGTGCGCGTGGGCTGCCAGTTTCAGTAACTGACTCTGGGCCGCCAGACAGAATGATCCCGTTTGGTTTGAATTCGCGGATCTGTTCTTCAGTAACATCCCAAGCCCACAATTCACAATACACACCGATTTCACGCACACGACGTGCAATCAGCTGAGTATATTGCGAACCGAAGTCCAGGATCAGAATACGGTGTTCGTGAATATTTTTGCTCATGGTCGTCCTAATCATCATTAAGGAGAGGCCAATACAAGAATCAACCCGATCTTGTATGAAATAAATCAGGGCGCTATGCGCCCTGACTGTCTGTCAATTTAGCCCATGCGATAGTTCGGGGCTTCTTTCGTAATCGTCACATCGTGGACGTGGGATTCCTGGATCCCTGCGCCACTGATCTTCACGAATTCTGCCTTAGTACGCAAGTCTTCTATTGTAGCACTACCAGTGAGGCCCATGGCAGAGCGTAAACCACCCATTTGTTGATGGATGATCTCTTTTAACCAGCCTTTATAAGGAACACGGCCTTCGATACCTTCTGGAACCAGCTTGTCTGCTGCATTGTCTGACTGGAAATAACGGTCAGAAGAACCTTTAGACATCGCGCCTAATGAACCCATACCACGGTAAGATTTAAATGAACGACCTTGGTACAGTTCAATTTCGCCAGGAGACTCTTCAGTACCTGCAAACATAGAACCGACCATCACTAGACTTGCACCCGCCGCGATAGATTTCGCGATGTCGCCAGAGAAGCGGATACCGCCGTCAGCGATAACTGGAATACCTGAACCTTCCAATGCGCCAGCGGCATCAGAAATAGCAGTGATTTGTGGCACACCACAACCGGTGACGATACGGGTCGTACAGATAGAACCAGGGCCGATACCAACCTTAACTGCGCTCACACCCGCTTCAACCAGTGCTTCTGCACCTTTCGCAGTCGCCACGTTACCACCGACGATCTGCAGGTTTGGATATTCTTTACGCGTGTCGCGAATACGATCCAGCACGCCTTGTGAATGACCATGTGAAGAGTCAATCAGCAGCACGTCAACACCGGCAGCAACCAGCGCAGCAACACGTTCTTCGTTACCAGCACCCGCACCGACAGCAGCACCAACACGTAAACGCCCCATCGCATCTTTACACGCGTTCGGTTTGCTTTCTGCTTTCTGGAAATCTTTAACCGTGATCATACCGGTCAGTTTGAAATCGTCGTTAACGATCAGTACTTTCTCGATGCGGTGTTTTTGCATCAACGCCTGCACCACTTCACGTGATGCATTTTCATGCACAGTAACCAGACGCGCCTTTGGCGTCATTACTTCATGCACCAGCATGTTCAGGTCGGTCACAAAACGTACGTCACGGCCTGTGATGATACCCATCAGTGAACCATCAGTGTCTACCACTGGGAAGCCACCAAAACCGCTCATGAAGGTCAGCTCTTTGATCTGAGCAATCGTCATGTCTGGGCGAACAGTGACCGGATCAGTCACGATGCCACTTTCGAACTTTTTAACGCGACGAACTTTGTCCGCCTGCTGTTCGATAGACATATTTTTGTGGATGAAACCGAGACCACCTTCCTGAGCCAGTGCAATCGCTAAACGAGCACCGGTTACGGTATCCATTGCAGCGGAAGCCATAGGAATGTTCAGCACGATATCTTTTGTCAGATGAGTGCGCAGATCTGCGGTATTAGGAAGAACGATTGAATGAGCAGGGACTAACAGAACGTCGTCAAAAGTCAGTGCTTCTTTGGCTATGCGTAACATGGCAACATCTCACCGTTAATGTATGAAAGGGGGTGGGTAAAATATTGCAGCGAGATTTTAGGCACTTCATAGGGGTTGGTAAAGCATTTTTGCGTTTTAAATCACATTTTTTTTCGCGAAGCATGCAGGTCATTGTTATTATTAGCGCCTGATCCAGTGAATCAAGAGCGAATCCGTGGCTATATCACAACCTATTATCTACACCGTCAGTCGGCTGAATACCGTTGTTCGTCTCTTATTGGAACAGGAAATGGGGCTCGTTTGGCTGACAGCTGAAATCTCTAATTTGGTACAGCACAGCTCTGGTCATTGGTACTTCACGCTGAAAGATTCCCAGGCACAAGTCAAAGCAGCCATGTTCAAAGGGCAAAACCGACGCGTCAGTTTTCGACCACAAAATGGCCAGCAGATCCTCGTGCAAGGGCAACTTTCTTTGTATGAGGCGCGTGGCGATTACCAGCTGATTGTAGAAAAAATGCAACCCGCTGGTGATGGGCTATTACAGATGAAGCTGGAAGCCTTAAAAACCCAGCTGACAACGGAAGGATTATTCGCGCCAAGCCGTAAACGCCCCTTGCCTGCGCAACCAAAACAGATCGGCATCATCACCTCACCTACCGGCGCTGCCGTGCACGATATGCTGACGATACTAGCCCGACGAGATCCCTCCTTACCGGTGATTTTATATCCCAGCGCAGTACAAGGTGAAAGTGCGGTTCCAGCACTGCTGGCAGCATTAGAAACCGCCTGGCGACGGGATGAGTGCGATTTACTGATCATCGGTCGCGGAGGTGGCTCGCTGGAAGATCTCTGGTGTTTTAATGATGAACGTGTCGTGCGCGCAATTGCCAGCAGCCCGATCCCTATCGTCAGTGCGGTTGGCCATGAAACAGATGTGACGCTGGCTGATTTCGCTGCAGACCTTCGCGCCCCGACCCCATCCGCCGCGGCAGAGTTAGTCAGCCGGGATCAACAGCAACAACTGCATCGTTTAACTCAATTTATACAACGTCTTAAACAAGCCATATTGTTGCAGCAACAACGTTATGTATTACGCTGGCAACAACAACAGTCACGTTTGGCGGCACAAAATCCGCAATATCAGTTACAACAAAAAATGCAGCGGCAAGATGACTTGCAATGGCGTTTAGAACGTGTGATCAAGCAACAGTTAGATAACTCATCGCGCCATTACGCAGAACAAACGCAACGTTTGCAGCAGGCATCACCAGCGCGACATTTATCAACACTAAAGCAGCAATATGAATTTCTTCAGCAACGCTTGCTCAAGGCAGTGCAAAATCGGCAACAAGCCAGCCAGCAACAACTGGCACAGTTAAGTGGGCAGCTACAGGCATTGAGTCCGCTGCAAGTGTTAGCGCGGGGTTATTCAGTTACCACCAATATGAGTGGTAAATTGATCCATGAGGCTTCCCAGGTAACTCCCGGAGAACAGCTAAATATTCAATTGGGTAAAGGTGCTTTGCGAGTCAAAACCGAAGCGGTTAAATCCGAAACCTAACCGCATTCGTTTTAATCTTTAGGAACTGGACGAGGATGCCCTGTGTCATCGATAGCTACATAGGTAAATACCGCTTCGGTGACACAATGGCGATCATAATGTTCGGAACGCAGCAACGGTTTGATCCAAACTTCCAGCTTGATGGTGATCGAGGTATTTCCTATCCGCGTACATTCGCCGTGTACACAAACGGCATCGCCCACTTTTACCGGTTGATGAAAGGTCATCGCTTCAACTGCAACAGTTGCAATTCGTCCCCGCGCAATTTCAGTAGCCAGCATGCCGCCAGCCAAATCCATCTGCGACATGATCCAGCCACCAAAAATATCGCCGTTCTGATTGGTGTCTGCCGGCATGGCTTGGGTGCGGATGATCAGATCGCCTTTCGGGGAGCGTTTAGCATCGTTCATTTTCAGCTCTTCATGTAATCAAAATGTTAAATATACTCGCTGAAAACTCTTTTTCCTATGCTAATAAGCACTTACCAAGTAATGCATTTTCAACTTGTTATAGTTTTGGTTACCTAGGTTATGCCAGCACAGGGAACATATGCTTAATACCCGCTACCATGATTTCGATCCCCAAAGACATCATGATCAACCCCATAATACGCGTTACTACGTTGATCCCTGTACGCCCCATCAGACGAAACAACAAAGGTGCTGCACGGAAAATCAGCCAAGACGTGAAGCAGAACAATACAACTACCAGACTCATCCCCATCAACTGTTGAGCTGAATTAAACTGCGATGAATAAACAATGGTTGAGCTAATCGCTCCCGGCCCGGCCATTAGTGGTAACGCAAGGGGGACGACCGCAATAGACTCTTTGGCCAAAGTATCACCCTTTTCTTCTTTGTTATGCCGAACTTCACCTAATTTCCCCTGTAGCATTGACCAGGCAATCAACACAATCAAAGAGCCGCCAGCAATACGGAAAGAAGCGATCGAGATGCCGAATAGATCCAAAATCACCTGCCCGAAAAACATCGACACCCAGAGAATCACCATCACCGCAAAATTAGCGGTGGTATTTGTCCGTAAGCGTTCCTGTGGTGTTTGTTGACTGGTCAGACTAACAAATACCGGTAGCAAACCTAACGGGTTAATAATGGCGGTCAGACCAATAAAAAACTTCAGATAAACAGAAAAAGAAAGATGATCCATAGTGCGATATGAGCCTAAATAGAGATGAAACAAGTATGTCAGAAAACGGTGGTTAGCGTAGCGAAAACGGCAATGGACTACTAACGATATTAATTTATAGGCTCAAAGTAATGGATTAGTTTTTTTTATCCGAACAAGAGAAATTGTCGCAAGTCATACAACCGGTATCATTCCCGACAAAATACTGGTCTGTCCATAAAATGACTGCGTTTAAGACAAGATGAAAGTTTAAATAATGCATTATCCTTATTCTTAGCAGGGAAAAGTCTGATCGGCCCACTTAGTCAAGGGATAGCCTTATATGGCGCGGGAATTGTGATATTTTAGTTACGAAAATGTCACAAAATATCCAAAGTTAATTCGCTTTTTTAATATACTCCGCCGGTAACAATAATTACTTAAGTCGATAACAATACTTTTTTAACTAAACGAGAGAATTAATACATAATTTGCATCGCTTGCTTACACTATTGATGTAGATCAAGTTTTTACACATTACCTACTTCTATAATCAAGCTCGAAAACTGTTTACTAAGTCACACTATGAATTGAGCTGCTATAGTGTTGTACGTGCCTTAATAAACCGTTTTTATAAACTCACTAGGAGATTCACATATGCCAGTAACCAACGTTGCTGAATTGGATGAACTGATTGCTCGCGTCAAAAAAGCTCAACGCGAATTCGCAACTTTCAGCCAAGAACAGGTTGATAAAATCTTCCGTGCTGCTGCTCTGGCAGCGAACAATGCTCGTATTCCTTTGGCTCAGATGGCTGCTGCTGAATCAGGTATGGGTATCGTTGAAGACAAAGTGACTAAAAACCACTTTGCGTCTGAGTACATCTACAACAAATACAAAGACGAAAAAACCTGTGGCATTCTGGAAGAAGACAAAACTTTCGGCACTATCACCATTGCTGAACCAATCGGCATCATCTGTGGTATCGTTCCAACTACCAACCCGACTTCTACTGCAATCTTCAAATCTCTGATTGCTCTGAAAACTCGTAACGGTATCGTTTTCTCCCCGCACCCACGTGCTAAAAACTCAACTGCTGCTGCTGCGCGTATCGTTCTGGACGCTGCTGTTGCTGCTGGTGCACCTGCTGACATCGTTGGCTGGATCGACACCCCATCAGTAGAAATGTCTAACTACCTGATGAAACACAACGACATTAACCTGATTCTGGCGACCGGTGGCCCAGCGATGGTTAAAGCGGCTTACTCTTCTGGTAAACCAGCTATCGGCGTAGGCGCAGGTAACACACCAGTTGTTATCGACGAAACTGCAGACATCAAACGTGCTGTTGCTTCTATCCTGTTGTCTAAAACTTTCGACAACGGCGTAGTTTGTGCTTCTGAACAGGCAGTTATCGTTGTTGATTCAGTTTACGATGCAGTGAAAGAGCGTTTCGCTTCTCACGGCGGCTACATCCTGAATAAAGATGAAGCAGACAAAGTTCGTAAAGTTCTGCTGATCAACGGTGCCCTGAACGCGGCTATCGTAGGCCAACCAGCAACCAAAATCGCTGAACTGGCTGGCATCAAAGTTCCTTCAGACACCAAGATCCTGATCGGTGAAGGCGCTAAAATCTGCTACGAAGAAGAATTCGCTCACGAAAAACTGTCTCCATCACTGGGTATGTTCCGTGCAAAAGACTTCACTGAAGCTGTTGACTTCGCTTGCCAGATGGTTGATCTGGGCGGTATCGGTCATACTTCAGCTCTGTACACCGACCAAGACAAGAACGACGATCGCGTTCGTTACTTCGGTGACAAGATGAAGACTGCTCGTATCCTGGTTAACACCCCAACTTCTCATGGTGGTATCGGTGACCTGTACAACTTCAACCTGGCTCCATCTCTGACTCTGGGTTGTGGTTCATGGGGTGGTAACTCCATCTCTGAAAACGTAGGTCCAAAACATCTGATCAACAAGAAGACAGTAGCTAAGCGAGCAGAAAATATGCTGTGGCACAAACTTCCAAAATCAATCTACTTCCGTCGTGGTTCTCTGCCAATCGCACTGACTGACCTGGAAGGCAAAAAACGCGCAATGGTTGTTACCGACAGCTTCCTGTTCAACAACGGTTATGCTGACGAACTGGTTACTATCCTGAAAGACAAAGGCATGGAAGTAGAAGTATTCTACGAAGTGGCTGCAGATCCAACTCTGACCATCGTTAAGAAAGGTGCAGAGATGATGCGTTCTTTCAAACCAGACGTGATCCTGGCGCTGGGCGGTGGTTCACCAATGGACGCTGCGAAAATCATGTGGGTTATGTACGAGCACCCAGAAACTCATTTCGAAGAACTGGCAATGCGTTTCATGGACATCCGTAAACGTATCTACAAGTTCCCTAAAATGGGCGTGAAAGCTGACCTGGTATGTATCACTACCACCTCTGGTACTGGTTCTGAAGTTACTCCATTCGCGGTAGTAACTGACGACCTGAACGGTGGCGTTAAATACCCACTGGCTGACTACGAACTGACTCCAACCATGGCTATCGTTGATGCGAACCTGGTTATGAACATGCCTAAGTCACTGTGTGCGTTCGGTGGTGTTGACGCAGTAACTCACGCTGTTGAAGCTTATGTTTCTGTACTGGCTAACGAATACTCAGACGGTCAAGCGCTGCAAGCTCTGAAACTGTTAAAAGAATACCTGCCTAGCAGCTATGCGAATGGTTCTAAAGACCCAATCGCTCGTGAAAAAGTACACAATGCTGCAACTATCGCTGGTATCGCGTTTGCTAACTCATTCCTGGGCGTGTGCCACTCAATGGCTCACAAACTGGGTGCTGAGTTCCACATTCCTCACGGTTTGGCTAACGCGCTGTTGATTTCAAACGTTATTCGTTACAACGCGAACGACAACCCAACTAAACAGACTGCATTCTCTCAATACGACCGTCCACAAGCTCGTCGTCGTTATTCAGAAATCGCTGAACACTTGGGTCTGACCGCTGCTGGCGACCGTACCGGCGTTAAAGTTGAAAAACTGCTGACTTGGTTAGATGGTCTGAAAGCTGAATTGGACATCCCTGCTTCTATCCGTGAAGCTGGTGTGAACGAAGCTGCGTTCCTGGCTAAAGTTGACCAACTGGCTGTTGAAGCGTTCGATGACCAATGTACAGGTGCTAACCCACGCTTCCCATTGATCTCTGAACTGAAACAGCTGTTGCTGGACTCTTACTACGGCCGTGCTTATGCTCCAGAAGCAGTAACCGTTGGTGAAGAAGTTAAAGAAGCTAAAAAAGACGAAGGCAAAAAGAAAAAATAATTTCTGATGCTGTTATCCCTGTCGATAGATAGGGATAACTAAAGTCAAAGCTTCATAAAAAAGCCTTCATTTTGAAGGCTTTTTTCATTTCTGCATATTGTCAGCTTTTGTGAGCTATTTTTTGCAGTACCCCTGCTGCTGTAAATAACTCAGCATGTAAGGACGCGCTTCCCTACCCAAAATGGCCGTGATCTGACTTGACCAACTTTGGTCCTTATTATTGCTTGTGCGTGACGCATAATAAGCTCGCATCTGATCATCATATTGCGCCAGTAATGTTTTATTCAGTGGTTGATAGTGGTTTTCATGAACAACCAATGCGCGTGGTAAACGCGGTTTGACCTGCGGGTCTTGTGCTGGATAACCTAAACACAAACCAAAAAGAGGAATAACCAGTTCCGGTAACCCTAATAATTCACCTATTTCTGCCGGATGATTTCGTACCGCACCAATATATACTCCACCCAAGCCCAGTGACTCTGCCGCCACCAGCGCATTTTGTCCCATCATTGCCGCATCCGTAGCACCAATTAATAGTTGCTCAACAAATCCTGTTTTAGCATCGGGAACAATCTGTTTATGCCGATTAAAATCCGCACAAAAAAGCAGAAACTCAGCCGCACCAGCTATGTATGCTTGTTCGGCAGACAACTGCATGATCTGAGCGCGTAATACTTTATCCGTGATCCGAATGATCGATGCCGCTTGCAGAAAACTAGAGCTCGGCGCTTGTTGTGCTGCAGCCAAAATTTCATCGAGTTGCTCAACTGTGATCGGTTGGTCGGTATAAGCACGGATAGATTTATGAGCTTTGATTTGAGCAATCGTCGTATTCATGACATGTTCTCGTTGGTAAGCTAAAAAATTTTATGAAGGTTATGTATAACAGATCACGGATTCATCGAATCCAGCTGTTGTTGAGATGAGTTACATGAGAATAGATTATCGGTATGTTTATAATCGATATACTATTAGTTTGAAAATAAGCAAAGTAAGCGGTGAACAGCATTTATGATTAAAACTTATGTTTTAGAAATCGAAAGTCATAGTGAACTGTCGTCTTCACTTCGCACCTTTTGCTCGCAACACAATATCACTGATGAACAGCAAATTCTGATACAAGCCTTCACTTGCCTGACGCAAAAAACGGCCGTAACAAGCATCATCAGTACTATTCAAACAGTATTACCCAACGCAAAAATTATCGGCACATCCACCGGATCATGGATCGCAGGCCAACGTTATCACTCTCAACACACTATCTTACAATTTTGTGTCTTTGAACATAGTCAGATAAAAACGTTACTGATACCAACATGTCCTGAAAATTTATCCGAATTAGCGCCACTGATAGACCAGCGTTTAGTGTGTGAAAATACGCGTTTAATGCTGTTATTTTCCAGCCCTGCGATCCAGCAAGCCGGTTTTTTGTTGGATGAACTTTGCTTGTTAAATCCGGATGTTGTTTTAGCCGGTGGTTATTCATCCCAAGGCGCTACATCTGAACCGCCATTACAGTTCACTGAGCACGGGGTTACTGATCAAGGGATCGCATTAGCTTCCATCTCTTCATCCCAGCTATATCTACTTAATAAATATGCCTTTGGTTGGAATGGGATAGGTAAACAACTGACACTGACATCGGTGCAATACAATCGGGTGTTTACTATTGATAATCAGCCGGCACAGGATATTTACGCTAAATATCTCGGTGCTGAAGTCGCCGCCAGTTTATCAACGGCGATGGCCGACTTTCCTCTGTATCAAATACAAAATGGCGTCACGCTGTCACGCAATCCACGAATTTTTCACGCCGACGGATCGATTACCTTCGATGGAAAGTTACTGGAAAACAGCAAAGTACAATTTGCTTTCTCAGATCTGCCTAATATCGCCAAGGAATCACGCTATCTCTTATCTCAGCTACCATTAGCACAAACGGAAGCTGCATTTATATACTCTTGTGCCGGGCGTCTTGATTATCTGAAAGAGAGTGTCCAGTCAGAACTAGAGATATTCCAAGATCACCCGAATATCGCCGGCTTCTTTTCTTATGGTGAATTTTTTCATCATAATCAAAGTGCGCATATTCTGGGGCACACCTTAACCTGTTTGTTGATGTCAGAATCTGCCCCGTTAGTCGTGCAAGAACCGATCGAAAAATGGAAACCACAAACCAATTTGCAACAATCCGGCCTGTATCATCTGTTCCGCACCACCAGCAGTGAGCTTGATCAGGTCAATAATTCATTACAAGATGAAATTAACCGGCAAACCAAGACCATCTATGATCAGCTCTATTTTAAGAAACTGACCGGGCTGCCTAATCGTAATCATCTGTTACGCGATCTGACTTACAATCAGGATTTTTTCCCTCGTCATTTAGCCATTTTAGATATTCTATCGTTCAGTGCGATTAACGATTTTTATGGTATTGATACTGGTGACCATGTATTAAACAAAGTGGCAGGCCGAATTCAAAATCAGGTTCCAGTGACTAATCCGCCCAGCTATCGTTTGTATCATCTAACTGGTGGGCAATATGCCTTAGCGGCCACTAATCATGTGCAGGAAACTACGTTTACCAATACGATTAATGATGTGCTGGATGATTTTAAACATACCGATATTGAAGTGAGACAAGATCGTTTCAGTATCCAGTTTTGTACGGGGATCAGTACCCGACCAGAAAAATGGCAGGAAAATGCTACACCATTGCTGACACGTGCAGATAAAGCGCTGATACAAGCCAGGAAAGATCATTCCAGTATCGTGTTATATCAGAAGGATCTGCCCATTTTGCAAGAAATGGAATCTAACCAAGTCATGACCAAAAAGGTCAAACGAGCGATACAGAACGATCAGCTGTGGGTGCAATATCAACCGATTTATCATGCCAATAACAACGCTATCAGCCATTTCGAATGTTTGATCCGCCTCTTTGATGAAGAGAACAAAGTTGTCCCACCCAATGAATTTATTCATGTAGCGCAAAAAGCCAATTTGTACCCTGAAATTACCAAAAAAGTGCTGACCGAAGCCGTAAAAATGATCAAAGCCACAGCGCATAGTTTTGCGGTCAATCTCAGTGCTCATGACTTCAGCAATGCCGAGACACTAAATTATATCGATGGTATTTTAGCCGACCGTTCAATCGCCCAGCGGCTGATTTTTGAAATCGTGGAAACAGAAAGCATGGGTGATTATGAATTAGTTCGTGCCTTTCAAAAACGAATTGCTCAGGCCGGCGCTTCTTTGGCAGTCGATGATTTTGGTTCCGGTTATTCTAACTACTCACATCTGGCGCATCTTGGCGCGGATCATCTAAAAATAGATGGTTCCTTAATCAAGGAATGTCATCTCGATCCGCTTATTCTTAATATCGTTGAATCGATCGTCACTTTTTCTAAAAAAATTGGCGTCAAAACGGTTGCTGAATATGTTTGTAACGTCGAGTTAGCCCAGATCTGTCGGCGCCTTAAAATTGATTATCTGCAAGGTTATTACCTCTCGCCACCCGTAAATGAAGGTGATTTGCTTCGGTTACTTTCGTCACAAGCTTTGCGGTTATAAAGTAATACACTGCTCTTTCGATGAATAGAATGTGGCTAAATAGATAAATAGATCGCGCTTCTGTGTTTGAAAATCAGAAACTCGCCTTCATTTGCTCATTCTCATTTTATACTCAAGAAAATACCTGATATGAGAAATCAGCATGCCGCTAAATGTATTGATTTGTGATGACTCCGGTTTCGCCCGTAAACAACTGGCCAGAGCATTACCGTCTGACTGGAATGTAAATATTCACTTTGCCGGCAATGGTCAGGAAGGGCTAGAGCAAATCTTATCCGGCCATGGTGACTTGGTCTTTCTGGATTTGACCATGCCGGTGATGGATGGTTATCAAGTGCTGCAAGCGATTAAAGATGAAGCACTGAAAACAAAAGTCATCGTTGTTTCCGGTGATATACAGCCCGAAGCCCATGCGCAAGTGATGCAACTCGGGGCATTATCTTTTATCAAGAAACCCTGCTCCGCAGAGGAGATCGCTTCTTTATTGAAGGAGTTTCATCTCTATCAGCCGGGTGGCGAATCAACCGAGCTCGCCGAGCAAACACTCAACCTGAGCGTGGAAGTTCGCGATGTCTACCAAGAACTGGCTAACGTGGCGATGGGGCAAGCAGCCGATCTGTTAGCCCGGATGTTAGGTCAATTTGTTATTTTACCAATCCCGAACGTGAATGTGCTGGAAGTCAGTGAACTGCATATGGCGCTGAACTCTGCATCGGGTGAAAGTACCCTATCTGCGGTATGTCAGGGCTTTATTGGTGCCGGCATTGCCGGTGAAGCGTTAGTTTTATTTCATGACTCCAGCTTTACTGATTTAGCCAAATTGATGAAATATCAAGGTGTGCTGGATCGAAATGCTGAACTGGAATTGCTGATGGATATGTCTAACGTCTTGATTGGTGCTTTCCTGCGTGGTTTTGCAATGCAATTAGATGTGCCATTTAATCAGGGGCATCCCGTGGTGCTTGGGCAGCACCGCCCGGTTGAAGATTTGATTAAAGCAAATCAACATCGCTGGCGCAGAACTTTAGCCATCGAGATTAATTATAAAATCCGCGACCATCAGGTGCAGTGCGATCTGCTACTATTATTTACGGAAGACTCACTCCAGTTCATGAATCATAAGATCATGCATCTGCTCTAGGAGGCAACATGGATATCCGTGAATTCCATTGGCTTGCCAATATTATTCAAGCATTAGACGTTGGTCTGGTGGTCATCGATCTGGAAAATCGGGTCCAGATCTGGAATGGCTTTATGGAAAGTCACAGCGGGAAATTGAGCAGTGAAGTTAAAGATCGGGATTTGTATGATATTTATCCAACACTCGATCAAGCATGGTTAGAGCGCAAGCTGGCAATGGTTCAAACGCTGAATACCCGAGCGTTTATTTCCTGGGAACAAAAACCCTATTTATTCCGGTTTTCTAACTATCGCCCCATCACGGGAAGCGCTGAATTCATGTATCAAAACGTCACAATTATGCCGCTACCTGACTTCACCGGTAATGTGCAGCATATTGGATTGTTAATCTATGACGTAACGGATGAAGCACTTGGGCGGCAGATCCAAAGCAATCATTTAACTGACACCCCACAATCTATCAGTTAAACCGAATAATCACTTCGCTTTTTCCTGCTAACGACGATAAGAACAGACTGCTAGACTCTACAGTGGTCTGTTTTATTGCTCTCTTTAACTGGATACCCCTATGTTCGAATGGATTGCTGATCCCTCAGCATGGGTAGCATTAGCTACCTTAACTCTGCTGGAAATTGTATTAGGTATAGATAACATCATTTTTATTTCTATTCTGGTTGGAAAACTGCCGCCAGAACAACGTCAGCGTGGTCGAATTTTAGGTTTAGCTGGCGCGATGATCACCCGTATCTTACTGCTGCTCTCTTTGGCTTGGGTGATGCGACTGACCGCCCCACTATTTACTATTATGTCGGAAGCCATTTCAGGCCGGGATTTAATTTTAATTATTGGTGGTCTATTCCTGATCTGGAAAAGCACCCATGAAATTCACTCCAGTCTGGAAGGGAGCACTGAAGAACATCATGATAGTCAGAAAAAAGTCAGTTTTCTTTCTACCCTGCTCCAGATTGCCATTCTAGACATTGTGTTCAGCCTTGATTCCGTCATCACCGCGGTTGGCATGGCTGATCATGTTCCTGTGATGGTATTGGCTATCGTGGTTGCGGTTGGCGTCATGATGTTTGCAGCCAAACCGATTGGGGATTTTGTTGATGAAAATCCGACATTGAAAATTCTGGCGCTGGCTTTTTTGATCATGGTCGGGATGGCACTGATTGCCGAAGGTTTCGATCTGCATATATCGAAAGCCTACATCTATACCGCCATGGCCTTCTCACTGATTGTGGAAATGCTCAATATCAAAATGCGTAAGGGTATTGAAAAACCAGTGCATCTGCACAAAACATTTGAAGAAGAGAATCAGTAATTTCTCTATCCATACTTCACTGTGAATCGTTAGTCATAGAAACGAAAAGACCGCCCAACAGCGGTCTTTTTATATCTGGATGATTGTTATTTCAGTTTTGGTGTTTCTGTAACTACATCAAAATTTTGGCCGCGATGACGTAATAGATGATCCATCAGCACTAATGCCAGCATCGCTTCGGCAATTGGTACCGCACGGATGCCAACACAAGGATCATGACGACCACGCGTTACCATCTCTACTGCGTTGCCTTGTTTATCAATCGTTTCGCCTGGCACCATGATGCTGGAGGTTGGTTTCAGCGCTAAACCCACCACAATCTCCTGACCACTGGATATGCCGCCTAAGATGCCACCCGCGTGATTACTCTGGAAGCCTTCTGGGCGCATAGGGTCGCGATGTTCCGAACCATGCTGCTCAACCACAGCAAAACCATCACCGACCTCAACACCTTTTACCGCATTGATGCCCATCATGGCGTGCGCGATGTCCGCATCCAGACGATCAAACACCGGTTCACCTAACCCCACCGGTACACAAGTCGCAACCACTTTCAATTTTGCACCGATGGAATCGCCCTGTTTTTTCAGATCGCGCATGAACGCATCCAGCTCATCCAATTTATCCGGATCAGCAAAGAAAAACGGGTTAGTCTCAATGATTGATTTATCAAACCGTTCCGCTTTGATCGGGCCGAGTTGTTCCAGATAACCAAAAATCTCAATGCCACAGTGTTCTTTCAGATATTTTTTCGCAATCGCACCTGCGGCAACCCGCATCGCAGTTTCGCGAGCAGAAGAGCGGCCACCACCGCGGTAATCTCGGATCCCATATTTCTGATGGTAGGTATAATCCGCATGCCCCGGACGGAACACATCTTTAATATCCGAATAATCTTTCGAACGCTGATCGGTATTTTCAATCAACAGACCAATCGACGTGCCGGTAGTTTTACCTTCAAATACACCAGAAAGGATCTTCACTTCATCATCTTCGCGACGCTGTGTCGTAAAACGAGAAGTACCTGGTTTACGACGATCCAGATCCCCCTGCAAATCGGCTTCTGTTAATGCCATGCCAGGAGGACAACCGTCCACAATTGCGCCTAAAGCCAGACCATGGCTTTCGCCAAAGGTGGTGACCCGAAATAATTGTCCGAAAGTATTACCAGCCATAATGTCCCTACTAACTTAATGCTTGTGTGAATAACGGTTGGTATTGATCCAGCTGTGCTTTGGTCAACACAAACACGCCGTCACCACCCTGTTCAAATTTAATCCATTCAAATTCGACTTCTGGAAACAGTGCGGCAAGATGCACCATGCTGTTCCCTACTTCCACCACTAATACACCATTATCTTTAAGCAATGCACCGGCTTCTGCCAGAATTCTGCGTACCAGATCTAAGCCATCTTCTCCGGCGGCTAACGCCATTTCCGGTTCATGCTGAAACTCGTCCGGCAGATCTGACATATCTTCCACATCTACATACGGTGGATTAGAGACGATCAGATCATATTTATCGCCATCCGGCAGTGCATCAAACAGATCAGAACAGATCGGGATCACCTGCCCCAGCATGCCGTGCATTTCAATATTCATCTCACAGACCGCCAGTGCATCATCGGAAAGATCCAATGCATCGACTTCTGCCGCA
The DNA here is from genome assembly GCF_963678185.1 of uncultured Tolumonas sp. Taxonomy (NCBI): domain Bacteria; kingdom Pseudomonadati; phylum Pseudomonadota; class Gammaproteobacteria; order Aeromonadales; family Aeromonadaceae; genus Tolumonas; species uncultured Tolumonas sp. The sequence continues at coordinate 1,367,924 of NZ_OY782757.1, forward strand.
GGGAATTCGTGTGCCATGGCAATCGCGATACAGCCAGAGCCGGTACACAGATCCATGATCCGGGTTGGTTCATGCTGTAACCAAGGCGCAAAACGCTTATGGATCAATTCCGCAATCGGTGAACGCGGGATCAACACGCGCTCATCCACGTAAAATTCCATACCCGCAAACCAGGATTTATTGGTCAGATATGGCGCTGGCACGCGCTGTTCAATCCGTTGCTGGATCAAGCCGGCCAGATGCGAGCGTTCAGTGCGTGTTAAACGGGACTGACGCAGATCGCTATCAATGACTGGCGGTAAATCTAACGCGGGCAATAACAATTGAATTGCTTCATCCCAGCTATTATCAGTACCATGTCCGTAAAATAAGCCCGCAGCATTAAACTGGCTGACGGCCCAACGCAGCATGTCATTGAGGGTTCTGAATTCGTCGATGACCTCATCAACATTGATATTATCCAAATGCGCCTCCGGTTAATCCGGTTGTCACGTTCGCTGCACACTGTTGTTTAGTATATCAGGCATGACTGACCGAATTATGAGCAAAAAAATAGTACTGGAAGACCAGGATGTCAGCCTCTTTCGGGAGGCAATAACAGGTGCCCGGCAAATAAAGCAGGATACCATACGTTTGCAGTCTCCGGCGATCAAGCAGAAAGCACAAATCCGGGAAATTCGCGAAGCGCAGCAGGCACAACACTATTTTTCGGATGAGTATGAACCGCTATTGAGTCAGGAAGGCCCTGTTCGGTACGTGCGTTCTGATGTTTCCGCGTATGAAGCGAAAAAACTTCGTCGTGGCGATTACATTCCAGACATGATGCTTGATTTACACGGTCTGACGCAGCAACAAGCCAAATTAGAACTCGGTGCACTGATCGAAGCCTGTCGGCGTCAGCACATCCGTTGTGCTTGCGTGATGCACGGTCATGGGAAAAATATTTTGAAGCAGAAAATACCGTTATGGCTGGCCCAGCATCCCGATATTATGGCTTTTCATCAGGCGCCAAAACTCTGGGGTGGTGACGCGGCGATCTTGGTGCTGATTGAGCAAAATATATAAGCAAAACATTCCGACAGAAGATCAGGCTGCCTTTTTCGTGATCTCGGCAATTTTAGTGTTCAGCTCCTGTACGGTTGCCCGGTGTACTGGATCAGCTTCAACTGGCATGACGACTTTACCATTTTCAAATTCATAGCCACCACGCCCATGAATGTATAAGCGACCGCGGAAAAAAGTTCTTATATGTTTGGCGATTAATGCCGGAAAATACTTTTTGAAAATGCGCACAGTCCACCTCCGAATTGCAATTCACCCTCTTATATTGAGTATAGTCGGGGCAGCAATACCGCATTTCAATGAAGCGGTCGAACGGAAAGACTAAAGTTAGAGACTGTGCACAAATTAGAAATTATCAGCGAATGGTGTGTGGCCCCTCGAGCCAATCGAGCCGCCCTTTGCCATCCACCAGCGTTACACCAGCCATTCCAGACGTCACAAACATCGGTGGTACGGCATTGGCACACAAATCGTTCACTATATAACCAACCAAAGGTAAGTGACTGATTATTAATACATATTCATCATCCAGTGCACGCAAGTAGTCAGTCACAACTTCGGAGCGACCATAAGGGACGAGATCATGAACATCTTCAATTTGTGCCGGAACAGGTAAACAAGCTTGAATGGCTTCCCATGTCTGCTGGGCACGCAAAAACGGGCTCACCAACACACGGTCAATTCGCGGCAACTGCTCTGCCACCCATTCTGCCATTCTGATCGACTGTTTACGGCCTTTATCAGTTAACGGACGCAGATCATCACGCCCAGCCTCGTGAGCAGCTTCACCGTGGCGCATTACAATAATCTTCATTCAATTAGCCTTTAATGTCCCTATTAATACAAATACTACTGCCTTCGAATCATGGAAACAATCAACATGTTATGGAAACGGTTTGCACGTTCTTAAAATAAGGGCCGATAATATAAAGATATCTTCTCCATGGCAGATCTTATGCAAATATACCGTGCACCTAATGACAGATGTGATTACCGCTATCTTGAGCTGTCTAATGGGTTGCGAGTGTTATTGATCCATGACCCGACAGCAGAACGCTCTGCCGCTTCGTTGGCCGTCAATTGTGGGCATTTCGCCGATCCGCCTGAACGTCAGGGCATGGCGCATTTTCTCGAACATATGCTGTTCTTGGGCACCGAAGCTTTCCCGCATGCTGGCGAATATCAAGCCTTCATTTCACAGCACGGCGGCAACCACAATGCCTGGACAGGTACCGAACACTCCAATTATTTCTTCGATATAGCGACTGAGTTTTTCGAGGAATCACTGCATCGTTTTTCACAGTTTTTTATCTGCCCCACATTCAACGCTTCGCTGGTCGATCGTGAACGACATGCTATTGAGTCAGAATATCGCATGAAAATCAGCGATGATGTTCGTCGCTGTTATCAGGTGCATAAAGAGACGGTTAACCCTGAACATCCGTTTAGTAAATTTTCCGTCGGCAACCTGCTCACGTTGCACGACAGTACGGAAGGTTCGCTGCGAGAAGAGGTCAAAGTCTTTTTTGCACAGCATTACAGCGCTGACAAAATGGCACTGGTCGTACAATCCGATTGGTCTCTCGATCAGCAAGAGCAAACCATACGCCAATTTTTCCCCGCCATTGTGCAAAGCCAAGTCATAACCCAGCCAATAGCCGTACCACTTTATCGGGAACAAGATCTACGCCTTAGAGTTCAAATCAAACCGATGAAAGAGCTGCGTCGTTTGTCGGTGAGTTTTGCATTGCCTAACGTCGATGCTCATTACCCAACCAAACCACTAACTTATATCAGTCATTTACTAGGCTACGAAGGCAAAGGCAGCCTGTTCGGTTATATGAAACGACAAGGCTGGATTACCGCACTTTCTGCCGGTGGCGGGAACAGTGGCTCCAATTTCCGCGATTTTCAGGTGAATTTCTCACTGACCCCGAAAGGGCTGGAACATGAAACTTCGATCATCGAGCATCTGTTTAGTTTTCTGCGCTTAATTGCCGAACAGGGCATTGAAAGCTGGCGTTATGAAGAAAAAGCATCGCTGCTAAAAATTATGTATGAGATACAGGAGCATCCACGCCCGCTCGACAATGTCTCGCACCTGTCGATGAACTTATTTCATTATCCTCCCGCAGAAGTCGTACGCGGCGATTATTTGATGACCGCGCTCGATGCTAATGAAATCAAGCGTATGTTGGCGTTTATGACGCCGGATAATATGCGGATCACGTTGGTTGCGCCGGAAGTCGACACCAATCAGACGGCAAAATGGTATGACACCCCCTATCAGGTTGAGCCGATAGAAAATGCTTGGTTAAGCGTCTGGCGTAATGTGGGGTTACCGGATGCCAAACGCTATCAGTTGCCAGAGCCCAACCTCTTTTTACCCGATCGATTAATAGCACGCAGTAATCCTGCACCTAAAGCGACTCCCAACCGCTTGATCCATCGAGCCGGGTTACGGGTATGGCACCTGCATGACGATTCATTTGCCAGCCCGAAAGCCAGCCTGTTTATTGCCGTCGACAGTGAACATGCGGTGGTGTCGCCCTATCACATAACCATGACCCGATTGATGGTGGAATTGTTGCTCGACCATCTGAACGAATTTACTTATCCGGCAGAAATCGCTGGCCTGAATTACAACATCTATGCCCATCAGGGTGGTTTCACCATCCAACTGAGTGGCTTTAGCTGTCGTCTTTATCATTTGCTGGAATTGCTCCTGAAAAATCGCACCGCCGGCCACTACAAACCGGAACGTTTCTACGCTATTCGCGAACAATTATTACGTAATTGGCGCAATCAGAATAAGGGCCGCCCGATTGCACAGCTATTCAGTCAGCTGACCAGCTTATTACAACCAAATAATCCGCCAGTGGAAGCTCTGATCCCCTATTTAGAAGTCGTCGAACCTGCTGAGTTACCTCAGTTTATGCGTCGGTTATTTCAGGCGGTACATCTGGAAGTATTGGCGCACGGTGACTGGCTGGAAGATGAAGTGCGGCAAGTTGCCGGTTTATTAGAGCGGCAAATTACACCGAATAGCTTGCCGAGTCGGGAAACCCGCCGTCGGTTGGTGGATATTCGCAAAGCCGGCACCTTGCTTTATGAATGCAACTGTCATCACCATGACTCCGCGTTGCTACTTTATTATCAATCACCGGAAAAAGACGCCAATAGCATTGCTTGCTACACATTAGCCAACCATATCATGTCGTCACCGTTCTTCCATGACCTGCGCACACAACAGCAATTAGGTTATGTGGTCGGCACCGGCAATCTGCCGCTCAATCGACATCCAGGGTTGGTGTTCTATATTCAATCCCCGGTGATGGCTCCTGATGGCTTATTGGCGGCGATAGAGCTGTTTATCGATGCCTTCCATATGCAATTATTGGAAATGACGGAACAAACCTGGCAGAGCAATAAACAAGGGCTGCTGAGCCAACTTACCGAGACTGATGCCAACTTACGGGCGCGCAGTCAACGACTGTGGGGTAGTATCGGCAGTCGGGATTTTTCTTTCCGCCAACGAGAAAAAGCGGCAGCCGCATTGATGGCAATAACCCGCGCAGACTTTATCCGTTTTATTCGCTCTTTACGTTCATCGCTGGCAGACAGAGTGGTGATGTATAGTCAGGGGGAAGCACATCAGAGTGATGAGAATGTCATGGAAGGTGTGCACATCGATTATTTGGCCGAGTTTCAGCAAACTTCAGCACAGTTTCAATCAATCTAAATTATTGATCGATTTTAACTGCGCTGAAATCAGCTCAATCAGCGTTGGGCCTGCGAAAACAGACGGAAGAAGTTTTCGCTGGTCTGCGCTGCCAGCGTCTCAACTGTCACCCCACGCAGTTCAGCAATGAATGCCGCTACATCGGCAACATAGGCCGGTTCATTCTGATGCCCGCGATGTGGCACTGGTGCCAAATAAGGCGAATCCGTTTCGACCAGCAAACGATCAGCTGGGATCTGACGAGTCACCTCGCGTAATGCATCAGCGTTGCGGAACGTGACAATACCGGAAATAGAAATATACATCCCCAGTTCCAGTGCAGCTTCTGCCATTGGCCAATCTTCGGTGAAACAATGCAGCACACCACCCGCTTCGCCCACACACTCTTCGCGTAAAATCGCCAATGTATCTTCTTTGGCATCACGGGTATGCACGATCACCGGTTTTTTCAAGGCGCGGGACAGACGGATGTGCTCACGAAACGCTTGCTGCTGTTCTGCTTTATTCTCGGTGCTGTAGTAATAATCCAGCCCGGTTTCACCTATCGCTACCACACGTGGATGAGCAGCCAATTCGCGTAACTGTTCACTGCTCCATGTTGATTCCAGATCCAACGGATGCACACCACAGGAGGCAAACACATTCGGATAAGGTAATACCGACTGCAACATGGCTGGAAATGCTTCCAGCGTCACCGAGACAGATAAGAAATGACTCACGCCTCGTTGCTGTGCTTTCTGTAATACATCAGCTAAATCACGGTGTTTTTTGTCATAGTCGAGACGATCAAGATGACAGTGAGAATCAACGAACACGGGTTATTCCTTGGTAAAAAGTTGATCAAGCCAATCAGCAAACAGTATGGAAGGGACTGCTGATGGCATATCCTGCAATGATTGTTTTAACAGCAGCAATTGCTGCAAACTAGCTAATAAGCTCTCAGCCGGGCGGGTAGCCAAAAATGACAACAAACTCGCATGATCAGCAAATTGTAATTGTTGCATGCTAACGCCCTGCTGCAACTTCAAGGCATCCAACAATAAACGACTCAGCCATTCAAATGAGGTTGGCATCGCCGAAGCCCAACATTTAGTCAGGGCTGTGATAGTCCAAGGTTGCTGTCGGTATAGCTCAAACGCACTAATCACCGCTTGGCGCTGCTGTTCACCACCTTCATTCAGGTATGTCAGCGTGCGCAGTGGCGCACCTTGGTTCATCTGTAACAATGCTGGCGTAATAGTTTGAGCTGGTGATTGTTGCTGCAACCAGGCTAAGGCTTGCTGTTCTTCGGCCTGTAACGTCCATACCTGACAGCGGCTTACAATTGTTGGCAACAGTTTCATTGCCGAGTCAGTTAACAGCAGCAATAAGCTATTTCCCGGCGGCTCTTCTAACGTTTTTAGCAATGCATTTTCTGCCGCTTCGGTCATACGCTCCGCTTGCAGAATGATCGCGACCTTGCCACGGCCCAGCTGCGGGCTATTCATCAACTGGGCTGACAATTGACGTATCGTATCCACGCCAATCGATTTGGCATCATCCGCGCCATAGATATGCCAATCAGGGTGCGATTGCTGTTTCGCTAATAAACAGGCATGACAATGCCCACAAGGTGCATTTTGCTGTGGGTGTTCGCATAAAAATAGCGATGCCCACTGGGTCGCTAATGCTGCTTTACCAATGCCTGTTGGCCCAACCAACAATAAAGCATGCGGTAGTCGTCGACTCGCAAAAACTTGCTGAAAACGAGTCCAGTATGGCATCAGCCACGGATACATAGCGCCTGCTCCAGTACAGCATTAATGGCTGTCTGTACTTGTTGCGGTGATTGTGCCGCATCAATGATGTGTATGCTTGGATCTTGCTTAGCCAGTTCCAGATAACGTGCACGGGTACGCTGAAAGAAGGCTAACGCTTCCTGTTCAATACGATCTAGTTCCCCTCGTTGTCTGGCGCGTTCCAGACCAATTGCCGGATCAATATCCAGATACAAAGTCAGATCCGGGGCAAAATTACCTAACACAGCCTGCTTGATTTGGTTGATCAGTGCCGCATCAATACCGCGGCCACCACCTTGGTACGCTTGAGATGAGAGATCGTGCCGATCACCAACGACCCATGTACCATTTTTTAAAGCAGGCTTGATCCGATTTTCAACAAGCTGAACGCGCGCTGCATACATCAGTAATAATTCAGCCTGGATGGTCAGCGGCTCATCATGCACTTCTTTGACAATTGCCCGCATCTTTTCTGCCAGCGGCGTTCCCCCCGGTTCACGGGTTGTTTCCAACTGCGTAATGCCATGCTGACGCAACCAATCCAACACATAACTTACAGCAGTACTTTTACCAGCGCCTTCCAGCCCCTCAATGACAATGAACTTGCTGCTCATTTATTGCTCCAGCACATAGCGTTTCACCGCATGGTTATGTTCGGCCAACGTAGTTGAGAACTGATGTGCTCCACCACCTTTAGCTACAAAATAAAGAAAATTGGTTTTATCGGGATGTAATGCCGCTTTAACAGCCTCTTTACCGGGCATCGCGATAGGCGTTGGCGGTAACCCTTCGATAACATAAGTGTTATACGGGTTGTTATCTTCCAGATCACGACGATGAATATTGCCATCGTAATGATCTTTAACACCATAAATAACCGTTGGATCGGTCTGCAATTTCATTTTTTTCTGCAACCGATTTACAAAAACTGAAGCGATCCGTGGACGTTCGTCAACTTTCGCCGTCTCCTTTTCAATGATGGATGCCATGATCAAAGCTTGATATGGCGAATCATACGGCAATGATGGATCTCTGCTTTTCCAGTTCTTATCCAGATAATTCTTCATTTCATTATGTGCACGCCGCAAGATATCCCGGCTGCTAGAACCTACCGTATAAGAATAGGTCTCTGGCATAAACCAGCCTTCAATATTTTCCTGCTCAATGTTCAATTCACGACGCAGACTATCTAAATCGTCGGTAGTCAGCGGTTTATCCAGATAAAGTGCTTTGCTCAGCGTTTGCAACCAATCTTCGATGCGTTGCCCTTCAACCAGCGTTACTGAAAAGACGGCTTCTTTGCCACTCACGAACAACAACAGCGCATGTTTTACATTCCAGCCCTTTTCAATTTTATAAGATCCAGCCTTGATCTGACTTAGCTCTGGATGAACTTTTAACCATACGACGGACCAGAAAGGCGAAACTGGCTCGGCTGCGAGATCCATCAAGACATCTTTCGCTTTGCTACCTTTAGCCACGGTATAAAGGCGGGAATCACCTTTCAGCAGCACCGAATCAAGTTGCTGCCATGATAAAGAGCCCCATACCGCCACTGCCAAAAATGCCAGAATCGCAGCGGAAGTAAGAATTCGAATGGTTTTAGGCCAACGCTGCCAACGCATTTTGCAACCGTTTAACAAAGCGGTGATCTTGATATTTAACATCTTTTATTCCTGTAACTGGCACGACACCCATCAACGCGTTCGTGATCCAAACTTCATCCGCATCTAACAGCGCAGGCAGCCCTGTAGAAACCGATGTAACTTCATATTGCCAGCCGTTCAGTTGCTGTATAACAAAGGCGCGCATCACACCACACACCCCAGCTAGTTTCAAGTCAGGGGTGAAAATCTGTTCTCCCTTACGCCAGAATAGATTTGCAGTTACCGCTTCAATGACATGATCTTGCCAATCCAGTACGATAGCTTCCGGAATATTTCGCTCATCCAGTTCATTTTTTAACAACACCTGCTCCAAGCGATTGAGCGTTTTCAGCCCAGCTAATATTGGCTGACAACCCAGTCGTTGCTCAGCAACCTCAAGCTTAATACCGCTAAATTGCCAGTCATGATAATGAATAGGATAAGGATGAGCGGAAACAATAACGGTCGGCGTATCACACCCTTGTGGGCTATAACCCCGCCCCCCCGTGCCACGGGTAATGATAATTTTACCGCATGCTTCATCGTAGTTAGTCGCTAACTGACAGCATTGCGTATAGAGTAAATCAAAATCAGGCAGCGGCAATTTGAGTCGCGCACACCCTTCGCGTAATCGCGCAACGTGATATGACCACAGGGCTGGTTGATGATTTTTTAGATACAGCGTGGTAAACAGGCCATCCCCCAGCGTTAACCCCCGATCCTGAGCTGAAACGGTTGTGGCAGATGTACCATTAACCAAAAGCATAAATTCATCACAAATAAAAAGGGCCTGATCGCAGTGTATCAGGCCCTCTTAAATAAGATCGAGCGTTAAACGCGTTTAAAAATCAGGGAACCGTTAGTACCGCCGAAACCAAACGAGTTAGACAAAGCACACTCAAAATTACCTGGTTTAGCTACGTGAGGAACCAGATCCAAATCGCACTCTTCATCCGGATTATCTAAATTGATAGTCGGTGGTGCAACTTGATCACGCAGTGCCAATACGGTAATGATTGCTTCAATCGCGCCAGCCGCACCCAGCAGGTGACCCGTCATCGATTTAGTCGAGCTAACCATCACGTTATTCGCATGCGAACCAAACGTGCTCTTCACTGCACGCAATTCCGCTTTATCGCCTAATGGCGTAGAGGTACCGTGTGCATTGATATAACCAATGGCTTCCAGAGTAATACCTGCATCACGGATCGCATTCTGCATTGCTAATGCGGCACCACTACCATCATCTGGCGGTGCAGTCATATGGTGAGCGTCACCACTCATGCCAAAACCGATCAGTTCAGCATAAATCTTAGCGCCACGCGCTTTGGCATGCTCATACTCTTCCAGAACCAACACACCAGCACCATCACCCAACACAAAACCATCACGGTCTTTGTCCCAAGGACGACTGGCTTTTTGTGGTTCAGCGTTACGGGCAGACAATGCTTTCGCAGCAGCGAAACCACCCATCCCCATCGGGGTTGAGGCTTTTTCTGTACCACCAGCCACCATCGCATCTGCATCACCATATGCAATCATACGTGCGGCGAAGCCGATCGCATGTGTACCAGAAGTACATGCAGTAGTGATCGCGATGTTAGGACCACGCAATCCTTTCATGATAGACAGATGACCTGCCGCCATGTTGATAATGGTAGATGGAACAAAAAACGGACTCAGTTTACGCGGACCACCATTCATTAGACTGGTATGGTTTGATTCAATCAAACCCAGACCACCGATACCAGAACCAATGGTTACACCAACGCGATGCGCGTTAGCTTCAGTGATTTCAAGACCTGAGTCATCGAAAGCCTGAATACCAGCAGCCACACCGTACTGGATAAATAAATCCATTTTACGGGCGTCTTTTTTGCTGATGCCATGTTCTTCGGGATCAAAATTCTTCACCAAGCCTGCAAATTTAGTTGGGAAGTCCGTCGTATCGAAATGTTCGATGGAGGTGATACCACTTTGGCCTTTTAACAAGGTCTGCCAAGATTCTTCAGCAGTGTTACCTACGGGAGACAACATCCCCAGGCCGGTCACCACTACTCTGCGCTTTGACACAGGAAAGCCTCCGGGAGGAAAATACGGATGTTAAAACAAGAAACAGGAGCGTTAGAACCACGCTCCTGCTGTCAGGCGATTAGTCCTGATGAGAAAGGATATAATCGATAGCAGCTTGAACAGTAGTGATCTTTTCTGCATCTTCATCAGGGATTTCAGTATCGAACTCTTCTTCCAGCGCCATTACCAGCTCAACGGTATCCAAAGAGTCAGCACCCAAATCATCAACAAAAGATGCTGCTGATTTAACGTCTTCTTCTTTAACACCCAGTTGTTCGATGATAATTTTTTTTACGCGTTCTTCGATAGTACTCATGACCCGATTTTTCCTTTAGAAATACGCAAATGCGTGTGTTGTCGTAGTGTATTCAATTGTTCATAGTTTGCAAGACTCTTGGGGGCTGTCGATTCAGGATTTTAGAGATATTCCTCTATTTTTCACCGAAAACAGCCCTTAATGACTCTTAAACCATGTACATACCACCGTTGACATGCAATGTCTCACCGGTGATATATGCAGCCTCATCAGAGGCCAAAAATGCCACTGCAGAAGCAATTTCCTGAGCAGAACCCAAACGTCCGGCAGGCACCTGACTCAGAATTCCGTTACGCTGTTCATCATTCAGAACATGCGTCATATCTGTTTCAATAAAACCGGGAGCAACAGCGTTAACTGTGATACCTCGGGAACCTACTTCACGCGCCAATGATTTGGTAAAACCTAACAAACCAGCTTTAGCTGCTGCATAGTTAGTTTGACCCGCATTGCCCATTGTACCCACAACGGAGCCAATGCTAATGATACGGCCGTGGCGTTTTTTCATCATGCTGCGTAACACAGCTTTAGATAAGCGATAAACTGAAGAAAGATTCGTCTGGATAATATCGTCCCACTCGTCGTCTTTCATACGCATCAGCAAGTTGTCACGAGTGATACCCGCGTTATTAACCAGAATATCAACTTCACCATATTTTGCTTTGATAGCATCAAACAATGCGTCAATAGAAGACTGTTCAGTTACATTCAATACCAGACCAGCACCAGCTTCACCCAGATATTCACCGATAGCTGCAGCACCTGATTCGCTGGTGGCAGTACCAACAACAATTGCACCACGTGCAACAAATGTTTGAGCAATTGCTTTACCAATACCGCGGCTAGCGCCAGTAACCAGTACTACTTTACCTTGGAAACTCATTGTCATTCCTCTTACTGAACTTTGCTCAACGCATCTTGCAAACCAGCCACGTCGTTAATCGCACTGCCGTCTACACGTTTATCAATTCGTTTTACCAGACCAGACAACACTTTGCCTGGTCCCATTTCGATCTCAAAAGTGATCGCTTCGCTCGCCATTCTTTCCACGGTCTCAGTCCAACGCACCGGGCTGTACAACTGACGAACTAAAGCATCTTTGATGGCCGCAGGATCAGTCACAGTTGCCACATCCGCGTTATTGATAACAGGGATAACAGGTGCTTTAACTTCCAGTTTATCTAATGCAATCGCCAACTCTTCTGCTGCTGGCTTCATCAAAGCACAGTGAGAAGGCACACTGACTGGTAACGGTAAAGCACGTTTAGCACCAGACTCTTTCATCAATACATTGGCACGTTCAACCGCTTCTTTATGGCCTGCAATAACGACCTGACCTGGAGAGTTAAAATTAACCGGAGATACAACCTGATCTTCAGCTGCTTTTTCACAGTTAGCAGCAATAGAATTATTATCCAAGCCAATGATAGCAGCCATCGCACCAACACCTTCCGGTACTGCGCGCTGCATAGCCTGTCCGCGTAATTCAACCAGCTTAACGGCATCAGCAAAGTTCAATGCACCGGCACACACTAGTGCCGAATATTCGCCCAAGCTATGACCAGCCATAACAGCTGGCGTTGCGCCGCCCTGAGCTTGCCACAAGCGCCATAATGCCACTGAGCTCGTCAATAAAGCCGGTTGTGTTTTCCAGGTTTTATTCAACTCTTCTGCTGGGCCTTGCATGACCAATTCAAACAAGTCATAACCTAATACCGCACTGGCTTCTGCGAAGGTTTCTTTAATGATTGGATAGGCTTCAGCCAATTCAGCCAGCATGCCAACGCTCTGAGAGCCTTGTCCCGGGAAGGCAATTGCAAACTTACTCATTTTTTATTTCCTTTCTCTCTCAATAACGAACCGAAGCATCAATAACGAACTAAAGCTGAACCCCAGGTAAAGCCGCCACCAAATGCTTCTAATAACAGCAATTGGCCACGCTTGATCCGGCCGTCACGCACACCTTCATCTAATGCAATCGGCACAGATGCTGCAGATGTATTACCGTGACGATCCAGTGTCAGGATCACCTGATCCATAGACATACCCAATTTTTTGGCTGTAGCGCTGATAATGCGCCAGTTAGCTTGGTGTGGCACCAGCCAATCCAGTTCAGATTTATCGATGTTGTTCGCATCCAACGTCTGTGTTACCAGCTCACTCAAACGGGTCACAGCTACTTTAAATACGTCATTACCTTTCATATACATGTAGGCATTATCGGTATCTTCAGCGCCACGTTGTGCCTGAGGTAATTTTAACAACTCACCATAACGGCCATCCGCGAATAAATGAGTAGATAAAATGCCTTGCTCTTCTGATGCGCCCAATACGACTGCACCAGCGCCATCACCAAACAGAATAATAGTGCCACGATCATTAGGCTCGCAGGCGCGGGATAACGTATCCGCGCCAACGACCAGAATATGTTTTACATTTCCGGTGCGAATAAATTGATCTGCCACACTCAGCGCATAGGTAAAACCAGCACAAGCCGCCGCCAGATCAAATGCAGGGATACCAGGACGATCCAGCATAGCTTGTAATTCGCAAGCAGCTGCCGGAAATGCATTTTCCGCACTGGTAGTAGCGACAATAATCATATCCAGTTCTGCAGCTGAGATCCCTGCCGCGGATAACGCCTGTTGAGCTGCCTGAAAAGACAATGAGGCTACTGTTTCATTGTCTCCAGCAATACGGCGTTCACGGATACCGGTTCTTTCCACGATCCATTCATCACTGGTTTCGACCATCCGCTCAAGATCAGCGTTAGTACGAACCTTTTCGGGTACATAGCTACCCGTACCAAGAATTTTACTGAACATAAAGTGAATTAGCGCTCGTGTGTGTGTTCTGCGATAAAGCGTTCTGAGATCCGACGAGGCAACTGTTGTTCGATCTCAGCCACTGCATGCAGAATGGCATTAGACAAAGCCCGCCGGTCGGCGCGCCCATGACTTTTAATTACGATACCATTTAGCCCCAGAAGACTGGCACCATTATAGTGGTCTGGATGCATTACTGACAAAGACGTTTGTATTCCATCAGTAGAATTTGGTTTATTTTTTGCAAAAAAAGACCCATTTAAAGCCTTTAATTGGCTGTAAAAAAATCTAGCGATCCCTTCTGCCGTCTTTAATGCAATATTTCCGGTAAAGCCATCGCAGACAATTACATCGGCTTGACCAGAGATCAGTTGATCACCTTCCAGAAAACCGATGTAGTTAAATTGATTATTTGCTGACAGTAATTCCGCTGTTTCCTGCACCAGTTTACTGCCTTTAATAACTTCTTCACCCACATTTAATAAGGCGATTTTGGGAGAAGAAATAGCATGTACATGTTTTGCGACCAAATCACCCATACAGGCAAATTGCCATAACATCTCAGGCGTACAATTAACATTACACCCTAGATCAAGCATGACGGTATGTTGCCCACGAAGATTAGGTAGAGATGAACACAGCGCGGGACGTTTCAAATGCGGCAGCATAGTAATCACCCGCATCGCCATCACCATTAATGCACCAGTATTGCCACCACTGACACAAGCCTGAGCTTGACCCGATCGCACCAACTCCAGCATCACTCGCATAGATGAGTCAGTTTTGTTACGTAAAGCGATAACAGGTCGCTCCGCCATTGAGACAGATTGCGAAGCATGAATGAGTTGTAATCTAGGATGTGCGTCGAGGGAGTATTGTTCCAGCAAGGGAACTAATTGAACTTGATCACCAACCAACAGAATGTTGATTTGCGGCAAAAGCAACAGTGCCTGCGCAGCGGCAGGCACTGTTTCGGAAGGACCAAAATCCCCCCCCATGGCATCTAACGCAACCGTTAGAACTGACAAAAGGCAGATCTGCGTTTACAGAACTTAGATTACCTTTTTGCCACGGTAGTAACCATCAGCGGTTACATGGTGACGACGATGAGTTTCACCGCTAGTTGCATCAACGCTCAACTGCACTGCTGACAGTGCATCATGAGAACGACGCATGCCACGACGTGAACGGGTTTTACGGTTCTGTTGTACGGCCATTGACCTTACTCCTAATTAACTTACTTGCGTTTCAAACTAGTTAGAACAGCAAATGGGTTTGGACGCTCATCAGCAGGGTCGATCTCACCCCACGTCATTTGCGCGCCAGCCATTGGACATTCCTCCAATGGGTGCATAGCCACGATCGGCAGACTAAGAATTAATTCATCCTCAATCAACTCGTTAAGATCAAACTCACCATTTTCATCAAGTTGAATCAACTCGTAAGATTCTGGCAGTTCATCCTCTATCGTGTTCCTCAAAAGAGGAGTATACGAAAATTCAGCCTTGCAGTGGTATTCAAATTCACCTGAACAACGCTGACACTCTACGATCAAAGTAACCGATGCAGTTCCCTGCATGACAACTAAGCCTTGAGGATCAGTGAAAAAGCTCAGATCAGCTTCAATATCACCAACAATTCCGTTCGAGGATTCGACCAGTCGCGTCATGTGCTTAGCTTCAACAATACCTTGATAATCAAGGCGTTTAGCGGCACAACGTACGGGGTCGATCTTTATGGGCAGTTTTACCTTTTGCATAAGGCGGGCATGATATAGATACAGCTCTCGATAGTCAAAGGAAAAACCATTCGATACTGTCTATTCACAGATGAAGAGAGACTGCTACTGATGTGCGACATGATATGCTAATAACATCTTCTCATATTTTGATTATTTTATGACAACACCTGATTTAATACTGGCATCAACCTCGGTTTACCGTCGGGCACTACTAGAGAAATTAGCCCTACCCTTCCGTTGTGTCGCACCACATATAGATGAAACGCCACAAACTGGGGAAGAGGCAATACAACTCGTGCAACGTCTGGCATTAGAAAAAGCCCAAGCCGTTGCAAAAACAAACACCACTAGTTGGATTATTGGTAGTGATCAGGTTTGCACTATTAATGGCGAAATCGTTGGCAAACCCGGCTCCGCACCAGCCGCTATCGCACAATTACAAGCCGCATCAGGTCAGAAGATCAGCTTTTATACTGGCTTATGTTTATTTGATGCCGCCTTAGATCGTTATCAACTATTAGCGGAACCATTCCATGTGCATTTTCGCACCTTATCATTGTCGCAAATTGAACGGTATGTTAGCGCAGAAAAGCCTTTTGATTGTGCAGGCAGCTTTAAATCAGAAGGGTTAGGGATCAGCTTATTCCAGCAACTGGAAGGCCGAGATCCAAATACCTTGATTGGATTACCGTTGATTGCTTTAGTGGATATGTTGGCAGCTTGGGGGCTTGAATTACCACTATGAGATCAGTCGCAGATGCAATTCAGCAACAGAATCAACGATAACAACCGGCTGATGATGTTCTAACATGGCTTTATCATGCACTCCCCAGGTGACACCGATACTGTCCATGCCAATAGCCTGCGCCATCGCTAAGTCGTGTACTGAATCGCCTACCATCACTGCAGACTGCGCAGGCATGTTTAGTTCATCTAAAATTTGTTGCAGCATGAGTGGGTCTGGCTTTGATTTAGCTTCATCAGCCCCCCGACGGGCACAAAACAGCGATGCCATGTCGGTTTCAAGCAATACCCGTTCTAAACCATTACGTGATTTGCCGGTTGCCACTGCCAGCGATTTCCCATTTGCATACAGTTGCTGCATCATACGATCGATACCAGAAAATAACGGCGTCGGCGTATCATCAAGATGTTTGTAGTAGTTACTATAATGCTGGATCAGCGTTTTATGCTGCTCATCTGAGGCTTGCGGAAACAGTCGCTGCATCGAAACTTGCAGGCTAAGTCCGATAATGTCTTTGATTGAACTGGCTGGCGGCACAGCTAAATGTGTAGCTTGTGCCGCTTTTTGCATAGAGGAAACGATCCGACCGACCGAATCCATCAGCGTACCATCCCAGTCAAAAATGATGAGTTGATACTCTTTCATATTACTTTTCCAAACGATCTAATGCTGACTGCAACTCTTTATCGAGTGGCGCTTCAACCGACATTTCCTTCCCTGTTACCGGGTGTATAAATGTCAAACGATAGGCATGTAAGAATAAGCGGTGTAAACCGGCTTTTTTCACCTGCTCGTCAAATTCACGTTCACCATACTTATCATCGCAGGCAATCGGGTGCCCTGCATGCAATGTATGCACACGGATCTGATGTGTACGCCCCGTTATCGGGCTTGCCATCACCAAGGTTGCATGAGTAAATTTCTGCATGATCTGAAAACGGGTTTCAGAAGGTTTACCTTCACTGTTCACCCGAACAATGCGCTCGCCAGACTGCAGAATGTTTTTCAGCAATGGTGCATTCACTACTTTCACATGTGGCTGCCATTGTCCGCGCACCAAAGCCAGATATTGCTTGCGCATCGTTTTAACACGTAATTGTTCGTGCAAATGTTTCAGCGCACTGCGTTTTTTTGCCACCAATAACAGACCTGAGGTATCACGATCCAAACGGTGCACCAATTCCAGAAAACGACTTTCTGGTCTTAACGCGCGCAAACCTTCGATCACGCCAAAGCTAAGACCACTCCCACCATGTACTGCTAAACCCGATGGTTTATTCAACACGATGATCGCATCATCTTCAAAGATGATTTGATGAGCCAATGCTTGCACTGAACCGAGTTTTGACGACGGTAGTTCATTCTCTTCGGCAACGCGAACAGGAGGAACACGAATTTCATCGCCAACACAGAGTTTATACTCAGGTTTAATGCGTTTTTTATTAATTCGCACCTCTCCTTTGCGCAAAATACGGTAAATGAGGCTCTTAGGAACCCCTTTTAGCTGAGTTTTCAAAAAGTTATCTATGCGTTGTCCATCTTGCTCAGCATCAATAGTGATGAACTGTACGCCAGGATTTGTATTATTCATGTGTTAATTCTAACTCAGCCATTGATGATTGTCGCAAACTCATTACAGCATGCCTTGCGTAGTTTCAGAGGAAAATGGAATAATGGAGCGATTTTCTATATAAAGCGTAAAGCTGATTGTTGTCTGTAGCTCGCTATCAAAGAAAATCATCGATTCTTCACCCGCCCCCTTGTCGCAAGGGAGGAAACATGAATGCGCCTAAAAGTGCGCCTCACGCATGTATCCAACCGAGAGGTTGCTAATCACATGCCATTAAGACCCGAGGCCGGTAGTGTCTGTTTCGAGCAACTGTGAAGTACATAATAAAACAATTTACAAAAACAGAGATTTTAATGAAAAGAATGCTAATTAACGCGACTCAGGAAGAAGAGTTGCGCGTTGCCCTCGTTGATGGGCAGCGTATTTATGACCTGGATATCGAAAGCCCAGGCCACGAACAAAAAAAAGCCAATATTTATAAAGGTAAAATTACCCGGGTCGAACCGAGTCTGGAAGCAGCCTTCGTTGATTATGGTGCTGATCGCCATGGTTTCCTGCCGCTCAAAGAGATCGCCCGCGAATATTTTCCTGAAAACTATACTTTCCATGGTCGCCCTAATATCAAGGAAGTGATCAAGGAAGGTTTAGAAGTTATTGTTCAGATCGATAAAGAAGAGCGTGGCAACAAAGGTGCAGCGCTAACTAGCTTTATCAGTCTGGCAGGTAGCTATCTGGTGCTGATGCCAAACAACCCTCGTGCTGGCGGTATTTCTCGTCGTATTGAAGGCGATGAACGTACCGAACTGAAAGAAGCCATGAACGGACTGGAAGTACCAGCCGGTATGGGTTTGATCGTGCGTACTGCAGGTGTTGGTAAATCACAAGAAGAGCTGGAGTGGGATTTAAACATTCTGCTGAAGCACTGGAATGCCATAAAAACTGCCTCCAGCAACCGCGCAGCCCCCTTCCTGATCCATCAGGAAAGTAACGTTATCGTTCGTGCTATTCGTGATTATCTGCGCCGCGATATCGGTGAAATTCTAATCGACAGCGAAACTATTTTTGAACGTGCAAAACAGCACATTGAATTAGTTCGCCCTGATTTCCTGAACAGAGTAAAACTCTATAAAAGTGAAATCCCGCTGTTTACCCACTTCCAGATTGAAAGTCAGATTGAATCTGCATTCCAACGTGAAGTGCGTTTGCCTTCCGGCGGCTCAATTGTTATTGATCCAACAGAAGCCTTAACTTCTATCGATATCAACTCATCCCGCGCCACTAAAGGCGGCGATATCGAAGAAACAGCATTGCAGACCAACCTGGAAGCAGCCGATGAAATTGCCCGCCAATTACGTCTGCGCGACTTAGGTGGTTTGATCGTTATCGACTTCATCGATATGACGCCTGTGCGTCATCAACGTGAAGTGGAAAACCGTCTGCGCGATGCCGTACGTCAAGACCGTGCTCGCATTCAATTGGGCCGCATTTCTCGTTTCGGTTTGTTGGAATTATCTCGTCAGCGTCTGCGCCCTTCACTCAATGAATCAAGCACGCATGTCTGCCCACGTTGTAGTGGTCAGGGCTTTATTCGTGATAACGAATCACTGGCCTTAAGTATTCTGCGTTTAATTGAAGAAGAAGCATTAAAAGACAATACTGAACAGGTTATTGCTCAAGTGCCGGTTGATGTTGCAGCCTACTTGTTAAACGAAAAACGTCAGGCGGTATTAAAACTGGAACAACGTCATAACGTCCAGTTGCTGATCATTCCAAATACACGTCTGGAAACACCACACTTTGAAGTGTCACGTTTCCGTTCAGGTGAAGAAAGCGATGCCCTCAGTTATGAATTAAAAACTGATGCGCCAGTGGAAGAATATCAGCCAAAACCACAACTGATCGTGACACCAACTGAACAGCCTGCGTTACAAGGCTTTGCAGCACCCAGCGTGCCAGCACCAACACCTGTTACTCCGGCTCCTGCTTCTCCTGCGGCAAAACCAGCATCTGAAAGTGTCTTGTCACAACTGTTTAGCTGGATTGGCTCTTTGTTCAAATCACCGGCTAAAACACCAGCTGTTGAAGAACAAGAAACGACAAAGGAACGCCCACAGCAACCGCGTCGTCGCGATAACCGCAATAACAACCGGAAACGTAACACACCTTATGCTGGCCGTAATCGTGAAGATGAAGTTTCTGGTTCAGCGACTACTGATGAGAAAGCACAAACCTCACAGACACGTCAACCGCGTCGTCCTCGTCCTGATCGGACTGAAAGACCAGAGCGAACTGAACGTCCAGAACGAGTTCAACGCGATAATCTGATAGAAAAAGAACCGACAGCAACCAGACCAGAACGGGCACCAAAAGAGCGTAAGCCTCGTAATGAAGTTGCAGCTACAGGTGTTGAAGAACAGCAAGAGGTTGCCCGTAAAGAGCAACGCGTAGAAGAGCGCCGTGAACGTCGGAATACTCGCAGCAAAAAAGTGCGTGTAACCAATGAAACAGCTCAGCCTGAAGTCGTTGTTGATAAATCTGATGCAGAAACAGCAACTGAACAACAAACCCGGACTCGCCGTCGCCGTAATAATACGGAACGCAATACCGAGAAAGATGTTCAGGAAACTGTTGCAGTAGAAACTAACACCGAAGCAACTACATCAACGCCTGTAGTGGAAGCATTGGTTGTTACTCCAGTAGCAGAGCCATTACCGACAACTACGCTTGAGACAACAGCTGAACAACCAGCTACACCTGTTGAGAATGCAGAGCCAGAAGTTGCTGCAGACGCAGACACTGCTGTAATTCAGCAAATTCAGGCTGATGTAGCCGTCGTAAATATGGAACAGAATGTTGCCGATAATAACGTTACGGCCGCTGATGTCATCGTTCCTGCTGCACAAGATACGGTTAAGGCACCTGTTGTTGCAGTAGTAGAACCAGTACAGGTAGTAGCTGAAGAAGTCGTAACAACTGAACCAGTTCCAGTTATGACTGCCACTGTAACAGCAACAGCTGTAGCCAAACCAGAAGTTCGAGGCGTTATTGCCCGTGTTCGCTTTGCCAATGCGGAAATGACTCGACCAGCAGAAACACCATTACCGCCGGTGCCGCCAAAAGGTGATTATCCACCTTACCAGCGTAAACCAGTGAATGGTAGTGGACGGGCTGCCGGTACATCGAACCTGAAACAACAAGCGTCTGCCCCTGCAGGACGCCCTGCTGAAGCAGAGTAAGTGATGATCCCCATCGTTGGAAACAACGATGGGGATATTTTAGATGTATCTTTCCTTCTGCCAGCAAAACCCCTTCATTATTACTACCCAAACAGCCTCGATTAATGGTATATTTTTGACTAAAATCAAAAATCAAATAGCGTCGAGATGATCCAGGACAAAGCAAAAGCAAAAAGACCTCCATCATGTGGCGGAGCAATTCACTGTCAAGATTGCAGTATTAGCCAACTCTGCATTCCTTTTTCGCTTAATAGCTCCGAGCTAGACCTTCTCGACTCCATTATTGAACGCAAAAAACCAATCCAGAAAGGTGAAACACTTTTCAAGGCCGGCGATGAGCTTAAATCCTTATTTGCCATTCGTTCTGGCACTGTCAAATCCTATACCATCACCGAACAAGGTGATGAGCAGATCACCGGCTTTCATCTTGCCGGTGACTTGGTTGGCTTTGATGCAGTAACTCGCCTTTACCATCCTTCTTTTGCTCAGGCTTTGGAAACTTCCATGGTCTGCGAGATCCCATACGAAATTCTCGATGAGCTTTCCGGGAAAATGTCCAAACTGCGTCAGCAAATCATGCGATTGATGAGCAATGAAATTATCTGTGATCAAGAGATGATTTTATTGTTATCAAAGAAAAACGCCGAAGAACGCTTAGCCGCATTTCTCAATAACTTGTCTAACCGCTTTTCACAACGAGGCTTCTCTCCCAGAGAGTTTCGTTTAGCCATGACCCGCGGTGATATTGGCAATTACCTAGGCCTTACTGTTGAAACCATCAGCCGCTTACTCGGCCGTTTTCAGAAGATCGGTTTGATCAAGGTAAAGGGCAAATATGTCACCATTCTGGACACGGCAGCACTATCGCAAATAGCAGGTTCAGCTGGAAATCAAGCACCGGAATAATCGCTGAAAATAAATACCTTAGGAGAATGCTTGATCTAACAGTTATCTGGCTATAAATCGACTACGCTGAATGTAGTAGTAATAGCGATATCGTTACCCAAGGAGGCTCCTATGATTAAATATCGGAATATCCTGGTAGTAATCGATCCCACCATGCCTGAACAATCAGCTTTGTTACGCGCGGTGGAACTGGCCAGGTTAGAAGATGTCGCCCGTATCAAAGTGTTTCTGGCAATTTATGATTTCTCATACGAAATCACCTCTATTCTATCCAATGAAGAACGTGAAGAGATGCGGCAAGGGGTGGTGGCTCACCGTCTTGGCTGGCTGGCCGGTATGATAAAACCTTATCAGACTGAAGGGCTGGATATTGAAGCAAAAGTGATCTGGCATAGCCGGCCTTTTGAATGTGTTCTTCAAGAGGTTAAAGATAATGACCATGATCTGGTCATCACCAGCGCACATCATCACTCGTTGCTAAAATCATTTATTTTCACCCCTAGCGACTGGCATTTATTACGCAAATGTCCTTGCCCTGTCCTCGTAACCAAACAGCATGGTTGGCCTACCGGTGGGAACATTTTGGCTGCAATCAACATCAGTGATGAAGCAGAACAAATGGCGTTAAACGAACGCATCATCCATGAGGCTAAAGTGATTGCTCAGCTGGTTAAAGCCAGCCTGCATCTGGTAAATGCATTCCCTGCCCCTATCGTCAATATTGCTCTCGAACTGCCCGGTTTTAGTCCTGAGTTATACAGCGATGCCATGCAGCAACACCATCAAACTGAAATGGAGGAATATGCACGTAAATTTGATATTCCAGCTGAATGCATCCATATCGTAGAAGGGATGCCTGAGGATGTCTTGCCCGAGTTGGCCCAATCACTGGATGCAGAATTGACTATTCTTGGCAGTGTCGGACGCACTGGCTGGTCAGCTGCATTTATCGGTAATACAGCAGAACGGGTGGTTGACAGTATTCATGGTGATTTACTGGTAGTTAAAGCGTACGAATAATATTACTTTGCTTGCTCCGAAAGTGACGGCCGCTATAATTGCGGCCTCTCTTTTTTTGGGGCCCGCAACAATGCCAGATCTTTCCGCCAAGCAACAATACAACAATAACAAACTTCAAAAACGCCTGCGTCGACATGTCGGTCAAGCTATTGCTGATTTCAACATGATTGAAGACGGTGATCGCATCATGGTTTGTTTATCCGGCGGTAAAGATAGTTTTGCCATGTTGGATATTCTGCGCAATTTACAAGCCAGTGCCCCCATCAGTTTTGAGCTCATCGCCGTCAATCTGGATCAAAAGCAACCAGGCTTCCCAGCGGAAGTGTTACCGAACTACCTTGATTCTATCGGCGCACAATACAAGATCGTGGAAGAAGATACTTACTCGATTGTGAAAGATAAAATTCCAGAAGGTAAAACAACCTGTTCGCTGTGTTCTCGTCTGCGCCGCGGTATTTTATACCGTACCGCCACTGAGCTAGGAGCAACCAAAATTGCGTTAGGACATCATCGCGACGATATCCTGGAAACACTAATGCTGAACATGTTTTATGCCGGCAAATTGAAAGCCATGCCGCCGAAACTAGTCAGTGATGATGGTAAGCATGTGGTTATCCGCCCACTGGCTTATTGTCACGAGAAAGATTTGATCCGGTATGCCGAATGGAAAGAATTCCCAATCATTCCATGCAACTTGTGTGGCTCGCAGGAAAATCTGCAACGTAAAGCCATGAAAGAGATGCTGAACGATTGGAGTCGTCGTTTCCCTGGTCGTATTGAAACGATGTTTAATGCGATTCAGAACGTGACACCAAGCCATTTGATGGATCATCAGCTGTTTGATTTCAAATCTATCAATAGCAGTAGTGGTGTCATCGATGGTGGCGATATCGCCTTTGATAAGCCTGATATTCCTGCTGTACCGCAAGCACTCGCAACTGAACCGGATGATCAGTTGGAAATTATCGAGCTAAGTTGAGCTGAGAGTTAGAAAAAAGCGCCGTATGATAACGGCGCTTTTTTCTTGGTACCACGTGCGGATTTTTTAGTTGCGCACCATATTACGGCGCACATCTGATTGCCAGTATTGCTGATTAGAACGGATCATCCCTTGTATCCGCTTAACGTAACCGTCCCCTTGTGTAGAGTAACGGCGCAACCCTTTTGCTAATACCACAGCATCCATCGGTTGTTCATTAGCGCGCATATCAGCACGAAGCTCACGTACCTTGCTATAGGCCGGATGTGAATTCAGATTCTGCATATATGCGCGTACAGCCATGATTGGAGAACTGAACGCTTTAGCCCGAACTACGTTTGTCCGGTAAGGACCCATACCACATCCAACACTCTGACAGAAATGTCCAAAATAATTATTGGATTTTCTCGCCAGTCGGGAAGTCCCCCAGCCGGATTCGGTAGCGGCCTGACTTAATACCAATTCAGGGGGCAGAATATCTACCCGGACCAGTAAACGGTCGACATCATCGCTGATATCATCACTGAGTTCCTGATTGTACTGTTCCGCAACAGTTTGTACCCATTCAGTCTGACTATCAGATAATAATATTCCTTCCTGCAATTGCTGTTTCAATTTTTCCAGTTGTTTGCGTTGGGAAAGAATGTCTGAAGAGACTTGTTGATAGGATGGCAGCAGATAGGCGACAAAAGCACGCTTACGTTGTTCTGCGTCTTTAATCGAATCAAAGTCAGGGACGGATTGTTCCTGAACTGCCGTGAATGACGTAGATTTTACAGACTCTAAGTTGTCTGCACTATTTACTGTCAGGGGTAGCAGAGCCAAACACGCTCCACACACCAGAAATAGCCTGGCAAATAACTTCATGCAATGATGCTCCCAGAGTTTTTCAGCGGCCGAAAATAGCGCTGATTCACCTGATTTAAACAAAACCACTTACTGCGTGGCGCTACGCTCCTTCGTAGATTTCCCCAGTTCAGTTGGATATGTTGTGGTCACTATAGCATCGGGTTAACAAAAATCGCAAACTTTTTGGTTTTTGCATAAAAGTGGGCACGCTTAATGCGTATAGCCAAAAGACTACTTATCTGATCAATTTTCAATCACACACATGTATAAAAACGCAGCTTATTCAGGAACATATTTCCGATCTGTGCCATCAGGTAACGAGCGAAAATATTTCAAAAACCACATGTATTGTTCTGGGTGATTTTTGAGCAACACCTCAATTTCTGCATTCATATAACTGACGTCTGCCACTAAATCCGTCGTTGGATAAGGCGCCATAGCCGGTCTTATTTGTAGCTCATACTGGTATGTTTTTTCGTTATAGGTTGCCAGAACAGGCAATACTACCGCCCCTGATAGTTTAGTCAGTTTAGGTAGTGCAGGGAGTGTCGCTTTCGGCACCCCAAAGAGTGGCACAAAGATGCTGGCATCATGACCATGATCTTGGTCAGGTAAATAGAAGAAGTGATAACCATTTCGCATGTCTTTGATGATCGGTTTTAACCCGGCACTGCGTTCATACACCTTACCGCCAAAACGAACCCGTTGACGATTCAAAAACCAGTCATATACCGGATTGCGCGCACTGTGCATCATGGTGCACATCTGTAAGCCCATACCGGAGAAATAGAGCCCACAGGCATCAATGGTCCAGGTATGTGGGATCATGAAGATGATGGGTTTGCCTGCGGCTTTAGCCGCTTCAACATGTTCCCAGCCATTCGGTTTGATACGACGTAAAAATAAGGATGGCGGTAAAAAAGTTGGTTCACCTAAAGCAAAAAAGCCTTTTAACCCTACGCACAGGCTGCGATAAAGCAACGTTTCTCTTTCTGCATGACTCAACTCGGGAAAACACAACTGTAGATTTAACCGCGCGGCATAACACTGTTTACGTGAAATTTTAATAACCAGGTTAGCAAATGATGCAGCCAAAGCATCACGTAACCGCACCGGGCACCAAGCCAGTAATGCCAGCAACGCAATACTAAACCAGGTAAGCCAATAGCGTGGATGAAACAGTGCAGGAGAAAGTTTATGGTCCAGAGCAGGATCGTTGGTCATTTCAGGCCCATTAAGTCGACATTCGGGCGTGCATGATAGGAAAAATTCGTGCGGACGTCACCGCTTCAGCGAGCAAAAACAGAAGAATGCGTAACATCCATGTACGCAGTAAGCTTTACACAACTATAAATGCTTAAACATAAGCCAGAATACGATTACGCAGCGTTTCTTTTTCTTTCTCAGGTAACCAACAAGCTTCAACACTATTTAAGGCCAGACGGCGAATTTGTTCTTTCGAGGCCATCAATGCATCGGCCAGTGCCTGATAGTTGTCATTCATATAACCACCAAAATACGCTGGGTCATCAGAATTGACGGTAACACAAACACCTTTATCCAACAGCTCCAGAATGTTGTGATCGGCCATCGAATCGAATACGCGCAATTTCAAATTAGATAATGGACAAACAGTCAGCGGCACACGCTCTGCCACCAGACGAGCCACTAGTAGTGGATCATCAACACAACGTACCCCATGATCGATTCGTTCGGTTTTTAAGATATCCAACGCATCCCAAATATAGCTGGCCGGACCTTCTTCCCCTGCATGAGCGACACAACGAAAACCTAATTCACGCGCCGCACCAAATACATTGGCAAATTTTTGCGGTGGATTCCCAACTTCTGACGAATCTAACCCCACACCGTCAATCCATGCTTTAAATGGCAACGCTTGTTCTAAGGTTTCAAAAGCTGAATCTTCACTTAGATGACGCAGGAAACACATAATCAAACAAGAAGTAATACCTAATGTCTTACGCCCTGCCACCAACGCAGAATGAATGCCACCGATCACCGCCGCAAACTCGATACCCCGTTCAAGGTGGGTTTGCGGATCAAAAAAGATTTCCGTATGCATCACGCGATCCTGACGACAACGCATCAGATACGCCCACGTCAAATCGTAAAAATCCTGTTCCGTTTGCAACACCCCCGCGCCTTGATAATAGAGATCAAGAAACGATTGAAGATTGGAAAAATTATAAGCAGCCTGCAAACTTGCGACATCGGCATAAGGCAAGGTAATACCGTTCCGTTCTGCCAGAACAAAGGCCAGTTCAGGCTCCAGCGTACCTTCTATATGTAAATGCAATTCAACTTTGGGTAGCCCCGCAATAAATGACTCCACGCCTTAGCCCTCCTGTTTTGGGTGTGTCGAGTGTAATGAAACTGATCCTGCGAATGAAAACAAGCATTCGTAATGAAAAAGCACTTATTTTCTTTTCTAAGAGTGCATTTACAGCGGTTTAGTTCGATGTTTTATGCAAAGACCGTGAGACTAGACAGGAGTAATGATATAGTCATAACAAAATCGAGTAGCTAAATAAGAAAGAAAAAACCGATAAATGGCCTATCTATTCTGTTTTTCTACTTGCAGGATCAGCCCTCTCTCTGGCAGATTGAACAGTCGGTCTTAATGGCCTGCGTGGGGCCCTATTATTCGAGGAAAATGGAAGTATGTGTTCGATATTTGGTATTCTGGACATTAAATCCGATGCTGTTGCATTACGTAAAACAGCATTAGAGATGTCTAAGCGTCTACGTCACCGCGGTCCTGATTGGTCCGGTGTATATAGCAATGACAAAGCGATTCTGGTGCATGAACGTCTGTCGATTGTTGATCCCGGTAATGGCGCGCAACCACTGTATAATCCCGAACATACCCACGTATTGGCTGTTAATGGCGAGATCTATAATCATAAAGATCTGCAAAAAAATCTGACCGTTGATTTTAAATTCCAAACCGGTTCTGACTGTGAAGTGATCCTGGCGCTGTATAAAGAAAAAGGTACCGCGTTTCTGGATGACTTAAGCGGTATTTTCGCTTTCGTACTGTATGACGCAGAACAAGATGCTTACTTGATCGGTCGTGACCACATGGGGATCATTCCTCTTTATACGGGTCGTGATGAACACGGTAACTTCTATGTTGCTTCAGAAATGAAAGCACTGGTGCCGGTTTGTAAAACTGTTGCTGAATTCCCACCAGGACATTTCCTGTGGAGTAAAGACGGTGAACTGACTCGTTATTACACCCGTGACTGGATGGAATTCAGTGCAGTTGAAAACAATCCATCTGACAAACTGGCATTGCGTGACGCATTGGAAGATGCCGTTCAGCGTCAGTTGATGTGTGACGTACCTTACGGTGTATTGTTGTCTGGTGGTCTGGATTCTTCTGTTGTTTCTGCGATTACCAAACGTTTTGCTGCCCGTCGTATCGAAGATGATGGTAAGAGTGAAGCTTGGTGGCCACAATTGCATTCATTTGCAGTGGGTCTGAACGGTTCGCCTGACTTAGCGGCAGCACGTAAAGTAGCTGATGCGCTGGGCACCATTCACCACGACATTCTGTTTACTGTACAGGAAGGTCTGGATGCGATCCGCGATGTGATTTACCACATCGAAACTTACGACGTCACCACTATCCGTGCTTCTACCCCAATGTATTTGATGGCGCGCGTCATCAAAGCGATGGGTATTAAGATGGTACTGTCGGGTGAAGGTGCGGATGAATTGTTTGGTGGTTACCTCTATTTCCATAAAGCACCAAATGCGAAAGAATTCCATGAAGAAACAGTACGTAAGCTGAGCCAGCTGCATATGTACGACTGCCTGCGTGCCAATAAATCTATGGCAGCATGGGGTGTGGAAGCGCGTGTTCCGTTCCTCGACAAAGAATTCATGGACGTTGCAATGCGTCTGAATCCGAAAGATAAAATGTGTGGTAACGGCAAGATCGAAAAACACATTGTTCGTGAAACCTTCGAGCATTATCTGCCGAAAGAAGTGGCATGGCGCCAGAAAGAACAGTTCTCTGATGGTGTAGGTTATTCTTGGATCGACAGCCTGAAAGAGTTGGTTGAATCCGAAGTTAGTGACCAAATGATGGAAGCCGCAGCTTATCGCTTCCCGATCAATACCCCACTGACTAAAGAAGCTTATTACTACCGCTCTATTTTCGAAGAGCACTTCCCGCTGGAATCGGCTGCACTGTGTGTTCCATACGGTAAATCAGTCGCTTGTTCTACACCGGCCGCTCTGGAATGGGACGCTAAGTTTAAAGAACTCGCAGATCCATCAGGCCGTGCTGTGCTCGACGTGCACAACGAAGCGTTAAAATAACATCGCTAACAGGCCCACTTCGGTGGGTCTGTTTTTTTCTGCCTACCGCCACCAGCTCGTGATAAAATGTGACACAAATCTCTTTTATCCTGATCACTCATGTCTGATTTCCGCAATTCATCCTTCCAGATACTGCGTATTGCACGTGATTTTCTGGTGATTCTCGCTTGTCTTCAGGCCGGTAAAGCTGTGGCTTCAATGCTGCCCTTTCGTTTTCCCGATAGCATCCTCGGCCTACTGTTTTTGTTTGTCTTACTTAATCTGCAATTAGTGAAATTACACTGGATTGAAAAAGGCGCCAGCCTACTATTGAAACACATGGCACTGTTATTCATTCCAGTCGCCGTCGGATTGCTGGGTTACATCGATATATTCATGAACGCGATTGGTGTAATAGCACTGAATGTTTTTGCCGGGTTATGTTTGATCTTGTTGATTGTGGGCAGACTGTTCCAAAGGATGAACCAATGATGCTTTATCTCGCATTACCACTGACTATTCTCTGTTATTGGCTGAGCCGTAAACTGTATCAGCGGTTTCCGCTGCCGATCATGAATCCGTTATTGATTTCGATGATCGTGCTCATGTCATTGCTGCATTTCGGTCATTTTCCACTCAATGATTTTCAAAGCGGCACTTGGGTCATTAACTGGTTATTGAAACCTGCTGTGGTTGCCCTAGCACTACCGCTGTATCAGCAGGTGATCCATATTAAAAACAAAATAAAGCCAATTTTGATTTGTTGCTCGCTGTCGGTTGTGATCAGTATTCTGACCAGCATGGTAATTTGTCGAAATCTGGGTATTGAAGAGCAAATTACCCGCAGTATCGCCACGCGCTCTATTACGACGCCACTAGCCATGAGTGTGAGCGAAAGCTTAGGTGGTATTCCATCCATTGCTGCTGCGGTGGTGGTGATCGTTGGGATTTTTGGCGCAATTATCGGGTTTCCGTTACTCAAATTATTTGGTGTAACAGATCCGCAAGCACAAGGCTTGGCAATTGGCGCCTGTTCTCACGCCGTTGGGACATCTGCGGCAAATGAACGCGGGGTGACGCAAGGTGCGTTTTCTTCATTGGCGTTAGTAGTCTGCGGAATTTTAACCGCATTAATTGCGCCACTGATGTTTGCTATCTACGGGTTGTTTATCCAATAAAAAAATTGAATAAAACAAAGGCGACGCTGAGTGGTCGCCTTTGTTTTCTAATCATCAGTTTAATGGTTGGCTTTAAATTGATTACTCATCTCATCATAATGATAACCAATCGAAGACATTCTTTTGTTCAACTGCTCTTGCGCCATGTCGTAACGCAACAGTAATTCACCAAGATCAGCACACTCTAATCTCAGTTTCTCATTCACTATGCCAAGTAAAATATTGGCATCCATTCGTTGATAGGCACTTAGATCCATCGCGTTTCTCCTTACTCATCAACCGCCACAGAATAACTATAGTGCGTTAATGCCAGGATACTGTGGGCTGCACTGAAATTTTTAACACAAGACGCTGTTTTGCCAACGTCGAATCAATGTTGCCAGTGTCTGCATGTAACCCGGATCAGCATTTAAGGCGGGAATATAGTGATAATATTCACCGCCGGCCTGCAGGAAAGTTTCTTTACCTTCCACCGCAATCTCCTCCAGCGTTTCTAAACAATCAACGCTGAAAGCCGGGCACACGACATAAAGTCGTTTTTTACCTTGCGCAGGTAATTGTCGCAAGGTGGCATCGGTATAAGGTTCCAGCCATTTTTGTTTGCCAAACCGTGATTGAAAGCTCAACTGCCACTGTGCTGGCGATAACCCTAACACTTGGGCTACTGCCGCTGCTGTCGCTTTGCAGTGTTCTGGATAAGGGTCGCCGCGCAATGCGTATGCTTCCGGAATGCCATGAAAAGAAAATAACAACAAATCATCTGACTGCGCGGTAAAACCACTGCGGAGAATAGAATCCGCTAATGCTTGGATATATTCCGTTTGCTGATAATGCTCGCCAACCAATTGATAAGACGGGACATGATGTTCCTTTGCCATGATTTTTTGCCAAGCATCGGAGACACACGCCGTGGTCGTCGAGGAATATTGCGGATAAAGCGGTAACAATAATACTTGTGTCACGCCCTGTGCTTTTAGCCGCAACCAAGCATCTTGCAATGAAGGCTGGCCATAAGTCATTGCTAATTCAATCGGCAGTTCGTCTTGTAACAGAGCCTGTAACGCTGTTTGTTGCATTTGGCTATATACTAGTAATGGAGAGCCACCAGTCAGCCAGATTTGCTGATAAGCGTGTGCTACGCGCTTACAACGTAGTGGCAATACCAAACCATGCAATAAAGGCCACCAGATAAAATGCGGAATGCCCACCACACGTTGATCCATCAAAAATTCTTGCAAGAACGTTTTTACCCCAGCCGGTGTTGCTTCCGCAGGGGTGCCCAGATTAACCAGAATAACGCCTTGCTTGTTCGTCATGTAGTGCCATCCTATTTTACTATCTGCCATAAAGTATAACGCCCGAACCATTTCTGGTACGGGCGTTATCATTAAATCGATCAGATTTTTAATATAAACAGATCGTTAAAACAAACAGTTAGCCTAACTCTTAACCTAACAGTACTGCCAGTTGTTGGCTGATTTCAGCGACTGGTTGAGTACCGTCGATCTTGCTGTAGCGGGTGTTACCCAATTCAGCTTCTTTTTTGTAATAACCAACCAACGGTTCAGTCTGCTGATGGTAGATATCCAGACGTTTACGCACGGTAGTTTCTTCATCGTCAGGACGAATGCTCAGTGCTTCGCCAGTCACGTCATCTTTGCCTTCTTCTTTTGGCGGATTGAACACCACATGGTAAACACGGCCAGAACCAGAATGCACACGACGACCGCTCATACGTTTCACGATCTCTTCGTCTGGTACATCAAACTCCAGAACAGAATCAACGCTGATGCCCGCTTCTTTCATCGCATCCGCTTGTGGAATGGTGCGAGGGAAGCCATCCAGCAGGAAACCGTTTTTGCAGTCTTCCTGAGTGATACGCTCTTTAACCAGATTGATGATCAGTTCATCAGAAACCAGCTGACCTGCGTCCATTACCGCTTTGGCCTGCAAACCCAGTGCTGAGCCTGCTTTGATTGCCGCACGCAGCATATCCCCAGTAGAAATCTGTGGGATACCATATTTATCCATCAGGAACTGTGCCTGAGTGCCCTTCCCTGCGCCTGGTGCGCCTAGCAGAATGATACGCATATCTATTTTAGCCTCTGTTTCAGATAACCTGTCTTAGGGCGCAAAAAGTACACGTTTTTGCGCCATTCCTCAACCTTTTCACCCAAACAAAAGCCGTGACAAGCACGGCTTTTGAGTATTGGAAGTAATTAAATTACCCCAGCAGCAAACGGTTCATGCGTGCCACGAAACTGGCTGGATCCTGCAATCCGCCCTGTTCGGTCAGCTGTGCCTGTTCCTGCAACAACAACGCCCACTCTTTGAAACGTTCTTCATCTTGCAGTTGATCGATATGGCGGATCAACGCATGTTCAGGGTTTACTTCCAGAATGTATTTCTGCTCAGGCACTGACTGGCCCGCAGCCTTCATCAGTTTCATCATCTGGCTGCTCATACCGTGTGCATCAGTGACCGCACAAACCGGGGTTTCAGTCAGACGATGCGACACACGCACATCCGCCACTTCGCTACCCAGTGCAGTTTTCAAACGTTCAATCAGACCGGCATTGGCTTTCGTCGCTTCTTCCTGCTGTTTACGGCTTTCTTCATCTTCCAGATCGCCCAGCTCCAGATCACCGCTGGTCACAGAAACCAGTTTCTTGCCATCGAACTCTGACAGATGGTTCATCAGCCATTCATCGATACGCTCCCACATCAACAGCACTTCGATGCCTTTCTTACGCAGAATTTCGAGGTGTGGGCTGTTTTTCGCGGCGGTATAGCTGTCAGCGATGATGAAATAGATCTTATTCTGACCCTCTTTCATGCGAGAAACATAATCCGTCAGATTAGCGGTTTGCGCATTACTGTCGTTGAGTGTTGAAGCAAATCGCAGCAATTTCGCGATCTCTTCACGATTGCCCCAATCTTCTGCCGGGCCTTCTTTCAGCACGTTACCGAACTCACCCCAGAATTTCTGGTATTGCTCAGCATCGTCTTTCGACATTTTGTCCAGCATGCTCAATACACGCTTGGTGCACGCTTTACGCAGTTGCGCGGTGATTTTGTTGTCTTGCAGAATTTCACGCGATACGTTCAGCGGCAGATCGTTGGAATCAAGCACACCTTTTACAAAACGCAGGTAAGTTGGCATGAACTGTTCAGCGTCATCCATGATGAACACGCGCTGTACGTACAGTTTCAGGCCATGTTTCTGTTCACGATTCCACATATCAAATGGCGCGCGAGCTGGAATATACAGCAGACTGGTGTATTCCATATTGCCTTCAACACGGTTATGCGACCAGGTCAGTGGGTCTTCGTAATCGTGTGATACGTGTTTGTAGAACTCTTTATACTCTTCGTCTTTGATCTCTTTGGCAGAACGCGTCCACAGGGCAGTCGCACGGTTAACTTGTTCCCAAGAGCCTTCCGTTGCTGATTTTTCTTCACCTTCGGCAGCTTCTGGCGCTTTCCACAACTCGACAGGTATGCTGATGTGATCAGAATATTTGCCGATCACGGAGCGCAGACGATAATCTTCCAGGAATTCGGTTTCATCTTCTTTCAGATGCAGGATCACATCGGTACCGCGGCTGTCTTTGGTCACTTCAGCTACGGTGAAGCTACCATCACCAACCGATTCCCAACGCACCGCTTTATTATCTGCCTGACCAGCAATACGGCTGATCACGGTCACTTTGTCTGCCACGATAAATGCCGAGTAGAAACCCACACCAAACTGACCAATCAGCTGGGAGTCTTTACTCTGATCACCGCTCAGATTTTGGAAAAAATCTTTGGTGCCGGAACGGGCGATGGTGCCCAGATGCTGAATAGCATCTTCACGGCTCATACCGATACCGTTATCGGAAATGGTCAGCGTACGTTGATCTTTATCAATCAACAGACGGACATGCAGCTGACCATCATTTTCATATAAATTAGCATCGGACAACGCTTTGAAACGCAACTTATCAGCCGCATCTGCCGCGTTCGAGATCAGTTCACGCAGGAAAACCTCTTTGTTGGAATAGAGGCTGTGCGCCATCAGGTTCAACAGTTGTTTAACTTCAGTCTGAAACCCATGGGTTTCCATATGAACAGTTTCTGTCATCTTGCTTTCCTTGATTTACGGGGAAGTTCTAGTACAGGAAACAAGATGGGGATGAATGGCAAATTTTCAAGTCAGGAAAATTCACCACGATGAAAGAAAAGATTATTCCAACGGACGGCGACCACTTAATGAATGCGATAAGGTCATGCCATCCACCAGCTCCAGCTCACCACCAACCGGCACACCGTGTGCGATACGAGTGACACTGATCTGATATTGTTTGGCCATGCTGGCAATATAAAATGCGGTCGCATCGCCTTCAATGGTAGGGTTCGTTGCCAGAATAATTTCCTGCCACTGCCCGCTTTGTAGCAGCGCATCCAGCTTATCGAGCCCCAGCTCTTTCGGGCCGATACCATCTAACGGTGACAAGTGCCCCATCAGCACAAAATAACGCCCGGAATAGTGATGCGTCTGCTCAATCGCCGCGACATCTGCCGGTGTTTCCACGATACACAACTGACCGTTTTCTGCGCGTTTTTGATTAGCACAGATGTCACACAACGTGTTTTCCGTAAAAGTACGGCAATGCTGGCAGTGCCCAATTTCTGTCAACGCACGTTGTAGGGTTTGCCCTAATTGCAGACCACGTTTACGTTCCCGCTCCAGCAATTGAAATGCCATACGCTGGGCTGATTTTGGCCCAACACCAGGCAGTATCTGTAATTCACGGATCAAAGAATCAAGTAACGGGCTGAACTTCATGCGTGACACATCCACATAAAAACAAACTAAGAAACGAAAACAGGCCGTAGAATTACTACGACCTGTCAGATACGAACAAAAGTTGGTATCAGATCAGAATGGCATTTTGAAGCCAGGAGGTAACTGCATACCACCGGTAACATCCGCCATTTTGGCTTTATTCTGTTCTTCTGCACGACGAACGGCATCGTTGAAAGCGGCAGCAATCAAATCTTCCAGCATTTCTTGATCATCTTCCATCAGGCTCGGATCGATCGCAACACGGCGTACATTGTGGCTACCGGTGATGGTGATCTTAACCATGCCAGCACCTGACTCGCCTGTGACTTCCATCTTTGCCACTTCTTCCTGCATTTTCTGCATGCGCTCTTGCATCATCTGCGCCTGCTTCATCAAATTGCCCATTCCACCTTTACCGAACATGTTACCTCACTCTCTATTTGGTTGTGGTTGTGCCCGCTTCATTCATGAGAAGCGGTGATATCTGTCTTCAGTGGTTGAATAGTACCATCATCCAGTGTGGCACCAAACCGCTGCTGTAAAAACTGTACATTCGGATCAGCCAGTAATAATGCTTCCGCATCTTGCTGTAAGCGAACCCGTTCCTGTTGCTCAATTTCTGTCGGGCAAGCCTGCGTCAATTGCATAACCGGCTCGACCTGCAAATTAATAGGTTGCGGTAAGCTAGCTGATATCGCTTCCGCTAACTCTTGGATCATCCGGGGTTGTGCCAGATGGCGAGCTTCATTACGGATCTGCAAATGCCAATTATCCGGCTGCTGATTGGTGATAACCGCCTGCATTGCTAACTGTCGCACGCGCCCACCCACAGGCAGTTTAGAGACAGTTTGCGCCCAGAGGTCATTACTACGAGCCAGTAATTCATTACTGTGCCATATCGCTTCATCATCTTCATCAATGACTGGCAGAGCACTGGTCGTTATATGATTAGATGGCACGACAGGAGCTACCGGCTGGACCGAATCGATTTTCCGGATTCTGGCTGGTGATGATGTCGTCGGCATCGGCGCATCCGAACTACTATCGGTTGCGATAAACGCATCCTGATACGCATCCAGCGGTGGTAATTCCCACGGCGGTAAATCATCGCTCAGATTATTTGACGGCGTAACAGCTCGTACAACAGACTGCGATGGCACAACTGCAGCTGGCACAGATAACGGTGCAGCTTCAACTCGTGGTTTCGGTGCATAAACGGGGGCAGAAGCAGCATTTGATGACGCTGTCGTTGACGAATAGCTATCCGGCTGACTTTCTGCTTGTTGACGCCGGCTACGCAGCTGGTTTCGTAGCCGCAGAACATCCTGCACACCGGTATTTTGTGTTTCAGTGGCTGATGTTGGTTGTATAGCAACAGGATCTGCTGGTACGACCGGTCGCGCCTGAGCTTGCTGCGGTGCATTAACTGGTTGAGCAATCTCGGCGACTGGCTGCATCTGATTTGCGGCTTGCGCCATGATCTCTGCTTGCTCTTGCAGCAACTTGGCATGCATTGCCAAATCTTCCGTCACACTCTCTTTTACTATCGGGGCGGCTGCAGGAGGTGTAATCACTACCGGTTTAGATAAGACCGGTGCCGTCAATGACGATGTGATATTCGCAGGAACTGCTTTTTGCTGGCTATCCACTGCTGCTTGTTCTTTTGAACGCGGTGCAAATGCCAACATGCGCAATAAAGTCATTTCCAACGCACTGCGACCATCCGGCGCCAGAGGCAGTTCTTTACGGCCATTCAAGGCAATCTGGTAATAAAGCTGTAGCTCTTCTGGCGGAATTTGTTCAGCCAGTTGCTGCAACTCTTCTGCATCATCTGCTGTCGGATCAGTTTGCTGCCCCAGCAATTGCCACATCGCTGTACGATGTAACAGACTCGCTAACTCAACGTGCAATTGATCATAATCGGGCGCTAATTCAGCTAGAGCGCCAACTTGTTGCATTAGCAACGCGCCATTTCGTGTTGCCAGTAACGACAGTAGGCTATACAGCTGACGGTGATCCAACGTGCCCAGCATTTGCTGCACAGTCTCAGCTTGCAACTGACCATTACCATAGGCAATCGCTTGATCGCTGAGGCTTAATGCGTCACGCATACTGCCTTGTGCGGCTTTTGCCAATAAACTCAGCGCAGCAGGTGCATAAGGCAATTCTTCCGCTTGCAACACACGTTGTAATTGTTCAACGATCTGTTCCCGAGTCAGTGCTTTCAGATGAAATTGCAGACAACGAGACAGAATAGTCACCGGCAGTTTTTGCGGATCGGTAGTCGCCAGCAGAAACTTCACGTGTTCCGGCGGCTCTTCCAGGGTTTTCAATAACGCATTAAAACTATGTCGTGACAGCATGTGCACTTCGTCGATCAGATAGATCTTAAAGCGGCCGCGTGCAGGACGATATTGCACGTTATCCAGCAGTTCGCGGGTGTCTTCAACTTTTGTACGGGATGCCGCATCGATCTCTAACAAATCGACAAAGTTACCCTGATCAATTTCACGGCAAGCACTGCACTGCCCACAAGGTCGCGAGGTGATCCCAGTTTCACAGTTCAGACATTTCGCCAAAATACGCGCGATAGTGGTTTTCCCCACCCCGCGCGTACCACTGAACAGATAAGCATGATGCAAACGACCTTGGTCCAATGCATTGGCTAACGCCTGTAATACATGCTGCTGCCCCATAACTTCATGAAAATTACGCGGACGCCATTTACGAGCAAGAACCTGATATGCCATATCTGCCTGTTAACGGATCAATGTCCGGAAAAATCAACCAATTTAAGAACGTTCACACCCATCGCAGTTAATCGTTCCTCACCACCTAAATCTGGCAATGAAATAACGAATGCGGCATGTTCAACAATACCACCCGCCTGACGGATCATCTTGATGGTTGCTTCAACTGTACCACCGGTTGCCAGCAAATCATCCACAACCAGAATCTTCTCGCCAGGTTTGATTGCATCACAGTGCATCTGTAAACAATCTTCACCATATTCCAGCTGATAGCTTTGCTCCAATACAGAGCGAGGTAATTTGCCCGGTTTCCGCACCGGAATAAAACCTAGCTGTAACGCATAAGCTAGCGGTGCACCAAAAATAAACCCTCGCGCTTCCGTGCCAACTACTTTATCAAACGACATGGTTTGATAGTGTTCTTTTAGCAGTTCGATGGTCTGATAAAATCCCTGCGGATGCTCAACCAAACTGGTGACATCACGAAACAAGATCCCTGGTTTCGGATAATCAGGAATAGTAGCAATACAGGATTGAATGAAGTCTAACGTGTTACGGTTCATGGTATGTGCGTTTCTGAGGATAAAATCAAAACGTGTAGGTTATCAGTCTGCAGGCTGAATGCAACGTCTGCGCATCAGATGTCATTTTAAGCGCACAAAAATAAAGCCGCCCGAAGGCGGCTTCACAACAACCAACTAATTTCAGGCGAAATTAGAAGTTGTATTGCAGACCAACGTAGTAGTTGTCGTCTTGGTTAGCAACTTGGTTGATTTTATATTCTGTGTAAGCTTTCGCTTTAGCAGTGATGTCGTACTGTGCGCCCAATACATAGTATTTAGCAGTTTCAGTACCATAGTTGTGCGGATCAACCAGACCGTAGCCAGCAACCAGAGTTACCGCCGGCAGTACTTTATAAGTGCCAGTTACAGTCCATACGGTGTCTTTTTCATCAGCCAGATCATGTTTCAATTGGCCATAAGTGCTTGCCAGATAGAAAGCATCATAGGTATAACCCAGACCAGCAGCATACTGTTCATCAGTGTAGCTTTCGCCAGCTACTTCACCTGATTTAGCTTGATAAGCAATAACTGGTTTCAGGCTTGATACGTCATCCAGCTTAACAGTGTAACCAGCTGCTGCTGAATACAGGTTTTGTACACGAGTACCATCAGTATGTTCTGTTTTATCTTT
Organism: uncultured Tolumonas sp.; assembly: GCF_963678185.1. Lineage (NCBI taxonomy): Bacteria > Pseudomonadati > Pseudomonadota > Gammaproteobacteria > Aeromonadales > Aeromonadaceae > Tolumonas > uncultured Tolumonas sp. The sequence continues at coordinate 1,406,694 of NZ_OY782757.1, forward strand.
AGCCTGATCAGAGAAAGCAACGCTTGAACGCAGATCCCAACCATCAGCAGCATAAGTTACCTTAGCTGAGTCATCCCAACGAGAATCAAATTGGTTTTCAACCAAACCTGAATATTCGTTGTAAACGTCAGTTACGTCAGACAGTTCGACGTACGCACTATCTTGAGTACCTACAGTTGCTTGGATGCCATTACCGAAGTCAGCACCAGCAAAAGCATAACGGTTTACAAAACTATTGTTATCAGCAGAGTCATCAGCTTCTGAAGAAACTTGCCATTCCAATTTGCTGATCAAAGCAACATCAGATTCAGTAGCCCATTTGCCGTTAAAACCAAAACGAGCCAAAGTGTCACCACCGAAGTTGTTGGCTTTACCATTTACATCGTTGTTGATCTGGCCAGCTTGGTACTGAATACGGCCGTATACGTCTACTTGTTGGCCGTCTTTATCATATACAGTTGCTGCGTTAGCAGATGCAGCAAACAGAGAGGTGGTTACTACTGCCAGGAGAGTCTTTTTCATAATTAAATGCCTACTGTAATTAAACATTGAGTTTATTTTTATTTCCCTGTGCGATAGCACATGAATGCTATCTCTATGTGAATCTAACAAGAAAATGTGATGACATCAACACTTTGTATATCAACTTAAATAACATTAATTAAGTGGTGCAATTGTCTATTTTTGACCACCAAATTAGTGCAAAAAAATGTAAATTAACAAAATAGTTATATATATAAAACTAATTAACATTATAAAAACTTAATTTTAAGTGATATTGCGCACATTAAAACCACCAAAATAAGACTCAATTGGAGTGTGATTTATTTTCATATGCTATTGCTCTAGTCACGCAGAAGATTAGAATGTCTGTCTAGAAATAACCGTTATCAAGGATTAGTTATGACTTTGCTGTTCCGCAATAAGCTGTCTCAGGCCGTAGGTGTACTGACGTTATTTATTTGTACCGCAGTACTAGCTGACACAACTGTTACTGTCCCTCGTCCATATGCTACATATCTGGTAGATGGTAAATCTTACAAAGCAAATGATGGTGACGTTAAACTATCAGCGGGTGAACATCAGTTAGTAATTCGTTTTGAAGGTAACTACAGCAAAAAAGACTCAATTGATCTTGTAAGTGGAGAGCCGCTAGTTATTAACTTTAAGACTGATGGCCAGGAACATCTCACGTTTGACCTTCCACTGTTAAAAGAGGCGCCTCAAGCAAGAGCTTTCTTGAAAACACAGAAGTTGCAATTAATTGATCGCAATAATAAAGCCGTTAAAACAGCTACTATTTTTGAATTACCGAAAAAAGAAGGCCTACAAATTGGTCGTGATTATCAAGAAGAGTTACTGGCGTTGGGCAAAGCGTTTCAACAACCAGTAATTAATGAAGATGGTTCGATATCTGTCAACGGTACTGCGGCACAAACCGCTACTAATAGCGCAGTTGTGAGCGGCAATAAAAATCTTCAGTCACTGGAAATGTTGAAATACTGGTATAACCGTGCTGACCCGCAGGCGCGTAAAGCGTTTCAACACTGGATCATTACTCAGCAATAACTAAATTGCACCTAATAAAAAAGGCTGCTTATGCAGCCTTTTTTATTATTAAGAAAATATTACTCTTTTAACTTATCAAACATGGAGCGTGTTACTAGCACTACGCCATTTTCACTGCGGTGGAAACGTCTTGCATCTTCCGCTGGGTTTTCACCAATAATAGTTCCTGGTGGAATATTGCAATGTTTATCAATGATTACTTTACGTAAACGACTGCCTCGACCTATCACCACATCCGGGAATATAACCGCACCATCTAATGTACAACCTGAATGCACCCGTACACCTGAGAACAATACTGAGTTGTGAATAATAGATCCGCTGACGATACAACCACCGGAAAGCACTGAGTTTAAAGTACTGCCTGACTGGCCATTAAAGTCCTGCACAAATTTTGCTGGCGGTAACTGGCGTTGGTTAGTCCAAATCGGCCAGCTTTCATCATACAAATCCAGTTCTGGTACAACAGAAGCCAGATCCATATTGGCTTCCCAGAAAGAGTCTACTGTTCCGACATCACGCCAGTAGCACTGACTTTCCTTATCTTCATGATCTTTACAACCAACACAAGACATACTGAAAGGATGGGCATAAGCGATGCCTTGTTTAACTACTTTCGGAATAATGTCCATACCGAAATCGCGGCGGGAACCTTCGTCTTGCTGATCTTCTTCCAATAATTGATACAAGTAATCGGCATCGAAAACATAAACGCCCATTGAGGCCAGAGAAACCTCTGAATTACCAGGAATTGTTGGTGGATCGGCTGGCTTTTCCACAAACTCAGTGATCTGACGGTTATCGTCAATGGCCATTACGCCAAAAGCTGTAGCTTCATGTTTCGGCACTTCGATACATGCCACAGTCACTTTAGCGCCCAGTCGCACATGATCCAGCAACATGCTCGCGTAATCCATTTTATAAACATGGTCGCCAGCAAGTACTAACACATACTTAGGTGTGTAATCACGGATAATATCGACGTTTTGATAGACCGCATCCGCAGTCCCACGATACCAATTCACTTCATCCAAACGCTGCTGGGCTGGAAGCAAATCGATAAATTCATTCATTTGATAACGCAGGAAAGACCAACCAGCCTGAATATGACGAAGAAGACTGTGGGATTTATATTGTGTAACCACGCCTACGCGGGTAATACCTGAGTTAATACAATTAGAGAGTGCGAAATCAATAATTCGGAATTTACCACCGAAATGCACTGCTGGTTTTGCTCTATTATCAGTCAGTTGTTTCAACCGACTGCCTCTTCCTCCCGCCAGAACCAGTGCCAGAGTTTGATTGATTGCTTCTCTGGCCTGAGTCATGCCCTGCGGATCTACTGAAACCATAAAAACCTCCCGTGATAACAACTAAAAGACACGTTTGGTTGCCAAATGGAGCGAGCTCGTTCATTATCAATCCATTGCAACGAAACCATAATGTGCTCTAAATGAAACAAGTTCCATTCGAGAGATCACGAATCTACGTTTATTGCTGATAATTCTTCGATTTTGTTACTCAGAGCACACCTGCATCAGTAAAAAGCGAGTTTTTTTCGAAGTAATGTTGTCAGCTAGCAGAAAAGAATTGTTTATGTTTTATGCTATAAGGATAGGACAAAGATTAGAAATAATAAACGAGGAGCCATGGATGAAAGAACAAAGTATCTATCAAAAGCAGTGGCTATCCTTAGCCATCATTTTGCTGCTAGCCGTCGCCATCAATACAGGCGTTATTTACTATTTCTTTGCTGATTATGCAGGTAGCAGCTTAATACTGATAACTAACGGATTATTGATACTGTCGTTATTAACTCTGCATTGGTTCGGGCAATCTTTATTGAAAAAAGCCGAATCAAAAACGGCATCGTTACTCCTTGAAAATCAGCCTTCGCCTAAGATTTTCCCACTTCTTTCTTCTGTGATTCAGCGCCATCATGATTCTTTGCTACAAGACATCAACAAAATAAAGAGCCTTAATTCAGAACTGGAACACCGAGCTTTACAAGATAATTTGACCAGCCTCCAAAACCGCAGCGCATTCCGTAAACATTTGACTGAATTTTTGCAGCAGGAAAATCAATCTGAGCAAGCATGTCTGTGTCTTATTCGTTCAACCGAGTTAACCAGCATTAACCACCAACGGGGGCGAGTGGCCGGAGATCAATACCTGCAAGCTATTGCTGAGATTGTGCAATATGTTGGACATCGCTTTTCTACTGAGTACGTTTATCGTTTATCCAGTAGCGACTATGCGATTTTAATCAAAAATATAACGCTATCTATTGCACCAATTTTAGGCAAAGAACTTAAACAATTATTTGATAATTTTCAGCTACAAATGTCGATGGATAGTGCCGCATATACTGGCATAACCTTCCTTTGTCCCGGACAATTACCAGAGCAAGCATTATCCAGAGCTGATTTAGCATTAGCAAAAGCGCAAACCAGTGTAGTCAATGGTTGGTATGTACAAGAACTTGATGCAGACGACGCCTTTCAAGGAGAAAGTCATTGGCGGCAAGCCATTCAATTTATAATTGAATCACGAAATGTCACCTTCAATGGTCAGGCTATTCAGCCATTAAATATGGCGGTAAACAATTATATTCAGATTATTCCACGCTTTATTGGTCAAAAACAGCAAGCGCTACCAACAGAGACAGTTTATGCCATGGCAATGCGACATGGCATCATGAGTAAATTAGAGGAGCTGGTTGTAGAGAATATGCTGCAGCAGCACAAACTCAATTCAGAGAACATAGCCCGTTGGGGTTTGAACCTCAGTGTAAATGCATTATTCAACTCATCATTCATGATCTGGTTAGAACGCATTTTATTGCGAGAACAGGAAATAGCCCCCAACCTAGTGTTTGAAATTGATGAAGAAATACTTGATTGCCATCTTGCCGCCAGTATTCGTATGTTTGAAATGTTGCGCAGAGTCGGCAGTCGTTCCTGTATTTCTAAGTTCGGCAGAGGAATGGGCTCATTTCGCCTTTATCGTGAGTTACGGCCCGATTATATCAAACTGGATTCAGCACTGATTGATACCATTGAACGTGACAGTGCAAGCCAACAATTTATACGGATGATCGTTGAAATTTCACATCGTATGGGCTGTGTGGTTATTGCAGAAGGTGTTGAAAACATGTCTCAACGAGAAACGCTGGAGCGCATGTATATAGATGGCATTCAGGGGCAATTAGTCTCGAAGGTAATACAGCTTTAGTCAGCAGTTACGAAACTCTCTGTATTTTCAGCAAATTGTTTTTAAAAGGTATTGTTGCAATTTACAGAGGGTTTGATACTATCAGCGGCGTTTCAGTAATGGCGGCCTGGTGGGTCCTCTCGCATCAATAGTTCGTGAATTCGGTCAGGTCCGGAAGGAAGCAGCCGCAGCGGATGACTTGAGTGCCGAGATGTGGCTTATCAGGCCGCCGCCCTTTTAGCCCTCAAAAACTGTTGAATCCCCTAAATTCTTTCTCAACTCTTGCCAAATTTTAGCTGATTCAGACCCATACTGACGAACAACACTTCTTGCTGTTTCAAAAGCACCGTTTTCCGCCAATGTGGCTAACTGATCATAAAACTTCATAGCTAACATCCGCGCAGCTGCATCGGTAAAATAATAACGCCCTACGCGACGATAAAGACTTTTGAAGCCATTAAAGATCAACGCATAGATCGGGTTACCGGATGCCAAAGCCAGTATGTGATAAAGCTGGTAATCAAAATCAATATAAGCTTCTGCGGAATCATCAAGTTCAGTGCGGGTTGCAAGTACTGATAATACCGATGACGCATCACGCTTGAGCGCAGCTTGGATGAAAATAACACTGATATTGGTGCGGGCAGAAAATAGCTGCTCAACCAACTGAGGTAGTTTTTCTTGCTCTAATTTAGCCAGAGTATCCAAAATTCCCAGGCTGGATGTTTCCCAGAAATTATTAACTTTAGTTGGTTTACCATGTTGAATCGTTAACCAGCCATCGCGCGCCAATCGCTGTAAGACTTCACGTAACGTGGTTCGGGTTACGCCAATCAATTCAGATAACTCTCGCTCCGCTGGCAGAATAGTGCCTGGCGCATAGCGATGGTTCCAAATTGATTTGATGATGTACTCTTCAGCGAGCCCGGCAGGACTCTGAGCCTTAAACACGGTGTGTGGCCTTATTTAGTTAACACTTGGAAATCATAGCAAAGGCAGCTGGTAGTGACTATGAAATCGGCCACTATTTATTAATTAAATCAACGGGAGCTAATTTGCGGCTCCCGTTTCTGGGTATTATTCAGCAGCAGCTTGCTGTTTAGCGTGAGTAGCTTTCAATAATGGTTGTAATTCACCCTGCTGGAACATTTCCAACATAATGTCACAGCCGCCAATCAACTCACCATCAACCCACAATTGTGGAAAGGTTGGCCAATTCGCATATTTAGGCAACTCAGCACGGATATCCGGATTTTGCAGAATATCGACATAAGCAAAAGGAACACCACAAGCCATCAGTGCTTGTGATGCCTGCGATGAGAAGCCACAGCTTGGCAACTTTGGCGAGCCCTTCATATACAACAGGATTGGGTTTTCTGCGATTTGTTGCTTGATCTTCTCAATAGTTTCCATGATTGCCTCTCTTAAACTGAAATCGAACTGATTTTACTCTATCACTACGGCTTAACAACGTTACCTTTTATAAGGTTATAGCCTAGCTATGGTCTGACAATGCCACTATCTTTTAACTGACGTAAGCAAAATGTTAAAATTTTTACAACAATATGTAGTATATAAGAGTTAAAATTTGCTATAAATCAATTTAGCAAGAAGGTCTGACCTATAGAGACCGTTAATCAAAGAGGAGAGTTTGCAATGGCTTTTGAATTACCGGCACTGCCTTACGAAAAAAATGCTCTGGCACCACACATTTCTCAAGAAACATTGGAATACCACTACGGTAAACACCATAACACTTATGTTGTTAACCTGAACAACCTGATCCCAGGTACTGAATTTGAAAACAAAACGCTGGAAGAGATCATCAAGACCTCCAGCGGTGGTATTTTCAATAACGCAGCCCAAGTATGGAACCACACGTTCTATTGGCACTCTTTGTCACCAAATGGCGGTGGCGAACCAACAGGCGCATTAGCTGATGCAATCGATGCTGCTTTTGGTTCTTTCGAAAAATTCAAAGAAGATTTCACTAAATCAGCCGTCACTAACTTCGGTTCTGGCTGGACTTGGCTGGTGAAAAAAGCAGATGGTACTCTGGCTATCCAGAACACCTCAAATGCAGGTTGCCCAATCACTGATGGTGTAACACCTGTCTTGACAGTAGACGTATGGGAACATGCTTACTACATCGACTTCCGTAATCTGCGTCCAAAATATCTGGAAACTTTCTGGGCTCTGGCAAACTGGGATTTTGCTGCGAAAAATTTCGCTGCATAACACCATAACCAAGCAATAAAAAAGGCTCTGTAAAAAGAGCCTTTTTTGTATTTATGAAAAACTGAATTTATTTCCAGCCTGTCACTTCACGTAAGCCCGCAGCGATATCCGCCAGGGAACGCACGGTTTTCACGCCCGCTTCTTCCAACGCTGCAAACTTCTCAGCAGCTGTACCTTTACCGCCGGCAATAATGGCACCAGCATGGCCCATGCGTTTACCAGCAGGTGCCGTCACACCAGCAATGTAAGAGACCACTGGTTTCGTAACATTAGCTTTAATATAGGCCGCCGCTTCTTCTTCCGCTGTGCCACCAATTTCACCAATCATGACGATAGCTTCAGTTTGCGGGTCATTCTGGAACAACTCCAGGATGTCGATGAAGTTAGAGCCCGGGATCGGATCACCACCAATACCTACGCAAGTGGACTGACCAAAGCCTGCATCGGTGGTCTGTTTTACTGCTTCATACGTCAGTGTGCCAGAGCGCGAAACGATACCCACTTTGCCCGGCAGATGAATGTGCCCTGGCATGATGCCGATCTTGCATTCACCCGGCGTAATGACGCCCGGACAGTTTGGGCCGATCATGCGCACGCCAGTTTCTTCCAGACGGCATTTCACCTGCAGCATATCCAGTGTTGGAATGCCTTCGGTGATACAGACAATCAGTTCGATACTCGCATCAATGGCTTCTAAAATTGCATCTTTGCAAAATGGTGCAGGCACATAAATAACAGATGCCGTCGCACCTGTTGCTTCCACCGCATCACGTACGGTGTTAAACACCGGCAAGCCTAAATGCGTTGTGCCGCCTTTACCAGGCGAAGTGCCACCAACCATTTGCGTGCCGTAGGCAATCGCTTGTTCAGAATGGAAGGTACCTTGTGAACCGGTAAAACCCTGGCAGATAACTTTAGTATCTTTGTTGATCAGAACGCTCATGCCACGGCCTCCGCTGCTTTAACGACTTGCACCGCAGCATCGGTCAGACTGGTTGCTGCAATAATGTTTAATCCACTTTCCGCCAGTTTCTGCGAGCCCAGCTCGGCGTTGTTACCTTCCAGACGCACCACCACTGGCACTTTCACACCAACTTCAGCCACCGCACCAATGATGCCTTCTGCGATCAGGTCACAACGCACGATACCACCGAAAATATTAACCAGCACTGCTTTCACTTTGCTGTCAGAGAGGATCAGTTTGAACGCTTCAGTCACACGTTCTTTGGTTGCACCACCGCCAACATCAAGGAAGTTAGCAGGGAATCCCCCATGGTGTTTGATAATGTCCATGGTGCCCATCGCCAAGCCCGCACCGTTAACCATGCAGCCGATGCTGCCATCAAGGGCCACGTAGTTCAGCTCCCAACGGGCAGCTTCAACTTCACGTGGATCATCTTGTGACTCATCGTTCCACGCTTTCAGTTTTGGCTGACGATACAGTGCATTGCTGTCGATGTTGATTTTGCCATCCAGACACAGCAGGTTGCCTTCACCCGTGATCACCAATGGGTTGATTTCCAGCAGTGCCAGATCGCAGGCAACAAACATTTTGCCTAAGCCTAAAAAGATCTTAGTGAACTGTTTCAGCTGTTCGGCATTTAACCCGAGTTTAAAGCCCAGCTCACGCGCCTGATAGGCTTGCGGGCCAGTCAGCGGATCGAGTGTGACCTTGTGAATCAGTTCAGGCGTGTTATGGGCAACGGTTTCGATGTCCATGCCGCCTTCAGTAGAGGCCATAAACACCACGCGGCGCGTACTGCGGTCAACTACAGCACCCAAATACAGCTCTTTGGCGATATTGCCGCAGGTTTCCACCAGAATAGTATTCACTGGCTGACCACTAGCGTCAGTTTGGTAAGTCACCAGACGTTTGCCTAACCAATGCTCGGCAAACTCACGGACATCCTGCTCACTGGAAGCGACTTTCACACCACCTGCTTTACCACGACCACCAGCATGAACCTGACACTTCACAACCCACTTATCACCACCCAACTTTTTGGTGGCAGCAACAGCCTCATCAGCAGAAGAACAGGGAATGCCTGAAGGCACAGGCAGGCCGTAGTCAGCAAATAATTGCTTGGCCTGATATTCATGCAAATTCATGATAATAGTCCGTTATTCAGGGAGCAGCACAATGCCGCTCTCGTTACATTAGATATCCAATAACAAGCGAGTTGGGTCTTCCAGCAGTGATTTGACATACACTAGAAAACCTACCGATTCGCGGCCGTCGATGATACGGTGATCATAAGACAGAGCCAAGTACATCATTGGAAGAATTACCACCTGTCCATCCACGGCCATCGGGCGATCCTGGATCTTGTGCATCCCCAGAATTGCGCTTTGTGGTGGATTGATGATGGGTGTCGACATCAGCGAACCAAAGACACCGCCGTTGGTGATGGTAAACGTACCGCCGGTTAAATCTGCTACCGAAAGTTTGCCATCGCGGGCTTTATCCGCCAGTGATTTGATACCTTTTTCAATTTCAGCTAACGACAGATCATCACAGTTACGCAGCACTGGCGTCACCAGACCACGCTCTGTTGATACCGCAATGCTGATATCGAAATAGTTGTGATACAGCACATCATTACCATCAATAGAGGCGTTCACTTCCGGGTAACGCTTTAGCGCCTCACTAACTGCTTTGACATAAAACGACATGAAGCCCAATTTAATGCCATGGCGTTTTTCGAACTGTTCCTGATATTTACTGCGGATCTTCATGATCGGCTGCATGTTGACTTCATTGAAAGTCGTCAGCATCGCCGTGGTGTTTTTGGCTTCCAGCAACCGCTCCGCAATACGCTTACGCAAACGAGTCATGGGTACCCGTTTTTCTTCACGACCATTCGATGCAATATCAACCGCTTCAACGTTGGCGATTTCCACCGGAACTGGTACTGGCTGATTACCTTGACTCTGAATGTGCTGAACAACATCCTGACGGGTAATACGGCCACCACGACCGGAACCATGTAAATTCGCCGGATCAACCTCTTCCTCGGCCAGAATGCGGCGAACAGAAGGTGTTAATATATCGCTCGCCTCGGCTTCAACGACGACAGGTTTCGCCGACGTCTCTTCTCCGCTGGCTGGCAATGGCTCTAACTCCGCTAAGAGCTGATGCCCTTGCACCGTACTACCGGTCTCAAAGAATTGCTGACTAATGACACCATCCTGTGGTGCCGGCACTTCCAGTACGACTTTGTCAGTCTCAAGATCAACCAACAATTCACCGGCCTTGATGCTATCGCCAATTTTCTTATGCCAGGTACCCACTGTCGCGTCAGAAACGGATTCTGGGAGATCGGGCACCATTATTTGCAAAGTCATGGGTATGTCCTTTTATTTTACTGTCAGTGCTTCTTCGACTAATGATTTTTGTTGTTGCATATGCAACGACATATAACCTACCGCTGGTGCCGCTGATGCCGGACGACCGACATAATTCAGATAAACTGAAGATGGGATCACCCTTCTCATTCTATGCTGGCAGTTATACCAGGCGCCCTGATTTTTAGGCTCTTCCTGGCACCAGACAAAATCTTGCACATGTTCATAAGGCCGCAGGATCTCCCGCAGTTCCTCTTCTGGGAACGGATAAAGCTGCTCAATACGAATAATGGCAACCGCTTTGTTATCCGATTTCCGGCGCGCTTCCAATAAATCGTAGTAGACCTTACCGGAGCACAGTACAACACGTTGCACACCTTCTGGTGGAATAACATCGACCTCGGCAATCGCATTTTGGAAACGGCCTTCTGCCAGCTCTTGTAGCGATGAAACGGCGAGCGGATGCCGCAACAGCGATTTCGGAGTAAAGACCACCAGCGGACGACGCATCGGACGTAACATTTGTCGACGCAATAAATGGTAGATCTGCGCAGGCGTAGTCGGCATACAGATTTGCATATTATGTTGCGCACACATCTGCAGATAACGCTCTGGGCGACCAGACGAGTGTTCCGCACCCTGCCCTTCGTAACCATGCGGTAACAGCAATACCAACCCGCACAAACGACCCCATTTCTGTTCACCCGAAGACAGGAACTGGTCAATCACCACTTGTGCACCATTGGCAAAATCACCGAACTGCGCTTCCCAAAGAGTCAGGCCATCCGGTGTTGCGGTGGCATAACCGTATTCAAAAGCCAGCACCGCTTCTTCCGACAAGACAGAATCGTAAACACGGAATGGTGCTTGTGCCGGATCAATGTTCATTAGTGGCGTGTAGGTAGAACCATCGGTCTGATTATGTAGCACAGCATGACGATGGAAGAAGGTACCGCGACCCGAATCTTGCCCGGTTAACCGCACCGGATTTCCATTCATCAGTAAGGTGGCATAAGCCAAATTCTCAGCAAAACCCCAATCGGCCATTTTTTCTGTTTTGCTCATCAGCAGACGGTCTTCATACACCTTCTGCACACGAGATTGCAAAACATGGGTATCAGGATAGCGACACAACTTGGCTGCCAGATCACTTAATTTATCCAGCGGATAAGTTGAGTCATACGATTCCTGCCAGTCATGACCTAGAAACGGCGTCCAGTTCTGATGCATTGCTGACATGGGGCGCCATTCTTTGACCACACATTCACCCCGATCCAGCGCCTGACGGTAATCGGTCACCATCTGGTTACCGGCATTTTCGTCAATGACTCCTTCTTTCGCTAATTGCTCAGCGTAAAGTTGGCGAGTGGTTGGATGCTGACGAATTTTTTGATACATCAACGGCTGTGTGGCGGTTGGTTCATCAGCTTCGTTATGGCCATTTCGGCGATAACAAACCAGGTCAATCACCACATCACGGTGGAAGGTATTACGGAAATCGATGGCGAGTTTGGTCACCCACAGTACCGCTTCCGGATGATCGGCATTCACATGGAAAATAGGCGCCTGTACCATTTTAGCGATGTCGGTACAGTAACGGGTAGAGCGCGTATCTTTCGAATTGGAGGTGGTAAAGCCGATCTGATTATTTATAACAATACGAACCGTGCCACCTACGCCAAAACCGCGGGTTTGAGACATGTTAAAGGTTTCTGCGACAACACCTTGCCCGGCAATGGCCGAGTCGCCATGAATGGTGATCGGCAGTACTTTATTGAATTCATTATCATGCAGACGTTCCATTCGGGCACGAACAGAGCCGATAACTACCGGATTCACAATTTCCAGATGCGATGGGTTGAACGCCAACGCCAAGTGAACATTGCCACCTTCGGTCGCAAAATCAGATGAGAAGCCCATGTGATATTTCACATCACCGGTTCCCCAAGCATCGCCATGATGACCCGCAAATTGATCAAACAGCTCTTTCGGGCGTTTACCCAACACGTTAACCAGCATGGTCAGTCGGCCACGATGCGCCATGCCAATGACAATTTCTTTATGCCCAGTGGCACCCGCCTGACGAATAATTGATTTCACCATCGGGATAAGCATATCGCCGCCTTCCAGCGAAAAGCGTTTTGCGCCAGGGAATTTCGCGCCGAGATACCGCTCCAAACCTTCAGCGGCGGTCAATTCCTCTAAGGCTTGTTTTTTCGCATCGGTGGTCCATTTCGGGCGCGCATCTACCGATTCTAAACGTTCCTGGATCCAGCGTTTTTCCAGCTGCGACGTCATGTGCATAAATTCCGCACCAATCACATCACAGTAAGTATTTCGTAATGACGCCAGCAGATCGCGCAACGTCATGCGTTCCTGATTAGCCAGGAAACTACCAATATGAAACTCGCGATCCAGATCGGCGGTATCCAACTGGTAATATGAAAGCTCCAGTTCCGGCACCACTGGATTTGTGGTCAGCCCGAGCGGATCAAGATTGGCGAGCTGATGGCCGGCATAACGATAGGCATTGATGAGCTGTAACACATGGAATTGTTTTTGATCTAAAGCAGCATTGCCAGCGACACTAACTGCACGTCGCGGCTGTGTGACTTCCTGACGCAAGCGCTGACGAACCGGCGCATGAGGCTGTTCATTGCTCTGCGGTGCGCCCAGCTCCGAAAAACACTCACGCCATTCTAACGGCACAGAACTCGGATCTATCAGGTATGACTCATAAAGGTCTTCAACATACGAACTGTTTGCCAGATAAGAAGATCGAATCCAGGTAACGATGGCATCTTCATGCATATTCATTTGGTTTCCTTTGACCGACAGCCAGTCCGGTCATCAGTGTTTTTCATCTGACCGGATGAATCACCTGAAAACGGCACTGATTTCACTCAGTTTTGCCTTCAGGATGAAAAGGTTCCTTTTATATTCAACATATTATGATTGCCTGTTACTGTTACGGCAATCACAGAGCGAATAAGGTAACTTCAATGCTCAAAAAACAATCTTGTTTACTCATTTTTGTCGCTGTTGACGGATACAAAGCAACAGCCCATTCAGTATATTCACCTATCCCAATTCATTACAAAAATTTAACCTATTAGAAACACAATTTTATGAACTAAGCTCCCAAACTGTGACCATTCATACATTTAGGTATCGCTATAAAATTGACAAAGTGCATCAGGATGGTTGAAATAAGTGTGACGCAGTAAGGATTTTTTATTGCTATCAAGCGCAATAGCGTTTATACGAACTATAAAGGAACAATACAAAAACGTTTCGCGTGACTATTCCTCGCGACTACCGCTTTTACATTAATTGCAAAGGAGACTTGCCATGGCTAATAAAGTAGCCACCCTGCACATCCCCGGTCAAGAGCCGATCGAATTGCCAATCCTGTCAGGGACTGAAGGTCCTGAGGTAATCGATGTCCGCGCATTAGGGGCGCATGGCTATTTCACTTACGATCCAGGTTTCCTGTCGACTGCATCCTGTACTTCAAAGCTCACCTATATTGATGGTGATGCCGGTATCCTGTTGTATCGTGGTTATCCTATTGCTGAACTGGCGAAAGACTCGAATTATCTGGAAGTCTGTTATCTGCTGCTGAACGGCGAACTGCCGAACAAAGAGCAATACGACAAATTCCGTTATATGGTGACTCGCCATACCATGGTGCATGAACAGATCACCTCATTGTTCAAAGCATTCCGTCGTGACTCTCATCCAATGGCCGTTATGTGTGGGGTTGCAGGTGCTTTATCTGCGTTCTACCACGACGAATTAGATATCAGTCATGAACAGCACCGTGAAGTAGCGGCATATCGTCTGATTTCAAAAATGCCGACTCTGGCCGCGATGTCTTATAAATATTCGATGGGGCAGCCGTTTATCTACCCACGTAATGATCTGAGTTATGCTGGTAACTTCCTGCACATGATGTTTGCGGTGCCTTGTGAAGAATATCGCGTGAACCCAGTCATTGAACGTGCAATGGATATTATTTTTGTATTGCATGCTGACCACGAACAGAACGCATCCACTTCCAGCGTGCGTTTGGCTGGTTCTTCGGGTGCCAATCCTTTTGCTTGTATCGCTGCGGGTATCGCTTCGCTGTGGGGCCCAGCACATGGTGGTGCCAACGAAGCTTGTCTGAAGATGCTGCAAGAAATCGGCTCTGTTGATCGTATTCCGCATTTCGTGGCGCGCGCGAAAGATAAGAATGATCCATTCCGTCTGATGGGCTTTGGTCATCGTGTTTATCGCAACTACGATCCACGTGCAGTAGTTATGCGTGATACTTGTCATGCGGTATTGCAAGAGCTGAACATCAGCAACCATCCATTACTGGATGTCGCAATGGAACTGGAACGCATTGCACTGTCTGATCCGTACTTCATCGAGAAAAAACTGTATCCGAACGTCGACTTCTACTCAGGTATTATCCTGAATGCGATCGGCATTCCAACTTCCATGTTTACCGTTATCTTTGCTCTGGCTCGCACCATCGGCTGGATATCTCATTGGTTGGAAATGCAGGCCGATCCAGCCAGCAAAATTGGTCGTCCACGTCAGTTGTATACCGGTGCACCAACTCGTACAGTGTTACCACTAAATAAACGTAAGTAGTTGTTATTTATTACTTAAATATAAAAAGGGCTGCGAATCGCGGCCCTTTCTTTTACTGCACAATCTATGTTTTGAGTGAAAAAGTTGATTTACGAATACTGAGCAACAAACTCTTCTAGTTTATCCACCATAAAGCGAGAACCAACATAAAACGGAGTGCGTTGGTGCAATTCTGTTGGATCCAAATCCAAGATCCGGGTCCGGCCAGTAGATGCCTTACCGCCCGCCTGTTCAGCCAAAAAAGCAATCGGATTGCACTCATACAACAAACGTAATTTGCCTTTCGGCGCATTAGTACCTGACGGGTACATATAGATACCACCTTTCAACAAATTACGATGAAAATCAGCTACTAATGAACCAATATAGCGTGATGTATACGGGCGTTTTTCCTGCTCATCCACCGCCTGACAATACTTGATATATTGTTTTACACCCTGTGGGAATTTCAGGTAATGACCTTCGTTAACCGAATAACAATAGCCTTGCTCAGGGATCTTGATATCCGGATGAGACAAGCAGAAACAACCAATAGAAGGATCAAGCGTAAAACCATTCACCCCCTGTCCGGTGCTATACACCAACATGGTTGATGAACCATAGATCACATAACCAGCGGCCACTTGGCGGTGACCTGGCTGTAAGAAATCGGCCAGTGTAGCAGGCTGATCAGAGGGGGTTACCCGACGATAGATAGAGAAAATAGTGCCAACTGAAACATTTACATCGATATTTGATGAACCATCCAGTGGATCGATCAACACGACATACTTTGATTTTTTGCCACTAACCGGGTCGAAAGCGACAAAGTCATCTTCTTCTTCAGAAGCTAAACCACACACTTCGCCGCGAGCAGCCAATGCATCTTTAAATTTCTCATTCGCAAACCAATCCAGCTTTTGTTGATCTTCACCTTGCACATTGGCCCGACCCATTGCACCAAGAATATCGCTTAAACCAGCCTGATTAATTTCACGATTTACAATTTTGGCAGCTAAACGAATGGAGGCGAGCAAGGAGCTAAGTTCACCAGAGGCATGTGGAAAATCCGCTTGTTTTTTGATGATGAATTCGCCAAGCGTGGTCCCTATTTTCATGATGCTGTCCTTGAAGAGATATGAGTGCAAATTGTTTGCATAATGTTACGCTTAGTTACATAAAATGCAAGCAACACAGAAGAATCGATTCAGCATAAGAATACAGAAACAAAAAAGCCAGAGATATCACTCTGGCTTCTGCTCATTTACGGTGCTGAATCACTATTTCTGTTTAACTTCATCCAGATAGCGACAAACCTTCTCTAGATCTTCAGCGGTATCCACGCCGGCTGGCGGATTTTCTATTGCGACTGCGACATGGATTTTTTCGCCATTCCAGAGTACCCGTAACTGCTCTAATGACTCTATTTGCTCTAATGGGCTGGCAGGCCAACTGACATATTGGCGGATAAATCCAGCGCGATAAGCATAGATGCCAATGTGACGCAGAAATGGATGCCGTAGCTGTTTTGGCATTTGCGCGAAACCATCACGATCCCATGGAATCGTAGCACGGCTGAAATACAACGCATGACCTTGCTGATCCATCACCACTTTAACAGCATTCGGATTAAACACTTCGTGTTCATCTTCAATCGCGACGGCCAGTGTGGCCATTGGTGCTGAGGTGTTCGCCAGATTATTTGCCACTTGGCTAATAATCGATGGCGGGATCAATGGTTCATCACCCTGCACATTAACCACAATGGTATCAGGCGCAAAAGCATATTTTTCACACACCTCAGCCAGACGTTCAGTGCCAGACTGATGATGATGACCTGTCATACAGACATCGACATCTAACGCAGATACGGCTGCAGCAACTCGCTCATCATCCACCGCTACGATGACTTGGCTGGCGCCCGCTTGCTTAGCGCGTTCAACGACCCAGGCAATCATAGGTTGACCATGAATGTCCGCCAATGGTTTGCCGGGTAAACGAGTCGACTGATAACGGGCAGGAATAACGACCACGAAACTCATGACGGCAGCTCATCAGAAGTCAGTTGGCGCGCACGGTTCTCCAGCAATACCGGAATATCATCCTCTACTGGGTATGCCAGTTTATCGGCCCGACACACTAACTCAGCCCGCTCTTTGTCATAATTCAGTTTGCCTTTACAGATTGGGCAAGCGACGATTTCCAGTAATTTATAATCCAGTGCCATGGCGAAGTTCCTTCAGCTGAGCAAGTAATCGGGTAGCAAATTTATCCGGTAATTGCGCGGTAACCGGTAGATACCACCAGTTCTCTAACGCAAAGTCCCGGCATTTCACCGCATCTTTTTCTGTCATGATCAGCGGACGTAAAGCAAATCTCTGCTTTAATTCCTCCGCATTAAATTGCTGATGATCAGCGTAAGCTACCTGCTGATTTAGCGCATAACCTTGCTGTAATAAACTATTAAAAAACCGAGGCGGATAACCGATGCCTGCCAAGGCATCTACTGCACCAGTGATGATGGCGGTATGGTTAGTGCGAACATTCCGCAATGGCGCTGGTTGTAGCGACATTTTGATCTCATCAGGTCGGGCCTGCCCGCCATTACAGATAACAGCCATGACTTGCCGTAGTCGAGACGGCGTCTCACGCAATGGCCCCATCGGCATCAGCCAGCCGTTTCCTAAACGACGTTCGCCGTCCATCACGGCTAATTCGATATCGCGTTGTAACGCATAATGCTGCAAACCATCATCACAGATGATGACATCAACACCGCATTGCTCGACCAGTAGTTGCACGGCAGCCGCCCGCTTGGGTGCTACTGCAACCGGACAACCGCAACGCTGATAAATAAGCACCGGTTCATCACCTGCTTCAATCGCAGTAGCAGCAGGATGTAATAAATAAGGATAATGCGGTGCTTTGCCGCCATAACCACGACTGACCACGCCAGGGTGGTAACCCGCCTTGGTGAGTAAATCCACCAGCCACAACACCACGGGAGTTTTGCCGTTACCGCCAACCGTAATATTACCAACGACAATGACGGGTACTGATGCTCGATAGCTACGGAGCAAGCCAGAACGATACAGACCCCGGCGAGCTGTCGTCAGTAATGCAAACAGTAGTGCCAGTGGCGCAAATAACCAGTTAACCCAACTGCGGCGATACCAGAGCCATTCAATCATGAGGCTTGTGCGCCCATTTGCGTGCGACGTAATAAGGCATAAGCACCACCCATTTCCAGTAATTGATCATGGGTACCACGTTCCACTATCTGGCCTTCATCCACAACCAATATTTCATCAGCCTTCTCAATAGTAGAAAGACGATGGGCAATAACCAGTGTAGTTCGGTTTTTCGTCAGAGATTCCAACGCAGTTTGAATGCGACGTTCTGATTCCGAATCTAGTGCCGAGGTTGCTTCATCCAACAACAAGATTGGCATGTCTCGCAATAATGCTCGGGCAATCGCCAGACGCTGACGTTGTCCACCTGACAGTGTGGCGCCATTTTCCCCAATGATAGTGTCGTAACCTTGCGGCATCTTCGTGATAAATTCATCGGCGTTGGCTAACTTAGCCGCTTCGATAATTTGCTCTCGAGTAAACTGCTCTTCTGCTGCGTAGGCTATGTTGTTGGCAACCGAGTCATTAAATAAATGCACGTTCTGCGATACCAGTGCAAATTGACGACGTAAATCACGCAAACGATACTCATAGATATCATGGCCATCCAACAGGATCTGGCCTTGCTGAATATCATAAAAGCGGGTTAACAAACTGGCGATGGTACTCTTACCGGAACCTGAACGGCCTACCAGCGCCACTGTTTTACCTGGTTCAATAGCAAAACTGACCTCACGCAATGCCGGAGCATCTTTGGTTGGATACGTGAAAGTGACATTTCGGAATTCGATCTGACCCGCTGCATGGGTCAATTCACGTTGCCCATTGTCGTTTTCCAACGGTAAATCAATCACATCAAATAAGCTTTGGCACGCAGCGATACCTCGTTGAAACTGGACATTCACCTGTGTAAGACTTTTTAGAGGTTTCAATAGTCCAAATAATGCCGAGATCACTGCAGCAAATGAACCAGCCGTTAATTTGTGGCTGATTTCAGGAAAGGTCGCTAAATAAAGCACCAATGATAATGCCGTAGAGGCAATGAATTGGACGATCGGAGAACCAACTGCATCAGCAACCACCAGCTTCATATTCTGCTGACGCACCGAATTACTTACACGAGTGAAGCGTTCCGCTTCAACTTCTTGTCCACCAAACATTAATACTTCTTTATGACCACGCAACATCTGCTCTGTCGAGGTGGTGATGTTTCCCATCGCATGCTGCAGTTGGCGGCTCAGCTTTCTAAAGCGTTTACTAATGACAGAGATAAGCACACCCACAATTGGGCCAATCACAAAAAAGATAAGCGATAGTTGCCAAGAATAATAGAACATCAAAGCCAGCAAGCCGATAACAGTACAACCTTCGCGGATCAGTGATATCAAGGTTGAACTGGCAGCAGAAGAGACCTGCCCTGCATCATAGGTCACTTTAGACAACAAACTACCGGTGTTATTTTTGTCAAAGAAGGACAGCGGCATACCCATCAAATGGGAAAATACCTTTTGCTGTAGCCGCATCACTACCGTGTTGCCGACCCAAGCCATAAAATAATCCGAGATGAAGTTACAGACGCCGCGCATGGCGACCAGCCCCATGATCATCAGCGGCAACCAAATCATGACCGAATGTTCTTTACTGGTTAAACCATCATCCAACAAGGGTTTTATCAGTGACAGCATGAAGGTGTCCACACCTGCGTAACCAACCATACCAATACTGGCAATCACCAGACCTTTTTTACGTCCGGCGGTAAACCCCAGAAGACGTTTCAGAATAGGCCAGCTGGCTTGCGGCGCTGCATCGTGTGCTTTGTGAGACATGAAAGATTCAAACCTTGCTGCAAAATGACCCGTTATTTTAGCGGGTGATCGCCGACTAACCAAGCATCCATCTTCCGATACCAAGGTTGTGAACGACGAAAAGGCTTAATATCCATACTATTTTGGTTAATTTCAAAGCTGATCAAGCCATCAGTGGCTGTGACCCACTGTTGTGACTGAATATAACGAGCCACTATTTCCGCATGAGGATGATGCCAGCGGTTTTGATATCCGGCACTGTGGACCACATAATCAGGAGCAACCGCTGCAATAAACGCCACCGAAGAGGATGACCTACTGCCATGATGGGGCGATGACAATATATCGCTGCGCAGCAAACCAGCAGGTAAATTAGTTAATTCCGACTCTGCTTGATGTTGCACATCGCCCGTTAATAATACGCTGTGATTGCCGTCACTAATACGCAGTACACAGGAGTCTTCATTGATATCACCACCCGATGAATTTTGTGGTGACAAGATAGTGAGTTGTAGCTGCCCCCAGTCCCATTGCTGCCAGCGTTGGCAAATTTGCGTTTCTGCATTTAGTTTTGCGGAAGAGACAATATGCGCCTGCGGATATTTTTGGTAAATACGCTGCCAGTTCGCCGCATGATCTTTATCGCGGTGGCTCACGACCAGATAATCCAGTTGCTGAACGCCTCGATATTCCAACATAGGAAAAATGGCGGCATCAGCCATATTGTATCCGCCAGGATATGCATCGCCGGTATCAAACAATAACGCGCGATGGCCCTGCGTCACCAGAACTGATAACCCTTGCCCGATATCCAGCATATCCACTCGCCAGTCAGGCTCTGACTCACAACCGGCAAAGAACAATCCGCTCACGGCTAATAGCAACAAACCCAATTCGCGCTTTATGACCACCGGCGAAAAACGCCAGATGAGCCAAACCGTCAAACTCCAGAACAGCATTCGTTGTTGATAGGCAGAAAGTGACAGCCAACCAGATCCCCAGTGTTGGACCCATTCCAACATAGACATTAACCAGCGCAGTTGCAGATCACACAACCAAAAGCCAAAACGCGCTAATGCGGGGAAAATGGGCACTAATAACCCAGAAACCAGCCCAATAGGTACAATCGAGAAAGTAAACCATGGCCCAGCAGGAATGTTAATTAAGATACTACTGACACTCAGGCCATCAAACAACACCAGCTGAAATGGCAACAGTAGCTCGGTCATTAACCACTGGATTTGCCACATAGATGGCTTGCGCCATAAAAAACCGGCAATACCTAAGATCCCGACCGCAATAAAAGAGAGCCAACTACCTGCGGAAAATACCGACCAAGGATCAATCATGAGCATAATGGCTAATGCTATCAGCCAGATCCGGATTGCCGACCACTCTCGTTGCCAAAGCCTTAATACCACCCAGATCCCGAGCATGATCAGCGACCTGACAGTGGGTGCTGAAAAATCGGCTAGCGCACTGTATAACAGTGCAAAACCCATCCCAATCAACCAATGGATGGCTGGGAACTTTTCCGCAAAACGTTGCAGCAATAAACGAGACAGCGCCATACCAATCCAGGCAATAAGTCCAATATGCATGCCGGAAATTGCTATGAGATGGATTAAGCCGGTATCACGAAGTGTCTGCCAATCGTCTTTATCAACATCCTGTTGTTCACCGTAAATCAACGCCATCAATAGTTCGGGTTGATAAAATTCATGCATTAGCTGGCGCGATTTATCCAGCCACTGATCACGCCAGTGGTGGTCGGCCTGATAAGTCAATGCGAGTTGACTGATTGTGCCGGTCGCAGTAACTCCTTGCCCCAACAACCAGCGCTCAGCATTAAATCCGACTGGATTCCCCAAACCATGGGGTATTTTCAGTTTCGCCAGAATA
Source organism: uncultured Tolumonas sp. (assembly GCF_963678185.1). Taxonomy (NCBI): domain Bacteria; kingdom Pseudomonadati; phylum Pseudomonadota; class Gammaproteobacteria; order Aeromonadales; family Aeromonadaceae; genus Tolumonas; species uncultured Tolumonas sp. The sequence continues at coordinate 1,428,520 of NZ_OY782757.1, forward strand.
TGGAGCTTATCGCCACGTTTCAGCCGATATTTATTATTGTTTAACGTTAATCGAATTGTCGGCTCGATCCAAAATGTCTGTTGATTGATCTGCTGAGCAGAAACTAAGAGTTGCTGGTGATCTGATTTTTGATAGGCCTGAGTAACAGTGACATTTAGCTCATGCTGTGCAGGTGGTTCCAGATGTTGAGTTTTTAACCAACACAGTTGAAGGTTAAAAAAAACGACAGCCCAACCAAGACCACATAAAACAGCACCAGAGAATCGATAACGAAACAGTAAAAATAATCCGAGGAGTAAAACAGCACTCCCTAACCAAATTGGCGGCAATTCAGGCCAGATCAATGCAGTACAGATACCCAAGGCTATTCCCAGCAGCAACCTTTCCACGATTGATCTCTTAATTAAGTCATTGAATTGCTATTTTCACGTTCTGAATAGGCGGCTAAAAGCTGTTGGTTTTTACGTTTCGGGAAAATTTTGCGTTCAAAAAACCAACGATCAGATCTCAGGAGGTTGCTTATTTCACATAAAAGGGAGAAAACTACCCCTGATTTACACACGCACCATCTAATGAGTGTCATAATCGGCCAACATTATGTTGTTGTAGTTTGATGCGTTGTCTCTAACTGATTAGTAAAATAACCATGAGACTACCGGGCAGGAATGGGGTGAAAAATACAATAAGATGGACATTCTAATTTCCATTTTCTCTGATTATGGCTATGTCGCCGTTTTCGTTATGCTGTTGCTTTGTGGTTTTGGCCTACCGATCCCTGAAGATATCACACTGGTTGCAGGCGGAATAATTGCCGGTTTAGGTTATGCAGATGTGCATACTATGTTTGCCGTATGCATGGCTGGGGTACTGATTGGCGATGGTACTATGTTTACCTTGGGGCATACTTTTGGTCAGCGCATACTGGCTTTTGCACCGATCAGACGTATTGTGACGCCACACCGCTTTGCTCAGGTGCAGGAAAAATTCGTTAAATATGGTAACTGGGTACTTTTTGTGGCTCGTTTCTTACCTGGTTTACGTTCGCCAATTTTTATCGTTGCAGGTATGAGTCGCCGCATTTCCATTTGGCAATTTATAATAATGGATGGCCTTGCCGCTTGTATTTCTGTACCCGTCTGGGTTTATCTCGGTGACTATGGTGCGTATAACCGCGATTGGCTGCTGCATATGGTTAAACGCGGCCAAACCGGTATCTACTCACTACTGGCCTTGGGAATATTGATACTGGTTGTTATGGTTTTACGCCACAGACGCAGTAAACAATAAGCTGAGATAAAATAAAAAAACCAGCGGATCCGCTGGTTTTTTTTATACGTGCAATTTGAAATTAATGCCCTAGCTCTCTGGCGGGTAATAACTGACTCGCTCGCCAAGCCGGATATAATGTTGCCAATAAACTCATCAAGATCGCCGCCGCCGTCACCACGACCACATCCATCAGATGCAGTTCAGATGGTAGAAAATCGATAAAGTAGATCTCAGGGTTCAGGAACTGATAACCAATTAATTGCTCCAACCCGTGAATGATTGATGACAAATATTGGGCCAGTAAACAGCCCAGCAACGCACCGCCTCCCGCACCAATCAATCCATTCACCATGCCTTGCGTCATAAACACCAGTCGGATCTGCCAATTCCCGGCCCCCATGGTCTTGAGTATCGCGATATCGCCCCGTTTTTCATTTACCGCCATCACCAGCGTCGACACGATATTAAAACACGCGACAGCTACCACCATCAGTAACACTACGTACATGACTGTTCGCACCATTTGAATATCTTGATACAGATAGCCTTGCGAGGTCATCCAGCTGCGCAGATACATACGATACGGTAATTGATTGGCCGCTTGATAAGCGATGGTTTGAGCAGAAAGCACATCATTTACTTCGATGCTTAATCCCTGCACTTCATTTTTCCAGCCCAGCATGGATTGCGCATCTTGCAGATGAATATAGCCTAATAAACCATCTAACTGACCGCCTAATTTCAGCAGACCCACCACAGTAAACTGACGTTGCATGGGGGCAGCAAAAGCGGATTGGGCATTTTTATCCGGCACTTGCATGGTGACACTATCACCAATTTTCACACCAAGTTTTTTGGCAATTTGCTGACCGATGATCACCCCATTTTCGCCAGGATGTAGCGCATCCAGCCCATCGCCAGTCATATAGTTGCCAGCTTGTGAGATCTCTTTTTCTTCAGCAGGTAACACCGCGCGTAATTGCGCCGCTTTCATTTTACCACCCGCTTCCAACATACCGTTTAGCGAAATCAACGGTGCAACGGCGGTAATTCCAGGCTGTTTTTTTAATATACGAATTGCTGATGGCCAGTCACTGAAACCGCCAGAAACCAACTCAACTTCCGCATGCGGGATCACCGCCAGCACGCGTTGGCGCAATTCGCGCTCAAACCCGTTCATGGCCGACAACCCTAAGATCAGCGCCATCACGCCTAACGCAATACCAATAATTGAAGAGGCAGAAATAAAACTGACAAAACGACTGCTGCGGCGTGTGCGGCTATAACGCAAGCCCACAAACAGCGCGAAAGGCTGAAACATTATTCGCCTCCCACTAACGCGCCATCAACCATATGAACCTGACGATGCAGTTTGCCAGCCAATTCTCGATCGTGCGTGACTACCACAAATGCAGTACCCAATTCACGATTAAGCTGGCACATCAGTTCATAAATCGCCGTGGCGCTTTTATGATCCAGATTACCGGTTGGTTCATCAGCCAACACCAGATGCGGTTCATTCACCAAGGCACGGGCAATAGCCACGCGTTGACGTTCACCACCGGATAATTCTGCTGGTCGATGCGTAATACGATGCGATAACCCAACACGCCCCAGCATTTCGGTAGCCATCTGCGATGCTTTTTTCACCGCCATACCGCCAATCAATAATGGCATCGCCACATTTTCTAATGCCGTAAATTCACCCAACAGATGATGAAATTGATATACAAAACCCAATTCCCGATTACGAAATTGCGCTTGTTGTTGGCTATTCCACTGATAAATATCCTGCTGTTCAAACAGCACAGTACCGGATGTTGGGGTATCTAACGCCCCCAATAAATGCAACATGGTACTTTTACCCGAGCCAGAACTACCCACAATCGCCAGCATCTCTTTTTGCATAACGGTCAGATTAATGCCACGTAATACTGGGGTTTCTAACTCACCTTCACGATAAGTTTTTACCAGATCCTGACAACGCAACAGGATGTTATTCATAACGTAACGCCTCCGCCGGACGAATATGAGCGGCACGATAAGCCGGATACAACGTCGCCATAAAACTCATTAATAATGCCCCAACGGCTATCAGTAAGACCTGCGAAATTTGTAACTCGACTGGCAGACCACCGCCACCAGCATCCATATACAGATTGAGCCCTAACACGCGCAGCACCGGGTTCAGATAATGTGTCAACAACACGCCACCAAGCATGCCAAATACACCACCGAGAACACCACTCCAGATGCCCTGCACAATGAAGATTTTCATAACAGTCTGGCTTTGCATACCCATGGTACGCAAGATCGCCACTTCACCCTGTTTATCCAATACCACCATGACCAATGCAGACAGAATATTGAAGGCGGCTACCAGAATGATCAGCACCAACATCAGGCTCATGATGTGTTTTTCCATCGCAACTGCGCGGAATAGCTCGCCGCGCTCCTGGCGCCAGTCTTGAAACACCAGTGACGATGGCAGCTTGGTTTTGGCGATATCGTCAGTCTGAAACGCATTATCTAACCACACCCGCCAGCCGGTGACATTTTCTGGCTGATAACGCAGCAAACGACGAGCATCATCCAGATGGATCAGCGCGATCTGGTCATCCACTGGCGAACCAACATCAAACAGAGCTACCACATGAAATAGACGCTGTGATGGCACTCGCCCCATTGGAGTAAAACGGCTGCCCTCACTGACCAACACCCGCACCTGGTCGCCGGGCATCACACCGAGTTTTTGCGCCAATGCACCACCGAGGATGATATTAAATTTCCCCGCCACCAACCGTTCCAAAGCTGCATTACCCAGGGTTTGACGTAACAAATCCTGTTTCGGGTAGTTTTGCGGGTCTAACCCCTGTAACGCGATCGGTGCCAAACTACCCGGACTTTGCACCATACCTTCTGTGGTAATAAAAGGTGCCGCCGCTTGCACATGCGGTAAGTGCATAACAGTCTGTTGATATTGTTGCCAATTTGCCAATTGACCTGATTCAGTGGTGATCACGCCATGTGGTACCACACCTAAAATACGGTCTTTCAGCTGGGCCTCAAAGCCATTCATCACAGAGCTGACGACGATCAACGCCAGCACACCGATGGCAATTCCGAAGGTTGAAAATATGGAGATAAAAGAAGCAAATCGATTATCGCCTCGGGCACCAGCGTATCGCAAACCGATTGCCAGACTGACAGGTTGAAAAATGAGTGATTTCACGCTGTTTCCAAGCGTTGCGCAATCCAAGAGTTAGCGGATAATAAAGGTAAGACATCCACTCAACAAGGGGTTCTCCTTGAGCGAGCAATATTTTAGTGTGCATCACTGTTTAAGTATCAGTGTGATTCCAATGGAACAAGGTTTTAAATTGCCAGATCATGACACTTTTGAGGCTGAAATTCCGGAACCATTCAAAATATCCAACACGATTGTGCAGCTGGATTTAAGCAATGCGCGGGCGTTGCGCAGTATTAGTGATGATATTGGCTATCTGGTGGATGTCATTAACCAGCAATCGCGCAAATTGAACCTATTGATGACTCATATTCTGATGCAGGATGATGACCCACAATATCGGCATCTGACCTTAAGTTTTGGCGGCAGTCAGCTGACCTTTCACACTTCATTAGTGTTGGAAAAAAATCAGCTATTACGCCTGAAAATTTTCGTCCGCGAAGAAGCCAGCGCCGTTTATTGTTATGGACGCGTCACTAATATCGTCACGGAAGAAGAGCGTTCTCTGATCACCGTCGAATATGCCTTAATTCGGGAAGATGATCGTGAGTTATTGATCCGAGCCGGGATGCATGAGCAATCACGTCAGCTCAAAGAGCGGGCAGAAAAGAAATATCAACTAACCTGAAACTGACTAATGACCAATTACTTTTCCTTTTCATTGAATGCCAAAGCGAATCAGCGTCTTACCTTTGGACAGTTAAATGGCAGTAGTCTTTCTCTGGCGATTGCTGAACTGGTAAAAACACAAGCGCATCCGGTGGTGTTGCTGGTGCATGACACCCCTACTGCCCTGTATTTAGAGCAGGAAATCAGCTTCCTGCTAGCAGAATCGACAATCCCGGTGCGGCTGTTTCCTGACTGGGAAACCTTGCCTTACGATACATTCTCGCCGCATCAAGACATCATATCGCAGCGGATCGAAGCGCTTTATCATCTGCCGCGCATGAAAAAAGGGCTGCTGATCCTGCCAGTCGCTACCCTCATGTTGCGTACCGCACCATCGAGCTTTATTGATGGTCATAGCCTGTTGGTAAAACCCGGTGATAAGCTCGATTTGCACAATCTGCGTCGCCGCTTGGAGCACGCCGGTTACAATGCCGTCGAACAAGTACTGGAGCACGGGGAATATGCCGCACGCGGCTCTTTACTCGATCTATTCCCAATGGGCTCGTCACAACCTTATCGTATTGATTTCTTCGATGATGAAGTTGATACCATCCGGGCCTTTGATCCTGATACGCAGCGTTCTCACGATCCGGTAAAAGAAGTTCGGTTATTACCCGCCCACGAATTCCCGACTGATAAAAATGCCATTGAAGGCTTCCGCCAACGCTTTCGAGAATTGTTCGATGCGAGTCGGGAACCCGGCTCGGTTTATCAGCAAGTCAGTAAAGGCATGTGGCCAGCCGGGATTGAATATTATCTGCCGCTGTTTTTTGAGCAAACATCGACACTACTGGATTATTTACCTGAATCTAGCTTGATTATGACGGTTGGTGACATTCAACAAGCCAGCGAACAATTCTGGCAAGATGTGCAGCAACGTTATGAAGATCGTCGTTACGATCTCACCCGTCCGCTGTTATCACCAGCAACCTTGTATCTGCCGATAGATCAGCTGTTCGGGGTGTTGAAAGAACGCACACAGATCCACTGTCAGGCATTGCCAACGGAAGAAAAAGCCGGCCGCGTTAATCTACCGGTCAATGCGCTGCCTGAATTAACCATAGAAGCCAAACAACAAGAACCGTTAGAGGCACTACAACGCTTCTTAAGTCTATTTAATGGCCGAGTTCTATTTTCGGTGGAATCCGAAGGCCGTCGTGAAGCCTTGCTGGAATTACTGACGCCACTGCAGATCCAACTGCCGATCCTGAGTTCCTTTGATGCGTTCACCAACGGCGCAGATCAGTTTGCGATCATTGTCAGCCCGCTGGAACATGGCTTCATTCTGCCGCAAGCCAATGTGGCGCTGATCTGTGAAAACGATCTGTTTGGTCAGAAAGTTGTTCAACGTCGCCGTCGCGATAAAAAAGCCAGCGCTGGCAGCGATGCGATTGTTCGCAATCTGGCGGAATTAACCATTGGGCAACCAGTCGTGCATCTCGATCATGGTGTGGGCCGTTACGTCGGCTTGCAATCGCTGAATGCCGGTGGCATTGCAGCCGAATATCTCACGTTGGAATACGCTGGTGCTGACAAACTGTATGTGCCAGTCACCTCACTGCATCTCATCAGCCGTTATAGCGGTAGTGAAAATCCACCGCTGCACAAACTCGGTGGCGAAGCCTGGCTGAAAGCGCGGAAAAAAGCCGTTGAAAAAATCCGTGACGTCGCAGCTGAACTCTTGGATGTGTATGCCAAACGAGCCTCCAGACCCGGTCTGGCGTTCCGGCATGATAAACAAGCCTACAGTAAATTTGCCGCCGGATTCCCGTTCGAAGAAACGCCGGATCAGCTCAACGCTATTAATTCCGTGCTCGGTGATATGTGCCAAGCCAAAGCCATGGATCGACTGGTCTGCGGTGATGTCGGTTTTGGTAAAACCGAAGTAGCCATGCGCGCTACTTTTGTTGCGGTGCATGCCGGTAAACAAGTCGCGGTATTAGTTCCGACAACTCTGCTGGCACAACAACATTATGAAAACTTCCGCGATCGGTTTGCCAACTGGCCCGTCAATATCGAAGTGATGAGCCGCTTTAAAAGTGCGAAAGAACAAAAAGCCGCCATGGAAGCGCTGGCAGAAGGAAAAATCGATATCATCATCGGCACCCACAAACTGCTGTCCGAAGATATCCGCTTTAAAGATCTGGGTTTGCTGGTGGTTGATGAAGAGCACCGTTTTGGTGTCCGTCAGAAAGAAAAGATCAAAGCATTGCGTGCCGATGTTGATATTCTGACCCTGACGGCTACGCCGATTCCGCGTACGCTGAATATGGCATTATCCGGTATGCGCGATCTTTCTGTTATCGCCACACCACCCGCTAAACGATTAGCCATTAAAACGTTTGTCCGCCAGCATGATAAAGCCGTGGTGCGTGAAGCGATATTGCGTGAATTAAAACGTGGTGGCCAGATCTATTATCTACACAACAATGTCGAAACCATCGAACAGACAGCAACACAACTCAGTGAACTAGTGCCAGAAGCCCGGATCTGTATTGCCCATGGCCAGATGCGAGAACGGGAACTGGAGCGAGTAATGTCTGATTTCTATCATCAGCGTTACAACCTGTTAGTGTGTACCACAATTATTGAAACCGGCATCGACGTGCCGAGCGCCAATACCATCATTATGGATCGTGCCGATCATCTGGGTCTGGCTCAGTTGCATCAATTGCGTGGCCGTGTCGGGCGTTCACACCATCAGGCATATGCCTATCTGTTAACGCCACATCCGAAACAGATGACCAAAGATGCCGTCAAACGACTGGAGGCCATTGAATCACTGGAAGATCTGGGTGCTGGTTTTGTGTTGGCAACCCACGATCTGGAGATCCGTGGTGCAGGGGAATTGTTGGGTGATGAGCAAAGCGGACAAATCGAGTCCATCGGTTTTACGCTGTATATGGAGATGCTGGAACAAGCCGTTAATGCATTGAAAGAAGGTAAAGAGCCGTCATTAGATCAACTGCTCTCTGACCATACTGATATCGAATTACGCGTACCGGCACTGTTACCGGATGACTATATCCCTGATGTTAATATGCGTCTGTCTATCTACAAACGTATCGCCAGTTGCAATAGTCAGGAAGAAATCGATGAACTCAAAATTGAGCTCATTGATCGCTTTGGTTTACTGCCACCTGCAGCACAAAATCTCATTCAGATCTCACGTTTCCGTTTGTTAGCCAAACCGCTTGGCCTCAAACGCATTGAAATTGCTGATCGCGGTGGTTTCATCGATTTTGCGCAGGATACCAAAGTGAATCCGATGTTTATCGTCAGTTTGATGCAAACACAACCGCGGTTATATCGTATGGATGGCCCAACCCGTCTGCGTTTTAATCTACCCAGTGACGACGCCAAAACCCGTTTTGCCTTGGTAGAGCAAATCCTCGACTCCTTTGCTAAAAACAGTATTTAGGTCTTTTTAAGTAGACGATGCTCACTCAGATAGGTGGGTATCGTCTGATTCCATTGCAACAAATAACCACAATGATTTGCTGATAGTGATCCAGCAAGACTTTTCTGACACCAGCCTTTCCTCTTTATTACAACATCTAACATACTGAATAAAATTCTATGTTAGTAATCAGCCTGTTGTGATCCGTTTATCAGGAAGGATGTCACCATGAAAATAGCGCATAAACTTTACTTTCTCATCGCAGTCGGTTTTTTTGGCTGTCTGCTGATAGGCGGTACATCGCTTATCAAAATGGCCAAAATGAATGAAAACATCAGCTATATCACCGACAACAGCATTCCTAGCATCCGTAATTTGACGCAGACAGAAGTTAATTTTCTTACATTACGCACCTATATCATCAGCCATATCACTTATAGCGAAGATGCTCGCGCAATGCGCAGTGCAGAAGAAAAATTACGTGAATTTGAAAAATTGATCGATGAGGAAAAAGCCGTCATACAGACCAAAATGACAGAATATGAAACAAAATATGTTACTGATTCAGAAGATCTCGCGTTATTTCAAAAAATAAAAATTGCGATGAACAAATACCAAGAAACAGCTAAAAAAGTGATCGATATTTCTGCCACCTATGAGGCTAAACAAGCGCGTAGTGAGTTAGCTAACCTACAAGAGGCAGGTAAAGTAGTGACAACCGCATTGCAGGAAAGTATCGAACACAACAATCAAATTGCGGCTGGAGATAAGAAAAAAGGCGAAGAAAATTACACCAGTGCTCGCTGGACAGTCATGTTCGCCTCAGCAGGGGTATTAGCCTGTTTACTTGCACTTGGTTTATTGAGTGTCAGTCAGATCCGCCGTGGAGTGAGTGGTGCGCAACAGACTATTGCCCGCATAGAACAGTCTCTCGACTTTACTCTGCGCGCAGATGATAAAGGTAATGATGAAATCAGCCTGATGTTGCGTTCTTTTAATCACTTGATTTCTGGCATGCAACATAACCTGAAAGAACTATTACAGGGAGTACATGAGGTCAATACCGCTGCCGAAGAGTTGCTGCAATCCGCTCATCAGGTTACTGAAAGTTCCCAAACACAAAGCGCCTCTTCCGCACAAATGGCCGCATCAGTAGAAGAAATGACCGTTAGTATTAATCAGGTCGCGGAGCAAGCGGCCGATGCCAGTATTTGTACTTCTGATGCCGGGAAAAAAGCACAAAACGGGCAACGTGTTATTGACCAGACTGTGAATAATATTCATGCCATTGAAAACGCCGTCGATAATGCCGCCAGCGATATCGCCATGTTGGAAGAAAAAAGCCGCGAAATCGCATCTGTTATTAATGTTATCCGTGATGTTGCGGAGCAAACAAATTTGTTGGCACTCAATGCCGCCATTGAAGCTGCGCGTGCTGGTGAGCAAGGTCGTGGTTTTGCCGTGGTCGCTGATGAAGTACGTAGTTTGGCTGCCAGAACAGCTACTTCCACAGTAGAAATTGGAAAGATCATATCGGCGATCCAAAGTGTCTCTAATGCCGCTGTCGCTCGAATGAAAGAGGCAGTCAACAAAGTAGAAGCCGGTGTCGCTGGTGCTGGTGAAGCCCGAAGCACCATGACGGAAATTTGTGATGTTACTAGCCGCAGTTTGGAACTGGTTGCGCATATTTCTGATGCTATAAGAGAACAAGGGCTGGCAACCGATTCGATTGCTCAACAAGTAGAAAGTGTTGCAGGCATGGCTGAAGAAAATAGTGAATCAGCAAGAAGCTCAGATCAATTGGCTAATCGACTGGAAAAAGTTGCTGCCAGCATGGAAAAAATTGTTTCTGCTTACCGGCTCTGAGTTTTCAGCTGGATAAAAAAGAGGACGCCATTTCGGCGTCCTCTTTTTTTAAGCAACAGTGAATACTGTCTTATTCAGTCATTGGCACGTTGTCGATTGCCACTTCCTGCTCAACCGGTGCCGCTTCAACTACTTGTTCAGCAGCTGGCTGATCATCACGTTTCGCTTCTTTGATAGACAGACGGATACGACCCTGACGATCTACTTCCAGCACTTTAGTGCGAACCATGTCACCAACTTTCAGGTAATCAGAGACATCTTTCACGCGTTCATCAGTGATTTGTGAAATATGAACCAGACCATCTTTACCTGGCAGAATGTTAACGAACGCACCAAACTCAGCCAAACGAGTTACTTTACCTTCGTAGATACGACCGATTTCAACATCAGCAGTCAATGCTTGAATACGACGGATCGCTTCTTGTGCTGCTTCACCGCTTACTGCAGCGATCTTCACAGTACCATCATCTTCCAGCTCGATCGTGGTGCCAGTTTCTTCAGTCAGTGCACGGATCACTGAACCGCCTTTACCGATCACGTCTTTGATCTTCTCAGGGTTGATCTTGATGGTATGAATGCGAGGAGCGAAATCAGAGATATCGTTACGCGCTTCACCAATCGCTTTGTCCATCACAGTCAGAATGTGCAAACGCGCATCACGAGCCTGTTTCAAAGCGATCTGCATGATCTCTTTGGTGATACCTTCAATTTTGATGTCCATCTGCAGCGCAGTAACACCTTCAGAAGTACCTGCTACTTTGAAGTCCATATCGCCCAGATGATCTTCATCACCCAGAATATCAGACAGAACTACGAAGCTATCGCCTTCTTTAACCAGACCCATTGCGATACCAGCAACAGAAGCCTTGATTGGAACGCCTGCATCCATCAGTGCCAAAGAGGTACCACAAACAGAAGCCATTGAAGAAGAACCGTTAGATTCGGTAATTTCAGAAACAACACGAACAACGTAAGGGAATTCAGCTTGTGATGGAATAACAGCAGCAACACCACGACGTGCCAAACGACCATGGCCGATTTCACGACGTTTCGGTGAACCGATCATGCCAGTTTCGCCCACGCAGTATGGTGGGAAGTTGTAATGCAGCATAAAACGGTCGGTACGTTCACCAGTGATTTCGTCAATAGTTTGCGCATCACGTTCAGTACCCAGAGTACAAGCTACCAGCGCCTGAGTTTCACCGCGAGTGAACAGTGCAGAGCCATGAACGCGTGGCAGAACGCCAGTACCTACGCTCAGCGCACGGATCATCTGTGGATCACGGCCATCGATACGCGGCTCACCACGCAGGATACGACCACGAACAACATCACTTTCCAATTCATGGAACAGATCAGCCACTTCGCCGGCATCCTGAGTTTCATCAGCAGCGACAATTTCAGCAACAATACGTTGTTTCAGTGCAGAGATTGCATCATAACGCACTGCTTTTTCAGTGATACGGTAAGCTTCACCAATTGCAGCAACAGCCAGATCAGCAATTTTTGCTTTCAATGTTACGTTGGCAGCTGGCGCAACCCAATTCCAAGGTTTTGTGCCAACTTCAGCTGCAAATTCATTAACAGCTTTAATCACAGTCTGCAGTTGGTCATGACCATAAACAACCGCACCCAACATCACTTCTTCTGGCAGGATAGCAGCTTCAGATTCAACCATCAGCACCGCTGCGGCAGTACCAGCAACAACCAGATCCAGTTTACTGTCTTGCAGTTCAACCACGGATGGATTCAGAACATATTGATCATTGATATAACCAACACGTGCTGCACCGATTGGGCCGTTAAATGGAATACCAGAGATAGCCAGCGCAGCAGAAGTACCGATCATTGCTACGATGTCAGGAGACACCGCTGGGTTAACTGACATCACAGTCGCCACGATCTGAACTTCGTTCAGGAAACCTTCTGGGAACAGAGGACGAATAGGACGGTCAATCAGACGGGCAGTCAGTGTTTCACCTTCGCTAGGACGACCTTCGCGTTTGAAAAAACCACCCGGGATACGGCCTGCTGCGTAGGTACGCTCTTGATAGTTAACAGTCAGCGGGAAAAAATCGCGACCTTCAACAGCTTCTTTTTTACCAACAACAGTTACTAATACTGCAGTGTCGTCCATGCTGACCATAACAGCTGCAGTTGCCTGACGAGCCATAACACCTGTTTCAATTGTTACAGTGTGCTGGCCATAGGGGAAGGTTTTTACAATAGGATTCACGTGAATTTCCTTTTATTAATTTCGTCGCTCAAAATGCGCGCTTATTATAGCTGAAGGCGAGCACAATAGGTAATCAGGGATAGATCGACTTCAGATATAATTCTGGTGCAATTGTCACTTATGTCACGAAAAAACAAAAGGAGGCCTAAGCCTCCTTTTGCATGAATCACTAAGAATGAATTAGCGACGCAGACCCAGTTTAGAAATCAGATCTTTGTAACGTGCATCATCTTTGCGTTTCAGGTAGTCCAGCAATTTACGACGCTGAGAAACCATACGCAGCAGACCACGACGGCCGTGGTGATCTTTAGAATGTACTGAGAAATGGCCTTGCAGATGGTTGATCTGAGCAGTCAACAGGGCAACCTGAACTTCTGGTGAACCAGTGTCATTGGTACCGCGAGAGAAATCAGCAACGATCTTGGCTTTAGTTTCAGCATTTAGTGACATAGTGTACTCCTGAGTTTAATGGACTGTGAGCCGATCACTAATTCAGCCTACAGAGAAGCTGCGCATTCTAGCACAGCTGTAATAACAGACAAGCTACTCAGCTTGATCATCCGCATCTGGCATATCGCCACCGATGCGAACGAGACGACGCGGTGCAACCTTACCGTCTTCATCAATTTCACCCACGCCAATAAATTCCGCCTCAGGACCAACAGTCATGCGAACAAAACCGTCGGTTAGTGCGTGTGGCACCATCACTGCTTGCCCTTGTGTTACATAGGCAGCCAGAATGGATGACATATTCACTTCTGGCAGATTGCTTACCGCGCTATCCATTGGCAATAAGTAATAGTCCAATTTCTCGCGTGGTGGAATACCCTGTTCACGGCATTCATCCAGAATTTCATTCAGCTTTTCAAGACTGAGCATTTTGTCATTCGGATATTTCGCAACCTGAGTACGACGTAACTGAATAACGTGTGCCCCGCAGCCTAACAACTCGCCTAAATCGTCGACTAATGAACGAATATAAGTGCCTTTAGAGCAATGAACTTCCAACGAAATTGTGTCGTCAGAGAAATCGAGCAATTCCAGCGAATAAATAGAGATAGGACGAGCTTCACGTTCAATCTCTATTCCTTCACGCGCATATTCATACAGTGGGCGTCCCTGATGTTTTAATGCTGAAAACATCGATGGCACCTGCAAGATATCGCCGCGGAACTTATCTAACGCCAATGATAATTGAGGTTCAGTTACGCTTACAGGGCGAACTGAGACAACAGAACCTTCAGAATCACTGGTGTCTGTCCGAACGCCTAAACGCGCAGTTACGCAATAACGTTTATCAGCATCCAGCAGAAATTGAGAGAATTTGGTGGCCTCACCAAAACAGATAGGCAGCATCCCCGTGGCCAGTGGATCTAAAGCACCAGTGTGACCGGCTTTGGCTGCATTATAGATACGCTTTACTTGTTGCAGCGCATCATTCGAAGTGATACCGCTTGGTTTATCCAGCAGTATAATGCCGTGCACATCACGACCTTTGAAGCGACGTCGTCGAGACATCTTTAATCACGATCCTCCTCGCTCAGATCGGTCGATTCGCCACGGCGAAGCTGATCATCACGAACGGTATTAGTAATCAGGTTGGAGATTCGCATCCCTTCAACCAGCGTTTTGTCATAGACAAAGCGAATTTCTGGCACAACGCGCAGCTTCATCGCTTTACCCAATAGTATACGAATATAACCTGAAGCATCATTCAGCACTTTGACGCCAGCCTCAATGTTATCTTCTTCGTTCAAAAAGAACGTTACAAAAACTTTGGCATGCTGCAGGTCACGCGTCAATTCAACATCAGACACAGTCGCCATTCCAACACGAGGATCTTTTATTTCGCGCTGTAAAATTACGGCGATTTCACGTTGGATCTGCTGTGAAACCCGATCTGCGCGTCCAAACTCTTTTGCCATTTTCAACTCCAGAGTAAACGGGGGAATAAATTCCCCCGTAAACGATTACAGCGTACGCTGAATTTCGACAATTTCGTAAACTTCGATCTGGTCACCAGGACGCACATCATTGTAGTTCTTAACTGCGATACCACATTCGTAACCGTTTTTAACTTCAGGTACGTCATCTTTGAAGCGGCGCAGAGATTCCAGCTCACCTTCATAAATAACGACGTTATCACGTAACACACGAATTGGGTTGTTACGCTTAACAGTACCTTCAGTCACCATACAACCGGCAACAGCACCAAATTTAGGTGAACGGAATACATCACGAACTTCCGCCAGACCAATGATTTGCTGTTTGTATTCTGGCGCCAGCATACCGCTCATTGCCTGACGCACTTCATCGATCAAATCGTAAATTACAGAGTAATAACGCAGATCGATATTTTCTGACTCGATAATCTTACGAGCAGAAGCGTCCGCACGAACGTTGAAGCCAAGTACGATAGCATTAGAAGCCGCAGCCAGGCTGGCATCAGTTTCTGTAATACCACCGACACCAGAGCCAATGATCTTCACTTTCACTTCGTCGGTAGACAGTTTATTCAGAGAATCTGCAATCGCTTCTACCGAACCTTGTACGTCAGCTTTCAATACAACATTCAGCTCAGAAACTTCGCCTTCCGTCATGTTGGAGAACATGTTCTCCAGTTTAGATTTCTGCTGACGAGCCAGTTTGATGTCACGGAATTTACCCTGACGGTAAAGAGCCACTTCACGCGCTTTTTTCTCATCACGCACAACAGTAACTTCATCACCTGCAGAAGGCACACCGGACAGACCCAATACTTCAACCGGGATAGATGGACCAACTGAATCAACACTGCGACCCATTTCATCACGCATCGCACGTACACGGCCATACTCCAGACCACATAACACGATATCGCCTTGGCGCAGAGTACCTTCCTGAACCAGAATGGTAGCAACCGGACCACGACCTTTATCCAGACGAGATTCGATAACTACACCACTTGCCATCGCATCACGAACAGCGGTCAATTCCAGAACTTCAGACTGCAACAGGATAGAGTTCAGCAGATCGTCAATACCTTCACCGCTCTTCGCAGATACTTTAACGAACTGGTTCTCACCACCCCACTCTTCTGGAATAACGCTATAACGAGTCAGCTCGTTCATCACGCGATCTGGATCAGAGTCTGGTTTATCAACCTTGTTAACGGCAACAACAATTGGCACACCAGCAGCTTTAGCATGTTGAATTGCTTCAACCGTTTGCGGCATAACACCGTCATCGGCAGCAACAACCAGCACCACGATATCCGTAGCCTGAGCACCACGCGCACGCATGGCGGTAAATGCAGCATGGCCTGGTGTATCTAAGAAGGTGATACTGCCGTTTTCGGTATCAACATGATAAGCACCGATATGCTGAGTAATACCACCTGCTTCGCCTGAAGCAACTTTTGCTTTACGGATATAATCCAGCAATGAAGTTTTACCATGGTCAACGTGACCCATGATGGTAACTACAGGAGCACGAGATTCACTTTTCGCAGTTGAATCACGATCTTGCAGAATTGCTTCTTCCAGCTCGTTTTCACGGCGCAGAGTCACTTTATGACCCATTTCTTCCGCTACCAACTGTGCAGTTTCCTGATCGATGATTTGGTTAATGGTTGCCATAGCGCCCATTTTCATCATCACTTTGATCACTTCAACTGCTTTTACAGCCATTTTCTGTGCCAATTCACCGACACTGATGGTTTCACCAACCACGATATCACGGTTAACAGGCTGAACTGGCTTCTGGAAACCATGCTGCATAGAGTTTGGCGTATGAACTTTAGCGCGCTTGCCTTTTCTCGCACGAGAATTACGTTCTTCACGAGCTTCTTCATGCGGAGATTTTTTGGCTTTGGCAACACCAGGACGACGACGACCTTTACTTTCGTCTTGACGTTCACGTTCAGCTTCAGCTTCTTTTACAAATAAAGAAGCGGCTTCGCTAACATCATCGTTCAATTCTTTACGACGGCGCTCTTCTTCTTCTGCAGCCCAGCGGCCTTCATTTTCTACTGCTAAACGACGAGCTTCTTCAGCAATACGTTGTGCTTCCAACTCGGTTTTACGTTGAGCTTCTTCTTCTTGTTTCTTACGTAATGCCTCTGCTTCACGTTTGGCATTATCATCTGCGCGTTTATCTGCCTCAGCTTTCAATTTTTTGGCCTTCTCATCCGGAGATTTTGCTGCATTATCAGCAACAGATTCTGTCGATACTGTTCTGGCCTCAGCTTCTTTGCGCGCTTTTTCTTCGGCTTCTTTGCGGGCTTTGGCTTCCGCGTCCTTACGCGCTTGTTCAGCTTTGGCTAACTCTTCCTGACGCGCTTTTTCAGCTTCCTGACGCGCCTTTTCTTCCGCTTCTTTCTGCTGTTGAGCTTCGTCAATTACAGAACGATGCACGTAAGTTTTTGACTTACGGACTTCAATTTGTACTTCTTTATTTTTACCGCCAGCACCAGCTACATTCAATGTACTTTTAGTCTTGCGCTGCAAAGTCATGCGCTTAGGTTCTGCACCATCAGCACCATGTTGTTTTTTCAGATGTTCAACCAGAGTTTGTTTTTCTTGCTCTGACACCATTGCATCTGCATCTTTAGTCAAACCAGCATCTTTAAACTGCTGTACCAACCGGTCAACCGGTGTGCCCACTTCAATGGCTAGTTGTTTTACTGATAAATCGGCCATTCATTACCTCCGCAGTTTACTCTGCCTGCTCGCCGAACCAGCAAATGTTACGAGCTGCCATAATCAATTCACCGGCTTTTTGTTCGGTCATTTCCGGGATACCACTCAGATCATCAATGCCCTGTTCAGCCAAATCTTCCAGAGTTGGGATACCACGAGCAGCCAGTTCATAAGCTAGATCCTGCGTCATACCTTCCAATGCCAACAAGTCATCCGCTGGTTTAGCACCCGCTAAGGTCTCTTCTTTAGCCAGAGCCTGAGTGCTCAATGCTTGCTTAGCACGGTCACGCAATTGTTCAATCTGTTCGTCATCAAGATCTTCAATGCGTTGCAGTTCACTTAGTGGAACGTAAGCGATCTCTTCAACGGTTGAGAAACCTTCATCAACCAACAGCTCAGCAAAATCATCATCAATATCAAGAGCCTGAGTAAACAAAGTCAGGATGCGATCTTTTTCTGCCTGATGTTTAGTCTGCATATCTTCAACAGTCATGACATTCAATTCCCAGCCGGAAAGCTGAGAAGCAAGACGAACGTTCTGACCGTTACGACCAATGGCCTGAGCCAAGTTGCTGGAGATGACAGCGATATCCATAGTGTGGTTATCTTCATCCACAACCAGAGATGCTACATCAGCCGGCGCCATAGCATTAATGACGAATTGAGCAGGATTATCATCCCACAATACGATATCAATTCGCTCACCCGCTAATTCACCAGACACCGCCTGGACACGCGCACCACGCATACCAACGCAAGCACCAACAGGATCGATACGACGATCGTTTGTTTTTACTGCAATTTTGGCACGCGAACCAGGATCGCGAGCAGCACCTTTGATCTCAATGATTTCTTCACCGATTTCAGGTACTTCGATCCGGAACAATTCTTTCAGAAAATCAGGATGCGTGCGGCTAACAAACAGCTGTGAACCACGAGCTTCTGGTTTAACAGCGGCTAACAGACCTCTGACACGATCCCCATTACGGAATGACTCACGTGGTAACATGTCTTCGCGATAAATCACACCTTCCGCATTATTACCTAAATCGATAATAACGCTGTCACGGGTAACTTTCTTGACCACACCGGTAACAATAGTACCTTCCTGATCACGAAACTGTTCAACCACTTGAGCACGCTCAGCTTCGCGCACTTTCTGAACAATAACTTGTTTAGCCGTTTGAGTCGTGATGCGATCAAAGGTAATCGAATCAATTTGCTCTTCAATAAAATCACCTAATTGAATAGATGGATCATCAAAGCGCGCAGCATCCAGTGAAATCTCACGATATGGGTTTTGCATGACGCCATCACCTTCCACCGTTTGCCAACGACGGAAAGTATCAAAATCACCGGTTTTACGATCAATTGCGACACGAACTTCAATATCGCCTTCGTATTTCTTTTTGGTTGCTGTTGCCAACGCGGTTTCCAGTGCCTGGAAAATTTTTTCGCGAGGTACCGCTTTTTCATTGGAAACGGCATCAACAACTAAAAGGATTTCTTTATTCATTATCCAATAGCCTCGTCAATCAAAGTTCGGGATCAGGTTTGCCTGTTGAATATTGGCAAAGGCCAGAATTTCATCTTTACCATCAATAGTCAGAGTGATCATTTCTCTCTCAACCTGCTTGATAGTGCCTTTATATTTACGTCGGTTATTCACTGCCATCCGCAATGTCACCGTCGCAACCTGGCCGATATACCGTGCAAAATGTTCCGGTTTGAGTAATGGTCGATCCATACCCGGCGATGAAACCTCAAGGTAATACTCAGTGGTAATTGGATCTTCCACATCCAGTAATGCGCTCACCTGATGACTAACCGCAGCACAGTCATCTACCGAGATCCCATTTGCATGATCAATATAAACACGCAAAGTAGAATGCTTTCCGGCACGGATAAATTCAATTCCCCACAACTCATAACCTAACGCAACTATAGGTGCATCAAGTATTTCTGTCAGGCGTTGTTCCAAGGTAGCCAATAGACCCTCCATAAATAAAAAAAGGGCATCGACGGCCCAATATTTTGCCCACCAGAGTGGTGGTAACAGAATCCGGATAACAAAAAGCCCCGTTCAAAGAACTGGGGCCTTGAGCCTGATCACCCTTAAATGATGATCATATAAAATGGTTGCGGGGGCAGGATTTGAACCTACGACCTTCGGGTTATGAGCCCGACGAGCTACCAAGCTGCTCCACCCCGCGTCAAATTACGCATATGATAGCACAATGAGGTTAATGCTATCAACTAAATTGGTGCCCAGCGCGGGATTTGAACCCGCACACCTAACGGCACTACCCCCTCAAGATAGCGTGTCTACCAATTCCACCAGCTGGGCTAAATCTTAATTTGGTACGTCAGCGTCTTTTTTAACATCCGCTGCTTTTTCTACCGGTTTCTCAGTTTTTTGTTGCGTTGTAGCTGGCTTAGACAGATCAGACCAAGCGTCAGCAGGTTTGCTACGGTTATTAGTTATAGCACCTAACAACAAACTGATAATAAAAAACACAATAGCTAGGATCGCTGTGCTTTTGGTCAGGAAATTACCAGAACCTGATGAACCAAACACAGTATTCGATGCACCAGCACCAAAAGATGCCCCCATTGAGGCACCTTTACCATGTTGGATTAACACTAAACCAACCAGCGTAATAGCTACTAATAAATAAACAACCAGTAGAACTTCGTACATTTTATTCCTCTCACGCCCGACAGCGAGCCATTTTGCCGATTCAGCCATATAAAGCGGCGGGATACTAGCATTGAAAACAAAAATTCTCAATCTGGCTAATCTGAATACCAGCGTTGGCCGCGAAAGCGTGGCAATACTAGCCACCCTTTCTTATGCTGACAAGCAGATTTTCAAAAAAGCCGACTAATTGCATATTTTTACAACAAAAACAGACTACTTTGCGGCTGTAACCTGTGCGGCAATTTTCTCAGCGAAGGACTTAACGTCGGCTTCAATTTCACCTTCAACCATGACCCGGATCAACGGCTCAGTGCCTGATTTTCGTAACAGTACACGGCCTGTTTTTCCTAATGCTTGCTCTACTTCACGAACAGATTGCTGCACTTCAACCGACGATAAAGGATCATGCTCCCCGGAAAAACGCACATTAATGAGTATTTGTGGGAATTTTTTAATTTCTTTACGCAGTTCAAATAATGTTTTATTAGCCCGGCTCGCTGCTTTAAGTACCTGCAAAGAAGCGATAATCCCGTCTCCGGTCGTGGTTTGGTCTAGACAGATAATATGGCCTGAATTCTCGCCGCCCAAGCGCCAGCCTTTCTCCTGCAATAATTCCATTACGTAGCGATCGCCAACTTTGGCGCGCACTAACGGGATATCCAGTTTAGTTAATGCAACTTCTAGCCCTAAATTGGTCATCAATGTGCCAACGACACCGCCTACTAATGTACCTTGTTGCTGCAAATCACGAGCAATAATATACAACAGCTCATCGCCATCGACTTCATAGCCTGTATGGTCCACCATGATCAAGCGATCACCATCACCGTCAAAAGCGATCCCCAGATCTGCTTTTTCTTGCAGCACTCGTTCTACCAGTGCTTTGGGTGCCGTAGAACCGACGTTGTCATTGATGTTTAAACCATCAGGTGCACAGCCCATCGTGATCACATCAGCGCCTAATTCTCGAAATACTGAAGGAGCGATGTGATAGGTTGCGCCATGCGCACAGTCCACTACAATTTTGAGCCCATCTAAACTTAATTCGCTAGGAAAGGTACTTTTACAAAATTCAATATAACGACCAGGGGCGTCATCAATTCGAGATGCTTTACCTAGCTGAGCTGACTCGACACAACGCAAATCCTGTTCCATTGCCTGTTCAATCGCATCTTCAACTTCATCCAGTAGTTTAGTACCTTGCGTTGAGAAAAATTTAATCCCATTGTCATAAAATGGATTATGTGAAGCGCTGATCACGACGCCAGCTTCTGCACGGAATGTCCGGGTCAGATAAGCAACTGCTGGTGTTGGCATAGGACCGAGTAAAACAGGTTTTAATCCGGCAGCAGAAAGACCCGCTTCTAGGGCTGCTTCCAGCATATAGCCAGAAATTCGGGTGTCTTTACCAATCAGCACTTTTTTACTGCCCTGTTTGGCTAAAACTTGACCGGCAGCCCAACCTAATTTCATTACAAAATCAGGAGTTATAGGCATTTCACCCACTTTGCCGCGGACACCATCTGTTCCAAAGTATTTTCTGCTCATTATTTCGCCCGACTAAATCTAGTTAATATGTGATGTTTGATATTGCTGTGCGCGCCAAAATACTTTCACAGCATCACAGGTAGCCTGCACGTCATGGACACGGATAATACGCGCGCCCTGAGCCAGTGCATAGAGTGCAGCTGCAATACTTCCAGCTAATCGTTCATCTACTGAGCGATTGAGCAAGTTGCCAATCATGCTTTTGCGTGATACCCCGATCAGCAATGGATAAGTCGATTGCATTTCATTTAATCGCCCCAGTAATTCGTAATTTTGTTCTAACGTTTTACCAAAACCAAATCCAGGATCGAGTATCAATTTTTCAGCGGCTATTCCTGCAGCTAGACATGCTACGACACGGTTGTTCAGAAAATGTGAGACTTCATCAACCACATTTTTATAGGCAGGACTATGCTGCATCGATTGTGGTTCACCCTGCATATGCATCAGGCAAATTAGTGCATTACTCTCTGTCGCGACTTTGATTGCATTAGGCTCTTGTAATGCTTTGATATCATTAATCAGATGAGCACCAGCTTGACATGCTGCGGCCATAACTGCGGGTTTATAGGTATCAATAGAAATCATTACATCCAGTTTTTGAGACAGTTGCTCAATGACAGGAACAACTCTATCTAGTTCCTCCTGTTCAGAAACATAAGCGGCACCAGGACGGGTTGATTCTCCCCCCACATCAATAATAGCGGCTCCTTCCGCAATCATTTTTTCCGCATGAAACAACGCGCGATCAAGCTGGTTAAAACGAGAACCGTCAGAGAAAGAATCCGGAGTAATATTAAGTATTCCCATAATTCGTGGTTGAGACAGGTCTAGTTCGCGTCCACAGCCAGTTAATATCATTATATTTCTCCAATAAAAAACCCCAGGCAAATGCCCGGGGTTAAGGTTATACAATATTAGTGCGAGGTATCAGACGGTGTAGAAGTCGTATCACTAGTGCTGGCTGCAACATTATTATCGTTGCTCGTAGCTGCAGAATTTCCGCCATTCTGCGAATTATTATCTCGCTCATAATCCGCAGGTAAACGAACTTCTCGACGAAGCATTAGATCGTCAATCTGATGTGCATCAATTGTTTCATATTTCATCAACGCATCTTTCATCGCGTGCAAAACATCCATATTTTCCATCAATAGCTGTTTTGAGCGATCATAGTTGCGATTAATGATCTGTTTTATTTCAGTATCAATGATACGAGCCGTATCGTCAGACATGTGCTTGGCTTTCGCCATAGAACGGCCTAAGAATACTTCACCATCTTCTTCTGCATATAACATCGGGCCTAAGCGTTCTGACATGCCCCACTGTGTTACCATTTTTCTGGCTAACTCAGTCGCCCGCTCGATATCATTAGATGCGCCGGTGGTTACACGCTCGCTACCGTAGATGATCTCTTCAGCCAGACGACCACCATACAACTGGAAATCATTGATTCCAGATATTGCTTCGAGTGACTCCAGCGATCCTGTTCTGGTAAATACATGGTAACGCCTAAAGCACGACCACGAGGAATAATAGATACCTTATAAACAGGATCATGTTCCGGCACCAGACGACCAATGATTGCGTGACCCGCTTCATGGTATGCCGTCATCTCTTTTTCAGACTCTGACATGACCATCGACTTACGTTCAGCACCCATCATGATCTTGTCTTTGGCGCGTTCAAACTCGCCCATACTAACCAGTCGTTTATTACCACGAGCAGCAAATAGAGCAGCTTCGTTGACTAGGTTTGCCAAGTCAGCACCTGAGAAGCCAGGGGTGCCACGGGCAATTAAAGAAGCATCAACATCATCACCTAGTGGTACTTTACGCATATGAACTTTCAGGATCTGTTCACGACCACGGACATCGGGTAACCCAACCACAACTTGACGATCAAAACGGCCTGGACGCAGTAACGCAGGGTCAAGAACGTCAGGACGGTTGGTGGCTGCAATAACAATGATCGCTTCATGCCCTTCAAAGCCGTCCATTTCAACCAGCATCTGGTTCAGCGTTTGTTCACGTTCATCGTGACCACCACCGAGTCCAGCACCACGCTGGCGACCGACAGCATCAATTTCGTCGATAAAGATGATACATGGTGCAGCTTTCTTAGCCTGGTCGAACATGTCACGTACGCGCGAAGCACCAACACCAACAAACATTTCCACGAAATCAGAACCGGAAATGGAGAAGAATGGTACTTTCGCTTCGCCTGCAATCGCTTTAGCAAGCAATGTTTTACCAGTACCTGGCTGACCAACCATCAAAATACCTTTTGGTATTTTACCACCCAGTTTCTGGAATCGGGATGGATCACGCAGATAATCGACTAGCTCTTTAACTTCTTCTTTGGCTTCATCACAACCAGCAACATCAGCAAACGTGGTTTTGATCTGATCTTCACCCATCAAACGTGCTTTGCTTTTACCAAAAGACATTGCACCTTTGCCACCGCCACCGCCTTGCATCTGGCGCATGAAGAAGATCCAGACGCCAATCAATAACAGCATTGGGAACCAGGAGATAAAGATGCTTGCCAGCAGACTTGGCTCTTCCGGTTTATCACCAACGACACGAACGTTATGATTCAACAGGTCATTAATCAGTTGATTATCCTGCATTGGCATCACTGTCGTGAACTTTTCACCGTCGCGTTTTTGACCATTTATTACTTTGCCATCAATGTGCACTTCGCGGATTTGATCCTGTGCTACATCACGGACAAAACTAGAGTAGTCCAGCTGCCGTCCTGAGTTATCAGTAGGACTAAAGCTCTGGAATAATGACATCAGTACCACTGCGATAACTAACCACAGGATCAGGTTTTTCGCCATATCACTCAATTCTCTAACCTCGCAATTGATGGCTAAGATAGTTTTAGGTTACTACAGTTTAAAACCTGTAGCTACAATATAGACTTCCCGTGAACGGGCTCTTGATGAATCAGGTTTACGAATTTTGACCACAGAAAACAATGATCTAACCTCTTTGAGATATTCCTCAAAACCGGCCCCCTGAAAGACCTTGACCATAAAACTGCCTTTGGCAGCCAAAACTGATTTACACATCTCCAGTGCTAATTCGACCAAATACATAGAACGCGGTTGATCGACTGCAGGTGTACCAGACATATTAGGCGCCATATCAGAAAGAATAACATCGACCTTCTGCTCACCAACACGACCTAACAATGTGCTTAGTACCGCTTCCTCGCGGAAGTCACCTTGCAAAAAATCAACTCCAGCAATTGGATCCATAGGAAGAATATCGCACGCAATCACCCTTCCATGTGGTCCGACCTGTTCCACACAAAATTGAGACCAGCCACCCGGAGCTGCACCGAGATCTACGACAGTCATGCCCTGTTTGATCAATTTATCTTTTTGCTGAATTTCGTCGATTTTAAATACCGCTCGGGAACGAAGCCCCTGTTTTTGAGCCTGTTGTACGTATTTATCTTCGAAATGCTCTTTTAACCAACGTGTAGAGCTGGCTGTACGCTTCTTTTTACTCATGTAAATGACTCTGGGGGACGAACCCTATTAGTATTAAAGTGTAGATGGGGTTAAAATGCGTTGTTTTCAATATTTAGTTAAGAAGAAATAGTGCCATGAATTTAACGACCAAACAAAAGCAATATTTAAAAGGACTAGCGCATAACCTCAAACCAGTAGTAATGCTGGGTCAGCATGGTCTGACTGAAGGTGTGCTAGCCGAGATTGATGCGGCACTAAACCACCATGAATTAATCAAGGTTAAAGTATCCGCCGCTGATCGTGAAACAAAACAGTTGATTGTTGATGCGATTGTTCGTGAAACAAAAGCAGCTCAGGTACAGGTGTTAGGTAATACCCTTAGTCTGTTCCGTCCTTCCGAAGAAAAGAAAATTTCTCTTCCGAAGTGATCACTAAAAAGATAACGCCATCTGTAATAGATGGCGTTTTTCTATATCGATTATTTTTCAGATATATTCGACTTGAGTGATCTCAAAATCAACTTTACCTGCCGGTGTGGTAATCGTTGCGACATCATCAACTTCTTTACCAATCAAGCCACGCGCTATCGGGGAGTTAACAGAGAGCAAGCCTGACTTAATATCCGATTCGTCATCACCGACAATGCGATAGGTGATCTCTTCTTCTGCTTCACCTTTTAACACCGTAACTGTTGCACCAAAAACAACACGGCCATTATTAGGAATCTTTGTTACATCAATGATCTGAGCATTCGACAGTTTGGCTTCAATTTCCTGAATACGCCCTTCGCAGAAACCCTGTTGCTCACGAGCTGCATGGTATTCAGCATTTTCCTTCAAATCACCATGCGCACGGGCTTCCGATATTGCTTGGATAATTTGTGGGCGTTGCACTGTCTTCAATTGTTCCAGTTCTTCGCGTAATTTCTCCGCGCCGCGCACGGTCATTGGAGTCTTAATCATAACCTAGGACCTAATTGTACTTTCTGAGCGTTAAGATAACGCAAAAATAAGAAGATGATGTGATATAGAAAAACTCACATCATCTCGCTACTAAAAAATTCAATGTCTGACTATACATGAGCGCCTCTTTGAAACAAGCGGGCGCTCTTATTTTAGCCAGTCAAATCATCAAAGAATCGTTTTACGCCTTCAAAGAACCCTTCAGCTTTTGGCTTATGGGTTTTTACACCAGAGCCATTTAACGAATCTTCCAGTTGTTTCAATAACTCTTTTTGTTCATCACTGAGTTTAACCGGTGTTTCCACTACTGCTTTACACAGTAAATCACCTTCAGCACCAGAACGTAAAGAGCGAACACCTTTACCGCGCAAGCGGAACATGCGACCTGATTGAGTTTCAGCTGGAATTTTCAGCATCAGGCGACCATCCAATGTCGGCACAGCCACTTCCCCACCTAACGCGGCAGTGGTGAAACTGATTGGAATTTCACAGTACAAATTATTGCCATCACGCACAAAGATTGGGTGATCTTTGACATGGACCTGTACATACAAGTCACCTGCCGGGGCACCAAATTCGCCAGCTTCACCTTCGCCCGCCAAACGGATACGATCGCCAGTATCAACACCAGCTGGGATCTTAACAGACAAAGTTTTGGTCTTCTGTACGCGGCCATCACCATGACATTTACGGCATGGATCAGTGATGATCTTGCCTTTACCATGGCAATGCGGACATGCCTGAGTAACCGCGAAGAAACCCTGGCGCATTTGTACCTGACCAGAACCATGACAGGTTGGACAAGTTTGCGCAGAAGTACCAGTGCGGGCACCAGAGCCATGACATTCATCGCACTCAACCAGCGTTGGCACTTTGATTTCTTTGCTGACACCTCGGACTGCCTCTTCTAGAGTCAGCTCCATGTTGTAACGAAGATCGGCACCGCGCGCAGCGCGTTGACTACGACGTCCACCACCAAAAATGTCACCAAAAATATCGCCGAACACATCACCAAAATCAGCACTGCCGCCAAAACCACCAGGACCAGCTTGATTTGGATCTACACCTGCATGACCAAATTTGTCATACGCAGCACGTTTTTGGGCATCAGAGAGAATTTCATATGCTTCTTTAGCTTCTTTGAATTTTTCTTCTGACTCAGGATTGTCGGGGTTACGATCAGGATGGAATTTCATCGCCAGTCGTTTGTACGCTTTTTTGATTTCCCGCTCGTCGGCAGAGCGTTCAACCCCTAATATTTCGTAATAATCTCGCTTTGCCATAGTGAGTCATCCATACCTTTTTGTATAGACAGACGGGCGTTGGTCTCCCAACGCCCGTGATTACTGCCAATAGCTGTTAATAATGCTTATTTTTTGTCGTCTTTAACTTCTTCAAATTCAGCATCGACAACGTCATCATGCGCTTTACCGCCCGCAGCTTCTGCGCCAGCCTCAGCGCCTTGATGGGCTTGTTGTTGCTGAGCTTGCTGCTGAGCAATTTCCATCAGTTTCTGTGAAGCAGCCATAAGTTCCTGCTGTTTCGCTTCGATGGTCGCTTTGTCTTCGCTCTTCAGGGCATCTTCCAATGCTTTTACTGCTGCGTCGATTTTTTCTTTTTCATCAGCTGGCAATGCAGTACCCGCTTCGGTGATCTGTTTGCGAGTCGCATGGATCAACGCATCAGCATGGTTACGCGCCTGAACTAATTCTTCAAATTTCTTATCTTCCGCTGCATTCGCTTCTGCTTCACGAACCATGCGCTGGATTTCATCATCAGACAGACCAGAAGACGCCTGAATAGTAATGTTCTGTTCTTTGCCTGTTTCTTTGTCTTTCGCAGAAACATGCAAAATACCATCCGCGTCGATATCGAAAGTTACTTCGATCTGTGGCAAACCACGTGGTGCAGGACGGATGCCTTCCAGGTTGAATTGCCCCAGAGACTTGTTGTCAGTCGCACGTTTACGCTCACCCTGCAGAACATGGATAGTTACTGCTGATTGATTGTCGTCTGCGGTAGAGAACACTTGTGATTTCTTCGTTGGGATCGTGGTGTTTTTCTCGATCAACGCAGTCATCACGCTGCCCATGGTTTCGATACCCAGAGACAGCGGGGTAACGTCCAGCAACAGTACGTCGTGTTTTTCACCGGCCAGTACCGCACCTTGAATCGCCGCGCCCATGGCTACCGCTTCATCCGGGTTTACGTCTTTACGTGGCTCTTTACCAAAGAAATCAGCAACTGCTTTTTGCACCATTGGCATACGGGTCTGACCACCAACCAGGATGATGTCATCCAATTGGCTGACTGACAAACCAGCATCTTTCAGTGCAGTTTTCAGTGGATCGATTGTTTTCTTAACCAGATCTTCAACCAGAGATTCCAGTTTAGAACGGGTTACTTTGATATTCATGTGTTTTGGACCGGTCGCATCTGCAGTGATATATGGCAGATTAACTTCGGTCTGCTGAGCAGATGACAGTTCAATTTTTGCTTTTTCTGCAGAATCTTTCAGACGTTGCAGTGCCAGCTGATCTTTACGCAGATCGATACCCTGTTCACGTTTGAATTCGTCTACCAGATAGTTGATCAAACGGTTATCAAAGTCTTCACCACCTAAGTGGGTGTCACCGTTGGTAGACAGAACTTCGAAGGTTTTTTCACCATCCATTTCATCAATTTCGATGATGGAGATATCGAATGTACCACCACCCAAGTCGTAAACAGCGATTTTGCGTTCGCCCTGCACTTTGTTTACGCCGTAAGCGAAAGCAGCTGCAGTTGGTTCGTTGATGATACGTTTTACATCCAGACCCGCGATACGGCCAGCATCTTTAGTTGCCTGACGTTGCGCGTCATTGAAGTAAGCCGGAACAGTGATAACTGCTTCTGTTACTGGCTCACCTAAGAAATCTTCAGCTGTTTTCTTCATTTTTTTCAGCACTTCAGCTGAAATCTGTGGCGCAGCCAGTTTGCGGCCTTTCACGTCTACCCATGCGTCGCCGTTATCAGCACGCACGATATCGAATGGCATAATTTTGATGTCACGTTGCACTTCTTCGTCTTCATAACGACGGCCAATCAAACGTTTGATTGCGTACAGGGTGTTTTTCGGGTTAGTGATTGACTGACGTTTCGCTGGCTGACCAACCAGAATTTCGCCATCATCGGTGTAAGCAATGATGGAAGGAGTGGTACGATCGCCTTCGGCATTTTCAATTACACGAGCCGTGTCACCATCCAGAATAGCCACGCATGAGTTGGTGGTGCCCAAGTCAATACCGATGATTCTACCCATTTTGTTATGTCTCCAGAATTTCTTACTACATTTAAACCGTTATTCATTAAGTGGGGGCTACACTGCAATTTTCAAGTTAACCCGCCAAACGGCGTTGACTGTTATATGGTGTTATCCCCTCGTCTATTCAAGGGGAAAATTAAATTAAACTTCTACATTTACGCTGGCAGTAGGCGCTTTGCTAACCATAACCATAGCAGGGCGGATCACACGACCATTCAACTCATAACCCTTCTGCATTACAGCAATAACGGTGTTAGGTGCTACGTCAGGATTTTCGATCATGCTCATCGCTTGATGCAGATTCGGGTCAAACAACTGACCTTGCGGATCAATAGCAATCACACCAAATTTAGCCACGCTGTTTGCCATGGATTTCAGGGTCAGCTCAACGCCTTCCAACAACGGTTTTACCGCTTCGTTGGTTTTATCTGCGACCTGCAGAGTGCGTTCCAGATTGTCTAATACTGGTAACAGTTCGCTGGCAAATTTTTCCAACGCAAATTTATGTGCTTTTTCTACGTCCAGTGCCGTACGGCGACGCAGATTTTCCATTTCAGCTACGGTTCGCAGTGCACGATCTTTTTCTTCCACCGCCTGGCTAGTAGCCTGTTCCAGCTTTTGTTCAAGCTCAACGACATAAGCAGGATCGATAGCCATGCCTTCAATGGCGATGGTTTCGGATTGTTCTGCTGCCCGAGTTTCCTGATCGATGGGTTCTTGAGTTTGTTCCTGATTAGTCATTTCTCACTACCTGAATGTTACGCAATGACACCGATATGGGGGTGCTATCGACATTTTCAAGAGGATAAATTTCATTAACAGGTAATTTATTGGTTCATCAGGCAAAAGAGTTATACTCGGGCTATAGCATTTTCAGGAATATCTCCATGTCTAAGGCTTTCCGTACTCTGGCATTACTGGGCAAGGCAAATAGCGATGACGTTAATCAGACTATCAGTGCACTGTATGATTTTCTGACTGCGCAGCATTATAAAGTTCTGGTTGAAAGCCGACTTTCACGACAGCTTTCATGCCCCAAAACCCATTGTATGGATGTCGTTGAACTGGGGAAACAGGCTGATCTGGCCATCGTCGTTGGCGGTGATGGACATATGCTGGGTGCTGCGCGCGTATTGGCGCGCTACAACGTGCCAGTGATTGGTGTTAACCGCGGGAATCTGGGTTTTCTGACTGATTTATCACCGCACGATTTTCAGGATTCGCTGCAACAGGTTTTATCCGGTGATTATCAGACTGAACATCGGTTTTTGCTGGAAACGACTATCTATCGTCACGGTGAGCCAAAATCGTCAAATACTGCGCTGAACGAGGCGGTGTTACACCCCGGCAAAATTGCACATATGATCGAATACTCGGTCTATATCGATGATAGTTTTGTCTTTAGCCAGCGCGCTGACGGTATGATTGTGTCTACCCCCACCGGTTCAACTGCTTATGCATTATCTGCCGGTGGGCCGATCCTAACCCCACAGCTAAATGTTATGACGCTGGTACCGATGTTTCCGCATACATTAAGCTGTCGCCCTATCGTGATTGATGCACACCGCCAGGTAAAACTGGTGATTGCACCCGATAACCCGGATGAACAATTACACGTTAGCTGTGACGGGCATGTCACGTTATCGGTACACCCCGGCGATGAAATTATTATTCGTCGCGCTCCGCATCAACTGACCCTACTGCACCCGAAAGATTACGACTATTTTAATGTGTTGCGCAGTAAATTAGGTTGGAGCAATCAACTGTTTTAATATACAGTAAAATTTCATCCACACCTCTTTACTGTGTATTTATACAGTGTAAACTTAAGTCAGTTATCCGCAGTGGAGCCTGCCCGGTATGCTGACACAACTCACTATCCATAATTTTGCTATCGTTCGATTTCTGGAACTCGACCTGCGCAATGGCATGTCTTGTGTCACCGGTGAAACGGGTGCTGGTAAATCAATTGCCATTGATGCTTTAGGGCTTTGTCTCGGTGAACGTGCGGATGCTGGAATGCTACGTCACGGCTCAGACAAGGCTGAGGTGATCGCCCGCTTTAATATCGAAAACAACCCGAATGCACAACAATGGCTACAGGCAAATGAACTTGATATGCAGGATGAATGTATTCTGCGTCGTGTCATTACCAGCGAAGGGCGCTCCCGCGCATACATCAACGGCACTCCGGTTCCACTCACTCAGTTAAAACAAGTCGGAACAACCCTCATCAATATTCATGGACAACATGCACACCAATTATTGCTAAAACCCGAATATCAGCTGACCGTGTTGGATGCATATGCCAATCATCGTGGTCTGCTGGATTCTACCCGCCAGTATTACCAGCAATGGCGCAGTCTGCATGCAGAACGCCAACGATTACGTCAGGCCCAGGAACAACGTCAGGCGCGTCTACAATTACTTGAATATCAGGTGCAGGAGCTCGATGAGTTCGCGTTACAGCCTGATGAATTTACAGCTATTGTGGCAGAACACACCCGCTTGGCGAATAGCGAATCCCTGCTTAACGACAGTCAGTTCTGTTTGCAATTGCTGGACGATGGCGACGATGTCACCATCAACCAGCTGATGAAAAAGGTTCTGGATAAACTGGAACCACTCGGCGAATTAGATCCGGCATTAAAAAATATCGCGCAGATGCTGCAAGATGCTCGTATTCAGATAGAAGAAAGTCATTATGAATTGCGCAGCTATCTCGATCATTTAGAGATCGATCCAGCTCGTTTTAGTGAAGTTGAAATCCGTCTCTCAAAAGCGATGGAACTGGCGCGGAAGCATCATGTCAAACCCGAAGAGTTAGTTGAAAAACATCGGCAATTACGTAACGAATTGCAAGAATTGAGCGCCGCTGATGAGCGTTTACAGGAACTCACCGTCGGTTTGCAACAGGCTCGCGATGAATACCTCAGTTCAGCACAGAAATTATCGGCAAGTCGGCAGCGTTATGCCGAAGAACTTAGCCAGCAAATCAGCGAACAGATCCGACAGTTAAATATGCCGGATGGTCGTCTGGAAATTGTATTTCACCCACAAGAAACACCAACACCGACTGCATCTGGCTTAGATCTTCCCGAATTTCAGGTGTCAACCAATCCGGGGCAACCATTGCAGAGTCTGGCTAAAGTCGCATCTGGCGGTGAATTGTCACGCATCAGTCTCGCGATCCAGGTTATTACTGCACAGCGTATTGCGACACCGACATTGATTTTCGATGAAGTTGATGTCGGGATCAGTGGTGGCACCGCATCCATTGTCGGAAAAATGTTACGCCAGTTAGGACAATCGACCCAAGTGCTTGTCGTGACACATTTGCCGCAAGTAGCCGGGCATGGCCATCAGCAATATTTAGTGGCTAAACATAATGATGGTCAACAGACAGAAACATCTATGCAATTACTGGATGAATCAATGCGCCTGAATGAATTAGCGCGCTTATTAGGTGGTGATCAGATCACATCTAACACACTGGCGAATGCCCGTGAACTGCTGATTAGTGGCTGATGCTTTCCCTGAGCATATTTACCCGTTATTATCAGGCCAGCTCAATTGACTGTCAGACAAGAAGAACCGACATGCAAAATCGCAAATGGATAGCGGCACTGTTAGCCGGCGTGATGATGTCTGCAACTACTGGTTGCGTCTATCGTATTGATGTTCCACAGGGTAATTATGTCGAACAAAAACAAGTAAATCAGCTGCGCATTGGCATGACCCGCGCTCAGGTTGAATATGTGATGGGAAGCCCGATGGTTACCGATCAGAATGATCCGAATGTCTGGTATTACATTTATTATCTGAAACCGGGCTGGAATAAAGCAGAGCGCAAAGATTTGCATGTCATGTTCAAAAATGATCGTCTTGCCGCCATCTCAGGTGATTTTCACACCCCATCTGATTTCTACAGACCGCTTTAATTTCAGTTAACTCTCAATTAAAGCTCGATATTAGCCGTCGCTTTCCGACGGCTAAATTATTTCACAGACTGTAATTTTGCTTTTTCAGCCCGTTGCCGACGGATCTCTTTCGGATCAGCAATCAGCGGACGATATATTTCAATCCGGGTTGCACGTTCCAGCCGCGTGTTTAACGCCACTGTATGACCAAATAACCCAACTTTATTCGTTTCCAGATTAATTTCCGGATGCCGGGCCAGAATGCCTGACTCTCGAATAGCCTCTTCAACACTAGTGCCAACACTTACTTTTAATGTAAGCGCAGTCTGGTTCATCGGTAATGCATACACGACTTCTATCTGGATCTGCTCAGACACCATAAACCTCCTTCGCCCGTTGCGTAAACGCTTGCACCATGGCTCCCGTTAACTCTCGGAATATCTTGCCAAAGGCCAGTTCAATCAACGGAGAAATAAATTCAAACTCCAGATCCAATTCTATTTTGCAGGCTTGTTCATCCAGTGACACAAACCGCCAGATGCCACGCAACATCTTAAACGGGCCCTTCACTAATTCCATATCGATAGTATTGTAAGGTGTCAAAGTATTGCGGGTAGTAAATGTCTTGTGAATGCCGGCTTTTGATACACCAACAACAGCCACCATCTGTTGCGCCGAATGCTCCAGAACTTTACCTTCAACACAACCCGGTAAAAAATTCGGATAAGCTTCCACATCATTGACCAGCTTAAACATTTGCTCTGCGCTATACATCACCAATGCACTACGGTTAACACGCGCCATAATCACTCCTCTTGCTAACCCAATTCTAGCATGGGGCTGTGACTAATCGCTAAACCTGAGTGGCGTTTGGTTTTACAGCTTTCATTCCACACGTATAATAGAACGCTTAAGTTTATAAAAGGTTTCAGCGACATGAGTAAAGATAAAACGAAAAAAGGCGGTGACAGTACCATCGCGCTGAACAAAAAAGCCCGCCATGAATACTTCATCGAAGATAAATATGAGGCTGGTCTGGCGCTACAAGGCTGGGAAGTCAAATCACTGCGCGCAGGCAAAGCCAATATAGCTGACAGCTATGTATTACTCCAAAATGGTGAGGCATTCCTGTTCGGCTCAACCATTACCCCTTTGAATGTCGCGTCCACCCATGTGGTTTGTGACCCTACCCGTATTCGTAAATTATTACTGAAAAAAAATGAATTAGAACGTTTGATTGGCCTGGTTGAGCGACAGAGTTACACCTTGATCCCGTTGGCGATGTATTGGTCTCACGCCTGGGTCAAAGTGGAGATTGGTCTCGCTAAGGGTAAGAAAGAACACGATAAACGTGAAGACCTGAAAGAACGTGAATGGCAGCGTGATAAAGAACGCATGATGAAAAACAAAGGCAGATAACCTTGGATAGCATTGGTTTCTGAGGTATAGTGACAATAACACATTGGGGCTGATTCTGGATTCGACGGGACACTCGAAACCCAAGGTGCATGCCGAGGTGCGGTAGGCCTCGTTAATAAACCGCAAAAAATAGTCGCAAACGACGAAACCTACGCTTTAGCAGCTTAATAACCTGCTCGGAGCCCTTCTACCCTAGCTTGCCTATGTCCTAGGGGATTGGAAGGTCATCTTTCATAGGATCGCGTGGAAACCTTGTCTGGGGTGGAAGCGTTAAAACTAATCAGACTAGTTATTCAGTGGCGTGTCGGTCCGCAGCTGGGTGGCGAATGTAAAGATTCGACTAAGCATGTAGTACTGAGGATGTAGGTTTTTCGGACGCGGGTTCAAATCCCGCCAGCTCCACCAAATACTTGTACGAAGCAGTACAAAGAAATACAAAAACCCGCGCAGCATAAGGCTTCGCGGGTTTTTTATTGTCCGATGTAATCCACAATAGTTCACCTAGAGCCAATAAAAATAGTAACATTATTGGTAACACCGGTCTGGTAACATCAATTTTGGTGTTACTGTTGTGGAGATGCCTCTATGAGTAAAGACAAATTAACCGACTCCAAGCTGCGAACAGCAAAGCCGGAAGACAAAGAATACAACCTCAGTGATGGGGATGGTCTGTATCTAAGGATCAAACCCAACGGTAACAAGATGTGGTTGTTCAACTACTACCGTCCAGACAATAAGAAAAGAGCTAATTTAAGTTTTGGCCCCTATCCTGATGTTACTTTGGCGGCTGCCAGAGAGCGGCGTAGACAAGCACGTGCGTTGCTATCTGAAAACATTGATCCGCAAACCTACCAGCAAGAACAAATCGCAATTACCAAAGCCAAAGAAGAGGCAAGCAGTAACACGTTCGTCAAGATTGCTAGGCAGTGGCTGGATATGAAGCGCCATGATGTTTCTGAAGACTATGCAGAAGACACATGGCGTTCACTCGAAATGTATATCCTTCCAGAGCTAGCGAACAAAACCATAGATCTCATCCGTGCCCCGATGGTTATTTCTCTACTGCGACCGTTAGAAGCCGATGGCAAGCTGGAAACAGTCCGTAGGCTTTGCCAGCGTGTAAATGAAATTATGTCTTATGCCGTTAATCACGGGCTTCTCGATGCAAACCCTTGCGCTGATATTCGAAAAGTATTCAAGAAACCATCTAAAAAACACATGCCAACAATCAGACCCGATGAATTACCGCTTCTGATGGTAGACATTATCAATGGTCGTTTAGATGCCACCACCCGCTGCCAGATTGAATGGAGTCTTCATACCCTAGTCCGACCGAACGAGTCAGCCGGTACGCGATGGGATGAGATCGACTTAGAATCTAAGATATGGACTATTCCGGCAGAACGGATGAAGATGGATCGAACGCACCGGATTCCATTAACAAAACAAGCCATTGCCCTGCTTGAAAGAATGAAACCAATCAGTGGTCATCGACCCCATGTATTTCCCAGTTATCGTAATCCACTTGGTCATATTCATGAACAAACTGCAAATGCAGCATTGAAACGCCTTGGCTATGGCGGTCGACTGGTCGCTCATGGTCTGCGCTCTCTTGGAAGCACAACGCTAAACGAGCAGGAATTTAACCCTGATGTTATTGAGGCTGCGCTGTCTCATGCAGATGATAATGAGATCCGTCGGGCCTACAACCGAAGTGATTACTTTGAACAACGCATAAAAATGATGCAATGGTGGAGTGATCATATCGAGGCTGCGGCCCAAGGATGGTTCAGTCTGGGTGGCAGTAAGGGATTAAAAATAGTAAATAGTTAGCTAACCTGTGATCGGTTTAACAAGCATTAACTGCATAAACAAGTCGGTACTGAATATCAGTACCGACTTGTTTTTTCTCAGCTATTCAGCAGACCTCGACTTTCATTCTTGCACTAGTCATTGAATGAAGCGTGTATTCAACAATTGGTATAGCGCCATCATTGCGGCAAAATGTGCGGGCAAGCGGCGGTAGATTTCTAAGGCTAGATCATCTTTGTAAGTTTGAGATGTAAGCACGCGATCTTTCAGCATACTTAACCATTCAGATTCATCATTTAACCAATGAATGGTATATGCCTGCTGGATGCTTTCTCTTGGTGTATTAACTTCGATACCTTCAATCGCCAAACATTTTTTCAGCGTTTTCCATGTTAGTTCAATAGAAAACTCAAATCGCTGAATACAGGCATCAATAACCAATGGCTGAGAAAGATCAAATGTAAGAGATTCTTCCAGACGTTTTAATACATTACCTAATGCATCAATTTTTAATTGGGCGTTCATATAGCAGCCTCTTATCCTTCTCTATCTGAATCCGTAACGGGCTGCTTAGCTGTTCGTGATCTAAACGGATGCAATCTATTAATAATAAGGTATCTGCATCATCGACAATATTCATAATTGTTTGCCAATCTCTCTCGCTAGCACTAGGGCAAAAAATAGCGAGATCGATATCAGAGCGCTCGCGATGATCCCCTCGAGCCCGAGAACCAAACAGGTAGATAGCATCTACAAATGCTAGCTCCGCTATTTGCTGTAGAAAGCGATAGTCCGTTAACTGCATAGATCTCACTGTAGTCTTTTCATAACTAAGTAAAGTCTAACATACAGCTCTTATCACTATTGTTCGATTTGAAGTAATTATAATATTTTATCTATCCATATAAAGACCCTAAACAACCCACTAACAGCCAATTCACCACTAAAACGCATGGGCTTCGATTATGATGTTATATAAACCGCGCTATCTCATGTAGATAAAGATGATGTAGGTGAGATTATAATAGAATAGATTATTTCAACCGTCGCAGAGAACTCATGAAGTGGTGGTGTGATCATATTCAACAAGCAGATCGCGGTAATTTTAATTTAGCAATGGCAGTATAGTTTTTAATGTGCAAATAAGTTTCTATCGTTATTCATTTGCACATTAAACGCATTTGGCATCAGATTATCCTGCTCATCTAGGCGGCAGTTTTCGCCTATTTGATAACAGTCTAAATCCTTCCGGCAACGGTTTAAATTTATCTCCATCCTGAGGCCAGCGTTTAGCTCGACTCTGAAATGCGCGTAAAGAATCAATATCTAAAGTTGCGGCTACGACAAAATCGTTATCTCCACCACGAACGCGTGCAATATCTCGTCTAAAAGATTCTTTGGCCGGAGAGCGAACACGGCTATCCCCAAATTTCCGATTATTAACTAGGATTGTATAAGCATGAATATCCAGTGCAGATGATTCAATTAGCGATGCAAATGTATCTAGGTCCTGATTCCAGCTAAGCACCATTAAGGCATCGATATCTCCTTGGAATCCAATTCTGGCTTTACTATTCTGAAGCTCAGAGCAAATCATCACGCCAAAATTCACGCCGTTATGAATATATACAGGTTTATTTCTTTTTGTTTTAAGAGCTGATGATAACCACGATTTTCCGAATATTGCCGTAAGCTGTTTATCTTCCCCGACAGCAGGTTCTTGTTTGGGTTGCCAAATTTTAACAGATGCAGGATAACCAAGTCTGTTATCTGACAAAACCAGAACAGCCTCGCTCAATAATTCATTATCAGTAAAATGGCGATATTCAGTACCAGCGATGAGACTAATGCCTGCTGAGCTTAGTCTTGAAGCTATGCTGTTAACCCAAGATAATGGGATCGATAATTCAGGAAATAAGACATAATCAGGTTTAGGTGAAAGTTTAATTGTTTCATTGACTAAATTAGATATTCGCTGGTAACGCTCACGCGACAGATTTGATTTACCACAAGCCATTGCAGCCCAATCAGCATCATCTGTTTTTAGATTGGTTAATGCAACAATGATTTTCTGTTTTTTATCAGTTCCAAGTCTTAAGTGTTTTCGTTGTTTCAACTTAGATTTCAGAGGTGTTATTTCAGATTTCACTGCAAGTAATGTTGGTTTAATCCACACCCCCCGAATCGTTTGTGTATATTTCGCCCAAATAACAGATGGTTTATCTTCACATAAGGATCCATCATTCATTGGCAAACCAACACATTCCGGTGCTAATTCAGAAATTTCAGCAGGTGTCAATGGGCGTGTAGGGAAAATATAAGGTAATATACTCTCTTTCTTTTTATTATTTTCATTAGAGCCAAATCTACGCTGGCATGTTGAACGTAAAAAATCTATCAATATTTCTACATCAACCAACCCTGATAATTGCAGTGTTTTTATTATTTTATTTTCGTTATTACCACTATAATAGCTAGCTATTTCATTGATCGACTTACCATGAGTAATGTGTTTAAACGGAACTTTTGCGAGGTCTGAGATTGCAACTAGTGGTGCTACTTCAGTAAAATTGCAGACATCAAACTTAAAATCAAGCCACTGATTGATATCAACTAAGTTATCAAATATCTTGCTGAAAAATAATTCTGACAGACGTTTTTCTCTTGGCGTTCTTTTCCCAGAAAAAATAAGGTCCGGATGGTAATATCGAGCGGAAGAATCAATAAACAACCATGTCAAAGTACCTTTTACGTATTTCCATAAATTGATACCGGCTTTAGCTTCACAACCATTTATTACTACTTTGTCTTTAGTTTTTATTACTTCTTCAAGAGATGTTAAAGCCTTATATGCCCGTAATACAATATTCTCAGCATGTTCCCATTCATTCATGCTTATCGCAAAACCTAGTAGACGAGGCAAATAACTAAAATGAGCAAATAAATTATCTGGTCTAAGTATGTGATTATTTGCAAATTGATAAAATTCTTCTCTCTGTTCAACCCACTCGTTAGGCGGTAAATCTCTAGCCAGTGTTTCAACATGACGCAATTGTAATGACCAACTTAAACGCCGGATAGTTAAGCCATCAGCTCGTCTCAATGTATCCGCATTTTCACCGACGCTTCCTGCAGCAGATAATACTTTAGCAGCCGTTGAATTATCGAGTTGATCAGGAGATGGCATCAGTCTATGTTCGCTAGAAAGCTCATATATTTCTTTTTCTATGCTATCCAATAGGTCAAGACCTGCTCGCCCTTGAAGAAGAAATAGTTTTTGCTTATCTGATTGAAGACGAATCAGTGTGTTACCCTGAATGACTTTACCTTGCTGAATTTGCCAGAGTTGCTCTTGCGGTTTCCCTATTTGCTCGATATGGTCATCACCGATTCTTTCTTTCACAAACTCCATAAAATCCTGACTGTTACTGATAGTTCCAGTATCGCGCATAACCAAAAACATATCGTCAACGTAGCGCCCATAGTGGATCGGTGAAAGTTTTTCTTTTACCAGTTTATCCCAGTTATGTAATAGGACGTTTGATATAATACGACTAGCTGTTAATCCGATAACAAGACCCCCATTAATATCCTTCTTGGTACCCAGAATTTTTTTCCCAAATTTAGTAGCACCGTCAGCCCAGCAAGCAAGAAATCTAGCAAGCTGAGTTGTAAAATCTATTTCATAGGCATCAAGTTTGAGATTCAGTGTACTCAGTAACTCTTCTGATATTAATGCAACAGGATCGATAAAATGATAGTAACTTTTTAAATCCAAGGAGACAGCAATAATGTCGCGATCTTTTTCTAACTCATCGCGAATAGCCTTAAGACCATCATTACGCCATTTTTGATATGGTTGAAAATAAGGTGTGAATGAGCCTATAGAACTAATATGAAATGGCTTGTGTTCCGTTTTATCTGAAAGCTCGTCATTATGAATACGCTTTAAACGAGCTCCATAACAACAGCCACCTAATTGAGCATCGAATTTGTGACCAACCATATTTACCCATAACGCAGATATCACATGGCTATCAACGGGGAAATCACCAATAATCCGAAATTCAGGAATAATATCAAAATGCTCAAAAAGGTGTTTAACTGCACGATCTGATTTTGAAAAGTGTACATGCCCATTAGCAGGCATATTTTTTTTGGGCTTTGTTGATAACTTTTTAGGCACCAGACGAAATTCACCAATGAACTCGTTGCTATCGTCAAGACCATTATTATCTCGTAGTTTACCGAGTAGTTTCTTAAGGTTTCCAAGTAAATCCTGTTCATATTCAGCAAATTTTATTGCTGTGGGAAATGTATTTTCAAAGAAACAATCAGCTTTTGCCTTTCGATATGCTACGACTAAATCCTCAATCGTGAGATTATCCCAGCCAGTGAATTCGGGATTATATGCCATCATGGTTATCCTTTACTTCGTGAAATACAAACGATTGAAAACTATTTAAGATCTAGCCACTTAGAATTAACTTCTTTCACACCCCAACCATTCTCTGCACGCTTTGCATCCAAGATGTTTTAAATGCGGCATCGTTGGCGAACAGCTTGTAGAGCTCCAATTCATCTTTACGGCGCAGTAGCATCACTTCTTTCAAGATCTTCTCGAATGCCAGTTCGCGGTTGATTGGGTCAGGGTTGTTCTGATATTTCGCTTCAAAATCAGGGTGTTTTTTCACGCTGTCGGCGATGTTCACGAACTTCACTTTTTGCTCTTCTGGCGTTGAGCTCCAGCCCTGAAACCATTTCTCGTTGAAGTTATTGATGATCGCGTCCAGCGGATCTGTCTCGACATCACCGCCATGCCCACCACGCGGGTTCGGGTTCTGTGGGTCGACGGTGGTTTCTTGTGCATCTAAATCAATGGTGTAATTCAGTTTGACGCGCTGTAGGCCGTAAGAGGCCAGATCGACTGAATTTAGCAACTCATCCAACAATTCGCTTTCTGGGTCTTGTACTTTCAGTTTCGGGATCAGGAATTTGAGGAACCAGAACAGTTTCTCCCACAACAGCATGTCGTAAGGAATAATCGATGCCATCTGGCCGTAGATTTTTACGAACTGCTTGGCTTTGATTTTAAAATCAACTTGCTCTGCGTTGGTGAGTTCCAGCTCTTGATTGAAGCGCTCGGCAGCGACATCGATGATCCCGCTGAGTAGTTGGGCGTCATCGCCTTTGAAATAACGCTGAACGAACTCTTCAACTTCATGCCACTCATACACCCCCACATCATCGAGTGCGTCTTTTAGCTCGTGCAACACGTTAATGTCGGTCGCCTGAGATAATGATGTCGCAGTGTAGAATGGGTCGAAGGCAGCCTTGATATCATCCACCGCATTAAAAAAATCGAGAATAAACAGATCTTCTGTTTTCTTACCCCATTTCGGTGCTGCTCGGTTCAAACGTGATAATGCTTGCACGCAAAGCACACCAGCCAGTTTTTTATCGACATACATCGCGCAAAGTTTCGGCTGATCGAACCCTGTCAGGTATTTGTTCGCGACAATCAGCAGGCGGTATTCATCGGTATCAAATTTATCGCGGGTGTCATTTTCAGCAAAACCATTCAGATCAGCTTCGGTGTATTCAATGCCATCAACCTCTTTTGTACCTGAGAATGCGATCAGCACTTTGAAGGGGTTGCCCATCGCGTCGAGTTGTTTGGTTATGGCTTTGAAATAACGAATGGCCGACACGATGTTCTGCGTCACCACCATCCCCTTGCCTTTCCCTTTCAGCTTCTTGGCATTCACGACGTGCGGAATAAAATGCTCCAGCATGATCTCGGCTTTCACATTAATGGTTTCCTGACTGCCTTCGACATACGCACGTAATTTCTTTTGTGCTTTTTTGCTGTCGAATTGCGGATTGTCTTCCACCGATTTACTGATTTCGTAATAACTGCGGTAGGTGGTGTAATTCGCCACCACATCAAGAATGAAGCCTTCTTCGATGGCCTGCTTCATTGAATACAGGTGGAATGGGCGATAGCTGCCATCTTCCTGCCGTTGGCCGAACTTCTCTAATGTGGTGTTCTTCGGTGTTGCTGTGAACGCCAGATAAGAGGCATTGCCCCGCATCTTGCGTGATTGCATCGACTGCAAGATCAGATCTTGAATGTCTTCGGCTTCTTCTTCCGTTTTGCCCATCGCTTCGTTCATCTTACTGTGCGCGGTGCCCGATTGTGAGCTGTGCGCTTCATCGATGATCACCGCAAAGCGTTTGTCGCTGAGGTCGCTAATGCCATCCACAATGAACGGGAATTTCTGAATGGTGGTGATGATGATCTTCTTGCCGTTTTCGAGGGCAGATTTCAGCTCTGATGATTTATTGGCTGGTGCAATGATGTTTTTCACCTCAGAGAACTCTTTGATGTTCTCTCTGAGCTGTTTATCAAGCAGGCGGCGGTCTGTTACGACAATCACGGAATCAAATAACGGCTGATCGATGCCATGGCTGCCATGCACATCGTTGCTTGCTGGGTACGCCTCTATCAGTTGATAGGCGGCCCATGTGATCGAGTTTGATTTGCCCGAACCGGCAGAGTGTTGGATCAGATAGGTGTGCCCGACACCATAATGCGC
Organism: uncultured Tolumonas sp.; assembly: GCF_963678185.1. Classification (NCBI taxonomy): domain Bacteria; kingdom Pseudomonadati; phylum Pseudomonadota; class Gammaproteobacteria; order Aeromonadales; family Aeromonadaceae; genus Tolumonas; species uncultured Tolumonas sp. Next base: position 1,471,638 of record NZ_OY782757.1, read on the forward strand.
GGCATGATCAACCAGCCTGCGCACCACATCGAGCTGATGATAACGAGGGAAGAACAGGGTGCGTTTGTTGAGTAAGTCTTTCGATGAGCCATCTAAACGCACAAAGTGCTGGATGATGTTGGCCAGACTCGCTTTGGTGAAGACTTCTTCCCACAGATAGGCGGTTTTGTGGCCGAACAGATTCGGCGGGTTGCCCTGACCGTGGTTGTTGCCTCTGTTAAATGGCAGGAAGAAGGTCTCTTTGCCAGCCAGTTTGGTGGTCATATAGACTTCGTCGGTATCAACCGCCATATGCACCAGACAACGGCCAAAGTTCAGCAAAGGCTGATTGATATCGCGATCTTCACGGTATTGTTTCTGGCCGTGGTAACGGGCGGTTTGGCCCGTCCACGCGTTTTTCAGTTCGAGCGTGACCAGAGGAATGCCATTAATAAACAGCACCATGTCAATTTCTTGCAACGGGTTGAGTTGCGAGTAACACACCTGTCGGGTGCAACTGAAAATATTGGCGGTGAAATTCTGTTTTACCGCCTGACTGCTGCTGGCGAGCGGCGCCGGATACATCAGGGTCAGGTAAGCATCATCCACACTTAAGCCTTTCTTGAGCAGATGCAGCACACCGTGTTTTTTGATCAGACGGTCGAAACGCTCCAGCACTTTGCGCTGCCAGTCGTAGGCATGATGCACTTTCAGCTTGGCTAACTCTTCGGCTTGGGTGTTTTCAAGAAACTGCCAGAACACGCGTAAATCGAGGGCATATTGCTTATCGAAATCAGCCGGAAAACCTTGCTGGAAACCATTATGCTGGGTGATATAAGCACCAGCCGGTTCATTGATCCCCGCTTTTACATCTTCCATGCACTGGCCGGTTAAGGCTTTCTCTATGGCCGCTTCGAGCGCCTGTTCGTTGGTGGTGCTTACCATGCTTTCCCCTTAATCATCCCCTTCCTACTTGAAGCCGCAGCGGCGTTGGCTGCATTCATTCGCCCCAATCACATAGTTTATCTATGCTCATGGGGTCTCATTCACTTGCCGCCTACCTGCAACTCCAAGTCGTTTGGGTCTGTTTTTTGTTTCAAATAACCTGCCAATAACCATCTTTTTTCGGCCCGACAAAGGCTATACGGCCTTGTTTTTTCAGCTTGGCAACGGCGCGTTCGACGGTCGTGACTGATTTTTCTATCTGCTGTGCGACCTCGGCCAAACTCATTTGCGGATGCTCGCTTAACAAAGCCAAAATCAGTTCCGGCGTTTGTACCCGCGTTTGTACCCGCATTTGTACCCGCGTTTTTTCAGTGTCTGGTTGGGTGTTAATGGCTTCTTGCAGGCTGTCTTCTATCGCTTGCAGCAAAAATTCGATAAAGGCGGAACAATCGCTTTTCTGATCAGATTCGGTCAGTAACTGGTAATAGGTTTGCTGGCGATGTTTGATGACGGTTTCAACTGGTAGGAACGCCAGCATGGGTTGCCAGTGGCTTAAGATAAGCGTTTGCCACAAGCGCCCGATACGGCCATTGCCATCACCAAACGGGTGAATAAATTCAAATTCGTAATGAAACGCCGCCGAGGCGATGAGCGGGTGAGCATCGGTATTGGCTAACCAATCAAACAGATCGGCCATCAGGCGCGGAATCTGGCTAGCCGGAGGGGCCATGTGCACGAGTTGTTCGCCACGATAGATGCCCGCCCCTTTGCTACGCCAGTGGCCTGCGTCATCAATCAAGCCATGCAGCAATAGAGCGTGCGCCGCCAGTAAGTCGTCGATTTGCTGCGGGTGCCATTGCTCTAACGTTTCATAGGCAGCAAAGGCATTACGTACTTCCTGAATCTCTTTTGGCAGGCCCAGCACCGTTTTGCCTTCAATGACCGCCGTCACTTGTTCCAGTGTCAGCGTGTTTTGCTCGACCGCCAGCGATGCCTGAATGGTTTTAATGCGGTTGCCACGGCGCAGCTCTGGCACCAACTGGTTTTGATTGTCTGCCTTCCATGTGCCAATCAGTTCGCCGATGCGAGCGACATGGCGCATCATGGTGTGGGTGAGCTGAAACGGTGGCTGATAGCTCATGGTTACACCACTTTGATTTTGCCAGTGACGGCGCTGTTAATTAGGGTGGTTTTGTATTCTTTAAGTCGATCTATTTGTTGTTGATATACATCAACACTATTATTCAGATCTTGCATCAACTTAGTAATAAATTCAGTAATTTGTTTTTGTTCCTGCTCTGGTGGTAGTGCTAAATAAAAGTTTTTTATGGCTTGGAAATTCAGCCCTTCTCTTCCGCCACCTTGTTGGAAAAACCATATTTGCCCTTGTCCAACTTCGGATGCCAAAACATAGTTGAGAAAAACACTATTAACCTGATTTGTCGGTCGAACGATGCACACATGTTGATTTACATTCAACTCATCTTCTATTTCAACGTAATAGCAACGTCCAATAGAACCTCCAGTAATATTTAAGAGAACATCTCCATACTTAACCTGACTATTTACCATTGATTTATGTGTCTTTTCTGAAATTCTGGCAACACCATCAAGATCAATTTTGTCAAAGTGAATATTTTGACTTCTTAATAATGGGATTCCTTCATCAAGGTAACCAGATCCGCCACCTAGAGGTGTAATTCCACTACCTATTTTTTTTGTTATATGTTTAATCTTTTTCAAAGACCAATGCGCCGGAATCTGCCCAATCCATTCCACACCAGAATCTTTCATCGGCACAGTCGAGTCTAAGCCTTGTGTCACAGCCTGCTGAATGATGATCTGTTTGCGTTCTTTCAGCAGTTCAATTTGTTTTTCTTTGATGGCAATCGCTTCGTCGATTTTGGCAGTTTTTTCATCGAGAAAGTTGGCGATAACAGTTTGTAATTGTTGATTTGGAAAAGGAAAACGTAAATTACGAATGAGATCTTGGCTTATATTTGGTTGACCGCCGCCATATCCCATTGCGACAATATTACTTTTAAATCCCATAAAAAGATAAAAAGCAAATCGCATATCAACGGAATCAGTTTTCTCTAACACACAGCATGCTTGATTAGTTGCTGTACTTATATTTAACAACCCCACCTTTCCAATTGTCGCCCCATACATTGCAACAACCAAACTACCTGCCTTATATTGCTTCAAAGTTGAATGTGTCTTTAGTGCTCTTTCACTAATAGTTTTAGACGTACTATTAATGACTCCATCAGTTAAATCACCCGTTTGTAACCAAGAAATATTCCCATCGTAAAAACTAATATTGCCGGTCGCTGGTGTAGTTCCACTTCCGATATTCAAAAATAAATGGGATAGTTTTTTAATACCCCAATCGTCAGGAATCTCACCAATCCACTCAATCCCTGAATTTTTATACGCCTCATACTTCGGCATTGCAGTTAACGTCGTCATGCTTGCGTCTCCTGCCTATACCGTTGCCGAGTGGGTAGTCAGCCCTAAAATCTGCGCAATCAGACCATCGGCCTGTTTTTCCAGATCGATAATCTCTTGTGCCACGGCTTCGAGCTTACGCAATGGTTTATGGCGGTAGAAATATTTGTTAAAGCTGATTTCACAACCAATTTTTACCGATTCCATATTCAGCCATGCTTCAGCCACATGCGGTTTTACTTCATCGAGGAAATATTGATAGATGCTCTGTTTCAGTGGCACGGACTCGGTGTCGCGCAAATCGCTGCTGCTTTCATACGTGACGAATTCGCCTTTCTTGCCATGCGGGTAATAACCAAAATCAGGCAGGTCGGCCTCTTCGCAGCTATAGAGTTCCAGCAATTCCGCCAGTTTATCGGCAGAGAGCTTGGCCACCTTCTTCACCACTTTTTCAGCAGTTTCGTCATACCAGCTCACGGCATTCAGAATGGCATTTTTTTCAGGCGCGGAGAGTTTCAAACTGCTGGCTTTAAGTGCTGCATCAACCTTGTCTTTAAACAGATTGAAATCGTTAAATTCCGCCTCACCCACGGCTTGTATCAGGGTTTGTGCAGCATCGAGTAACTTGCGAGAACTCAGCCAGAAAGCGGTGTCGAGCAGCTTTTCTTTGGCTTTGTTATTCAGGCTGATGTCGTTTTTCTCGCACCAGTCGGTGATGTGCTTGCCGTGTTCGGCCAAGAAACCGGCTTGATAGACCTTTTCTTGATATTCGCTGTAGCAATATTCCATCGCTTCGCTGAGTGATTTGTCAAAACGCAGCGGCGCAATGCGCTCGGCACTGAACTGGGCTTTGCGGCGATCAGGGCGCTCGACGGTGACTTTGAAATAACCGAAATCTTCGTTATTGAAAATTTTGCTGGCTAAACCGATGGCATCGCCATTGGCATCAAGCTGGCGTTCCACCTCATTAAACTCAAGGTAGGTTTGCATGATCTCGGCGATATGTTCCGGCGCAAATTCGCAGTTTTTATTGCCTAAATTTTTACGCAGTTTGCGGAATAACTGGCTGGCATCGATCAGTTGCACTTTACCTTGGCGGTGTTCTGGTTTGTTGTTGTTCAGCAACCAGATATAGGTGGTGATGCCCGTGTTATAGAAGAGGTTGTTCGGCAACTGCACAATAGCTTCGAGCATATCGTTTTCAATCAGATAACGGCGGATGTTACTTTCACCACCACCGGCATCGCCGGTAAACAGGCTTGAACCGTTATGCACCGAGGCGATACGGCTGCCAATGGTGCCATTAACCGGCGCCTTCATCTTGCTGACCATTTCCATCAGAAACAGCAATTGCCCGTCACTGGAACGTGGCGTGGCATCACTGCCTTTCGCATCCACTTTGCCCCAGTAATCAGCCAACTGCACTTTAAAACGCGGGTCGATGACCTCGGTTCCCTCTTTAATATTCTTCTGCTCCGACGCCCAGCTTTTGCCATAAGGCGGGTTTGAAAGCATAAAATCGAAACGCATATTCGAAAATTCATCGGTCGAAAGGGTTGAGCCGATTTTGATATTGGCGGGGTCATTGCCCTTGATCATCATGTCTGACTTACAAATCGCGTAAGTCTCGTCGTTGATCTCTTTGCCGTAAAGGTGAATGTCGCGGCTCGCACCCACTGCCGGATATTTCTCTTCAATGAAGTTTTGCGATTCGGTCAGCATGCCACCACTGCCACAGGCGGGGTCGTAGATGGTCATGGTGAGCGGTAACTGATCTTTGAGCGGGTCAAACACCAGATGCGTCATCAGCTCGATCACTTCGCGCGGGGTAAAGTGTTCGCCCGCCTCTTCGTTGTTCTCTTCGTTAAATTTACGGATCAACTCTTCAAACACATAACCCATGCCGAGGTTTGTCAGTGCCGGAAGTTTATTGCCAGAGGCATCTTCACATTCCTGCGGTGTCAGGTTGATGTTGGGTGAAATGAACTTTTCCACCACATCGAGCAACACCTGTTTTTCAGCCATATGGCGGATCTGCGATTTCAGGTTAAAGCGCCCTACGATCTCTTTAACGTTGTCGCTAAAACCGTTCAGGTATTCATTAAAGTTCTGCAACAAGATCTGCTGGTTATTGGTGGCTGCCGCATGCAAGGTTTTCAGCGTCCATTTCGAGATGTTGTAAAACACGTAACCCGATGCTGCTTTTAATGGCTCGTCATCCAGTTCCACCGCGTTCATTTCTTCTTGCTGGAAACGAACCTCTTCCAACACTTTTTCTTTCGATGGTTCGAGCAAGGTGTCTAAACGGCGCAGCACCACCATCGGCAAAATCACGTCACGGTATTTACCACGCACATAGACATCGCGCAGACAGTCGTCGGCGATGCTCCAGATAAAAGAAACCAGTTTGTTGTGAACGCTGTGATCCATGTTGTTATCCTGTTGTTAGGCTGATACCCAACTAAAATAAAAATTAACTCATGCCGGGCGCTAATAGGGCGTTATGCGCCACTGCCAGACATGCTGAATTGCGTAACCAGAGCTGATACTCAGCCCCTGTCAGGTGATGGTCAGCCGAACAATCGACATTCCATAACCGTAATAAATAACCAGCCATCGCGGCCCTGATCTGAATAGTTTTCACACCATCAGTCATGGCGTAATCAAGTGCAATCGCTTCTTGATGTTTGAGATTCGGATGCGGCACTAATTCGAGCGAAATGAGGGAGTTCCATTGATCATCATTCGTTGATTGCTCTGCTTCGTTCAGCGTTGAATCAGTAACGAACGTACATTGTTTTACCCGCGTTAATACGAAATCTCTGAATGCACATTGTAAACGGTCATAGGCGCGTACATGCCAGCGTAATCCACTATCAACCAGCGTATGCGGCACTATCTCACGTACCGTTTCGCCACTGCTCAGTGAGATATAGTTGATCTGAACCGCTTTGCGTTTGTGAATCGCTTCGGTCAAGGTCGCGATAATAGACAGTGCAGGCTGATTGAGATGATGTGGTGCTTCACAAGGGAATGGCGCACCACGTTTACCCGAGAAACCATCACCAAAGCCCTGACTCAACGTTGCCAGTGTGCGTAGCGGGTCGTATTGAAACAGAGAACGAAATTGAGTGCCTCGAACGTGCAATCGACGCTGTGCGTCATATTCGATGTTCTGTGGCGCCAGTTCACGATAGAGGGTGAAATCTTTCGTCACCTGAGCAGGTGCGATGTTGAAGCGTGCGATCAGGTCTGCCCGCACCGCTTCACCTTTAAACATCAATGTAAAGTCGATATGCGCAAGCCGCTCCCGAGTTGCCTGCGGGAGTGCATCTAAACGCTTTTCAGTGACGTTTGCAGGCATGTAAAGATTTGCACCTAATCAAATGTGTTAGGTGCATCGTACTGCGTTATGGCGCGTTTGGGAAGCAATTGGCACGGATATATCAAAGTTTTAATTCATCAGCGCCAGATCATCATTTGCCTAATCAATCACAATGAATAAACGGGAAACTGACTACAGCCAAAATTACGAAAACCATCATCTGTCGTTTTCGTATCGACTTTAGAGAGATATAAGAATCGCTCTAAAGCCGGTATAAATTTCTCATCCTGTAATATCGCATTTTTACTCTCTAGGTTATATGCGCAGTTAATAGGAAAATGCACCAATGATGCATATTCTGGAAATTTCACTTTCAATGCACTACACCAAGCTTTTTGAATCATGGCCGCAATGCCAGATGAATTATCAGGTGAGCAATCACCTAAATAATAATAAACATCCTTATCAAATAATAATACAAGATGATAGTGATGATGAAATGATTCATCCTTCTCCCTCGTCCAGATATATTTAAAGTCATCCCTATCTACCGTTATATTTTTATTCTTGCGATATACCTTCAATTGACTCTTTAATGACTCAAAAAAACGAGTAATAGACTTTGGATCTGCTTGTTGAAAATGGGATGGAGTATCTACATCTCCATCCATGTAATCATTGGCAAAGCGTAAGTCTATCCTGAATGCTCTTACCCTACTATAATACCGTAAGCTTTTCTGCACTGTCTCTATGATTCTATTAACCTTATACAGATCTAAAGATCCATAGTTCTTAGTCATTCTGTTTGTTAAATTATTATATTCAATGGTTGTCAGTTGATTATCGAAATACATATACACCTCAATAAACGGCATAGATAACCCATAACTATGCCGTTATTAATTAAATGAATTACATTAAGAGTAGAAATGTATCATTGGCATATATTACAATACCAACAAAAATTAATATAAAAATAAGACGTTACGTAAGAAAACCTCCATCAATTATGAGAAAAAACCATGAAGGATGTTAATTAAACACTCTGAAGTTATTTTTTAAACCCTAGGTGTGCCATATGGCAAATATTGAATATAGTTTGTTTTTCCATGTTTAAATACATTAATCTTTCCCCGTTGAAAAAGTGTGGCTAAGGCCTTCTCCAGTGAACATTTTGAGCGAACACTATTGGGACCGAACTTTAGAAGATGATTTTTTGGAAATACACAATTCGGATAATTATGTATTTTGTGTTGCAACCAACTATCAAGTAAATCTGCAAATCTAATTTCTTCTGGAATGCAACTTTTACTCATCAAATAGATGAAGGAATCAAAATACCAGTTCGCTATTGTTATAGCTGCATACATGATCTGGTCAGAAACCAATGCATCACCACTACAAAATCCCTCCAAAACCCCAGCGATTCTGGATACATGTTCAGCATGCTTTGAAGCATAATCACGAAAATTCTCTAGCAAACCCAACGGCGTGCACAGTGATTCAACGCGATTAAATTCAGCAGACCATCTCGCACTAGCTTCAGGAGAAAACCGAATAATGTCTCGAGGTTGTCCTGTAATTCTTCGCCATACAGCTTTTTGTAATCGTTCTCTAATTCGTTTGTTAAAAGCCTCCAACGCCATTGGATTTGAGTTATTAATTAACCATTCTTCTTTGTCGCTTGTTCTCTGTCCTATCGTCGAAAGAGGTGCACAAAATAGCGTCCGAGCGAAGAATCCTGAAGCTCGCGACTGTTCGCCTTTTTTCGCCATGTATGCTTCAAACAGTTGTGGCTGAACCATGAACATACAACTGAGTCTAGCATCTTCGATTTTAAACACCTCAGTACTGGCACGATCAACCTCAATGGAACTACCATTCCACAATGAGTTCAGTAAAGCTGAATCACTGAGTAATTCACCGAACAAAATACTACCGGCTTCATCAGAATAAAGACCTAAAGACGGCCAACCAGTGCCCAACATTTTTTTAATAGCCGCCGTCGTGATGTCATTAATCACGACACGTTTACGAACTGGTTCTTTAGGTTTTGCATTTGAACATTCAATTAGTGCTTTTATCGTTTTCTCTGGATCTTCGCCCTTCTTGATATCTTGCTGTAACTTTTTACGAAGTGCGTGATATTGCACTTCCCATACTGAAATATCAGTTTTATTGTTTGATACGTGGTCTTGATGCTCTATTTCCCACTCTGCTTCAAGTTCACGAATCCCACTCATTAGCAATCGATCTACGGTCGATTTACGTTCTCCAGATTCCGCTAATATCATTTGGTATAGCGAAATTGGGTAACGCATTTTTTCCTTTGGTTCCACGTCAAAAAGGTCTTGGCAAGACAGCGACATTGCTCCAAGTAACGAAGATGCAATCAAAGGTAATGGTGCCTGAGTTTCTGCATGTACCCTCTGGATTACCTGTTGCAACCCAATAGGTAATACATGAAAAGGAAATTGCACTGGATTTTTGTCAAAAGTATTCATAATTACGCTCCAAAGAATCAATTTGTTGAAGTTAAAGAACTAATCCACGCAGCAACATCGACTAAGTGCCAGCCAATCGCTGACGCACCAAGTTTGATGGGTCTAGGAAAAGTAGGGTCGAATCGTGGTGACTTTGGGTTTAAGCGGTCATAGATCGTTGAACGACTAAGACTGATCATTGCAGCAAACTCTTTGATTCGAATGATCCGATCACCATCACCGAAGATTGGGGAACACCTATGGCCTACCAAAGGCGTATGTTCTTTTGTAGTGACGATATGATTTCCACAATTTGAAGTGGATAGCATTTGACTAAGATGGTTTAAATGCATTGGTATCAGCTTGATGCTTGTATCCTTTAACTTTTTCATGTTTTTTCCTTCGCTCGTTGAGTTAAAACAAGACTAGAGTTTTTGGATTTATGTAACCTCCGAAAATCGGCAGAGACAAGGAGAAAAATTTAGTGATAGTAAAATCAATTAATTATGAGGAAATCATTTCATCGCTTTTTGATGCTTGTGATTTAGTTGATGACAGAAAAGAACAACTTTCCATAAAGCGTAGCTTCACAACAAAACAAGATATTTTTTCTGATGTATTACTTAACCGGCTAGTTTCTTTTCTTTCAGGTAATGATGAACAGCTGATGGTTCAACTTGGTGGTGTATTAGAACTTGTTGAAGAAGCAATGAAAAATTTAAGTTCTTCACCATATCTGCTTGATATGGAAAAAGAAGATTACAACAAGGAATTTCAAAAGAAATTAATAGTTCCTTTTTCTGCACTACTATTATTTAATTTAATTGAAAACTTTAGTACAAACAGCCCTATTTATCATTTTATAAACCTTATTAACTCAAAATTAGAAACAGAAGAAAAAACGCCACTTGATGTACTGATTCGAAATTACATAAAGGCAATCTTAAAAAATAAAAATTTAACAACTGAAGAAACAACAGAGTTCAATGAATTTATAGGGAAAATATCTTTAAAGTCAGCATTAAAACAAAAAACAATTAATGAAAGAGTTGAACATTTAATCACACAACACAAAACACTCAACAAAAAAGGAAATAAAGACTCTGAAAATGCCAGTAAAGAACTATTTTTATTGATATCGTCCGCTCTACAAGGAATGCGTCTTGCTTTATATTTTAGAGATCACATTGATGAATTTTCTTATTATTACCTCTCCGCAATAAACAAATCAAAGCACACAAAAACTGAACACTGGAAGTCATTAAATAACTTAATAACTGAAATAAATAAATCTATAAAAAAAGGAAAAAATAATCAACAAAAATTAATAAACATGACAGAAAACTTATCTATCAGATATCATGCAAATCTAAATGATAAATACATGAGCAAATCCGCACACATTTTACATTATTTAATCCACCACAGATTCGACAGGGAAAACTCATGTTGGTTCCAGAGGCAAAACCTTAAATATAAAAATAGTTCCCCCTATTACATGCTCGACACCCTAATTAAAATTTATGATCTCAATTTCGACTCCGCAGCAATGGAGTCATTAAAGATAATTAAAAATAGCGAAAACCATCCCAATTACAGACTAACATCCACTTATACAAAGATATATATCTGCCTACTTATTAAAACCAGCAACTCCAATATTAAAAATAACACATTAACTCCTTACATTTACAAGATAGTTTCAACAGAAAACTTCAAAGAAAAAGCAATTCCATCTCATGGGATGAGCTTTTTCAATAAATCATCAATCTTTTCAAATGACGTGGAGTTCTTTACATTAATTGATTGCTTATCTGAGTGGAATATAAACCTAAAAGAAGAATTAGATATAGGAACAGAAAAATCAGATGAATATGATATTGATTTCACATCTAAGATTGAAAAATCTCTCAATAAAATATACACAGCCTTAGGAAGTAAAGATTTAGCATACAATGAAATAGATGATGAAAGCCTAAGAAAAGCTGTGAACTCAACACTTACAACAAATGAGTTAATAGAATGCACAATAGGATTCATCCCTAATATGTCATTGTATTTTTCGCTGAGAGAAATGGCATTCATTTATTCCGCAATGAGCCACAAGATGATAATTGAGTCACCTTCAATATGTCGATTTGTTTCATGGCCATTGAATTTGAAAAGAAAACTACTGAAAGCTATAAGTCCAAACGAATACATTAACGACGAAAAAAACGAAACAACTAACTCATCAAAATAGAGAACTTATTGCCACTTCTGCTACTAATAGCAGAAGTGGCAATAGATTAGTGCCCCACTAAAAAACACTCAATCCGAATTTATTACAAATATATATCATTCCTTAGACGTAAACACAAAATAACAAGGAATATATTTATGGCTCACGAAATCTCATCGATGGCTTATACCGGTGCAACACCATGGCACGGTTTAGGCAATCAATTAACCGAACAACAACCAATTAATATCTGGCTTAAAGAGGCAGGTATGGATTGGTCTATTCAACAGTCTGACGTTTTATTTAATGCGGACTCTGCTGCGTTAAATATTCGTTCTCATTCTGATGCCAAGGTACTTTATCGCTCTGATTCATTAGAGCCATTATCGGTGGTCTCCAATCGTTATAAAGTCGTGCAGCCGCATGAAGTGTTGAACTTTTATAAAGACTTGGTTTCTGTCGGTGGGTTTGAATTAGAAACAGCGGGGGTATTAAAAGGCGGACGTAAACTCTGGGCGTTAGCAAAAACCGGTCAAGAGGCTCGCATTAAAGGTAATGACCGTATTAAAGCCTATCTGTTATTAGCCACCAGTTGTGACGGTACGTTGTGTACGACCGCGCAATTCACCTCTGTGCGCGTGGTGTGTAATAACACCTTGCTGATGGCAACACGGGAGAGCTCCGGTGCCGTGAAAGTACCGCACTCCACCAAGTTTGACCCAATGCAGGTGAAAGAAGCATTAGGGCTGGGCTTTTCTAATTGGGATACGTTTATGCGTAATCTCAAGCAACTGGGGCAGCGCTCTGTATCACCCGAGGAAGCAGACCAGTATTTGCGTATTGTGTTGAATGAACCGGAATACAGCGAAGCCAATGCCGATTCCAAAATCTTCCAGAAAGTGAGTGGTTTGTATCTGGGTGAAGGCATGGGGTCAGATTACTCGGCTGCCAGTGGCACGGCGTGGGGGTTACTGAATGCGGTCACGGAATATGTCGACCATCATCGCCGAGCACGCAATCAAGACAATCGCCTTGATTCCGCTTGGTTTGGTCAGGGCGCACAACTGAAACACAAAGCGTTAGAACAGGCGTTAACCCTCGTTCACTGATTTATTTCCTTTATCCCCTTTATTCCATTCATTCAGTAGCCCCGAGCGGTCTTGCCCTCGGGGTTTTTCATTTCTGGAGTTTCTATGAAAGCACGTTATTACCAAGCCATTCGGTTGGCCTCGACCACTGATTTAGGCCGTGAAGCATGGTTGAAAATCAGAGCGCAAGGGATTGGTTCTTCGGATGCAGCAGTAGCCGTGGGGCTATCGCCGTATAAAAGCCCGTTATCGCTGTGGCTTGAGAAGACCAATCGTAAGCCAGCCGTGGATTTATCCGAGAAAGAAGCCGTGATTTGGGGGACGGTGTTAGAGCCGGTATTGGCCAAAGTGTATGCCGCCAGAACAGGCCGACGTGTGCGACGGGTCAATGCGGTGCTTCAGCATCCTGACTACCCATTTATGCTGGCGAACCTTGACCGTGAAGTGGTGGGAAAAGCGGATTGCGGGATATTGGAGATTAAAACGGCGGGTTATCACTCGGCACCACAATGGGAAGACGGGATACCGATTGCTTACCAATGTCAGGTATTACATCAATTGGCGGTGACCGGTCATGCGTGGGCCGATGTGGCGGTGTTGATTGGTGGGCAGGATTTTCGGATTTATCGTATCGAACGCGATGATGACAAAATCGCTGACCTTATTGAGCGGGAAGCGCAGTTCTGGGCTTGTGTTACTGAAGACCAACAACCTGAGCCTGATGGATCTGATGATGCAGGCAAAGCGCTGTTATCCCTGTTTCCCGCAGATAACGGCCAAACCCTCGATTTATCAGAGTCGCCGGAATACAACCAACTGTTTGCCGAACTACTCGATTTACGCGAACAGAAGGAAGTCACCGAGCGTAAAGAATCCGAAATCAAGCAACGGATTCAAGTGGCGTTAGGCACCTGTACGGCTGCGTTATTCCAGCAAGGCAAAGTCACTTGGCGCAAAGCCAAAGACCGGCTGGTTGCTGATGTCGATAAAATCAGTCAGGAACACCCTGAGTTGATCCAACAATACTGCAAACCTGTTCCAGGCTCACGCCGCTTTACCATTCAAACTACTGCGCAATCTTCTCATTAATCCCTCTAAGGAGTCCGTATGATTAAAGGACTGGCAATTACCCCGCCTGTCATCGGGCGTATCTCCATTGGCCGTTTAGTGTGTAAGAACGATAAATGGCTACCGGAGAAAGACGATAGTTTTACCTTAACGACACAAATCAAAAATAAGGGGGAATGGTTACTGCACCCGCTGCATCAAAAACTCTCAGAAGCCGCGCCGAATCAGAAAATCCGCGCAATACCGGTTCGGATGCTGTTTAACGACACCGACTTAAATCTGCGTGCGGAATACAGTGCGTTTGACCGACAAACCGGACGACCACTGTGTGTCGGCGATGGTGAAAAAGCCAGACGCGTGAGTGCAGCCGGTGGCACAGAAGAACAGCCTTGTGCAGGCCCGCAGTTTTGCCCGTATGCGCGAGAACATGGTTGCAAGCTCTATGGTCGATTGAATGTGCAGGTTGATGGTCAAGGTGATGAGTTAGGCAGTTTCATCTTCCGCACGACCGGTTATAACTCGGTGCGAACCTTAGCAGCCCGTTTGCAATACTTTCAGGCATTGAGTGGTGGAAACACCCGTTATCTGCCCTTGCTGCTTAAGCTTCGCGCCAAGACCACCACACTGTCGTATCAAACACCCGTGTATTACGTGGACCTGACTTTGCGAGAAGGCGCTGAACTTGCCAGTACCATCCGCCAAGCCAAAGACGCTGCCGAATCCGATTTAGAAGCGGGTTTAGGCATGATTGAGCTGGAGCACACCGCCCGACAATTACTGCAAAACGGCCAGTTCGAAGACTCGGAAGAAGAGATCCCGCTGGTCATGGAAGAGTTCTATCCTGACGGACCAGTTCACGATGACAAAACGGCTGTTTTCACTCATCAGATAGCCAGTGAACAGCCTATTCAACAGCGGAGAAAAACAACGTTAACGCCTAAATTGGGGAATCAGGCTAATACAACAAATTAAGTTAACTACAAATACTCATGATTAAGAATCAGCAAGTCGTTCAACTAATTGCATCATCGTATTAAGTAATAGTTTCCGGTCAGTATCATTCAATCTGGCTAGTTGCTGACTTAATATAATGCTTTGCTCAGTAGGACGATTGCTGGTTTCACGTAGGAAATCAGTTAACTCACAGTCAAAAAGTTGAGCCAATTCAGCCAGTCGGACAATGGTTGGCACCACAATACCTCGCTCCATTCGGGAAACAGCTTCCATACCGATATTTAGGTACTCTGCCACCTCCTCTTGCGTCATGGCTTTTTGTTGTCGTTGACGCGCAATTGCTTTCCCAATGGTCTTAGTCAGCAGCTCAATGTTGATCTCAGTCATGAGTCCTCCAGTCAACCTTTATAGTTGGCTATAGACTCATTGACCGTAAGGACTTAAAAAGGTGATTATCATCCTTAAAGGTTGATCATTAACGTAAAACAACCAATTTTTACGCTAATCGATACATATCACATCCTTCATTTTATGCGTCTGCACTCATCCTCGCATGGCTGTTACCTTCGTTTTCAGTCCAGATGAACAGACTCCACTACATATACTAAGGAAGAAATCATGATCCGTTATCCGATCATTGCCACTCTGTTTATTTTAGTTTCCACGATTTATTCACTCTTTACTGGCGGCTCACCTCACCTCGGATTCTGGGGGCATTTTTGGTTCTTCGTATTTGGATCTCTTTTTGTGTCACTGGGTTTGATGGGCGGTGAACTATTCCGTCGCTTCGTCAAACCGGATATCTTGATAGCAAATGGAGCTCAAGATATGTTCAAACAACGTCTATTCTGGAAAGTTGGTCCACAACTCATCGGTGGCGTTATTGGCATTATTGCTTGTAGTGGTTTTATGCAAAATGTGCTGGGTTATTACATTGGATAAGGAAAACAAATAATGAAAGCATCATTACTTTTACCGATAGTTGCGTTGCTGAGTAACAATGCGCTGGCGTATGGCGAAGCTGGCCAATGGAGCAGTGGTTGGGGTCAGGGAACAACCGAATACACCGCCGTGGTTGATGCGCACAACAGCCTATATATCGCATGCAGTGATATTGCCAAGGTGTCTATGACCGCCACTGTCAAAGGGCAAGAATATGGCTCTTATGCCGCTAAAGGTTTTTCGTTGATAGTTAACGGAAGCGAATATGAAGCGCCTTATGAAACTAACTCTCGTGTCGGTGAAAACAACTTTTACGACATGTGGGCTAAGTTACGTAAAGCCAAATCAATAACAATCGTCACCGCAGATGGTCAGAAACTTGCCCTACCAGTTAAAGGTGTTTCAGTCACGCTGCCTGCAACCAACACATCAGCGTTTAGCTGTCTGATGTGGGACAACTGATTACCTTAGTCAACATTTGATACCAAGGGAGGCTCATCACCTCCTTCTATTTTTCACTGCACCGCATTCACCCTTCCCCAAAATATTTCTCTGAAAAACCAACTTCGTATAGTAATAGCAACACCCATGAAATCTATCAATAAACCCAATACAAAACTGGAACGGCTGAAGGCCAATTCTCAGGTTTATCTTTCATCCTATTTTGCCTCGATTGGGGCATTTTATTTCCTCATGAGGACAAAACGATGGAAATCGCAGACCACATCATTACCTATCAAGGTGATGTTCCACAGCACGGTATTTACGCAGGAGAAGGCAATGTTATTTATTTTGATAGTAAAGGTACTCGTTCAATTCTTGTTGAAAATATGGACCATTTTTGTCAGCAGAAAGGATGCTTTATCCGCAATTATCCGTTCCGCCCGTATGCGAGGCCGGAAAGTTTAGACAGAGCATTTGGGCAGATGAGTAAGATGACAGAACATCCGTTTTCTTCAGATGAACAGTTTGTTGCGTGGTGTATTAAAGGTGATTTAAATCCAAAAACACACCGTAGTGGCAGGAGCGAACACGAAGAGGAAATAATAAAAATGACAATCAAGAAAATTCTGACATCCGCAGTGGATGTGTTGGCGCAGCACCCAAAATGGCAACAACAGGCCGAGACCGCCAATAAATATTTGCCCGTTATCATCGGTTCTATTCAGTTGGGAATAGAAATAAAAAAGATGGTGGATGCCAAGAAGCAGTTGTAGAGCATGATTTTTACTGCGGGGATAGCAAGGGGCGAAAGCCCTTTGCTGTTGGAACATTCTTTTTTTATTCTAAGTTGTTTTTGGACAAAAATGAGTTATCTCATTTCTACATTGACGAATTAATGAATTAGAAGAGTTGATGCGAACCTCTATTTCTGGGCATGTTGAGCTACCAATTCTAGCGTTACTTATCTGAAGTTAGATTACTATGAGGGAGCCTAGGACTCATTGTTGACTAAATAATATCGTATCCAAATTTAGAGCTTGAAACTAACCGATAGAAACACGGTTTCGACCTTCATGTTTTGCTCGATAAAGTGCACTATCTGCTTGTAATAAAAGTGTATTTTCGTCTTTTGTTTCATTTTTATTATCTGAACAAGAAATACCCATACTGATGGTGATGGTCAGGTTACCAGACGGATGTTCAAATTGGAGAGCGGCAATCGCATGGCGGATCCGTTCTGCGACCAACATGGCGCTTGCAGCATCGGTATCGCCTAATACTATCAAGAATTCCTCACCTCCGTATCGACCCACACAGTCACAATTGCGCAATTGTGCAGTCATAGTGTGAGAAACACTTTTTAGAACAGTATCGCCCATTCCATGGCCGAAGGTGTCATTGATCGTTTTAAAATGATCTAAGTCCGCCATGATCACTGACACTGGATGTTTTTTTCTTATTCCTGAATTCAAACTTTGCTGCATAAACTCCATGATTGCGCCACGATGGAATATTTGTGTTAACGCATCGCGACAAGATTGTTCTTTTAACAACTGCATTGCATCTAAGAGCTGCGTATTGAGTTCGTAGATATGTTGATAAAGTCTGCTTTTTTCGATGAGGACCGAAACCTGCCTTGCAATGTGAATAAAAATTCTTTGATGCACATCAAGGTAGGTATTTTTCTGCTTACTGGAGAAAAAAAGAAAACCAACCGGTTGTGCATCAATTATAAGTGGACATGTCAGGCTTGACTGTATTCCTTCCGCCACAATCAATTGTGTTGATTTAGAGTTAGGATGTGCGACTAAATATTCGGACAAATCATTCAATATTCGAGGTTGTTGCGAGTGCAAAATGGATTCTAAACTGCTACCAGCCAATGGGCAGGTATAACCATGAGCCAGCTTTATTTTTTCAGGTTGATCTGTTTTAGCCCAATGAGCTTGGACTGTCTGTTGGTCATTAGAAATCAAGGCACAACCAATACGATCAAAAGGGATCACTTGTTTGAATGTATTATAGATACGTTCAAGCACGTCATCTAATAAGCTTCCTTGGCAGATCTCAGTCGAGATCTCTTGTAATTTACTGAATTCGGTGAAGCGAACTTCTAACCATGTGGCAAGCTGTAACAACTCAGATTCAAAATCAATAAAAGCGTTATTTGTCCTTTCATCTGGAAATGAAATAGAAAAATCACCCTCTTTCAATTTTCGGATCGCATCAATGTATAGGGATAATCGATCAATTTGCAGTATCAACTAAGGGTCTCTTCTCTAAGTATGTTGCATTATATCTTAGTGATAATGCATATACGTCATGATAGCAAGCCTATGAGGCTTTTCAGGAAATGAAATCCGGCAAGGCTAACTTTCGTATCGTGCTCATAAAGAAAAATAGATGCTAAATTTCTTGTAGCACAGGCTTCTCTAGTGCCAAGAAAAGCCTGTATCAATTTTCTAGCAATAACCTCAAATAAGCTGACCCCTATTGCTCACTATGCACCTGTTCTTGGTTCTGCCCAATTAAACAGCTTCCAAAGGATCAGCCATGTCCTTATTGTTTGGTGCTCTACATACCTGCTGCTTTTAACTCAGGGACATAACGTTTATCCACTCGGAAAATATGGTCTACTAACCAATTTTTTAGGAAAAATAGCAGTTCCATATCGCTACCTGCTTCTTTATTGGCAAATCGCCGCAGCAAATTATCCATATCAGATAAAAGTTTAACGTGAACTTGTTTATGAGCATTCAAATCAGAGTAGTTGGCCCGTAACATCAGTGACTCTTCGTCTTCAAGGTGTTTTTTTGCTAAAAAAACAAGTTCATTCAGGCGTTCTTGCACTTGTCCCGGCGCCATTTCATTGATGATTCCGTGATAAAGCTTATTCATACTGTTAAATAAACCTAGATGCTGGTTATCCACTTCAGCAATACCCACTCGGAATGCATCACTCCAACGAACCACTTCATTATGATCCAAGGAATCAAGCGTGCTTTCATAAGTTACTTTAAATTGAGAAGCCAGCATTTTCGCCTCTTCAGAATTTAAACTAACCTGCTGTGAGAAACGATAACTTTTGCGTGCATCATCAGTTGCAGTTCGAATCACGGCTGCTATCTGCTCTACATTTTGTGCCGTTTCTTGTGCCACATATGATTGTTCTTCCGCTGCCGTTGCGATTTGCACGTTCATGTCAGCGATGCGACCAACAGCCAATACAATATCATTAAGTCGTTCACCCGCGGCTTCCGCTTGCTGAACCGCCTGACCGCTAATTTGGGCGGTATTGTTCATGGTCTCAACCGAATTTGAAGTGCCTTGTTGTAACAGTTCTATCCGCTGCCGGATCTCCACCGTTGCCTGTTGTGTTCGTGTTGCCAGGTGACGAACCTCATCTGCCACCACAGCAAACCCTCGCCCCGCCTCACCGGCTCTGGCTGCTTCAATGGCTGCATTCAATGCCAGCAGGTTAGTTTGTTCAGAGATTGTTTTGATAACATTCAGGATCTCACCAATCTGGGTACTCTGTTGTTCTAGGTCATTGATACTGGAAACTGCTTTTTCAATTTCAGACGCGACATTTTGAATCAGTACTACCGCTGAGGTAACCTCAGCTTGTCCATTGTTAGCCTGACGTTGTGTTTCCTCTGTTTCTTTTTTTGCAGTATCAGTAATTCCTGCAATTTCATGGATTGTCGCTGACATCTCTTGGGTGGCCGTTGCCAATGAATCACTACTCATCTGAACTTGAGACATATCATCCATTGTCTCTTTAGAGAGTGACATCAATGAACTCATCTGATGCCCTGTTCTTACAGATACGTTTTGTACTGTACTAACAATATGATCAAGCTCATTCAAAAACTGATTAAAATCAGATGCAATGGTTGAGAATTCATCAGATCCATTCACGGGCAAGCGGAATCGCAGGTCTTTTTTGCCTGTCGTTAAATCATGCAATTTAGTCTTGAGTTGAAGTAATGGCCGATTAACTTTGATAGAAACCAAACCAAATGACACCAAACTAATCACCAGTAACAAAGCAGAAGAAAATAACTGGATAGTATTTTCACGCGCCATACTCACTGATGAAGATAGCTCCTGTGTTTCCATTTTTTCATTTTGTATTTTCAATGCGGCATCAATGCTTGTCTGAATTCTGGATGAGACCGCATCAAAGCCAGTATCCGGCTTTTTCATCAGACGATCGCCTTCAGATTTATCGTTTGCATAGGCCTGAACCATTTTCTGGCCCACGTCTAATTGAGACACCAGCAGCGTTTTGATATCTGATAAATCAATATCAGGTAATGTTGGCAGCAATGCTGTCATCGCATCTTGATGTGACTTAGCCTCTTGGATGGATTCGGCATCCCCTGTCAGTGATGCATCGGTTAGAAATTGCTGAACTTGAGCAGAATGATAACGAAGTTCCTGAAGCTTAATTGTCTGATTATGATACGAAATCGTCAGTTTTACCGAATCTTCATTCTGCTGATACTTGTAATATCCATAACCAGAAAGTGAGGTTATGAAGATAAATATGAACAAAGACACAATCTGAATTAGTCGTCTAGTCGAAATGTTATGCAACCAACTATCCATATGAATTCCTTCTCTTTTTATGATAGATATAGAATACACATTACAACGAAAATAGAGGTGTATTTTTTATTAAAATTGGCGGTTACCTCTACACTTATAAACTACATTAGAGCTTTTCATCTAATTTGTGTTTGGTTCGATTTCTCACCATTGAAGCAAACGGTTCAGGATAAAGAGATGTGGCTGTATTTTCAGGAGCCAGTTCAGCGTTAATGGTTTTTTTTGCGTTAAAGTTAAAGCCTCATCTGAGTCAATGTGTGTCATTCATGAAATGATCCGTATGCATTTGAGTATAAGTTTATTGAGAGTATGCACAATGCTTTATACAAAAATATGTTTGCATGGTTATAAGTTCACATGATGGCCTGATAGGGCGGTTTTTATGGGAAATAAAAGCGAAAGCGAGATCCGGCACGATGTTAATGAATGATCAAAGCGAACCAGTTGGAAATCTTAAAAAAGAAAATTCAGCTCTTTTTGTGATGTCTTATCTAGGAACTAATACACTTGTACTAGTTCAGACATGATCTGACAGGGATCTGACCCAGCATTACTGGACACCATATTAAATGCATAAAATAACTCATAGAGATGGATCATACCCCAAATTGCAACCGATCAGAAAAAGGCCCGATTCAATATTCTGAAAGTTATAAAGAAGACGCTCTCTGTCATATCCTGTTCACAGCATCAACAAGTAACTCCACTGGCAACATCTTCCCATAGAGATCAAACGTCATTTTTTCCTTTTTTTACCAAAAACTGAGTCACGATATGTTAAAAGAAATAATGCGGTCGATTATGATGACAACAATCACTGCGTAGAAGCACTAAAACACTTTGGGGCACAGGCTTTTCTAGCGCCAAGAAAAGCCTGTATCAATTTGTTTAGCAATCTGTTTGCTCTGATAACCTTAGTGCATCCTCCAATTCGACACCGAGGTAACGGATTGTGTTATCTAGCTTCGAATGGCCCAGCAAGATCTGTACTGCCCTAATATTTTTTGTTCTGGCATAGATCAGAGTTGCTTTGGTTCGACGCATCGAATGTGTTCCATAATAGTCTGCGTTTAGTCCAAGCTTTGCGGCCCAACTTCTGATAATCGAACGATAAAAGGAGTAACTAATGGGTTGGTTTTTACGACGATCGCTGGGAAACAAAAAGTTTTTTGCTTCTAGAGATGCAAAATGGATCCACAAGCTGAGGCTTTGTTGCGTTCTTGGTGTGATCTCATAGTGAACATCTGTTCTGGTCTTTTGCTGAATACATTGTACTCGAGCATTGATTATTCCTTGTGACGATACATCGTATACATGCGTTTTTAGCAAATCACTCGATCTCAATTTGCTATCAATGGCTAGGTTTAATAACGCAAGCTGCATCAAGTTATTTTCAAGCTCAAGTCGAGTTCTGATCCGCCAGATTTCTTCTAGCTTGAATGGCCTTTTTATGCCAGTACATTTGCCTAAAGTTGATTTTTTCATGTTGACCCCCGCTCTGGTGTTATTGGTCAACATAAATTTTGGCCGGCACTAGGTGCTATTTCATTAGGGGCTGTTGATCTTTCGAGGTGAATTATTGAGCGGCATGGTGAATTGATATAATCACTTTCACAAAAAAACAATTCACACCAAACCACCATGCTTCGAACAATGCTAACAAATGAATACTGGTAAAAGCTATCCAGACTCCTGCTTGAAACCGGACGTGTCTATACCAAACCGGAACACCGTATGACACTTGAAGGTATTTTGTACCGGATGCGTGTCGGTTGTTCGTGGCGTGATATCCCCCAAGCTTTTGGCGACTGGAACACGATTTACCGTCGTTTTAATCTTTGGTCGAAAAAGGCGTTCTTCTTCAATTATTCACGACATTGAAGCAATCACCTGATGTTGAATGGGAATTTGTTGACGGCAGTATTGTCAGATCTCATCAGCACGCCACTGGGGCATCCACAGATGAGAGAGAATCGATTGGTAAAAACCGTAGTGGCAATACAACAAGAATCCATTTAGCCGTGGACAGTTATGGTTTACCCATTGATTTTTTGCTCACTGGCGGTGAGGTTCACGACATCAGAGCCGCGCCAGAATTGATAGCTCGTTTACCTGAGGCCGATTTTGTTGTGGCTGATAAAGGTTACGACAGTGAACCTATCCGGGAACAAATTAGGAAAAAGAACGGTAAACCAGTGATCCCCCGAAAATCGAATTCAAAAACTGGTAATGCCGATATGGATTGGTGTTTATATAAATATCGGCATTTAGTTGAAAATGCGTTTGCGCGGCTAAAACATTATCGAGCCATCGCAACGCGATATGACAAATTAGCACGAAACTATGCCAGCACGCTGGCATTGGCGTGTTGCATGATGTGGCTACCGATGTGAAAGGTATGAAATTTCGTCAGCAAAGATCAATAGGCCCTAAACTTACTGGATAAAAATGAGTTGGCTTTTACGTGTTAGCTATTGGTTTTGGATAACCAAAATTAAGTCAAAGCGAAGTAAACAAAAGAGATTCAGAATGAAATTCATAATTTCACTCTATTAGATGATTTTAAAGCTGCATCCATAAAAATTACGTCATGAACAAACCACTAACGTTCAAATTTTTTCACTTTGGTGCATATTAGAAATAAAAAAGAGAATCACGATGTCAGTGTTCTCTTTTTAGCTACACAGTAACAAAAATGAAAGCTCAGCAAACCCTTATGACATCAACAAGAAGCATCGCTTTACTTGGCTTAATGTTTTTCCCTTGTCTCGGTTTCTTTCATCGGTTACTCAAAAAGCCCCGGATTATTCAGCCGGGGAAAAGGACACACTAATTTAAGTTACGCTTCCTGAACTTCCATGGCTGGTTTCAGCACCGCATACATTAAGCCGGTCAGTGCGGTACCTGCAGCAATCGCAATCAGATACATGCCAACATGACCTACTGCATTTGGAATGGCTAACACAAACAGACCGCCATGGGGTGCCATCAAGGTGCAACCGAACAACATAGACAGCGCGCCGGCTAATGCACCGCCCGCCATAGTCGATGGAATAACTCGCATCGGGTCGCGTGCCGCAAACGGGATCGCACCTTCAGAGATAAAACACAAACCTAAAACGAAAGAGGCTTTACCGGCTTCGCGTTCAGCTTCGGTGAATTTATCGCGGGCAACAAAGGTCGCTACCCCCATACCCAAGGCGGGAACCATACCTGCGGCCATAATCGCCGCCATCGGAAGGTATGATTGAGAGGCTAACAAACCAACACCAAAGGTATACGCCGCTTTATTGACCGGACCACCCAAATCGAAACACTGCATTGCCCCCAGAATAACCCCGAGCAAAACGGCATTCGCAGAAGTCATGCCAGCGAGGAAGTGCGTTAGCCCAGCCATGGCTGCCGCTACCGGGCCACCGACGACATAGATCATGGTCAGCCCGGTCACTAGACTTGAGATCAGCGGGATGATCAAAATAGGCTTTAACGCTTCCATGGTTTGCGGCAGTTTGACATTATCGGCAACAAATTTAGCGCTATAACCGCCAAGGAAGCCTGCGACTATCCCGCCAAGAAAACCTGCGCCTGCTGAGGTCGCCAACATACCGCCGATCAAACCCGGAGCCAGACCTGGCCGGTCAGCAATTGAAAAGGCGATGAACCCCGCTAGTACGGGCACCATCAAACCAAAAGCACCGGCGCCGCCACCGATCTGCATTAACGCGGCAGCTAAGGTGCCTGGTTCTTTAAATGCGGTGATGCCAAAGACAAATGAAAGGGCAATACATAAACCACCCGCGACGACCAACGGCAGCATGTGTGAAACACCGGTCATCAAATGTTTGTATACACCGGGTAACTCCGCTTTGCCAGAATGAGATGGGGTTGTTGCTGAATTCCCTTTAAACACTGTTTGTGTCGTCAGGGCATGATCAATTTCTTGCGCCGTCTTTTTCAGTGCCGCACCGGTGCTGGTTTTGTAGAGTTTTTTACCGGCAAAGCGGGACAGATCGAGTTCGATATCGGCAGCAATAATCACAATATCCGCCTGGGCGATCTCTTCGGTGGTTAACGCATTTTTAGCGCCGACAGAACCTCGCGTTTCTACTTTTATCCAATACCCTCGTTTTTTCGCTTCTTCTTCTAATGCTTCGGCTGCCATAAAAGTATGGGCAACACCGGTTGGACAGGCGGTTACAGCAACAATACGTTTGCTCATGGGGGACACCTTTGGTTTATTTTTGGTTTGCTGAATAACAAGCACGTCAGTACTTCACTGTCTCTGCTGTGCTTGTCGTTTTTAAATCGGCTGACGGAACAGTTATTCCCGGGAATATTTCGCCGCCTGACGGAATAATTCATCGTCAGGGCGAATGCCGGTGTATAACGCAAATTGCTCAACGGCTTGAATGGCAAATACTTCAGAGCCGGTGATCACGGTTTTATTTTGTGATTTGGCATAACGGATCAATGGTGTTTCTGCTGGCAGTGCGACCACATCAAAAATGACCTTAGCCTGCTGCACTTCAGCTTCGTTATACGCCAATTTGTCACTGTCTGGCCCGCCCGACATACCAATCGGCGTGGCATTGATCAACAGATCGGCTTGTATGCCGTCCATTGTTAACTTCCATTCAAAGCCACATAATTCCGCGAGTTGTTTGCCGGTTTTCTCTTCAATGGCGACGATGTAACCTTTCTTAAACCCCGCATCGCGCAAAGCACAAGCAACCGCTTTAGCCATGCCACCGCTGCCTTTTAAGGCAAAAACGAAATCATTCGGCACTTGGTATTGGGCCAGTAATTTGGCAATCGCGATATAGTCGGTGTTATAGGCTTTCAAATAGCCATCGGTGTTAACAATGGTATTTACGGAGTTAATTGATTTGGCAGAGGGATCCAACTCATCCACCATTGGAATACAGGCTTCTTTAAATGGCATCGAGATCGCACAGCCACGAACGCCTAATGCGCGTACACCACCAATCGCAGATTTGAGATCAGTTGTGGTAAAAGCTTTGTATAAATAATCCAGATCTAATGCATCATATAAATAGTTATGAAACCGCGTGCCAAAATTACTGGGTCTTGCCGCCAGTGACATACAAATAGTCGTGTCTTTATTCAGATGTTTTGTCATCGTTTTAGTTCCATAAATAAATGATGGGCTGACTGATTAAATAAAATTAACCAGACGGTATTTCTTTTTCTGGCAGCAAAGATCTTTCGTCGTGAGGGTGCAAAGCGAATAAATTTCATTGGCATGGAATTTATTTTTCTTTGCCGCGAAAGCTTGCTGTTGAGAAAAGAATGAACTAAAAAGATGTTATTAAAAATTGCTGACTTTCAAATAAATTGGTTCCTCTTTTATGTCCGGACGTCGTCTTGAACACCAATATCTAAAATTACTGGGCTGTTTTGGTTTGCTCGAAGTAACGACCACGTTACAAGAACTGGCCGATCGGCTCTGTTGTACCCGGCGCCACATGCGCAGTTTGTTAACACAAATGCACTCGTTAGGCTGGATCAACTGGCAAGCCGAACCGGGGCGAGGGCGGCGTTCATGCCTGCAGTTGCTACGAAATGAACATCAATTACTGAGTGACAAAGCAGACAAATTGCTTGATGCGGGCTGCTTTAGCGAGGCGATTGAGTTACTGGGTGAAGAGAAACAGCTCATTGCACCGCTATTGCGAGCCAAACTGGGGTATAGCATCCGGGCTGATCATCAGACCTTGCGCGTGCCTTATTACCGGACGATGCCCAATCTTTATCCTGGCACACCTTTACGTCGTTCCGAGTTGCATCTGGTCAGACAGATCTTTAACGGGTTAACCCGCATAAATGAGGAAAAAGGGGAAGTCGAAGCCGATCTCGCGCACCACTGGCGAATGTTAGATCCGTTGCATTGGCGGTTTTACCTGCGCCCTGCTGTGCAATTCCACGATGGGCGTGAATTATGTGCCGCGGATGTCGTGGCCTCGCTGACTCGTTGCGCACAATTACCCCTTTATGCGCATATTGCTCAGATCAGTCAATTTGGAACGCTGGGGGTGGATATTCACCTCTTAGAGCCAGATTGCCATATGCCCTTATTGTTATCGAATATCGAAGCCATGATCTTGCCAGCTGATCATGCCTCGCGAATCGCGTTTGCCGCGAAGCCTGTCGGTACTGGTGCATATTGTGTGGCGGAAAATAATGATTGGCATCTGCGGCTAAAAGCCTTCGATCATTATTTTGGCTTGCGGGCATTACTGGATGAAGTGGAAATTTTAATGTGGCCGGAATTGAGCGTGCCGCCGTCATTAAATGAACAACAAACTCATCGTCCAAAATCACTTACGGATAACGCGAAGCATACTACCGAAATTTCCACTGAAACGGCGACTTGGTTAAGTTCCAGTTTAAGCGATGTTGATTATGCCGCAGGTCTGGCGGCGAGTTTTACGGGCAAACCATCGGATGTGTTTAGCGAAATGTTCCTTGAAAAAGGGGGCTATTTTTTACTTTGTGATAGCCGATCATCCTATTGGCAAAATATGGAACAGCGGCGCTGGTTGCGGGAAAAATTAAGCCCGCATGTGTTACTGCAACAGTTAATTGAACCGATACGTCATTTTTGGGTTCCGACCGGCAGTCTGCTGCCAACCTGGTTCCACTGCATGATGCCCTGCAATTCGGAAAGCCCCTTCCGATCAGAGCAGAAGACTAAACCTGTACTGCGGCTGGCGTATCATGAACAGCATCCGGAATATCAGATGCTGACTGTGTTGATGGCAAATGTATTGGCACAAGAGGGAATTACATTAGAAACCATAGCGCTTAATTATACCGATTGGGCTCATGGTCATGCGGAGGTTGATCTATGGCTGGGCACTGTTAATTTTGCCGTACCTGAAGTCTGGAATGTCGGTTGCTGGTTACTCGGCACACCTCTATTACGACAATCAATCTCCGGCGGAGATATATCGCTCTTGAGTGAATGGATGACGAAATGGCGGAATAACACCATCAATGCGGAAGAGTTAATGAGATTTACAACCACTTCTGGTTGGTTACAACCGCTGTTTCACCATTGGATGCGCTTGAAAGGCCCGGAACAAGCAAAAGGTATTCACTTAAACAATCTTGGCTGGTTTGATTTTAAATCAACCTGGATTGAACCTGAAATATAAACATATGATTATGATTATGATTATGATTATAAAAGGTTTTTAATAAGAGTCACAGATTACACACAAGGTGTCTAATGACCTCTATATGTGCGTAATGAAAGATTTAGTTAAAATAGCCCAAACGCAGCTCAGTGACCTAATTCAAAGATTAATACTAACTTACTTTGGGGCAGAAACGTGTTAGCTCAGTGAACTTACACACCGATTAACAGTACGAATGGAAACCCAACACGGCTAATTATCGCTACATGAAAGGCGGTGTCATGCTGAATGACTTTTATGATGCTGGTATTTATCAACCTGATCTATTCAGCGATACGGCAGTAAAAGCTCACTTTGAGCCATTGATGCGAGTGCTGGACAAATTAACCACTGTGGAAAAGGCAAGGTCTGACTAGCCTGAGAAGGGATCGCGAAAGCCTAGTCGATGACTGCGTACACAACAAGCGGGGAAGAACTGCTTAAGATAAAGTAGAATGAATAGTCGCATAGCTTTTATATAGCGTATGTTTTATGTAGTGGTTTCGGAAAAAACTAGACAGATAAACCAGCCTCTTAGGGAGTTGAACCGATGTTTTTTTGAGGAGTTGAACCGAGCCTTCAGGGAATTGAACCGGTATCCTATATCTCTAGTTTTGGCTAAGTAGACAGCTAAGAATATGGGTGGAATAGTCAAAAGTAACACCAAGAGTAACACAACAACAAGCAATCAATCACAAAAAACCTTTAAATTCAAATTGATAAAACTCAAACTCAGACGACGCCAGCCCACCAAACTTAATATTTAAAGCCCTGATTTATCAGGGCTTTTTATTTTACCCAAAGTTATATTCTCTCTTAGCCTCGGCTCAAGATAATCGAAAATTTTAAACTGGTATTTTTGTTATTATAAATAAGCTTGCTAAGTTGCTCGTAAGGCTATAGCATAAAAACCGCTCAATGATTAAGTAATAACCAAGTTCCTCGCTACACCGTCTCTTCTAAATCTCACATAGAAAGTCTCGTTGTTCCGGCACTGCATTCCATTTTGATGGATGTTATCTCTGCATTTTGCATTCGCACTTGATGTGCATTTATTAGCTCCATTTATCAAAACAGCCTGTAATGGGCACCTATATTTATCCAAGGATTTTTATGTTTATTAATATTTCAAACACTATTAGCGTTTCCAAACATCTTGGTCAGCAACAAAACAACTGGATCTGTTATGAACCACTGGAAGGTAATGATCAGCGCAAAAAACCGCTGTGGAAACGCCAGACCGGGTTGATGTCAGCCAGTGCGATGCATAGCTGGTTAACCAGTCAATATAACGATCAGAATGCAGCGAACGCATTCCGTAATATCTCCGGAATGTAATCTGTTGTAGTTTTCTGCGTTATAAAATGCCCCATCATGATCATCCGCTTCACTTGCTGTAACGAAACGTTGCTCAGATTCAAAGTAGACTGATTTTTAACAGAACTAAAATAACTAAAATGGGGATTCTGTTAAGTCAGTCAAAGACGCCTTGCCTGTTCTGAATGAAGATGATTGCAATTTGAGACTCATTAAAGCCTCATTGCAAATACATCTTTCATTTGTAACTTCATAACAGGAGCCCCCATGAGCGTCATGCATTTCTCTGTTCCCCGCGATATCGTCTATGGCGAAAATGCACTGCAAACCCTCAGTACCTTAAAAGGTAAGCGTGCCGCATTAGTCACCGGTGGCAGTTCTATGAAACGATTTGGTTTTCTCGAACAAGCACAATCGCTGCTGGAACAAGCCGGTATGGCCTGCATTATCATTGATGGTGTAGAACCTAACCCATCGGTTACGACTGTACAACGCGGCGCAAAGGCGATGCGGGAATTCGAACCGGATTGGATCGTGGCGATTGGTGGTGGCTCGGCTTTAGATGCAGCCAAAGTCATGTGGTGCTTCTATGAGCATCCACAGCTGAAATTTGAAGATATTATTGCAGTCGGTTCTATGCCGCCGCTGCGCAATAAAGCCCGCTTTGTTGCCATCCCCTCCACCAGCGGCACCGCATCGGAAATTACGGCGTTTTCGGTTATTACCGATACAGAAAACCATATCAAATACCCGATTGTGGCCGCTGACATAGTACCTGATCTGGCAATTCTCGACCCAGCGATTCCAGAGCTGATGCCACCGCACATTACCGCCAATACCGGTATGGACGTGCTGGCGCATGCCACAGAAGCAGTGGCGTCGATTGCAGCGACCTCCTTCACTGATCCGTATGCCATTGAAGCGATCCGGCTGGTGCTGGAAAATCTGGAAACTGCCTACCACGAGCCACACAACAAAACAGCACGCTTTAACATGCACAATGCCTCAGCGCTGGCCGGTATGGCATTCACCAATGCGTCACTCGGGCTAGTGCACTCTTTGGCACATAAAATTGGTGGTGAATTTGGTGTGACGCATGGTCTGGCAAACGCCATTCTGATGCCGTATATCATTAACTTTAACCGTCAATTTACTGATAAATATGATCGGGTGGAAAAATTACTGGGAATTAATGATTTAGCAGAATCAGTCCGTCAGTTGAATGCCAAATTAGGCATTCCAGCCTGCTTTAAACAATGTGATGAGGTGGATTTTGATGAATCAAAATTCCGTGATGTGCTCAATCGTATGAGTGCTAATGCGCACGCTGATCCTTGCACGCTGACTAACCCAGGTAAACCGACTGTAGCCGATGTTAAAGCCTTATATACCGCGGCTTACTACGGCACTAATCAGTAAAACAGTCAGCTAAAATTACCAGCGGGCGGTGTCTTCATCGTCCGCTTTTTTATTGCCATAAGAATGCTACTATGCGACCGCATTAATTATTGAAATGAGGAATCATTGGTCGTGTGTCAAAACCACTATACAACAGCCATTCAAGCGCCACAGACACAGCTTGCTATTCATCTGCCAGATTGGATCAATGACTTAGTCGATTGGCAACAACCACTGCATTCTGACGATGCAAAAATGGCCCTTGCCATTGAACTGGCCAAACAAAATGTCTTACGTGGCACCGGTGGGCCATTCGCCAGCATTATCGTACACCGTAACAGTGGCGCACTACTGAGCGTGGGTGTAAATCAGGTCGTGGCACAAAATAACTCGACGCTGCATGGTGAAGTGATGGCGATCATGCTCGGTGAACAACGTTTACAGCAATTTAGTCTGGGAAGTCAGATTGACGAATATGAGCTGTTCACATCTTGTGAGCCTTGTGCCATGTGTATGGGCGCCATATTGTGGTCGGGGGTTAAACGTTTGGCCTGCGCAGCAACGGGTGACGATGCTCGGACGATCGGTTTTGATGAAGGCCCAGTCTTTGAGCAGTCATACGATTATCTGCGTAATGCGGGTATCGAAGTGATCCGGCAGTTACAACAACCAGCGGGACGTGCCGTACTTGAGCTGTATCTGCAACAAGGTGGCAAACTCTATAACGGTGCAGCCGATTAACCGTAAGTGGAATATTGAGAGTATGCAACGTCGTCTGTTTTTTGCCATTCCGGCACAACAACTCAGCTCCGCCTTACAGCACAGCCAACAGCAATTGCTGCCGGAAGGTTATCTAAAACCAGTGCCTGCGGACAATTTCCATCTGACGTTGCATTTTCTTGGTCTGCAGGATGACAGCATCCTGCCCTCGCTGTATCAGGCTGCCGCGCAGATCCAAAGCCCGGCATTCACATTACAGTTAGATCAGTACGGCCTATTTCACCATGCCCACTGTTTATGGCTAGGTCCACAACATCCTGCGCCGGAACTGCAAATGCTGGTCGAGCAATTAAGCACAGTATTAACTCAACTCGGCTTACCAGTCAGCGCTGATTATCATCCACATATCACGCTATTTCGCAATGCCCGAACGTTGCCAAACCAACCGGCCCCGACCTTACAACTGCCTGTTTCTGAGTTCATTTTATACGAATCAGTCTCAGGCAATGATGGCGTGCAGTACCGACCATTACAACATTGGTCGTTACTTAATCAGTTAACCCGTAAAAAACGCCAATAGGTCATATTTCTGGTATATAACCCAACGCTAACAAACAACTAAGACTAAAATAATAAGAAAATCAAACCATGCAATCCGGTTATATAACTGCAATTTATTTTAGTCTTAGTATTGAAATGACCGTGCCGAGTCCCCATAAAGTGGTGCCTGTTTAAAATCACAATCAGGAATTTGGCATTTCATCTGACGTTTGTGAGGAAGTTTCAGGCTTGGCTAACATTTTTGGCCAACGGATTTGCGAGGCGAGGCGGGTTCTGGTATAGATACCGGCCTCAAAATTCAGTGCCAGCACACAGTGACGTGCTGTGTCATGTAAAGGTAGGAGATAGGCATGTCAGCAGAAGATACCAAAAAATCTCTGGGACCGCTGGCCGTCGCGGGTGTTACCCCTTATCAGCAAGCCGCTGGTGAGGAGTACATGAATGACCAGCAGAAAGAGCACTTCCGTAAAATTCTGGAAGCCTGGAAAACCCAGCTGCGCGAAGAAGTTGACCGTACCGTTGATCATATGAAAGATGAAGCGGCCAATTTCCCCGATCCAGTTGACCGTGCAGCACAGGAAGAAGAATTTGCTCTGGAATTACGTGCGCGTGATCGTGAGCGTAAACTGATCAAGAAAATCGAAAAGACCCTGAAAAAACTGGAAGAAGATGACTTCGGTTATTGCGAATCTTGTGGGATCGAAATCGGTATTCGCCGCCTTGAAGCACGTCCAACCGCAGAATTGTGCGTGGACTGCAAAACGCTGGCTGAGATTAAAGAAAAGCAGCAGGTTGGCTAAACAGCCACTGTCTATGCATGAACTATTAATGTCTGTGCATAAAAAGGGAGCTCCGGCTCCCTTTTGTTATTTGACCGACACCTAATTATGACCTATATCGGACGTTTCGCTCCCTCACCTTCTGGCCCGTTGCATTTTGGTTCACTAATTGCGGCAGTCGGCAGTTATCTACGCGCGCGCGCGCAGCAGGGTCGTTGGCTGGTTAGAATCGAAGATATCGATCCACCGCGTGAACAGCCGGGTGCAGCCGCACAAATTTTACGTACGCTGGAACACTTTGGCCTGTATTGGGATGACGAAGTCATTTATCAAAGCCAGCGCCACGAACGTTACCAAGCTGTGCTTGATGAGCTATATCAGCAAGGTAAAACCTACCACTGCCGTTGTACCCGCGCCCAAATTCAGGCCGCTGGCGGTTTCTACCCTGGCACTTGTCGCAACAAACAATATCCGTCATTGAATGCTGCCGTGCGTCTACGTGTAGATGCGCCTTGTTTATCTTTCCATGACCAGTTATTGGGCTTAATTGAGGTTGAGCCTCGCTTGGCCAGTGAAGATTTTATCTTGAAGCGCCGCGATGGCCTGTTTGCCTATAATCTGGCGGTGGTGATTGATGATGCTGATTGTGGAATAACTGAAGTTGTGCGAGGTGCCGATCTGTTGGAACCAACCGTACGTCAAATCACGCTGTATCAGCAATTAGGCTGGCCTGTGCCCACATGGCTGCATCTGCCGCTGGCGTTGCAACAAAACGGGCTGAAACTGTCAAAGCAAAATCATGCTCCGGCGATTGATGAATTGCCCGTGGTGGCAACCTTATGTCAGGCATTGCTATTTTTGGGGCAAACGCTGCCAGATGATGCCGCAGACATTAGTGCGGAAAGTTTGTTGCGTTGGGCAGTTGAACACTGGCAATTGTCATCTATTCCAACAATTGCCAGCGTTCCTCATGATCAAGAAAACATCATGTTTAAGAGCGGAAATTTAACTTAGCGTGCCATGGTGCCAGATAGTGATAAATCACCGGCGTCAGATACAACGTCACCACTTGCGATAACATTAAACCGCCGACAATCGCCACACCGAGCGGTTGCCGCAACTCAGCGCCAGCACCATAACCCAACGCGATCGGCAAAGCGCCAGCCAACGCCGCAATACTGGTCATCATGATCGGCCGGAACCGCACTAAACAAGCCTGATGGATGGCTTGATCCGGTGCCAGCCCTTCCCGCTCCCGCTCCAGCGCAAAGTCGATCATCATGATGGCATTTTTCTTCACGATCCCAACCAGCAGTAATATCCCCACGAAGGCATATAGGGTAACCGGAAATTGGAACAACCAGAGTGTCAGCAACGCCCCCAACCCGGCAGAAGGTAAACCGGACAGAATAGTGAGCGGATGCACGAAGCTTTCATACAACATACCTAACACGCCGTACACCACCAGCAATGCCAGTACTAACAACACCATCATGTTGGATTGTGAACTGGCAAACGCTGCCGCACTCCCCTGCAAGCTGGTTGTCAACGACACAGGCGGTGCTAGCTCAGTTTTAACATTATCCAATGCTTTCAGTGCATCACTCAATGCCATACCGGGTCGCATATTAAAAGAGATAGTTGCTGCCGGCAGCGTTCCTAAATGATTAACCGTCAATGTTTGTGGCTGACGTTTGAAGCTGGCGACAGCATCTAACGACACCAATGCCCCATTACTGCTGCGTACCTGGATCCGGCTTAAATCGGTAGTCTGTTGCTGACGTTCAGGCAACACTTCCAAAATCACCGAATATTGATTGGTATCAGCATAAATGGTGGAGATCTGCCGTGCAGCAAATGCACTTTGTAACGCAATTTCAACCTGGCTATAACTCAGCCCGTAGCTGGCTAATTTATCGCGATCCACTGAAATCGCTAATCCGGCGCCGACTACCTCCTGATCGCTGGTGACATCCAGCAATCCGGGAATAGCTTTGATTGCCGTTAAAAAGCGATCGTGCCACAGTTTCAGTTCATCGAAGTCGTTACTTTGCAGCGTAAATTGATATTCCGACGCACTCGCCATACCACCAATTTTAATCATCGGCGGGTTACGCAAATAAACACTGATACCGGGAAGACGGTTCACTTTGCGCCGTAACTCAGCAATCACTTTATCCGCAGAAACGCGTTGTTCGCGCGGAATTAAACGTATGGTCATCGAGCCGCCATTCGCACTGCCGTTTGGTCCGGTACTACCGACCGATGACATAAAAGCGGCCACGTTAGGATCTTCCCGAACGATCGCCGCCACTTGCTGTTGCATTCGCGATAAGGTAGCAAACGACGTATCAGGCGCTGCTTTTGTGGTCAGTGATATTTGTCCACTGTCAGTGCTCGGTAAAAAGTCTTTCGGTAATTGCTGATAAAGCACCACCGTTAAACCGATACTGGCAGCAAAACTGAACAACATCCAACGCGGATGCCGTAATGCCGTAACGAGAGAAAGGCTGTAATTTTCGGTCAGCGCACTGAAACCATTTTCCAGCCATTGCGCAAAACGACCCTGTGTTTTGACTTCCTCGTGCTGCGGGCGCAATACCCGGCTGCATAACATTGGCGTAAGCGTTAATGAGATCAGCCCCGATACCGCAATTGCCGCACTGATAGTAACCGCAAATTCGTGTAACAAACGCCCCATCAGGCCACTCATAAACAGTAAGGGAATAAATACGGCGATCAATGACAAGGTCATCGAGAGAATGGTAAAGCCGATCTCTCGAGCACCCTTCCGTGCCGCTTGCATGGCACTCATGCCCTCTTCCATATGACGGACAATATTTTCCATCATCACGATCGCGTCATCGACCACAAAACCAACGGCCAGCGTTAGTGCCAGTAACGAAAGATTATCCAGACTGTAGTCCAGCAAATACATCACCGGTACCGCACCCAGCACCGATAATGGCACTGCCAGCGCAGGAATAACAGTCGCGGATAAATTGCGCAGGAACAGCCATATCACCAGCACCACCAATGCACACGACAGTAACAGTGTGAACTGCACATCATGGATCGATGCCCGGATCGATTCGCTGCGGTCATAAAGAATATCCATCTTTATGGAGTCAGGCAGTACGGTCTCAAATTGTGGTAAAGCGTGGCGTACTGCATCAACCGTACTGATGGTATTCGCGCCCGGCTGGCGTTGCACAGCCAGAATGACGCCTGGCTTATCGACAAACCAACTGGCGACCCGCGTATTTTCTTCGCTATCTAATACGTTAGCCACTTCTGATAAATAAAGTGGTGCACCGTTACGATATGCAACCGCCAGCTTGCGATAAGCCGCTGCATTTTCCAGCTGACCATTGCTTTGCAAACTTAGACTGCGATGCTCGCCATCCAGATCCCCAATCGGATCGTTGACATTGTTATTGGCAATGACGGTGGCAAGTTCGTCTAATCCGAGGTTATGTGCTACCAGTTTATCAGGGTCAGCCTGAACGCGTACGGCATAAGGTTTTGAGCCGAAGACTCCCACTTGTGCCACACCCGGTAACATTGACAGTGATTGTGCCAGCTTACTTTCGGCATATTCAGTTACCGTCGAAATCGGCAAGGTATCCGAATGCAACGCGATAAAGAAAATCGGTGCATCTGCCGGATTCGACTTCCGCATCGATGGTGTTTGAGTCATGTTTTTCGGCAACTTCCGCTGTGCCGCACTGATCGCACTCTGCACATCCAAGGCGGCGCCATCAATATTACGGTCTAAATTGAATTGAACCGTAATTTTGGTAGTGCCCTGTGAACTGGTAGAGCTGATATTGTCGATACCGGAAATTGTCGCCAATTGCCCTTCCAGCGGGGTAGCCACTGCTGATGCCATTGTCTCCGGCGAAGCGCCCGATAGACTGGCTGAAATATTAATGGTCGGAAAATCGACCTGTGGTAATTCGCTGACCGGTAGAGCCTGATAGGCCATCACCCCAAACAGGGTAAAAAAGCCCATCAGTAAACAAGTCATCACCGGCCGACGAATAGACAACATGGACATTTGCATGGTGTTTACTCCTTGCCAGCTGGTTTAACCGCTTTGCTGCTGCCACCTTTATGTGCAAGGGTGACCGGCGAGCCATCGTTCAGACGGAATTGCCCTTCAGTGACAACTTGATCGCCCTGCTGCAATTCACCTTGAATGGCGCTCCAACCGTCATTTGCAGCTAATTCTTCTACTGCGACTTTTTGCGCAATCCCTTTGATCACGACAAAGAGTTGTAAACCATCAGGCCCTTGTTGTAATGCCTGGCTTGGTACAACTAATACCTGCGGCAAAGTGCGTGGTGCTAATTTCACCGTAACATATTGCCCTGGCAGCCATTCACCACGCGGGTTAGCAAAATCCGCTTTCAGCGCCACACTACCACTGCTGCTGTCGACATTATTGTCGAGAAATGAAACCTGCCCATGCCGCTGTTCGGTGAGTGAACCCGAATTAACCTGTGCGGTAACATCCAGCACGCCTTTCCGTAACGCTAACTGCAGATCACCCAGATTTTTCTCCGGCAATGTAAAACTCACGGCGATAGGATCAAGCTGATTTAACGATGTCAGTACCGTGCTATATGCCTGCACGGTCGCCCCGACAGAAACTAAATGCGCACCCACCCGGCCACTGAAGGGGGCTTTAATATGTGTGTATTCAAGATTACGTGCTGCGATATCTAGACTGGCATTATCTTGCTGAACTAATGCTGCAGCGGACTGTTCTGCCGCCTGTGCACTATTCATATCTGCCTCAGAAATAAATTTTTTCTGCAGTAAAACGGTGGCCCGCGCCAGATCTGCCTGTGCTTTTTTCAATAATGCCTGATCATGCGCCAGCACGGCTTTGGCCTGTTGCCATTTATTACGGTAATCGCTGTCATCCAATTCAATCAGGATTTGTCCTGCTGTAACCAAAGCACCTTCTTTAAATAAAATTTTAGCGATTTGTCCTTCGACGCGCGGTTTTAAGTCGACGGAAGATTTTGCAACTACACGCCCGACCGCTTGCCAACCCGCTTTAAAATCCTCTCTTTTAACCGGTGCAACCACCACTTGAGTAGCTCGCTGAACCGACGGGGCAGTTTGTGCTTGCTGAGTTAAAGAGATGCGATAACCGACAACGCCAATAACGGCGCTCAGTGCTATCCAATGCCAGATTTTCATGTATTCTCCATTCATTCATCACAAGTTGAACAGTCCCCGACCTGAACCACAGATAAGTCTGCCTGTTAATGATGGTAAAAGTGTGTCAAACAGAAGAATCAGCGTCATAGTTTGCTGTTCTCTCTTAAAATAAGGTGATCTGCCCGCCCTGATGTTCGCATTTACGCTGTGGTGCGCTATCATACCGCCCGCTCTTTTTTTGTGTCAGAAATCCCGAGGTGTACTATTTTTTCCCATATCGCCAATTTGTATCGCAAAGTGCTTGGTAAAGAAGAGACACCAGCCACGCCAAAAACGACGCAAACCAATCCGCCAGCAGCAAAACCAAAACGCCAACCTCGCGCTACTGCGCCACAGGTGACTAAGGTTGCCCCTGCGGCAGATTCACCTCGCCGCATTTTAACCCGCGACCAGCACAGCATCTCACGCAGCATGATCAGTGAAAATGCACTGAAGGTGCTCTATCGTTTGCACAAAGCAGGTTATCAGGGCTATCTGGTTGGCGGCGGTGTGCGCGATATTTTGCTGGGAAAAATACCCAAAGACTTTGATGTGGTGACCGATGCCCATCCAGAGCAGATCCGTAAATTATTTAATAACTGCCGTCTGATTGGTCGCCGTTTCCGGCTGGCACATATTGTATTTGGCCGCGATATTATCGAAGTCGCCACCTTCCGTGGACATCACCATCAGGTAAATACCAGCAAAAATATTGCTGAACAATCAGAAGAAGGCATGCTGTTACGCGATAACGTCTACGGCACCATCGAAGAAGATGCTGAACGCCGCGACTTTACCGTTAACGCCCTGTATTACAACATCAAAGATTTTTCCCTGCACGATTTCCATGGCGGCCTGAACGATCTGGCCGCCGGTAAATTGGAACTGATTGGCGATCCGGAAACCCGCTATCGCGAAGACCCGGTACGCATGCTGCGCGCGATCCGCTTTGCGGCTAAATTAGGTCTGACCATCAGTGACCGCAGTGCTGAGCCAATTCCACGACTGGCACCGCTGCTGCAAGATATTCCGTCTGCGCGGCTGTTTGAAGAAACCATCAAGCTGTTCCTCGCTGGCCATGCGTTAAGCACTTATCACCTGTTACGCCAATTTGGTCTGTTCCAGCAATTGTTCCCACAAGCCGGAAAACTGCTGACGCCAGAAGGTAATTCGGCGTATGAGCGTTTTCTGGAAAAAGCACTCGCCGGTTCTGATAAACGCGTTGCCGCCGATCAACCCGTGACACCAACGTTCTTCTACGCCACGCTATTGTGGGGTGTGGTTGCTTTGCGTCAGCGTGAAATCAGCAACGAAAGTAATCTGCCATTCCAAGATGCGATGCAGATGGCGATGAACGAAGCCATTGAACAACAGATCCACACCGTGGCGATCCCGCGTCGTTTTACCAGCGATGTCCGGGAGATCTGGTTACTGCAAGAACGTCTGCCACGTTATTCTGGCAAGCGGGCAGAAAAACTGTTTGCGCAACCTAAATTCCGTGCCGCATTCGACTTTCTGGAGCTGCGCGCACAGGTAGAACCACGCTTCCGCGATATCGTGGCATGGTGGCAAGATTACCAACAAACGCATGAATTCATTCGCCCGGAGCACACGCATACTCCGCGCACGGCTGCACCAACGGCAACTGCCGCAGTAAGCAGTGAACGTCCGCAAAGTGATGAACATGCCGCTCGGAAACGTCCGCGTCGTCGCCGCCGTTATCCGCAGCAAGCAGGTCAACGTAGCCATGACTGAGGTTTTTGTCGCGCTGGGCGCTAATCTGGCGCAACCACAAGCCCAGATCTTGCGTGCCATCGCGGCATTGCAAAATATACCCGCGACGAAACTGCTGGCCTGTTCACCGCTGTATAGCTCATCACCGATGGGCCCGCAGGATCAACCGGATTACATCAATGCCGTTGCCAGATTGCAGACCTCGCTGGCACCGCATGCGTTATTAGATGAATTACAACGTATTGAGTTGGAACAAGGCCGAGAGCGTAAAGATGAACGCTGGGGGCCACGAACACTGGATCTGGATATCCTGCTTTATGGTCAACATATCATTGATGATGAACGTCTGACCATCCCTCACTACGGCATGAAACAACGTGCTTTTGTCTTGGTGCCGCTTTTCGATTTAGCACCACAACTGACACTGCCGGATGGAAGTCAATTAGCCGAACTGGCTGCGGTCTGTGATCGCACTGCACTGTTTCGCTTACCAGAATAATTTTAGTTTCACAGGAGTCACTATGAGCAAAATAAGCCTGACCCAGATTCAGAAAATGAAACAAAGCGGTGAAAAAATCGCGATGATGACCGCTTATGATGCCACCTTTGCACGTCTGTTTGACGATGCGGGTGTTCATTCCATTCTGGTTGGTGACTCACTGGGCATGGTCGTGCAAGGCCATAGTGATACATTGCCAGTCACCGTCGATGACATGGTCTATCACACCGCAAATGTCGCCCGTGGCGTACAAAACGCACTATTGATCGCTGATCTGCCATTCATGAGCTACAGCGATGTGAAATCAGCTTGCCTCAATGCCGGTCGCCTCATGGCCGCTGGTGCCAAGATGGTCAAAATTGAAGGTGGTGATTGGTTGTGTGACACCGTCAAACAGCTGAACCGCAATGGTATCCCTGTGTGCGCTCATTTAGGTTTAACACCGCAGTCGGTACATTTATTTGGCGGCTTCCGGATTCAGGGCCGTGACGCACAACGAGCGGAAGAGATTTACCATCATGCGCTGGCACTGCAAGCCGCCGGTGTGCAAATGGTGGTGCTGGAGTGTATTCCTGAACAACTGGCCGAACGTATCACCAAAGCGCTGCGCATTCCTGTGATCGGTATTGGCGCAGGCGCACAGACCGATGGCCAAGTATTAGTCATGCAAGATGCGATCGGTATTACCACCGGTTACATTCCGAAATTCAGTAAAAACTTTTTGGCGGAAACCGGCGATATTCGCAAAGCCATCGAGCTTTATGTGGAACAAGTAGCAAACGGCCAGTTCCCTGCCGCTGAACATACCTTTAATTAAGGAAGTCCGATCGTGTTAGTCACAGAACAGATCGACGCCCTGCGCGCCGCTATCCGAGAATTTCGTCAACAAGGCAAACGTATCGCGTTTGTCCCAACTATGGGCAATCTGCACACTGGCCATCTCACGCTAGTACGTGAAGCCAAACAGCATGCTGATGTGGTCATTGTCAGTATTTTCGTCAACCCGATGCAATTTGATCGGGCAGAAGACTTGGTCAATTATCCACGCACACTGGATGAAGATTGCGCGTTACTGGCACAAGAAGGTGTGGCTGCCGTATTTACACCAACGCCCGCCATCATGTATCCGCAAGGGCTGGAAACACAAACCTTCGTCGAAGTACCCGGCATCTCTTCACTGCTGGAAGGCGCCATGCGCCCGGGTCATTTCCGCGGAGTCAGCACAGTCGTCACCAAACTGTTTAATCTGGTTCAGCCCGATGTTGCCTGTTTTGGTCAAAAAGACTACCAGCAACTCGCTCTGATCCGTAAAATGGTGCGCGATATGGCAATGCCCATCGACATTATTGGTGTGCCAACAGTACGTGCCGATGACGGATTAGCGCTGAGTTCCCGCAATGGTTATCTGACGGCGGAAGAACGTGTTATTGCGCCAACACTAGCAAAGGTCATGTCATGGATCGGCGAGCAATTACCGTCTCGACAAAATGCAATTCCAGTATTGATCTGTGAAGCAGCTGACCAACTGAATGCCGCGGGTTTCCGTACCGATGCCATTGATATTGTTGATGCCGATAGCCTGTTACCACTGAGCGCACAAAGCACGCAGGCCGTGGTGCTCATGGCAGCTTGGTTAGGTAATCGGGCCCGTTTGATTGATAATTTAGTGGTCAATTTGCGCGCAACCACCAGATAGTTTATAGTCGCGCCGCTGGTGTGATCTCTGCCACACCGAAGCCGTGTAATGTAAGGAAAAAGCAATGCAACGAATCATGCTGCGAGGCAAACTGCATCAGGCCCGCGTTACCCATGCGGTACTGAATTATGAAGGCTCCTGTGGAATCGATCAGGACTTTCTGGATACTGCCGGTATCGTCGAATATGAAGCGATTGATATCTACAACATTGAAAATGGCGAGCGTTTTTCCACTTACGCTATTTCTGGTGAGCGCGGTTCCCGCATGATCTCCCTAAATGGCGCTGCTGCACGTAAAGCTGCTGTCGGCGACCGCATCATCATCTGCGCTTACGGGCCAATGACTGAAGATGAAGTTGCGCAGCATAAGCCGCGTTTGGTTTATCTGGATGCCCAGAACAACATTGTTCGCACCAGTAAAGACATTCCGCTGCAACTGGCCTGATAAAGGCCAGTTTTCTTTCTACCAGCCGAAACAGTATTCGAGATGACACAACCCATACAGCTGATTGTCGGATTAGCAAATCCTGGCCAAGAATATGCGCAAACCCGTCATAACGCCGGTGCATGGTATGTGGCCGAACTGGCTGCTCGTTACAATGGTAGTCTGCGCGAAGATCCAAAATATTTCGGCCTGACCGGACGCATTCAGATCAATGGCCATGATGTTCGTTTGTTGATCCCGACGACGTTTATGAACCTGAGTGGAAAATCTGTCGTCGCGTTGGCTAAATTTTTCCAAATCCCGCCGGAGAGCATTCTGGTGGCGCATGATGAGCTCGATTTACCGCCCGGCATCGCCAAATTTAAACAAGGTGGCGGCCATGGCGGTCATAACGGTTTAAAAGACATCATCAGCAAATTAGGCAATAACAACCAGTTCCACCGCCTGCGGTTGGGTATTGGCCATCCGGGCAGTAAAGAGCTGGTTGTCGGTTTTGTCTTAAATAAAGCACCTAAAACAGAACAAGAATTGATTGATGCCGCAGTGGATGAAGCCGTGCGCGCAACTGATATACTATTCACTAATGATATGACCAAGGCCATGAATCGCTTACACAGCTTCAAGGCTACTGCCTGATATTGAGGAATCAACCACTATGG
This sequence comes from uncultured Tolumonas sp., assembly GCF_963678185.1. NCBI lineage: Bacteria > Pseudomonadati > Pseudomonadota > Gammaproteobacteria > Aeromonadales > Aeromonadaceae > Tolumonas > uncultured Tolumonas sp. Next base: position 1,514,373 of record NZ_OY782757.1, read on the forward strand.
GTTTTAAATGCGGCATCGTCGGTTTGCCAAACGTAGGCAAGTCCACCCTGTTCAACGCGCTGACTAAGGCTGGTATCGAAGCTGCCAACTTCCCGTTCTGTACCATCGAACCGAATACCGGTGTGGTTCCTATGCCTGATCCACGACTGGATCAACTGGCTGAGATCATCAAACCACAACGCATTGTGCCAACCACCATGGAATTCGTGGACATCGCGGGTCTGGTAAAAGGTGCCTCTAAAGGCGAAGGTCTGGGTAACCAGTTCCTGACCAATATTCGTGAAACCGAAGCAATTGGTCACGTGGTACGTTGTTTCGAAAATGACAACATCATCCACGTTGCGGGTAAAGTTGATCCGGCTGACGATATCGAAACAATTAATACCGAATTAGCCCTGTCTGATTTGGAAACCTGCGAACGCGCGATTCAACGCATCCAGAAAAAAGCCAAAGGCGGCGATAAAGACGCCAAAGCGGAACTGGAAGTGCTGGAAAAATGCCTGCCACAGTTGGAACAGGCTGGCATGTTGCGCGCACTCAACTTAAGCGCAGAAGAAAAAGCGGTGATCCGTTACTTAAGCTTCCTGACGCTGAAACCAACTATGTACATTGCCAACGTCAATGAAGATGGTTTTGAAAACAATCCGTACCTGGATCAAGTTCGCGCGATTGCGGCTAAAGAAGGTTCTGTCGTTGTCGCTGTTTGTGCCTCTATCGAAGCCGACTTAGGCGAGATGGAAGAGGAAGACCGTGCTGAATTTATGGCAGAACTGGGTCTGGAAGAGCCAGGTTTGAACCGCGTGATCCGTGCGGGTTATGAATTACTGAATCTGCAAACTTATTTCACCGCGGGTGTGAAAGAAGTGCGCGCCTGGACTATTCCAGTCGGTGCCACCGCACCACAAGCCGCCGGTAAAATTCATACCGACTTTGAAAAAGGTTTTATCCGCGCGCAAACCATCGCATTTGATGACTTCATCACCTACAAAGGTGAACAAGGCGCGAAAGAAGCCGGTAAAATGCGTGCTGAAGGTAAAGATTACATCGTTAAAGATGGTGACGTCCTGAACTTCCTGTTCAACGTCTAAATCGCCCATGACTTTCAAGCCCGCTCAATGCGGGCTTTTCTTTTATTAACCATTACCTTACTTTATCCGCATAAAAATTAAGCCACTATTGTCATTCCATAGTTAATACTATAAATATATTTGTGAGATATCAGTCTGAGATAGTGAGCATAATATCCAATGAGTCAGACAACACCCGTTTCAGTCGATCAACTTAAAGTCGGTCATTACGTTGTTCTGCCTTTCGGGTGGAAAAATCATCCATTTCTGTTTAGTTCGTTTCGTATTAAAGATGAAGAACAGCTGCAAATATTGCGCGATCTGGGTGTCAGAGCAATTCCGGTCGATTTAGCTAAAAGCGTTATTATTGAAGCAGAATTTACACCACCAGAACCAGAAGAACCGGTCGTAGAACCAGAAATAACTATTCCTGACCAGCACAAAGCCCAACAACAAGCCGCCCGACGTTCTATCCGACAAGCAGAACGTAGCTATACCAATGCGTTATCACCTCTGCGTGAGTCTCTGTCGCGATTAAATTTGAAACCGGATGAAGGATTAGCGACAGTCGCAGAACTGGTTCGTAGTGCAGCAACCAGTCTGGCAGAACAAGAAGGCTCGGTGGGTTTCCATTTAGTGCGCTCTATTCGTAACGGTGACCCGCACTTATTGCACAGCCTAAATGTGGCATTTATTGCCATGCTCATCGCCAGAGAGGCGGGGTGGGAACCACTGGCTATTAAAGATGCCGGTTTAGCTGGGCTAGTTCACGATATAGGTGAATTACGTATTCCCACTCAGGTCACGCGTAAGCGTACTGAACTAACAAAAGCTGAATTCAACTTTCTTAAGCTGCACGTGCAATACGGGTTTGAGCAACTGACCCAATTAAAGGCGTATACGCCGGAAGTCCGCCAAGCCACCCTACAGCATCATGAATATCTTGATGGCTCAGGTTATCCATCAGGTTTAAAAGATGGTGAAATTGCGCCATTAAGCCGACTGATCGCGGTCGTGGATTATTACGAAGAGCAATTACATCCACGTAATGGATTAGGCACTCTACACCCGAATCAGGTGATCGCCAGTTTATATAAAAAAGCTAATAAGCAATTTGATAGCCAGTTTACTCAGTTGTTAATCAAAGTATTAGGCGTGTATCCACCAGGCAGTGTTGTCACTTTAAGTGATGGGACATTGGCATTAGTCATGTCAAGTGAACCCTCCGCACCATTAAAACCGATGGTGTTGCCTTATGAAAAAGGTCGCGTACAGGAAGGGGTGGATCTGATTGCCTTACAAAATGATGAACGTACCATCAGCGGGATAGTGGCACATGAAGAGCTAACGCCACAACAGCAGGAATTCTTCGGCATCACCAAACATGCCTGTTACTATTTTTCCCTGCCACATGAATAAAAACAAACCCCGCCTAAAGCGGGGTTTTATGTTTTCAGGCTTACGCCAAAGTATGTTCAGTTCGCGCAATAATATCGTCTTGAGTATCCGGCGATAATGCAGTGAAAAACGCCGAATAACCCGCGACTCGCACCACCAGATCCCGATATTGATCAGGATGCTCTTTCGCAGCTAGCAAGGTTTCTCGGGAAACAATGTTGTATTGCACATGCCAGCCTTTGTGTACCTCAAAGAAGGTTCGCAATAACACCATCAATTTCTGGCGATCGCGCGGTTGTTCCAAACTTGCCGGGTTGAGTTTTTGATTCAGCAGCACGCCACCCAGAATAGCCGCCGTAGGTAATTTACCCAGTGAATTAAAGACCGCGGTTGGGCCGTGACTGTCGGTGCCAGACGACGGGCTGGCTCCTTCTGCCAACGGCGCATGGGCTTTACGACCATCTGGGGTTGCCATCGTCCCGGCACCAAACGGCACATTCGCAGAAATAGACGAGGTACCGGCGTAATAGCCACCACCAATCGGGCCTCGGCCATAACGGGTATTATGAAATTGGCTGATTTCATCAATAAACGTCTGATACGCCCGCACCAGCAAATCATCCACCGAGTCATCATCATTACCGTATTTCGCGATCCGATTAGCCAGCATCAAACGTAATGCTTCACCCTCCTCGCCAGCAAAGTCATTCCCCAATGCAGCCGCTAATTCCTGTTGTGACAATTTACCGCTGAATACCTGATCACGCACTGCCGCTAAACTATTACCCAAATTAGCAATGCCGACCTGCAAACCGGATACCCAGTCGTATTTCGCCCCACCCTGTTTTGCCGTTTTACCACGCTCGATACAATCATCGACCAACGCGGAACACAGAATATCGTGCGCGTTTTCTTCCAACATGGTATCGACAACACAGTCAATCTCAACGGTTTTACGCGTGTAATAACGGATCTGGCGATCCCATGCCGCCAAGACTTCATCAAAATGTTGGAAGTTGCCTAAACTGAGCCCCTGTGGCTGCGGCAGGAAGGTTGTCCCTGTTGTAGCATCTTTGCCTTGTTCCAACGCTGCCAGCATGACGCGGGCAAAATTGACAAAACTCATGCCGGTACAACGGTAACCCCATTTACCCGGCACTGCAGTTTCAATACAGCCGATAGCGGAATAGTTATAAGCATCTTCGACTTCCACACCGAGCTTAATAAATTCAGGAATAACGATTTCATCATTATTGAAAGCCGGCATACCAAAACCACAGCGGATCACCGCCATACAGGCTTCGAGAAAATCATCGCTCATGCCGGCATGGTAACGCACACTTAAATTAGGCTGGGTAGAACGCAGACGACCGCATGATTCCAGAATGGTATAAGAGAGAGGATTCACGGCATCAACCGCTGCTCCTTGATGCCAACGCTGACCGCCAATGGTGACATTCTGATACAGCGGGCTGCCGGCTGATGCTTTGGAATGCGTACCAGAGCGAATTTTATTCACCTCTAGCAGCTTCAACCAGCAGCAATGCAATAACTCAATCGCTTGCTCGCGCGGTAAGGTTTGTTCTAATTCCACATCACGGCGATACCAAGGGTAGAGATATTGATCCATGCGGCCAAACGACACTGAATGCCCGTTAGACTCGATCTGCAACACCAATTGAATGAAATAACACAACTGCAAGGCTTGCCAGAAGGTACGCGGCGGCTGTTGGGCGATCAAATCGCAGTTTTCCGCAATCGCTAACAATTCATCTCTGCGCTCAATCCGGCTTTCCTCACTGGCCATCTGGCGCGCCAGTGCGGCATAACGTTGGATATGTTCTGACAACGCCAGCAAGGTAATATCCACCGATTTCAGAAACTGTTCACGGTGCAGATCATTCCAGTCAGCTAAATCGAGCCGTTGCCGCCGCTCTGCGACTTTGGCCTGTAAGCCATGAATCCCCAGCTCAAGCAGTTGCGGATAATCCACCGCCAGATGCGCATCACCCGAGGTCATATTACCTTCGGCTTTGATAATGCCACTGGCTAAAATCGCTTTCTGCTCTTCGGTAAACAGTCCATAACAGCGATCTTGTACCGTTTGCCCACGCCAGAAAGGTGCTAGTTGATGGATCGCGACTTTATCTTCGGCCGTAACACTAAAACCGGCACCAGGGCGATCGCCGAGTTCATCGATCTCTTTTTCTACCCAGCCAACGGTATATTCCGGAAAAATCGGTGCTGCGCGTAAACGAGACGCCTGATTACCAATGATCAATTCATCATTGTCGATCCAAATCGTGCGTTGTTGCAGATGATGCGCCAGCGCCAGCGCACGACGCACGACGATCGGTTTATCTATATTCGCCTGATAACTTTCGGTGTAATGACGCGCACGCTCAGTACAAACCGGTGGTTTGACGATCTCTACCAAACGCCGTTTATGATCACGAATACGCGCAGATAACGTAGTCAGGTCTAGTTCAGTCATAATTACCCCCTCAGAATAGCAGTCAGACCACAGGCTTTGGCTTGCTGCTCGGCAAAGGCCAGTAACTCGGGTCGATCAAGTGGTTTTCGGGCACAGTCATAATCCAGCCCGAGTAAATGGTATTTGTGCATGCCATAGGTGTGATACGGCAGGAAATGGATTTCGCCACTACCACCAAATTGTTGATAGTGCTTAGCCGCTTGCTGAATGATGGCGTTCAGCGTTATTTCGTCATCGTTGAAATCAGTAATGATGGGCACACGAAATAAAATATTGGCGCCGCTTTTGCCTAGTTTTTCAATATTGTGTTGGATTAAAGGCAACTGACCATCGGTCCATTGCAGGAACTTATCTGCATCGGTGTGTTTCAGATCAACCAGCCACAAATCAACAAATTGCAGTGATGGTTCTATGTAATGCCAAGGCACATGCAGGCAGCTCTCTACTGCGGTATGAATACCTTCCTGACGAGCCATTTGCAGCACCTGTTGTGTCAGTTTTGGCTGCATAAACGGTTCGCCTCCTGACAAAGTCAGGCCCCCACCACTGCGCTGATAAAACGCCTTATCACGACGTACTTGCGCCATGATTTGCTCGACATCCATCTCATCGCCACAAAGTGAAATGGCACTACTTGGGCAAGCATCAGCAGCCAATCGCATCTCATTTTCTGTGAGTCCATGTCGCAAAATAGTTACGACTGAAGTGCTATCCTCGCGTTTAAAACAGGAACTATGCTGCGTGCAACGCTGACACCCCTGCGTACACAGGCGTTCGTCGTATAACAGATCTAAACTGCGCGACCGACTTTCCGGATTCTGGCACCAGCGGCAACTGAGTGAGCACCCTTTCGTGAACACTACTGTTCTGATCCCAGGGCCATCATGGGTGGCATAACGTTGCAGATTGCAGATCATAATTTATCCTGTCACTTAGCTTCGACTTTCATTTAAAAACTTTCATTCGAAGTTTATTTTGATTTCAATCAAGCTTTATCGTGATTCATATTTATATAGTGAGATCTGAAAAGTAGATCACAGGAGAAGATGATGGAGTTTTACCTTGATAGTGCCGACCTGAATGCCATTGAACGATTAGCGCGCTTTATGCCCATTCAAGGTGTCACCACTAACCCCAGTATTGTGGCAAAAGGACGTAAACCGTTAGCCACTGTGCTGCCAGCATTACGTAACATTATTGGTGCAGAAAATGTGTTGTTTGCACAGGTTCTGGCTGATAACGCCGAAGAAATGGTGAAAGAAGCCGAGCATCTACAAGCTCTAGATCCTCGCTTGGTAGTCAAGATCCCAGTAACCCCGGAAGGTCTGTTAGCGATCAAATTACTGAAACAGCGCAACATCCCAACACTGGGCACCGCGGTTTATTCCCCGATGCAGGGTTTGTTGGCCGCCTTAGCCGGTGCCAGTTATGTCGCGCCTTATGTGAACCGGATTGATGCTCAAGGTGGCAGTGGCATTAAGTGTGTGCAGGAATTACAGCAACTGCTCACGTTGCATGCCCCGCACTGTCAGGTTTTAGCCGCCAGCTTTAAAACGCCACGCCAAGTGTTAGATTGTTTATTAGCAGGTTGTACCAGCGTGACATTACCGATTGATGTAGCAGAACAGCTGTTACGCAGCCCGGCAGTCGACGCAGCTCTTGTACAATTTAATCAGGAATGGCAAGAAGCATTCGGCGCATAAGCATTGCCGCTTAATGGCTAAAACTGCAACAAAACCAGCAGATAAGCTGCGCTATTTGCTGGTTGCCGACCAAGATTTAAGCAGACAGGAACGGTTAAATAAAAAAGGGTTGACGGTAACAGCGCATATACGCATAATGCGCCCCGCACAGTTCAGCAGCAATGCCGAATTGTACGAGTGTTGGCTATGTAGCTCAGTTGGTTAGAGCATCGCACTCATAATGCGGGGGTCACAGGTTCGAATCCCGTCATAGCCACCATTTTTGGGGTGTCGCCAAGCGGTAAGGCAGTGGATTCTGATTCCACCATACCCAGGTTCGAATCCTGGCACCCCAGCCATCATTATGTAAAGTTTTCCAGTTGGGGTATCGCCAAGCGGTAAGGCAACGGGTTTTGATCCCGTCATACCCAGGTTCGAATCCTGGTACCCCAGCCATCTAATTTAAATATTCCAGTTGGGGTATCGCCAAGCGGTAAGGCAACGGGTTTTGATCCCGTCATACCCAGGTTCGAATCCTGGTACCCCAGCCATATTTAATCTTGAAAGGCTATGTAGCTCAGTTGGTTAGAGCATCGCACTCATAATGCGAGGGTCACAGGTTCGAATCCCGTCATAGCCACCATTTCTTCCCTATACACATCAAACAGATCTTACAATTCATTCGCTAGTTTTTGTCTGATTTCTCATCTGTTCGCTGATTGCCCTATTTTAAATTATTGTGCTTTCGTTTGCTGATCGCTTAGTTGCTGTTCTTTGGCCTGCTTGGCTTTTAGGGCAATTAACTCCGTATTCAGCGCCTGCATTTTCTGCGTTAAGATCACCATATCAGCCTGTAACTTGGCATCATCAGCATGGCTGGCACAGCCAGTTAATAACAACAGACTAAGTATTAAGTTGTTACGTCGTTGTCGACATTCGGCCATATTTCCCCCGATCGAATAGGTTCGTTCAATTTTTGGGATAAAAAAAGCAGACCCAATGAGACGGTCTGCTTTTCTGTTTGTTACATCATATCAACCGTGACTACATCATTAACCGATGTGTGTCAGGCCACTCATGTAAGGGCGCAACACTTCTGGTACTTCGATGCGACCATCGGCTTGCTGGTAGTTTTCCAACACCGCAACTAAGGTACGACCAACCGCTAAACCAGAACCGTTCAGTGTATGCAGCAGTTGTGGTTTGCTATCAGCACCACGCACACGCGCTTGCATGCGACGAGCTTGGAAATCAGTACAATTAGAACAAGATGAAATCTCACGATAGGTATTCTGCGCCGGCAACCAAACTTCCAAATCGTAAGTTTTGGCCGCCGAGAAGCCCATGTCACCGGTACACAGTGCCATCACACGATATGGTAAGCCTAACAGCTGCAGCACTTTCTCTGCATGACCTGTCATCTCTTCCAGTGCATCCCATGATTTCTCTGGATGAACCAACTGCACCATTTCAACTTTATCAAACTGATGCATACGGATCAGACCGCGGGTATCGCGACCATAAGAACCCGCTTCAGAACGGAAGCATGGGCTGTGGGCGGTCATTTTGATTGGCAGTGCTTTTTCGTCATAGATTTCATCGCGGGCGATGTTGGTCAATGGCACTTCCGCTGTAGGGATCAGCGAGAACTTACGCACCTTACCCTCTTCATCACCTTCACCATTGATCGCAGTGTGAAACAGATCTTCGGCAAATTTAGGCAATTGACCGGTACCCAGCAAACTGTCTGCATTGACCAGATAAGGCACATAACATTCGGTGTAGCCGTGCTGTTGGGTGTGCAGATCTAACATGAACTGCGCCAGTGCACGATGCATACGGGCAATTTGGCCTTTCAGCACGACAAAACGTGAACCGGAGATTTTAGTCGCGACGGCAAAGTCCAGACCGCCAGTCGCTTCACCCACCGCAACATGATCTTTGGCTTCGAAATCAAACTGACGAGGAGTGCCCCAGCGGCGCACTTCTACGTTTTCACTTTCATCTTTCCCAACTGGTACAGAATCAGCAGGCAGATTAGGCATTAACAGGGAGATCTGACGCATTTTTTCCAAGATCTCGTCTTGCTGCTTTTTGCATTGTTCTAAATCGTCACCCAATGTGCCAACTTCCGCCATCAACGGCGCTACATCTTCGCCGCGACGCTTCGCTTCACCGATCGCTTTCGAGCGGGCATTACGTTCCGCCTGCAATTCCTGAGTACGAGTCTGCAGTTCTTTACGCTGTTCTTCCAGCGCAGTTACCATAGCCACATCCAGTTTATAGCCACGCAGCGCCAAACGCTCTGCCGCTACTTCGATGTCACCACGTAAAAATTTAGGATCAAGCATGATAAACCTGCTGTTATGCGAAATTATTGGAGGAATAAACCGATCCGCGACCAAATAGACGTCGTCGATACATGCAGTTTACCAAAAGCCGTCGATGGCGGGTACGCCAAAACAAGGATTATTCTATTTTGATAGCGTTATGAAGGTCTTGATAACACACTAGTGTGCCTATTTCACCGTTAGCGCGGTTTGGGATACCGCTGAAAAGTGGTTTGAGCATCCAGCTCTGACAGGTAATTCAATTTTTGCGCGATCTGTTTTTCGGCACCACGTTCGGATGGCAGATAATACTCTCGTCCTTCTAATTCAGGCGGGAAATAACACTCACCTGCCGCATAAGCACCCGGTTCATTGTGCGCGTAGCGATATTCCTCACCATACCCCAACGATGCCATCAGCTTGGTTGGTGCATTACGCAGATGCGGTGGCACTTCATAATCCGGTTGTGTTTTGGCATCCTGTAATGCCGCTTTCCAGGCAACATACACCGCATTACTTTTCGGTGCACAAGCCAGATATACCACCGCTTGTGCAATCGCACGTTCCCCTTCTGCCGGCCCTACCCGCTCGAAACAGTCCCATGCTGCGAGTGCAACACGCATCGCATTCGGATCAGCGTTGCCAATGTCTTCCGATGCAATCGCGAGTAAACGGCGGGCAACATACAACGGATCACCACCGGCGGCGACAATGCGCGCATACCAGTAAAGCCCAGCCTGCGGATCAGAGCCGCGAATGGATTTATGAAAAGCAGAGATCAGATCGTAATAAACATCACCCTGATTATCAAAACGCGCCACCTTTTCGCCGGAAACTGCCGCCAGCAGATGACGGTCCACCCGTTTCACGCCGTTGTGGGTTTCAACCATATCGTTGAGCAGTTCAAGGTAATTCAACGCTTTACGCGCATCACCATCGACCAGTTGCACCAGTGCTTTTAACACGCCCTCTTCGAACTGCAATGCTTCACCCGCCAATCCGCGAGTATCGGTTAACGCTTGCTCGACCACTTGCTGAATATCATCATCGGTCAGACGTTTCAGCAGATAGACGCGGGCCCGCGATAACAACGCGTTGTTCAGTTCAAACGAGGGGTTTTCCGTAGTAGCACCGACAAAGATGATAGTGCCATCTTCGATATGGGGTAAGAAGGCGTCTTGTTGGCTTTTATTGAAGCGATGCACTTCATCGACAAACAGCAGAGTGCGACGACCGCGGTAGCTGTTGTCTTTCGCACGATCAATGGCAGCTCGGATCTCTTTTACGCCCGATGTCACCGCAGAAATACGTTCGACATCGGCCTGACAATAACGTGCCATCAGCTCGGCTAAGGTGGTTTTACCCGTGCCGGGCGGCCCCCATAAAATCATGGAGTGACAATGGCCAGCCTCAATTGCTCGTCGTAGCGGTTTGCCTTCTGCCAGTAAATGGCGCTGGCCAATATACTGGTCTAACCGCTCTGGCCGCATCCGCGCAGCCAGAGGGCGAAAATCAGAAGCAAAATCCAGCGACAGATTGCTCATCAGCGTTGGTCGTCAACCGTCACACCTTCCGGTGTTTTGAAGTTGAAGGTATCCGCTTTGATGGTCGGGTTAGCATTGAAAGCTGACAGTGTAAATTCACTGCGCTGGCCTTGTGCTTCACTCACTTCCATCCGGGTAATATGGTTTTGATTATCAAACACCATACGCAATGATTCGATGCGTTGATCTTTTTGTTTACTGGTGATGGTGAAAGCCGAGCCATCTTGATCGATGAGGTAATTTTTCCAGATTTTATCATCGGTACTGGAGATCAGCAGAAACGGCGTATTCACCACCGCTTTGCTTAAACTCATTACCGTGACCTGCTCAACAAACGGGTCATACAACCAAACGGCTTTGCCATCAGACAGAATCAAATTGTCATCTGGTTTTTTGGCTTCCCAGCGAAAATGATCGGGGCGTTGCAACACCATTTCACCACTGCCATTTTGCAAAGGCTTGCCCTGAGCATCAGTCACAGTTTGTTCAAAATGCGCGCTAAACTGGCGAATACTCGCCAATTTTTTCTTTAACGCCGCACTGTCATCAGCCAATGCATTAAAACTCAGTGACCAGATACAAGCGGTTAAACCCGCCGCACACCATTTCGCAATTGTTGTCATATCAGTCTCTCATAGGTGCTGGTGACAGCACTTCGCGTTGCCCATTACTACCCGGTGCACTGACAATTCCATGGCCTTCCATCTGTTCAATCAGACGTGCCGCACGGTTATAACCGATTTTAAAACGACGTTGTACGCTGGAAGTAGAACCACGACGTGATTCCACGACAAATTCAACGGCTTCATCAAATAACGGATCTAAATCTTCATCACGACTAGTTTGTTCACCCGGCAGCGCATTTTCTGCGGTGATCTCACCATTCAGAATTTCATCGATGTAGTTTGGTTCGCCACGCAGTTTCCAGTCATCCACTACGCGATGCACTTCATTATCACTGACAAACGCACCGTGCACACGCGCAGGGTTATTATCCCCTGGTGGCATATACAGCATGTCACCCATACCCAACAATGCTTCGGCACCTTGTTGATCCAGAATGGTCCGTGAATCGATTTTCGATGACACTTGGAACGAAATACGCGTTGGGATATTCGCTTTAATTAAGCCCGTAATAACATCAACCGATGGACGCTGAGTCGCCAGAATCAGGTGAATACCTGCCGCACGCGCTTTTTGAGCAATACGCGCAATCAGCTCTTCCACCTTTTTGCCAACCATCATCATCATGTCGGCAAACTCATCGACGATCACCACGATATGCGGCAAGCGCTCCAGATCTGGCGCTTCTTCCTCAAAGGAATCATTCGGACGCCAGAATGGGTCTTTAATTGGATTGCCCGAATCCAGTGCCGCACCGATTTTAGCGTTATAGCCTTTCAGGTTACGCACGCCCATGACGGACATCAGTTTATAGCGACGTTCCATCTCACCAACACACCAGCGCAGCGCATTGGCGGCATCTTTCATGTCAGTAACCACTTCAGTCAGCAGATGCGGAATGCCTTCATAAACTGACAATTCCAGCATTTTCGGGTCGATCATGATAAAGCGCACCTCTTCTGGTGTGGCTTTATATAGCATCGAAATGATCATGGCGTTCACGCCAACTGATTTACCCGAGCCTGTGGTTCCTGCTACCAGCACATGTGGCATTTTCGCCAGATCCACAACGGTTGCTTCACCTGCAATGTCTTGACCTAACACCAGCGTTAATGGGCTACTTGCATTGCGGAAGGCATCACTGTCGATCACTTCGCGCAGATGTACGGTTTGACGATAACGGTTCGGTAATTCCAACCCGATATATGGTTTACCCGGAATAACTTCAACCACTCGCACGCTCACGGCAGAGAGTGAACGCGCCAGATCACGGGATAACCCAGTGATCTTGCTGGCTTTCATACCCGGAGCCAGATCCAGCTCAAAACGAGTGATCACTGGGCCAGGATAAACACCCACCACACGGGCTTGCACGTTGTAATCAGCCAGTTTGGATTCCACCAAGCGCGCAATACGATCGAGCTCTTCTTTGCTCATCATTTGCACTTTCGGTGGTGGCGTTTCCAGCAAATTAAACGATGGTAAATCACCAATTGCGGCTTTTTTACGAGCCCGGTCTAACAACGCCTGTTCAGCAACTTGTAGCGGGGTTGGTGCCGCCGCAGGAGCCGGTTGCACAGCGACGCTCACTGGCGCACTTGATACAGTACTAGTTTGTACAGTCGCAGTTACTGCCGGTTTATTCTCTTTATCTTCAGTCACCCACGGCATGGTGGGTTCCCAGTCATCATCATCTTCTAATGCTGACCAGCTAGCCGTAAAAGTAGGTTCACTACGAGCAGCGTTATTCTTCACCGGATTAAGATTAAATTCCGGCTCGCGACGCTCTGTAGTTGCAGGGGCTGGTACATCATCGTCCTCGTCATCGAGATCATCGTTTTGTACTGCAACCGGTGGTTTGCGGCTAAATGAAAAACGTGGCGCACGTTGGGGAATGACGCTCTCATCAACGCCAGCCGGTGACGGGATAAAATCATCCTCATCGTCATCATCTGTGAATGAATCATGATCATCATGCACATCAGATTGCACCCGTTGATAACCCGCTTTACCAGCAAACCAACCAACGATGCGACTTGGCAGCGTATAAATAAAATTCAACACGCCGGTCACTGCTTCGCCAATTTTCTCGGCCAGCATGAGCCATGACCAACCGGTGAAGAGCGTAATACTGGCAGCAATCAGACACAGCAACACCAGTGTGGTGCCTAACTGACCAAAGATCGGCAATAGCGCGGTATACAGCATGTCACCGATCAATCCGCCCGAGGAGAAGTTATGAATATCAGTGAAATTCATACTGCCCATGGCAGACATCGACAGAAACAGCGCAATGAAACCGATAATGCGTAAACCTAAGGCAAAATAGTCCACTTCCAATAAGCGATATGGTGCTTTGAAAATAGCCCAGCCGATGATCACGACCAGCACTGGGATAATATAAGCAAACACCCCGAAGACAAAAAACATCAGATCAGCCAGCCATGCACCCGCACTACCTGCGGCGTTATGTACTGTGCCGCCCCAGGCCGTTTGCGACCAACCCGGATCAGACGGATGGTAAGTAATTAATGAAAGCAGCATGAATAACGCGGCAACCGTTAAAACTATTAACCCCGTCTCAAAAACGCGCCGTAAACCTGACATCGGCGTAAACTTTCCAGCAGCCAAACCTATACTCCTTATTGGAAAGCGATAATTATGCGTCTGAGGATATAAAGAGAACTGAGCTCAGACTTGAATTCTGCGGCGTATTATAAGCGGTCGTGGAGGAAGTAGGTACAATTCTGTTGCGCGGGATGATGAACATAGCCCGTGCAATAGCACGGGCCTCACTCTTAACGGGTGTTAATGACCAAACGACTGGTCTGTTTGACCTCTTCCATCACCACATAGGTGCGCGTATCACTCACACCTGGTAAGCGCAGCAGCGTTTCACCCAACAACCGACGATATGCAGACATATCTGGCACACGCGTCTTTAACAAATAGTCGAAATCACCAGAAACTAAGTGGCATTCCTGTATTTCTTCTAAAGAAAGAACCGCTTTGTTAAATTGTTCGAATACATCCGGCGCACCTTTCTGCAGCGTGATCTCTACGAATACCAGCAGCGAGGCTTCCAGATAATGGGGGTTAAGAATAGCGGTATAACCTTCGATAAAGCCTTGCCGTTCCAGGCGTCTTACACGCTCCAGACATGGCGTTGGGCTTAACCCCACACGTTTAGACAGCTCAACATTCGAGATGCGACCGTCTTTTTGCAGTTCATTCAGGATGTTTCTATCTATACGATCCAAATCCCTGAGTCTGATCTGTTCTTCCAGCATTTCCTTCCACCTTAGATATGAAACACAGTGATAATCACTATTTGTTTTATAATGAACAAACTAAACTTTTACAAGAACATAACCATACTATGTTAACAATTCCTTATTACCCCCTTATTAGACAAACAGAATAATCGTCTGATTTTAAAAGGAAAAACCAGTATGATAATCGGAGTCCCAAAGGAAATAAAAATCCATGAATATCGCATAGGTATGACGCCAGCTAGTGTACGCGAATTGACCGCCAGAGGCCACACCGTACTAGTAGAAACTGATGCCGGTAAGGCGATTGGCTATACAAATGAGCGCTATACCGCGGCTGGTGCGGATATTGTCAGCGATGCACACCATGTTTTTGCTGCTGCGGAGATGATTGTCAAAGTAAAAGAATTGCAAACGACCGAACGCGCCCTGCTACGTCCAGGGCAAATTTTATTCACTTATTTACATCTGGCACCCGATCTCCCCCAAACGCAGGATCTGCTGAAAAGTGGCGCTATCTGTATTGCCTATGAAACTGTTACCGATGATAAAGGCGGCCTTCCTTTACTTGCTCCCATGTCAGAAGTGGCAGGTCGGATGGCCATTCAGGCCGGAGCAACAGCTTTAGAAAAATCACATGGTGGTGCCGGCGTCTTATTAGGTGGCGTTCCCGGCGTCGCGCCCGCAAAAGTGGTCATTTTAGGTGGTGGTGTTGTTGGCTCGAATGCCGCACGAATTGCCATTGGTATGCGTGCTGATGTGACTGTGCTGGATAAAAACACCGATACCCTGCGTAAACTGGACAGTGAATTCAAAGGTGCCGCCAAATTGATTTATTCCACGGCGGAAACTATCGAGCATGCGGTTTTAGACGCTGATCTGGTCATTGGCGGTATTTTATTGCCGGGTGCGGCCGCGCCTAAACTCATTACTGCAGCGATGGTCAAACAGATGAAAGCCGGCTCTGCCATTGTAGATGTGGCGATCGATCAAGGCGGTTGTGCTGAAACCTCACATGCCACGACACACAGCAACCCAACTTACATTGTGGATGATGTAGTGCATTACTGTGTTGCCAATATGCCCGGTGCCGTTGCGCGCACTGCAACACAAGCATTAAATAACGCCACCCTGCCCTTTATTATCAAACTGGCGGAACAAGGTTATGCCGCGGCTTTAAATAATGACAAACATCTGCGTAAAGGGCTGAACGTCTTTAAAGGACAATTAACTTGTGCAGAAGTGGGACAAGCACATGGATTACCAACCATTTCAGCCGAACAGGCATTAAGCGCAGATCAAGACTGAATTAAGAGAAAGACCGGCTTAATAGGTCGATGAGCAGATAAATTGTATTTTTTCTGCTCATTTTTCCGCTGCTTATACATAATTAGTCTTTAATAGATAAAACCGATTGGAGTAATCGGTTTCTCCTGCTTTACCCCATCGGTATCATTTCCTATTATCTCGTCAATATTCATAAAAGGATGCCACCATGACCCAGGCAAAACACAGTAAGCTGCTAATTCTCGGATCAGGCCCAGCCGGTTATACCGCTGCCGTTTATGCTGCGCGAGCCAATCTGGAACCTGTATTAATCACCGGTATGCAGCAAGGTGGCCAGCTAACCACCACTACTGAAGTGGAAAACTGGCCTGGTGATGCCGAAGGCTTGACCGGCCCGGCATTAATGGATCGCATGAAAGCGCATGCGGAACATTTTGACACCAAGATCCTGTTCGACCATATCAATGCCGTCGATCTGCAGCAAAAACCATTTACCCTGACAGGCGATAACGGCACGTATACCTGTGATGCACTGATCATTGCCACCGGCGCTTCCGCGCGTTATCTGGGGTTAGAGTCTGAAGAAGCATTTAAAGGCCGCGGTGTGTCTGCCTGCGCCACTTGTGATGGCTTTTTCTATCGAGGACAGAAAGTGGCCGTCGTCGGTGGCGGTAATACCGCAGTTGAAGAAGCACTGTATCTGGCTAACATCGCCTCAGAAGTGCATTTGATCCACCGTCGTGACAGCTTCCGCTCAGAAAAAATTCTGATCAAACGTCTGTATGACAAAGTGGAACAAGGCATCATTAAATTACATCTCGACCGTACCCTGGAAGAAGTATTGGGTGACGAAATGGGGGTTACCGGTGTTCGCCTGCGCAGCACCAAAGACGACTCACTGGAAGATGTTGAAGTAATGGGTGCCTTCATCGCTATCGGCCACAGCCCGAACACTGCTATTTTTGATGGCCAGTTAGCCATGCAAAACGGCTATTTGAAAGTGAAAGGCGGCAGCGACGGTTTTGCCACTCAAACCAGCATTGAAGGTGTCTTTGCTGCCGGTGATGTTGCCGATCACATCTACCGTCAAGCGATCACCTCTGCCGGTACGGGTTGTATGGCGGCTCTGGATGCGGAACGTTACCTCGACAGTCTGGCAAAATAACGTTTTCTGGTCTGATGAGAATGCCGCAGAATGCGGCATTTTTTATTGCTGCGAGATCACGCCATGACAAAACCGGCCATGCTGGTTATTATCAAATGAACGCATCTTAAAAATGAATGCAGTTAATGACGAGTTATCTGACAGAATTGGACTCCACACTCTATTTTCCTTCACCGGAAGAAGCATTAGAGGAACCGAATGGGCTGTTAGCCATTGGTGGTGACCTGTCACCCTCCCGATTATTAACCGCCTATTACAATGGCATATTCCCTTGGTATAACGCATACCAGCCTATTTTGTGGTGGTCGCCTGATCCGCGTGGCGTATTGCCCACCGATCAAATCCATATCAGCCGTACCCTCAAAAAAGTGCTGCATAAAACTTCGCTGCGCTTTACCGTGAATCAGGCCTTTATGCAGGTGGTAACGGAATGTGCAGCACCGCGCCGGTATTCCGAGGACACCTGGATCACCAGTGAATTTATGCGGTCGTATGCAATATTGCATGAGATGAAACAGGCGCATTCCATCGAAGTATGGGAGAACGAGCAACTGGTTGGTGGTTTATATGGCATCAGTATTGGCAAACTGTTTTGTGGTGAATCGATGTTCCATCACCGACCCGATGCGTCCAAAATGGCCTTGGTAGCTTTATGCCGCCATCTCGCCCGTTATGAAGCGCCACTGATCGATTGTCAGATGCAAAATGAATATCTCGCCACCATGGGGGTACAAGAGTGGCCGCGCGCTGATTTTTTACACCAGTTAGCGCTGTTACGTGAACAATCCTTCCCCGATGAATGCTGGCAACCACAGGTAGTAACGTTATGAATTCGACACCGTTGCGGGTTGGGATAACACCAGCACATACCTGCAGCTATCTGCCAGAGCAATATGAACAGCTCATTGTGCTGATGGATGAAAACTATCGTACTGCTGAGGGTTATGAATCGCTGCTGCAAGCGGGCTTCCGCCGTAGCGGGAATGACGTGTATCGCCCGCATTGTACGCAATGCTCGGCCTGTAATTCGTTGCGTATTGAAGCCAGTGAATTTAAGCCTAGCCGTCACCAACGCCGCATATTAAACAAAAATCGGAATATCACCTGGCAGCTGAGCCATCAAGATAAACCGGTTTATTACGCGTTGTATGAGCGCTACATCCACCAGCG
Source organism: uncultured Tolumonas sp. (assembly GCF_963678185.1). NCBI lineage: Bacteria > Pseudomonadati > Pseudomonadota > Gammaproteobacteria > Aeromonadales > Aeromonadaceae > Tolumonas > uncultured Tolumonas sp. The sequence goes on from NZ_OY782757.1 coordinate 1,532,406, forward strand.
GCATGCCGATGGCAGTATGTATCCACCAAGTTACAGTCAGTACAAACAATTTCTGCTCTGCAACTGGCTGGAACCGTTTTTCCTTGAGTTTTATGAAGGCGATAAATTAATTGCGGTAGCAGTGACGGATATTCTGCCGCACAGCTTAAGTGCCATGTATACCTTCTATGATCCTGATTTTGAGGCTTATTCGTTAGGTACCTTTGCCATTTTGACTCAGCTGCAATTAACCTTACGAATGGGAAGGACTTACCTCTATCTTGGCTATCAGGTAGATAACTGTCGGAAGATGAATTACAAATCCAGTTACCTGCCACATGAGCGCTTAAAAAATAAAGTCTGGGAAAAATACACCATTACCGGTGACTGAACTTTACACAACCGCCGAAATCCGGCATGATCCAGCAGATTTTTTTGGTGGTAATTACGAGGATTCAATGTCTAAAGAAGACAGTATCGAGATGCAAGGGACGATTTTGGAGACCCTGCCTAACACAATGTTCCGTGTTGAACTTGAAAATGGCCATGTGGTAACGGCACATATCTCCGGCAAAATGCGCAAAAACTATATCCGTATTCTGACTGGCGATAAAGTAACTGTACAGCTGACTCCATACGACTTGTCTAAAGGTCGCATCGTATTCCGTTCTCGTTGAGATCCAGATAGAAAAAAGCCCCAGCATCAATCCGGGGCTTTTTCTTTTTGGTCTTTACGCACGTTTACGGCTGCAAGACACTCTCTTTGTTCGGTGTAAAATGGAACTTGAGTTTGTCATCCTGCAAGTCGACTTTCACTACACCGCCTGCAACTAACTCGCCGAACAGCAGTTCGTTGGCCAGCGGTTTCTTCATTTGCTCCTGGATCACGCGTCCCATTGGACGAGCGCCCATAGCTTTGTCGTAACCTTTTTCTGCCAGCCAGTTGCGAGCAGCAGAGGTCACTTCCAGCGAGACGCCTTTGACATCCAGTTGTGCCTGCAACTCAACGATAAACTTATCCACGACCTGGTGGATCACATCCATATCCAAGTGGTTAAACCAGATCACGTTATCTAAGCGGTTACGGAACTCGGGTGAGAAAGTTCGATTAATTTCCGACATCGCATCATGGGTGTGATCCTGATTTTGGAAACCAATCGATTTACGCTGGGTTTCCTGTACCCCGCAATTGGTCGTCATGACCAGCACGACGTTACGGAAATCGGCCTTACGGCCGTTGTTATCCGTCAGCGTGCCGTTATCCATAACCTGCAACAGCAGATTAAAGACATCCGAATGTGCCTTTTCAATTTCATCCAGCAACACCACACAATGTGGCTGTTTGATAACCGCATCGGTCAGCAAGCCACCCTGTTCATAACCAACATAACCTGGTGGTGCGCCGATCAGACGGGATACGGTATGCCGTTCCATATATTCCGACATATCAAAGCGCAGCAGTTCAATACCCAGCGCTTTAGCCAACTGCAGCGTGACTTCGGTTTTACCCACCCCGGTTGGGCCGGCAAACAGGAACGAACCAACCGGACGACGTTCATTCCCCAAGCCGGAACGACTCAGGCGAATGGCATCAGTCAGCACTTCAATGGCTTTATCCTGCCCGAACACCACCATCTTCAGATTACGTTCCAGATTGCGCAAGGTATCGCGATCACTTGAAGAAACTGATTTTTCCGGAATACGGGCGATCTTGGCCACGATCGCTTCGATATCCGGCACATTGATCACTTTCTTACGTTTGCTCGGTGGCAACAAGCGCTGGCTGGCACCGACCTCGTCAATCACATCAATGGCTTTATCCGGCAGATGACGATCGTTGATATATTTCGCTGCCAATTCGGCTGCGGCACGCAGTGCTTTATTGGTATAACGCACATGGTGATGTTCTTCGTAGCGTGGTTTTAAGCCCATCAGGATCTTGGTCGTGTCATCGATGGATGGTTCCACCACATCAATTTTCTGGAACCGACGTGCCAGCGCATGATCTTTTTCAAAGACCTGCGAATATTCCTGATAAGTCGTTGAACCCATGCAACGCAGCTGACCGGACGAGAGGATCGGTTTGATCAGATTGGCGGCATCCAACTGCCCGCCAGACGCAGCCCCTGCCCCGATGATGGTGTGGATCTCATCGATAAACAGGATCGCGCCTTTTTCGCGCTCTAATTGCTTGAGCACGGCTTTAAAGCGTTTTTCAAAATCACCGCGATATTTAGTCCCCGCCAGCAGTGAGCCCATATCCAGTGAATACACAGTGTTATCGGCAATTACTTCCGGCACATCGCCATGCACAATCCGGTAGGCTAAACCTTCGGCAATCGCGGTTTTACCCACCCCAGCTTCGCCCACCAGCAGCGGGTTATTTTTACGGCGACGACATAAAATCTGAATGGCACGATTTACCTCAGCATCACGACCAATCAACGGGTCAATATTGCCTTCAACCACTTTCAAATTCAGATTCGTAACAAAATTTTCAATTTGGTTAGCGGCGGCTTCTTCACTCATGCCCTCGCCGTCACCGGCATTGTGACCAGACTGGCCATCATCCTGCTGTGGCACATCTTTGCGCACGCCGTGCGAAATATAGTTCACCACATCTAAACGGTTGATATCGGCTTTTTTCAGGAAATAGACGGCTTGTGATTCCTGTTCGCTGAAAATAGCGACCAGAACGTTGGCACCAAACACTTCGTTGTGGCCGGAGGATTGCACATGGAATACGGCACGTTGCAATACACGTTGGAAACCGAGAGTTGGCTGTGTATCCCGCTCTGCCTCTTCCAGAGGGATCAGCGGTGTGGTCTGCTCCAGAAAAACGGTTAATTCTCTGCGCAGTTGATCAACTTCAGCACCACATGCCAGTAGTGCATCGCGGGCGGAATGGTTATCGATTAATGCCAGCAACAAATGCTCGACCGTCATAAATTCATGACGCGCTTCTCTTGCCGACTTGAATGCCTGGTTTATCGATTTTTCCAGTTCTTTGTTTAGCATGGGCACCTCCCAAACCAACTGACGACAACGCTATGCAAGGTACCTGCTGATCTTCAGGCTTGTTCCATAATACACAGCAACGGATGTTCATGCTTACGAGCGTAACGGTTCACTTGATCAACTTTTGTTTCTGCTATATCTGCAGTATAGACGCCACAAATTCCTTTGCCGTCATAGTGCACAGCCAGCATGACCTGAGTCGCCTTTTCCATATCCATATGGAAAAAACGCTGTAAAACCTCGACCACAAAATCCATCGGGGTGTAATCATCATTCATCAACACCACTTTATACATGGCGGGTGGCTGGATTTTAGTTTTGCTCTCATCCACCGTTTCGGGTGTAGGTGAGACACGCGTTTTGCTCATTTCCGACTACCTTTTTCTTTCATTACTACCGAGATAAGAATAGTTGTCAATATACTATTTGAATTAGATCTTGCTTTAGATATCTGCTACTTGACTCATCAACTTTTTACACTAGATTGATGAATTGGTGAGCAGCTGAACAGACGATATCACTGTCAGCAGTGTGATCATCTAGCGGCGTTTAAGGTAATTTCATCTTTGAGGACGTAGATGTATGGCTACTGGAACCGTAAAGTGGTTTAACAATGCGAAAGGATTTGGCTTCATCTGCCCGGATGAGGGCGGTGATGATATTTTTGCTCATTACTCCACTATTGATATGAATGGGTACAAAACGCTGAAAGCGGGGCAGCCTGTAGAGTTTGAACTACAAGCCGGGCCTAAAGGCTCACATGCAACCAGCATTGTGCCTAATTCATCCCAGGAATCATAATTAGAAACACGGGATGTACGCGCTAAATAGAGAAGCGGGAACTGATGTTCCCGCTTCTGTTTTTTGCTGTTTAAAAATCACGACTCGCGCCATGATTTTTAAACCAATTACATCTGGCTGATCATGTCATCAGCAAATTCAGAGCATTTACGCAGTGTGGCGCCGTCCATCAGACGTTCAAAGTCATAAGTCACGGTCTTGTTACGGATCGCACCTTCCATGCCTTTCACGATCAGATCGGCTGCTTCAACCCAGCCCAGATGACGCAGCATCATTTCTGCTGACAGGATCAGTGAACCAGGGTTAACTTTATCCTGACCCGCATATTTTGGCGCAGTGCCGTGAGTCGCTTCAAACAATGCAACAGTGTCACCGATGTTGGCGCCTGGCGCGATACCGATACCACCCACCTGTGCCGCCAGTGCATCAGAGATGTAGTCACCGTTCAGGTTCATGGTGGCGATAACGTCATATTCTGCTGGGCGCAGCAGGATCTGTTGCAGGAACGCGTCAGCAATCACGTCTTTAACGATGATGTTTTTGCCGGTGTTCGGGTTTTTGAACTGGCACCATGGGCCGCCATCAATCAGTTCTGCACCGAACTCTTCACGCGCTAACTGGTAACCCCAGTCTTTGAATGCACCTTCGGTGAATTTCATGATGTTGCCTTTGTGTACCAAAGTCAGTGAGTCACGGTCATTGTCGATCACATACTGCAGCGCAGCACGCACCAGACGCTGTGTACCTTCCGCAGACATTGGTTTAACACCGATACCGCAGTTGTCTGGGAAACGGATCTTGGTAACGCCCATTTCAGTGCGCAGGAACTCGATCACTTTTTTCGCCTCGGCAGAGTCAGCTTTCCACTCGATACCGGCGTAGATGTCTTCAGCATTTTCACGGAAGATCACCATGTCAGTCAGCTCTGGCTGTTTAACTGGGCTTGGAGTGCCTTCGTAATAACGAACTGGGCGCAGACAAACGTACAGATCCAGTTCCTGACGCAGTGCAACGTTCAATGAACGGATGCCACCGCCAACTGGTGTAGTCAGTGGGCCTTTGATACCGACGTGGTATTCACGCATGGCATCTAACGTTTCGGCTGGCAACCAAACATCATCACCGTAAACTTTGGTTGATTTCTCACCGGTGTAGATTTCCATCCAGGAGATTTTCTTTTCACCTTTGTAGGCTTTCTCAACAGCGGCATCCACTACTTTCAGCATGGCCGGAGTCACATCAACACCGATACCATCACCCTCGATAAAAGGGATGATTGGATTGTTCGGTACCACCAGCTTGCCCGTGGCGTCTAAAGAAATTTTTTCGCCTGTAGCGGGTACAACGATTTTACTTTCCATCTGTGTCTCCTGACTTCCGGTTTATTGTCTCGCCTGAACTAACCTGCACCAGCGGCAAGGTACGTCGTTGGTTAGTCATGCACACTTTTCAAATTATTTTTGTGACCGTCATCTTAGCCCATCGCTGCATTTCTGCAAACGGCGTCAGGGCGCCAGAACGCTGATTTCATGAAAACAAAATACATTTAATCAGTTTGTTGGGCACAGTGAAGGATGACGGCACGACAGCAAATCAGGTAATCTATAGCTGTTTTCTGAGGAGTTCGCATGACTTTTCGTCCCAATGTAACGGTTGCTGCCGTTATTCGCTTTGAAGATCGCTTCTTGTTGGTTGAGGAGATGGATCGTCGTCGACATGTTTTTAATCAGCCGGCAGGTCATCTGGAGTTTGGTGAATCTATTTATCAGGCTGCTTGCCGCGAAATTAAAGAAGAGACCGGATTAACCTTAGCGCCGGATGGCTGGTTGGGTACTTATATGTATTCCAGCCCTTACCGTAAGCTGACTTATCTGCGTTTTTGTTTTTATTGCGAATTAACCGAAGCACCGGGCGAACATTATCCGCAAGATCCGGATAACGACATTCTGGCTTGTCACTGGAAAACCATGGATGAGATCCGCGCGTTAGGTCGCCAATTGCGCAGCCCGCTGGTGATGGAATGTTTTAATGATTATCTGGCTGGTGTGCGATTACCGCTTTCAGCACTAAAAGATCGCCGCTGAGGTTATCCCCTTGGGTATAGGCTTAATGTTGCTTTTTTGCTAAAATAAGCGCCGATTTTCCATCTTTACTGATATCCCGATGACAAACAACAGCCAAATCAAAGTCATCGTCGGCATGTCCGGCGGTGTAGACTCTTCCGTTTCAGCGTATTTGCTTCAGCAACAAGGCTATCAGGTCGAAGGCCTGTTCATGAAAAACTGGGAAGAGGATGATTCAGACGAGTACTGCTCTGCCGCGACCGATCTGGCCGATGCCCAGGCTGTTTGTGACAAACTCGGGATCAAACTGCATACCGTGAATTTTGCTGCCGAATATTGGGATAACGTCTTTGAGCTGTTCTTAGCTGAATACAAAGCCGGTCGCACGCCAAACCCGGATATTCTGTGCAACAAAGAGATCAAATTTAAGGCGTTTTTGGAGTTTGCAGCCGAAGACTTAGGTGCTGACTATATTGCTACCGGCCATTATGTGCGCCGGGATGACAGCACCGGTCAAGCGCGTTTGTTGCGGGGTTTGGATAACAACAAAGACCAGAGTTATTTCCTCTACACCTTAAGTTCAAAACAGATCGCACAAAGCCTGTTCCCGGTGGGTGATTTAGAGAAACCAGCCGTTCGTGCGATTGCAGAACAGTTAGGTTTAGCCACGGCGAAGAAAAAAGACAGTACCGGTATCTGTTTTATCGGCGAGCGGAAATTTACAGAATTCTTAGGCCGTTATTTGCCAGCGCAACCCGGCGTTATCGAAACCGTTGATGGCAAAGTAATTGGTGAACATCAGGGCTTGATGTACCACACACTCGGCCAGCGCAAAGGTTTGGGTATCGGTGGTTTAAAAGACGGCGATGAAAACCCATGGTATGTGGTGGACAAAGACGTTGCCCGTAACGTGTTGATTGTCGCGCAGGGTCATGATCACCCTCGCCTGTTCTCCGATGGTCTGATCGCCAAACAGCTGGATTGGGTTGACCGTCAGGTGCGTCGTGAGCCGTTTGATTGTGTCGTGAAAACCCGTTATCGCCAACAGGATATTCCTTGTCATGTTGAGTCGTTAGATGACGAAACCATTAAAGTGACATTTGCATCGCCACAAGCTGCTGTCACCCCAGGCCAGTCTGCTGTGTTTTATCTGGGTGATGAATGTTTGGGTGGCGGTATCATTGAACAACGATTTTCCGGGAGTGTGTAGCCATGCGTAATAAGCAGGCAGTACAAACCATGGCACTGGCAGCTGTCTGCCAGGCCGCTTGGTTAGTACAACAAGTCGCACGACACGGCAGTTGCGATGAAGAGTCTATGCGCTGCCTGTTGCAGGGGATCTTAGTGACTGATCCTGATAAAGCGGAGTCTGTTTATCCGAATCATGCGCTATTGCGTAATGGTTATTCCACATTAGTAGAGCAACTGGGCAATAACCGTAACCCGAAAAATGTGGAATTGACCCGCTATGTCATCGGCATGGTTGCGCTGGAACGCAAATTAAGTGGTAAGCGCCGCGTATTATCCGTACTCGGTGAGCGTGTAGGCCAGATCAAGCGTCAGGCTCTGCATTTTGATCTGATGGCTGATACCGTATTAGGTAATCTGGCCGGAATTTACAGCGACGTTATCAGTAATCTGGGCCCCCGTATCCAGGTTTCCGGTGCGCCGCTTTATTTACAGCAACCGCAGGTGCAGCACAAAATCCGCGCGTTGTTGCTTGCCGGGATTCGGGCCTGTGTGCTCTGGCGACAGCTGGGAGGCCGTCGTCGTCATATCCTGTTTTTCCGTAAAAAAGTCATTGCCGCTGCCGAAGCTGCTTTGCGCCAACTTTAATCTTATCAGTGACCGAAAGTGTCGAGGAGTGATGTGATGGAACTGTCAGCCCTGACTGCTGTTTCCCCGATTGATGGTCGTTATGGTGATAAATGTACCGACCTGCGGCCGATTTTTTCTGAATACGGCCTGCTGCGCTTCCGCGTAGAAGTAGAAGTGCGCTGGTTACAGCAGTTAGCCGCCCACCCTGGCATCCCGGAAGTTCCGGCGTTTTCTGATGCAGCCAATGCGCTGCTGGACAGCATTGTCCGTGATTTTAACGAAGCCGATGCGACCCGCATTAAAACCATCGAGAAAACCACCAATCACGACGTGAAAGCGGTGGAATATTTCCTGAAGGAAAAAGTAGCGGTTAGCGAAGAACTGAATGCAGTAACTGAATTCATTCACTTTGCTTGTACTTCCGAAGACATCAATAACAACTCACACGGTCTGATGTTAAAAGCGGCCCGTGAAGAAGTGATTGCCCCATACTGTGAAAAACTGATCGCTGCGATCAAAGATTTGGCACACAAATATCGTGATATGCCAATGCTGTCTCGTACGCACGGTCAGCCAGCTTCGCCAACTACCTTGGGTAAAGAGATGGCGAACGTGGCATACCGTTTGGAACGTCAGTACAAACAGATCATGGCGGTTGAGTTCCTCGGCAAGATCAATGGTGCGGTTGGTAACTACAACGCTCACATCAGTGCTTACCCAGCAGTCGACTGGCACGCATTTGCAGAACAATTTGTGACTGGTTTAGGTCTGACCTGGAACCCGTACACCACGCAGATCGAGCCGCACGATTACATCGCTGAACTGTTTGATGCGATTGCCCGCTTCAATACCATTTTGATCGACTTCGATCGTGATATCTGGGGTTACATCTGCCTGGGTCACTTCAAACAACGTACCATTGCTGGCGAAATTGGTTCTTCCACCATGCCGCATAAAGTTAACCCGATTGACTTCGAAAACTCCGAAGGCAACTTAGGTTTAGCCAATGCACTGTTTGGTCATCTGGCGGCAAAACTGCCAATCTCTCGCTGGCAGCGTGACCTGACTGACTCAACCGTATTGCGTAACTTAGGCGTCGCGGTTGGTTACTCACTGATCGCTTATCAGGCTGCGTTGAAAGGTATTTCCAAACTGGAAGCCAACGAAGCGAACATGGCAGCGGATCTGGACAGCAACTGGGAAGTATTGGCTGAGCCAATTCAGACCGTGATGCGCCGTTACGGCATCGAAAAGCCGTATGAGAAGCTGAAAGAGCTGACCCGTGGTCGTCGTGTTGATGCTGCTGGTATGCGCGAATTCATCGACACGCTGGCCCTGCCAGATGACGTGAAAGTGGAATTGAAAAAACTGACCCCGGCGAACTATATCGGTCGCGCGGTAGCCCTAGTTGATGAGCTAAAATAAGCTCATCAGACATAAAACCCGTAATTTATTGATTTATTTGGAAGCACGCTTCGGCGTGCTTTTTTGATCACAATTTAAATTTCCTAAAAACCTGCGCTCGGGATAAAAATTTATGGCAAGCAAGAAAGGAACTAAATACCTATTCCAGGGTCTGATCTTTCGACCAAAATTGAACAATCCATGAACTAATTATTGAAATTATTCTGCGAAATTGATGATTTTTGCGCCGTATTTATCCCTTAATGACAACAACAGTTGATCGCTAATCATGAACGAAAGCGTCAACGTGTTGGTCACATAAATACCAGCTAGATCATGACCTTATAATTGCGTTTACATGCCACATCACCGCGATTTAAAAAATTTTTATACCGGTTTCCTTCAGCGTTTTTATAGAGAGGATTTCCCTCAATTACTCAGTTGCACCCGATTTATAAAAATGATGATGCAATCTGTTTTGGTGCAGTTATCGGTCTATTTCACATAATTCAAGGCTCAACCGACCGAAATAGAATTTATCGATTCAGCCAGTATCAAGGTTTGCCAAAATCTCCGCATTCCTCGCCTAGTGCGGCGCAACGCGGTAAAGGTGCCATGGGTTGGTTTTATGGCTTTAAATGGCTTTAAATGGCTTTAAATGGCTTTAAATGGCTTTAAATGGCATTTGATCGTCAATCACCTTGGCAGGATCGTGGCAGCAAAGCTAATCCAGCCAATGTTGATAATCGTAAACCAGTAAAAGGACCATGAATTTGCCTAGTCGATGTATGGTGATAGAAGTTACATTAGCCAAGTCCTGAGCAATAATTTAGCACACGAAGGGATAATATTGATCACAGGGCAAGGCAAGAACATGAAAATAAAAGAATTGTCTTTTTCAACAAAGCGATGCTATCGAAGCAGTTCATTATCGAAACCATCAATTACCAGCTGAAAAACATATCCCAGATAGAATATTCACGACATCGGAACCTGCATGGTTTTATGCTCAATCAGCTGGAGGGTTGACGCGTACTGTCAAACAAGCATTGAAGATCAATGCTGGCGGCGAGATAACTTTGGTTGATGCTGATTTTGTAGTGTTCAATAAAGGTTACAACAGTGAACTCATCTGGGAGTTGGTCGTGAAAAAGAACGGTAAACCAGCACCCCACAGAAAATCGAATTGAAAGATCAGTAATGTCAATATTGATTGGTATTTATATAAATATCGACATTTAGTCGAAAATACGTCGCGCGACTAAAACATTATCGCGCCATCGCAACGCGATATGACAAATTAGCACGAAACTATGCTGCACATTAGCACTGGCCTGTTGCATGATGAGGTTGCCGATGTGAAATGCATAACATGTAATCAGCAAAGATCAACAGGCCCTAGTTTCCATATTTGTTGATTTTTTGATTAAAACGCGATCTTTCAGGATTCATTGTTGTCTCTTCAGTGATAACATAAGATTGGCATATATGGATATGCCTATGCCTATTTGTAAATTATGGCTATGTTTTTTCAATTTTCAGGATACTTCTATGAAATCAATGCTCCAAAAAGGTCTATTTGGACTATTTATACTACTTGCAGGCGGATATGCGAATGCAACCGTTTCCACAGTAAAAACCTCGGATATCAATAGTTTGCTTGTTACTACTAAAGCTGTAGGTTTAACAAATATTTCTTTTGATCTGTCATCACCGAGCAATCTGACAATGGATTTAGCTAGTGTTAAAACTACTGGCTGGAATATTGGTTTATTTGCAGCAACTATGTTGAACAAAACAACTAATACCATCGTTGATTTTGCTGGTGATTTGTGGGCTAAAAAAGGCCAATACATATCATCATTTACATTTGAAAATCTAACTTCTGGTTCTTATGTATTGTCATTGGCAACTGTAGGCAATAGTAAATTGACTGCAGATTTTTCTGTTGCTGCTGTGCCAGAACCAGAAACTTATGCTTTGATGGGTATTGGTTTGTTGGGTCTGTTAGCTGCTCGTCGTAAAAAACCTCAAACAATTGTTGCTGCTTAATTGAATTTTTTTATTTAGAAATTTAGTGTAGTTAGATCCCCCTTTAATATTTTAAAGGGGGGGATTCAGTTCAAAATCCCTTTTATCTAGACCCAATTAAATCCGCCGCATATTGATATTCATGATCTGAATGCGATAGGCAATCTGGCGTGGTGTCATGCCCAGCAAACGCGCTGCTTTGGCTTGCACCCAGCCACAACGTTCTAACGCGGCAATCAGGCGCTGACGTTCATCCAATTGCGGATCAGTGAAATCAACATCCGTCGCAACGCTCGGTTTACTGACCGCCACCGGCGCACTAAAACCGGTTTGTGGACGTTCGTTGGCATGGAACAACACCACATCACGGTCAATGAGGCCAGTTTCTGACATGATGGTGGCTCGCTCCAGACAGTTTTCCAGTTCGCGTACGTTACCCGGCCAGTCATGCCCCAACAGCATACGGATCGCACCATCGCTGATTTTAATTTCTCTGCCCTGCTTTTCTGATAGTTTTTGCACTAAGAATTTAGCCAGCTCAGGAATGTCTTCCAGACGCTCGCGCAGTGGCGGCAGCTGGATCGGCATGACGTTCAGACGATAATAGAGATCTTCACGGAAATTGCCTTTGCGCACTTCATCTTCCAGATTGCGGTTGGTCGCCGTGACAATACGCACATCGACCTTCAGCGTATCGGTACCACCAACGCGCTCCATTTCCCCTTCCTGCAAGATACGCAGTAACTTGGCTTGGAATGAAGCACTAATTTCACCGATTTCATCCAGAAACAGGGTGCCACCATCGGCCATTTCAAAACGGCCTTTCCGCTGTTTCACCGCACCGGTAAAAGCCCCTTTTTCATGCCCAAACAGCTCACTTTCCAACAGCGTATCCGGCAGCGCCGCACAGTTCAGTTTGACAAACGGCCCGTTCACCCGTGGAGAGTTGTAATGGATCGCGGTGGCAATCAACTCTTTACCGGTACCACTTTCACCCCGTACCAGCACAGTGGTATCCCATTTCGCCACCTGCCGGATGGAATCAAAGATCTGCCGCATCGCCTGTGTCTGGCCAACCATATTGTCAAAACCATATTGGCTACGAACTTTACGACGCAGACTATCACGCTCCGTTTTTATCGCTTCATGTTCAGTGTGCACCTTACCAATCAGACGTACGGTCTGCCCGATCAGGTTTGCCACCATTTCCATAAAACGGGTGCGGGCTGGCAGCTCGGTTTCATCTAAGGACTGCGGTTGTGCGGCTAATACCCCGATCGGCTGACTATCGGCACCGGGGATCGGTACACAGATAAATGGCAGCGCATAATCATACAAATTCAGGCGATCCAGAAAGCGCGGATCATCCGCCACCCGCGGGATCACCAGCGCATGGCCCTGATGCATCACGGTGCCCATGATGCCCTCGCCCATACGGTAGCGGACGCCTTTCACATCTTTGACAACTTCCGCATCAATGCCGTGTACAGCCTGGATAAACAAGGCGCTCCGGTTGTGATCAAACAGAGAAACCAGACCATATTGCATGTGTGCGATATCACTCAGCGTTTGCAAAGTACTGCGTAGCGTTTCTTCCAGATCGAGTGAGCGACTCAGCACGATACTGATCTGGTGTAACGCATTCAGCTGCTGCTGCATGCTGAGGCTTTTGTTTCCATTGGCGGAAAATAGGCTAGCGTGCGTATTCATTTTTTATCCTCCCTGATAATGGCGCACAGAGGCAGCCTGAGCCGGATACAACTACCCCCTAAATCACTCGTTTCCACTTCGATCACCCCTCTATGATCGTTAACGATATTTTGTGCAAAACCTAATTCGATAGTGTCGTTCCGTTTCCCGCCGTTGTCGGTTTGTGGTTGTAATAAGCGGTGGGTCGCGGTGACAGCGGGTGCTTGCCCACTGTCGTGCACTTCCAGACAAAGTTCCTGTTCGTTCTGATAAGCACATAATTTCAGTTGTCCGGCCGATTGCCCGGTAACGGCCTGACAGGCGCGATCAAACAACAGACTCAGTGCCGTTAATAAGCGGGTTCGTTGCGTAAACAGTTCCGGTAGATCAGCGGCGATGTCCAGCTGCATCAGCACATCGAGATGCTCTAAACGCAGTGTCAGCATGTCGTGCAGATCGGCAAACAGACTCATGAGATCAAAACGGGACGGATCTTCTGCCTTAATAGCAGGGCGATATTGTTCCAGCTGCTGTAATGCTTGATGCCCGGCATCTAAGGCGGTCTGGATCGCAATGGCCGCCCGGCTGTCGGGGTTGGATTCCAGACGCAACGCGGCTTGCAGCATGTTGAGGGGCGCCTGACTTTGTACCATCGCAACATCCAGTGTTTCCCGAATGGCAGAAAACAGGGTTTGTTCTTCCACCTGCATACGCAGTTGTTCCAGACGCGATTGTTCGATCTGCTGTCGGCGTTCGGTTTGATCGCTGATCATCAACAACGCGCACGGTTTTTTCCCTTCGCCAAAATAGTTGCTGGCTTCTTCATTCAGCTCAGACAGTGGCTGGATCAGAATGCTGAACCAACGCTGACGACCACGGATGGTCAGTGGCCACAGCTGGTCACGATCCGGGCGTTGGGCTCCTGGTGTAAAACCCAGTGCGGTGTAAGGTTCATGACCACGCAGGTCAGTGCGTAGAGTTTTGTAGGTCAGGTTGTCGAGCACGACCTGATGATGTTCATCGAGCACGGCAATGGCCGTTGGTGCGGCATCGAGCACCGCTTCAATCATCGCTTTTTGGTTGTGTACCCGCTGTTCCAACGCAAATTGCTCGCTGATATCACGGTGCATGCCCAGATAGTGGGTGATCTGGCCTTCGCCGTTGACCACTGGCGTGACGGTCACTTCCGCCAAATATAAAGAGCCATCTTTACGTTTGTTGATCAGCCGGCCCGTCCACGGTTGATGCTGCGATAACTGATGCCACATCGCCTGATAGCGTGATTTCGGAGTTTGCTGGCTGGCCAGAATATTGTGGTTCCGATATTGCAGCTCACCGCGTTTATAACCGGTGGTACGACAAAAAGCGGTATTACAATACAGAATGTTGGCATTCGGATCGGTGATCGATATGCCGACAGATGATTGCTCAACCACACCATAAAACAGCTCCATCGGCAGCACAGACAGCATTTGCTGTAGGCTAGCACTGTTGATGCAGACCGCTCCGGTGGTCTCAGGGATATAGTTTTGCAGGATGTTCATATCCTCTCCTTTCTTCACGCGTTCATTCGCCAGCTGTGAGCAATCAGACAATTTGTCGGTGTTGATGAATCTGTGATGTGGTTGTCGCCAGACCTGTTTGATAAAAGCAAGAGTTGTTCCGAAAAAATCATTTTGACGTGATCAACTGGCTCGCTTGTTATATCCAGAACAAAACCATACAAAAAATAGGCTTATAGCGACAAAAATAGCGGCGTGCTGTCGGCTTTAACGCAATCAAAGTCCGGTTTTGTCAGATCCAAATGCCTCGTTATGGGGCAACGCCTCACTGTGATGCAGCACACAATTTTTGGCATAAGTTTCGCATTTTCCCTTGCATCTGGGTTTAGGAGAGGCAAACGGAATGCATGAACTGCTGCTAATCATACTGGCCAACGGGCTGGTGAATAATGTGGTGCTGTCCCGCTTTTTGGGGCTGTGCTCATTCATGGGGGTAACCAACAAAATCGAATCTGCCATTGGCATGTCGATGGCCACCACCTTCGTTATTACGGTATCAAGCTGTGTCAGCTGGGTGCTGAACTACGCCGTGTTAGACCCGCTCGGGCTCGGTTATCTGCGTCTTATCTCTTTCATCATGGTTATTGCATCGCTGGTGCAGTTAACCGAACTGTTTGTCGCCAAATACAGCCCTGAGTTGTATCGCACGCTGGGGATCTTCTTGCCGTTGATCACCACCAACTGTGCGGTGCTGGGGGTCGCTTTGCTGGTGATCGAAGAAGACCTGAGCTTCATTAAATGTCTGTTCTTCTCGTTCAGCTCGGCGCTGGGTTATTCGTTGGTAATGGTGTTGTTTTCTGGCTTGCGTGAACGTCAGGAGCGCGCGCAGTTACCTGATTTATTCCGTGGTGTTCCACTCAACTTTATCACTGCCGGCATTCTGGCATTGTCATTTGCCGGCTTTGCGGGTCTGGCGGGTTAAGGAGAATAACGATGATGACTTTACTAGCAGTAGTGGCCATTCCTCTGTTTGCTGCCGTGATCGGTTATGCGCTGGGTTATGCCGCGATCCACTTTAAGGTGGAAGGTGATCCTTTGGCGGAAGCCATCAACGATTTATTACCACATGGTCACTGTGGACAGTGTGGTTACCCGGGTTGTGCGCAAGCGGCCAAAGCAATGGCGCGCGGTGAAGCAGCCCCAACTGTTTGCCCACCAGGTGGTACGGTGCTGGCGCAGAAAATTGCCGCCGTATTGGGTGTCAGCCTGAATGCCGATGATCAGCAAGGCCCTGTCGTGGCCGCAATTGATATGAGCAGCTGCGATGGTTGTGGCCGTTGTATCAAACAATGCACTTACGACGCGATTATTGGTGCGACTCGTCAGTTACATGGGGTGATTGCCGATGCCTGTACCGGTTGTGGCGCTTGTGTGAAAGTCTGCCCACACGGTGGCGTCAATCTCTATGCCGACCCCGCGTTGACATTGCAAGTCAGCAAACCAGGAACCAGCCCAGCAGGAGAATGGAATCATGCTTAAGGCCAAGATCAAACCACATGGTGGCGTGCATCCTGACGGGCATAAACATCTGACCAGTCAGAGCCCGATCAAAGCGATGAAACTGCCTCGTCGCTTAATTGTGTCGCTGAAACAACACACCGGCGCCCCTGCCGTACCGGTGGTGGAAGTCGGTGATCGTGTGATCGGAAATCAGTTGCTGGCCAAAGGTAATGGCCGTGCTTCATCACCGGTGCATGCGCCACTGGCGGGTGATATCACCGACATCAATCTGGAAAAACAAACCATCACCATCAAGGTCGATCAGGATAAGCAGGAAAGCAGCAAATCGCTGATGCGCTATGAAGAGCTGCCGGAACGTGACGCATTACTGTCGCTGATCGAACAAGCCGGTATTGTCGGCATGGGCGGCGCGATGTTCCCGGCCGCTGACAAAATTCGCATGAGTCTGCGTTTCCCAATCGAAACGCTGATCATCAACGGCAGTGAATGTGAGCCTTACCTGACCGTCGATGACCGTTTGATGCAGGAACAAGGAGAACAGCTGATTGGTGGTATTCGTTTTCTGAAACAGATCACCAAAGCTAAACGGGTGTATATCGGCATTGAAGATAACAAACCCGATGCACTGGCAACACTCGATGCCTTGTGTGAATTAGAAGACGGCATGGATGTCGTGGCACTGCCCGCTTTATACCCTATGGGCTCGGCCAAACAGATGATCGAAGCCGTGACCGGTATGCAGATCCCACAGGGCAAACGTTCCACTGAAATGGGTGTACTGGTACAAAACGTCGGTACCTGTATTGCCATCTTTAACGCCATTCGCTTTGAAAGACCACTGACCCATCGTGTCGTGACGGTCAGCGGTGGCGCCATCGAAGAACCCACCAATCTGATGGTACCGATTGGTACGCCAGTGTCTGAGTTGATCGAACAGTGTGGCGGTTTGAAAGAAGATGCCGCCCGCATGGTACTCGGTGGCCCCATGATGGGTCGTGCGATTACCGACATTCATGAGCCGGTCACCAAAGGCACCAGTGGTCTGTTATTACTGACACAAAATGAGCTGCCCAAACCACAAGCCAGCGCTTGTGTACGTTGTGGCCGTTGCATGGATGTCTGTCCAATGAGCCTGCCGCCGTTGGATATGGTCGTTGAGATCAAAGTCGACAATCTGAACACCGCAAAAAATATGGGGCTGGAAGAGTGTCTGTTGTGTGGCTCTTGTTCCTATGTCTGCCCGGCTGCGATTCCGCTGACACAGTATTTTGACTGGGGGCAACAAGAGCTCAACCGTCAGTGGCGTATGGAACAAAAAACCAAACGCACTTGTGACAACAGCGCCGCACACCGTGAACGCATGGAACGTGAAGCCGCAGAACGCGAAGCTGCTAAAGCAGCCAAACAACAAACACGACGTCCATCTCGTCGCTCAACTACATCGCAGGAGGCATCATGACTCTAATGGCCCCACATGCACATGAAGGACTCACCATCCAGCGTGTGATGTTTAAAGTTAACCTGGCGCTGATCCCCGCCGCGCTGTTTGGCGTGTTGCAGTTTGGGATGCCCGCGCTGTTTTTGATGCTGACCTGTGTGCTCAGTTGCTGGCTGTGTGAGTTGATCGCGTTAAAGCTCAACCCGAAGGCGGGTGGTGAATTGACCGATGGCGCCAGCTTGCTGACTGCATTGATTTTAGGCATGAGCTTACCGCCGCACGCCCCGCTTTGGCTGGGTGCGTTGGGTGGCATGATTGCTATTTTATTCGGTAAACACATCTACGGTGGTTTGGGGCAAAACCTGTTTAACCCTGCCATGCTGGCCCGCGTCGTCTTGTTGATCGCTTTCCCTGTGCAGATGACCCACTGGGTAGAACCGAGTGCCTTTATGGACGGTCAGTTTTACAAGATGGGCGTCGATGGTGTCTCTGGCGCCACGACGTTGGGCTATTTCAAAGAAAGCCATAAACAGAGCTTTGAGTGGATGCATCATCTGATGGGCACCAGCAAAGGCAGTATGGGGGAAACCTCTTCCATTCTGTTGCTGCTGGGTGGTTTGTGGTTGTTACAGCAGAAAGTGTTCACCTGGCATGCGCCGGTGGCAACACTGGCAGGCTGTCTGGTGCCAGGCGCCCTGCATTGGTTGCTGTCTCCTGCATCAATTACCGAGCCTTTAGCGCAATTAACCAGCGGCGGTTTGTTGATTGGCGCGTTCTTCATTGTCACTGATCCGGTCACCACACCAAGCAGCACCAAAGGCAAACTGGTGTATGGCCTGATGACCGGCTTCCTGATTTACATTATCCGCAGCTTCGGCAACTTCCCAGAAGGTGTTGCATTTGCGGTGCTGCTGACCAATGCCGCTACCCCGCTGATTGATAACTTTACCCGCCCGAAAGCCTACGGCTATCAGATGAAAAAGGAGGGACAATCATGAGTTCCCAGACCGCAGCTACTATTCCGTTTCGTGATAAACCCTATACCCAAGGGCTGATCTTAGGCACGTTTACCTTGTTGGTGTGTGTATTTGTTTCCGCCGTGGCATTTGTCACCAAATCACCGATCAAACAACGCCAGATTGAAGATACTCAAAACATGCTGTCGCAGGTTTTTCCAGCCAGCCTATATGACAACCATCTCGGTCAGGAAGAGTACACCCTGACGCTGGATGGCAAACCAGTGCATTTCTTTCTGGGTCGTAAAAATGGTGTGCCCAGTGGCATCGTGTTGTTTGCGGACACCACCGGTTATTCCGGTGCCATCAATATGCTGTTAGGCATTGATGCCAATGGCGTGCTGACCGGCGTGCGAGTAACCAACCACAAAGAAACACCGGGTCTGGGCGATTTGATTGAACCAGCCAAAAGTAAGTGGATCTTTGGTTTTGAAGGCAAATCACTGGATAACACCTCACAGAAAAACTGGCATGTGAAAAAAGATGGCGGGGAGTTTGACTCCTTTACCGGGGCCACGATCACGCCGCGCGGTGTGGTCAAAGGGGTCTACGAAGGGCTACAGCTTTTTGCCAAACATAAAGGCGAGATTCTAAGTGTCAAACAGGGAGAGAAATCATGAGCCATTCCGAACAGAGCTACTATGACATCTTTGCTGATGGTGTTTGGCGCAATAACGTGACGTTCGTTCAGATTTTAGGGTTGTGCCCGTTAATGGCCATCACCACCACTGCCACCAACGGTGTCGGGATCGGCGTATTGACCATGATGGTCATGACCGGTGCCAATCTGATGGTGTCACTGCTGCGTAAACTGACACCGAATCAGATCCGTATTCCTATTTTCATCGTCATTATCGCGTTTTTGGTGACGCTACTCGATCTGACCATGAACGCCTGGATGCACGATTTACACAAAGTACTAGGGCTGTTCATTCCTTTGATTGTAGCGAACTGTGCACCATTAGGCCGAGCTGAAGCGTTTGCCATGAAAAACAAACCCTTAGCCGCAGCCATGGACGGTTTTGCGACCGGCATCGGCTTTACGATCGGTGTGACTAGCGTGGGTGCAGTGCGTGAAATCATCGGCAGCGGTACCCTGTTTTCGGGTGCGTCATTACTGCTTGGCCCGCATTTTAAATTTTTGGAAATGCACGTATTACCGGGCTACCACGGCTTTTTGCTAATGCTGTTACCACCGGGTGGTTTTGTGGTCATGGGGTTATTGCTGGCAGGTATTCGTCTGCGTAAGCGTTTGTTTGCCAAAGACACAACGCCTGTGGTTGCCATTCAAGCTGGAGGTTGTCACTAATGAAAATCAGTGTTGCGCATGCCCGAGGAGCTAAGGGCAACTGGTATCATCTCGATTTACCCGAACCCATTACTGCGGCAGAAGCACTGCGTGCTTCACCGGTATTCCAGCATTATCCGGATCTGGATTTAGAAACGCATCGCATCGGTATTTTCGGCAAATTTTGCACACCCGATACGGAGTTGAAAGCGGGCGATCGGGTTGAAATCTATCTGCCAGTGCAACGTGAACCGGATGCCGATGAAGATGAGGAAGAAGATTAATCACACCGGCAAATAACATGCACTGATAAATGGCGTTGAGATAGATTCGAAGCCAGATATTTAAGATAGATATCTTCGTACATAAAAAGCCTGTTAAAATTCCGGAAAATAATTCGGGCCAGCATTGGCCATTACGAACCACAACCAGAAAAGCTTGTTAAGTTTTCTGGTTGTGGTGTTTCTGGATAAGTTGTAAATGAAAAAAAATACTGTTGTTTCCGGTTTTACCCGCACTCTCTGTGTACTGTTCACCCTGCTATTGCCTACATTGGCACTCGCTTCTGATGGCAGTGGCATGCTGCAATTAGGCGGCATCCGGATTGAATTTATACTCTTCGCTGTCACCCTGCTCGGAGTAGCTTTGTTTCATAACTACACCATGTGGGTGTCATTGGCCGGACTTTCCGCCATTTTGATCAGTAAATATCTGTTCCTGAATGATTTTTCATTTACTCAGCACATTTTTGGCAGCAGCGGGCATGAAGGTGAATGGCGTGTTCTGCTTAACTTGATTGGTCTGCTGTTTGGTTTTGCTATTTTGGCCAAACATTTCGAAGAATCGGAATTGCCGAAGATATTGCCTAAATATCTGCCGGATGATTGGAAAGGTGGATTCGTATTACTGATCATGATTTTCGTGATCAGCGCCTTCCTCGACAATATTGCCGCCGCCATGATTGGTGGTGCGGTCGCTTTTGTGGTGTTCAACAAACGCGTACATATCGGTTATCTCGCCGCCATTGTGGCCGCCAGTAATGCCGGTGGTTCAGGCTCAGTGGTCGGTGACACCACCACCACACTGATGTGGATCGACGGCGTTAATCCACTGCATGTGTTGCATGCGTATATCGCTGCGGGCACTGCATTAATCCTATTTGGTGTTATTGCCTCCATTCAACAAGATAAATATCAGCGCATTACCAAAGATGCACCGATAGGTGTCACCGTTGAGTGGAAAAAATTAGGCATCGTTGCGTTGATCCTAGTGTGTGCAATTATCGCAAATTATGCATTGGACTTTCCGGCTCTCGGTGTCTGGGTCGCTATTTTGCTTGGAGCACTAACGGTAAAAACACCATGGGGTGAGCTGAAAAACGCCGCAGCAGGAACGGTATTTCTAGTTGGTTTGGTGACTTGTGCCTCCTTAATGCCGGTGGACGAGCTACCGCCAGCAACCTGGCTGACCACATTTTATCTTGGTTTTGTTTCTGCCGTGTTTGACAACATTCCACTGACCAAATTGTGTCTGGAACAAGGTGGTTATGACTGGGGTTTCCTCGCTTATGCGGTGGGTTTTGGTGGTTCTATGTTGTGGTTCGGTTCATCCGCTGGTGTCGCACTCGCCAACATGTATCCGGAAGCGCGTTCTGCCGTGAGTTGGTTGCGTCAAGGCTGGCATGTCGCCGCAGCTTATGTCATTGGCTTCTTCGTATTACTGGCATTATCTGGTTGGGCACCGCATGCCCCACATAAAGCCTCGCAGGAAAACATCGTAAAACAAGAAACCACGACCAAGCCTGATGCATAATCTGCAAAGAATAATTTGTTAACTCAGAGACCACCCTTGCGGTGGTCTTTTTTTGCAGTTTTGTCGCAGATTGTGCGTTTTATCACAAGCCACATCAAACAACAGGAAACAACATCTCCTTTATTTTCAATAAATTAAGATTTAAATGACGACGGCACTGTTCATGCAGCATAAGAAACAACACCGTATTCAAGGAGAGACACCATGGCTAAAGTCGGAATTTTCTTCGGAAGTGACACAGGTAAAACTCGCAAGGTTGCGAAACTGATCCAAGACGCATTTGGTAGTGATGAAGTAGCCGCCCCAGTAAACATCAATAAAGCCAGCATTGATGATCTGTTGGGTTACGAATACCTGATTTTAGGTACACCAACCCTGGGCGATGGTGCCTTACCAGGTTTAGATTGTGACTGCCAAGCTGAAAGCTGGGCGGAATTTGTACCTGATTTGGAAGCCGCCGATCTGAGTGGTAAAAAAGTAGCGCTGTTCGGTTTAGGTGATCAGGCCAGCTATGGTGATGCATTCGTGGACGCATTAGGTGAATTATATGATGTGGTGTCTGAAGCCGGCGCGTCTGTTGTGGGGTTCTGGCCTAACGAAGGTTATGAATTTAACAGTTCTAATGCGTTGGATGGCGACGATTTTGTTGGTCTGGTTATTGATCAAGATAACCAATCAAGCCTGACCGCAGAACGCGTTAAAACTTGGGTTTCCAGCCTAAAAACTGAATTTGCACTCTGATACTCCGTTCTACTACTCGTCAAGTTTTGAGCCGCAGAATCCTGCACCTGCGGCTCCTTTTTCTGCTTTTTGCACTGCTACCCCGTTTGACGCATAATTACGCTCTCTTCTGACTCCATGGGTTCCTTTCCCAATGGCACATTTGAAACAACACATAGGTTTATGGCAAGGCACCGGTTTGCTGGTTTCCACCCTGCTTGGCTCCGGCGTTTTTATTGTTCCAGCCATGACAGCCAGTCTGGCGGGAAGCTGGTCGTTACTGGCTTGGGTATTAATGGGCGCACTGATCTTGCCTATCGTTTTTACGTTTGCCTCGTTAGGTAAACGTTACCCCGATGCCGGTGGCACCGCTTTTTTTGTGGAGCAAGCATTTGGCGAGCGTGCGGCGGATGCGATCAGCTGGTTATTTTTGTCAGTTATTATGATTGGCCCGCCTGTGGTGATTGTCACTGCCACCGGTTATTTGTGCCAAACATTTGGTTTGCCGGAAAGCCAACATGGCATCTGGCAATTCCTGCTATTGGGCAGCATGCTGGGGCTGAATTTACTGAATATGAAAACAGCAGCGTGGATCCAAAGTTTTATCAGCTTTGGCATTTGCAGCACGCTGTTGTTAGCGGTGGGTTTATATCTTTATGGCCATCCGGTCAGTTTACCGGCCACCAATTTTTCGCTGACCAATCTGGCACAAGCAACCGGGCTGATTTTCTGGTGTTTCGTCGGCATTGAAGCGATTGCTCACTTAAGTGGCGAATTTCATCATCCAGCACGTGATTTTCCACGGGTCGTTATGCTGGGTATGCTCATCGCGTTAGTGTTGTATCTGTGTCTGAGCACCGTGCTGCTTTCATCTGGTTTTTACGGCAATGAAGCGCAAAATCTGACTTCGATTATTCAGTTGATGAGTTCTCTCACTGGCCAAACTGGCCATCTGTTGATCGGCTTATTTGGTCTGATGACCTGTTTCATCGCGGTAAATCTCTATATCACCAGCTTCTCGCGTTTGTTTTATAGCATGGCAGAACGCGGGCAGATCCATGCCTGGGCCGGTAAACTCAATCGTTACGGTGCGCCCACCAATGGCCTGCTGGTCACCTGCGGGCTCATTGCCATCACCTTATTACTTCGAATGAGCGTGCATTTGCCGCTTGATGGATTGATCGGTTATGCCAATGGTGTGTTTGTGCTGATCTACCTTTCGGCAGCGTTGTCGGGCTTGAAACTACTGCCAGGTAAAGAGCGCAAACTGGCCATCATGGCAACAGGAGTTTGTCTGCTGGTAGCGGCATCACTGGCACTGCATACGCTGTATGCCGCAGCAGTTTTAGGTGCTTGTTTGTTACACAAGCGCCATCCACAAGCCGATAACCAGAAGTAGTTTTAGCAATGTAGGCACGTGGCTTACTCATGTGCCTACATCCAGCTTACGTTTTGGTTTTGTGCTGAATAGCACAGTTTTCCCGCAAATTGTCATTTTCGGCTCATGCGTAAAATGAGGCGCTAATTTCTAAAAATGCTGTTTTCATAGTGCACTGCATGCTAACTAAATGTTTTTGTTATTATAAATTCCAATTTTAGTAATTAACGAAGCTTGGCTTTCGTGTTAAGAACGTTTATTGCAATGCCAATCAACCTCGCTTTGAGGCTGTTTAGTACAGCGCAACCCTACTCTATTCGTTACGAGGATCCTTGCATGTTAGTAGGAATACCGAGAGAAAGCCTTGCCGGTGAGACGCGGGTCGCTGCGACTCCGAACACCGTTGAGCAACTAAAAAAACTCGGCTTCGACGTGGTTGTCGAGTCTGGCGCGGGTGCACTGGCCAGCTTTGATGATGCCGCGTATGTCGCCGCCGGCGCCAGCGTCGCCGCGTCTGCCGATATCTGGCAGGCCGATATTATTTACAAGGTGAATGCCCCGTCCGATGCCGAAATCGGTCTGATTAAAGAGGGTGCTACCTTAGTCAGTTTCCTGTGGCCAGCACAAAACCCTGAGCTCGTCGCCAAACTGTCGACTAAAAAAATCAATGTACTGGCGATGGACATGGTGCCGCGTATTTCGCGTGCGCAGTCCTTGGATGCCTTGTCTTCGATGGCCAACATTGGTGGTTACCGTGCGGTGATTGAAGCAGCCCATTCATTTGGTCGTTTCTTCACCGGTCAAATCACCGCTGCCGGTAAAGTACCGCCAGCCAAAGTGCTGGTGATTGGTGCCGGTGTTGCCGGTCTGGCTGCGATTGGTTCAGCGCGTTCACTGGGTGCGATTGTGCGTGCCTTTGATACCCGTTTAGAAGTGGCGGAACAAATCGAATCCATGGGTGGCGAGTTCCTGAAACTCGACTTCGGTGGGGAAGACGGTTCATCGTCGGACGGTTACGCGAAAGTCATGTCCGATGAGTTCATCAAAGCGGAAATGGCCCTGTTCGCGGAACAAGCCAAAGACGTGGATATCATCATCACCACGGCGCTTATTCCAGGTAAACCCGCACCAAAACTGATTACCAAGGAAATGGTTGATTCGATGAAACCGGGCTCGGTGATTGTCGATTTGGCCGCAGCGACCGGTGGTAACTGTGAATACACCGTACCGGGTACACTGTCCGTGACCGACTCAGGTGTGAAAGTGATTGGTTACACCGACCTGCCAGGTCGTCTGCCAACGCAGTCTTCACAGCTGTATGCCACCAACCTGGTGAACTTGGCCAAACTGTGGTGCAAAGAGAAAGACGGCAACATCAATCTGGATTTCAACGACGTCGTGTTGCGTAACATGACCGTAGTGCATCAAGGTGAAGTGACCTTCCCGCCACCGGCGATCAGTGTTTCTGCGGCACCGAAACAAGAAGCGGCCAAACCAGCTGCGGCGAAAGTCGAAGCGAAGAAACCATGTAAGTCGAAAAAATGGCTGGGCGTGGTGGGCTTAGGGCTGTTTGGTCTGTTAGGCCATGTGGCACCGCCAGAGTTCCTGTCGCATTTCACCGTATTTGTACTGGCCTGTGTGGTGGGTTATTACGTGGTATGGAACGTCAGCCACTCACTGCATACACCACTGATGTCAGTAACAAACGCGATTTCCGGCATCATCGTGGTCGGCGCCCTGTTACAGATTGGCAGTGGCTCGGGTCTGGTGTCAGCACTGGCGTTTGTCGCCGTACTGATTGCCACCATTAACATCGTCGGTGGTTTCACCGTGACTCAGCGCATGCTGAAGATGTTCCGTAAGGGTTAAGGGGAGCTGACATGTCTCAAGGTTTAGTAACTGCTTCATACATCGTGGCAGCGGTGCTGTTCATTGCCAGTCTGGCGGGTTTGTCGAAACAGGAGACCGCAAAATACGGTAACTTGTTTGGCATGACCGGGATGGCAATTGCACTGATTGCGACCATTGCCAGCCCAAGCGTGCATGGTGTGGTCTTTATTCTGGTGGCGATGGTCATCGGTGGCTCTATTGGTGCACGTTTAGCACTGAAAGTTGAAATGACCCAAATGCCTGAGCTGGTTGCAGTATTGCACAGCTTTGTGGGTTTGGCGGCCGTTTTAGTAGGCTATAACAGCTTCATCGAACTGTTACCGGCTAACGCGGTGCAACAACTGGTGTTGCCACTGAACGGCTCACCGGAAGAAATCATGGCGGCGGCACAAGCAGCCATCAGCCAGATTGCACAACAAACCGCGAATGGTCACGGTCATCTGACCGGCGCGATGCTGAACATCCACCTGACTGAAATCTTCTTAGGCGTGTTCATCGGTGCGGTGACCTTCACCGGCTCTATTGTGGCGTTCGGTAAATTGCGTGGCACTATCAGCTCGAAACCGCTGAATATTCCACACAAACATAAACTGAACCTGCTGGCCGCAGTGGCCTCGTTCCTGCTGATGCTGTTGTTCATCAAAGTCGGTGGCTCAACGTTTGCTATCATCGTGATGACGCTGATTGCACTGGCGTTCGGCTGGCATCTGGTCGCCTCTATCGGTGGTGCGGATATGCCAGTCGTGGTTTCCATGCTGAACTCCTACTCCGGTTGGGCGGCCGCAGCAGCCGGCTTTATGCTGTCTAACGACCTGCTGATTGTGACCGGTGCCTTGGTGGGCTCGTCAGGTGCCATCCTGTCTTACATCATGTGTAAGGCGATGAACCGTTCGTTTATCTCCGTGATTGCCGGTGGTTTTGGTACTGATGGTGTGGCATCTTCCTCTTCGGAAGAAGAGATGGGCGAATACCGTGAAATGTCACCGGAAGATGTGGCTGAGCTGCTGAAGAACTCCAGCTCCGTTATCATCACCCCGGGCTACGGCATGGCGGTAGCCCAGGCACAATACCCGGTTGCGGACATCACCCAGAAACTGCGTGATAAAGGCATCAACGTGCGCTTTGGTATCCACCCGGTGGCGGGTCGTCTGCCAGGTCACATGAACGTGCTGCTGGCGGAAGCGAAAGTACCTTACGATATCGTGCTGGAAATGGACGAAATCAACGAAGACTTCACAGAGACTGACACCGTACTGGTTATCGGTGCCAACGACACCGTGAACCCGGCGGCGATGGAAGACCCGGGCAGCCCGATTGCCGGTATGCCAGTGCTGGAAGTGTGGAAAGCGCAGAACGTAGTGGTGTTCAAACGTTCGATGAACACCGGTTACGCCGGCGTGCAGAACCCGCTGTTCTTCAAAGAGAACTCGCACATGTGCTTTGGTGATGCAAAAGCCACCGTAGAAGCCATTCTGAAAGCGCTGTAACAGCTCAATCAGAACGCAGAAGAGGGAGGCTTACTGGCCTCCCTTTTTTATTTTAACCCAGCGTTTTATTGACTATCCGATGACTTAACGACATGCTGCCCGCAATAAAATTACCGGTAGTTTGCAGTAACTCATGACAATCAGTACCTCGCTTTGGTTTGTGTACCATTCCATTATTTATGCTGGAATTTGTGGCCTGCTGCTGACTTTGGTGCCGCATCTGCGCCTACACAAACGCACGTTGTGGATCTACTGGATCATCAACCTGCTGATTTTCAGTATTTGGCTAATCTCGCAATTTTCTGAGCAAAACTGGCTGGTCACTTCAACACCGCTACGCTGGATCATCGCATTGTGGCTCAATGCATCGATGGCTTATGTCGCTATCGGTGGTGGTTTTACCGTGTTACGTGTATTGCTGCGCGTGGCGCGGCGAAAATTGAGCGCTCACTTCTGGCATCAGCCCAATGCCATCTTGCTGCCATTGGTCTGGATGTTATCTGCGTTCGGTGTTTATGAGGCGATGTCAGCACCGCTGTTACGCCATTATGATGTCTATCTGGAACAACTTCCCGCTGAGTTAGATGGGTTTAAAATTGCGCAAATCACAGATAGTCATGTCGGCGATTTTGTGGGTAGTCGTGAATTGGCCAACGCCGTTAGCCGACTAAATGCCACAAACCCTGATTTACTGGTCATGACCGGTGATTTACTCGATGACGAACGCCAGTTAGACAGCGCCTTTGCCGCCCTCACCCAGGCCAATGCGCCGATGGGCGTGGTTGCCATTCTGGGAAATCATGAGAAATATCATGGTCTGCCAACTATTTTGCAAAAATACAAAACCGAAGCAACACAGACTAATTTACGTCTGCTGGTTGATGAAAATATTACACTGAATTATCACGGTGCCGAATTTCAGATCGTCGGGGTCGATTATCCCATTCTGCCGGATAGCCGTCGCCGGATGGCTGAAACAGCTAAGTTGGATTACATGCAACGCTCAGCAGATAAAGCATTCCGCGGGGTTAAACCCAGCGAGTGGATTTTATGCCTGACACATCATCCGGACTTTTTTGATCTCGCAGCAACAAACCATGCTGGCCTGAGTTTGGCCGGACACACCCACGGTGGGCAGGTTTTACCATTAGGTTACACGGTCGGCAAATTATGGTTTAACTATTTAAAAGGCTGGTATCAACTGCACTCAAGTCAGTTGTTTGTATCGGTAGGCATGGGTCATGTTTGGCCTTACCGCTTAGGTGTGCCGCCTGAGATTGTGACCTTTACGCTGCACCGAAAAATATAATACTCAAAGTAATTAGAATCGCTGCAATTCCAAGTGAAGGATATAGGAGGCATTACGCCTCCTGTTGCATCAACCAAGTCAGCCACTGTTTTTGCAGTTTTTTCTTCGCCTGTTGTAACTGTGCTTCGATAATTTTTGGCACCGCTTCGCTGAGTGGCATCGGAGCGGCAGCATGGATTTTTTCACACCACAGCAGATGAAATCCCATCGGGCTACGCGTGATCTGACTAAACCCACGTTCTGGCAGCTGAAACAACACTGCATCCAATTCTGGATAGAGTTGCCCCGCCTTCACCAGACCAATTTTTCCTTCATTGACGGCAGTGGGACATTCCGAATAGCGCATCGCTAAATCGGCAAATTTCCCCGGCGAACTGATCAACTGGCTACGGATATTCTGCAACCGCGCATAAGATGTTTCCTCGTAGTTCTCAGGGTTGGTATCGTCAATCGTGATCAAGATATGCCGCACCAAACGACGTTCCGGTTGCAAGAATTGACGCGGATGATCCAGATACCACGATTTAGCTGCTTCTTCCGTCAACGGTTTGATATTTTCGACCACTTTGTCCATCACCTGCGACACCAACAGCTCACGCCGCAGCGCCTCTTTCAGACTTGGCAGATCCAGCTTTACCGTGGCCATTGAGGCTTTCCAGGCTTCTTCATCCGGATAAGCTTTTTTAACCTCTTCAAGTGCCGCATTCAGATCAGCGGCTGACACAGACATTTCCGCCTGTGCTGCGTAATCAAGAATACGTGCTTCCATCGCCAATTGGTGATCGAGCATTTTTGCCAGCTGGCTTTGTTCATCCGCCGACAAGTCAGCGGGCACTTTACCAAAATGCTGGGCTGCCAGTTTTAAGGTGGGATACGCTTGCCAATTCAGCATGCCGCCTCCTCGGCCGGTTCTACCTCCGGCGGCCAGCAGATGGCCGATAACGGCACCAGTAACATACGATCCTGAAACAGTACCTCATACATGATCGGATCCATATCCCGACGCACCGACATCACCTGCCCGCGCGAACCGGCTTCAGCAATCACTTCACCTTTGATGGCCAGATGATTAACTGCGTTGATCCAATCGCCGAATTCGAATTCACTGTCCACCCAAGGTTCATCGGCTGAAATAAGCTCCTGGCTGCGACAACCGACAATCACATCCTCCTCGATGAAATGCACCTGATAAATCAACTGATCTTGCAGGAATACCCCCACATCGCGGACATAACCACAGTTACCTTTGCGTACGATCAGATCGCCACGCTGTTTACCCGGGAAAGTACCATCATCACGAATGGTGCGCACCACGCGCACGACGTCGCCATAGTCATATTCAGGTTTCATAACAACACCTCCTGCAATTTAGACATGGCCACAAAACTCGGCGTTAAACGGTTATACACACCCAGCGTAGAATTCGATTTCACATCCTGATGATGGAAAATGCGGTAGCTGTCTGCCAGCAAGGTTTTCGCTAACAGAAAACGATCTTGCTCATTCATACAGCGTTCTGAGCTGGCGTTTTTAATCTGCTGATTAAAGTGATGCATGATATGCAGTCGTTTACTGCGCACCTGTGCTGCTTCATACGGAATACCGAAAAAATCCAGAAAGGCTTCTGCACTTTCTAACTCTTCAATACCATCCAGTGAGGTAAACCAATCCATAGAGACTCCTTGGCCTGCATTACAAGGCAACACGTTGGGGGGAATTAAACAGACGCTGATAGACCCAGCGTAATTCTGATTCAGTCGGGTTTCGTTTCGCCCGTTCGGCAAAATGGCGGATCTGCTCCAGCACCATATCGATTTGCTCATTGGCCAGCTGATAACCAAGGCTGGCAAATACGGAACGCACCGAATTACGGCCGGAATGTTTGCCCAGCACCAGCTTGTGCTCACGACCTAAACTGGCGGGATCAACACCCTGATAGTTGTTTTTGTCTTTCAGTAAACCGTCGACATGCACGCCGGATTCATGCGTAAAAGCATATTCACCGACCAGTGATTTTTGCTGGGCAATCTCACGACCCGATGCTTTGGCGACTAATGCACACAGCGCCGGTAAACGGTGACTTTGAATGCCGGAATCGATGCTAAAACACTGCTTGAGCGCCATCACTACCTCTTCCAGCGGTGCATTGCCCGCCCGTTCCCCCAAACCAATCACGGTGGTGTTTGCATGGGTGGCACCAGCACGGAAGGCCGCCAAGGTATTGGCGGTTGCCAGCCCCAGATCGTCATGCGCATGCATTTCCAGCTGCAACGGCCAATACTGACGCAGGGCGCGGATGCGATCATAAGTGGTAAATGGGTCAAGAATGCCGACCGTATCGGCATATCGCAGGCGCTCAGCCCCCGTACGTAATGCTAAATCAGCCACGATGCGCAAATCGCCCAGCGTGGCGCGGGAGGCATCTTCACAACCGATACAGACCCGCAACCCGAGTGATTTTGCCAGTGATACATGCTCGGCTAACTCTAACAACACTTGATCGCGGGAACGCGCCAGTTTGTGCTCCATCATTTGCGCTGACACGGGAATGGAAATATCCACCCAGTTCATGCCCAGCGCCGCTGCCTGACGAATATCTGTGGCATGCATCCGGCACCAAACCATCAATGTGGCATCTGGCAAAGCCTGACGTAGTGCGCCAATACGGCGGCACTCGTCCAGCCCCATCGCCGGAATACCCACTTCCAGTTCCTTAACGCCGATCTCCCACAACTGACGGGCGATAGCGATCTTCTCATCCTGAGTAAACGCCACCCCGGCCGACTGTTCACCATCGCGAAGCGTGGTGTCGTTGATGATCAGGGATGGTTTCTGAAATGTGGTTTTTCGGGCCATAATGCACCTCCTGCATAACAGGATTCAGCAATTCCTATTCCCAAAATAAGATATTGATTTTTAAGTGTTATTTAATTGCGAGCCGCGTCAATATTGAAACATACTGACGGGTTTGTTGCAGATACGACAAAAAAGGGATGCCGGCTGGCATCCCTTCATAATCACGCTTACTTATACTTCAAGTACGAAGAGTATATTACTGATTGATGACGACGCTATCACCTGAGCTATCGCCTAAGGTGCGGCATTTATAGCGATAACCTAACCAGTTCAGCACCAACCAGACTGGCACCAGCTCCACTGCAATCGTTTCACCACTGATATATAGCAGCACTAGCAGCAAACCCATAAATGCCAAACATAAGTAGTTGGTAAACGGGCTCCAGAACGCTTTGAACACTGGTGTAACACCTTCGCGATCTTTCGCAGCACGGAATTTCAGATGCGCCAGACTGATCATGCCCCAGTTGATCACTAGTGCTGCAACCACCAGCGACATCAGAATGCCGAATGCTTTACCCGGCAACAGGTAGTTGATCACGACACACAACAAGGTCACCAGTGCAGACAAGATAATTGCTGGCACCGGCACACCACGTTTGTCGACTTTACCCAGAATACGCGGTGCATTGCCCTGTTGTGCCAGACCATGCAACATACGGCTGTTGCAATACACGCCGCTGTTGTAAACCGACAATGCGGCAGTCAGTACGACAATATTCAGAATGTTCGCGGTACCACTTTCACCCAATGCCGAGAAAATCATCACAAACGGGCTGCCGCCTTCCGCCAGTTGGCTCCAAGGGAACAGCGACAACAACACCGCCAAGGCACCGATATAGAAAATCAGAATACGGTAAATAACCTGATTAACGGCCTGCGGAATGCTTTTACGTGGGTTATCAGCTTCCGCTGCGGTGATCCCCACCAGCTCCAGACCACCAAACGAAAACATAATGATCGCCAGTGACATGAGCACACCATGCCAACCATGCGGCATAAACCCGCCCAGCGCCCACAAGTTACTGACTTTCGCCTGTTCACCACCATGACCACTCAGCAGCAACCAGCCACCGAATAAAATCATACCAACAATAGCGACCACTTTGATGATGGCAAACCAGAATTCCATTTCACCGAAGAATTTCACATTGGTCAGATTGATGGCGTTGATGACGACAAAAAAGACCAGTGCAGAAACCCAGGTTGGCAGCTCTGGCCACCAGTACTGCACATAAATACCGACAGCAGACAACTCGGCCATGCCCACCAGCACATATAAAACCCAGTAGTTCCAACCAGACAGGAAGCCTGGAAAATCGCCCCAGTATTTATACGCAAAATGGCTAAATGAACCCGATACCGGCTCTTCAGCAACCATTTCACCCAACTGGCGCATGATCAAAAAGGCAATCAAACCACCCAGTGCATAACCCAGCAATACCGCAGGACCTGCAATTTTGATGGTTTGCGCAATACCTAAAAATAACCCTGTGCCAATCGCACCACCTAACGCGATCAACTGAATATGCCTGTTTTTCAACCCGCGTTTCAGTTCACCCTCAGTTTGAACTTCCATGAAAACCTCTGTCACAAATAGATGCTGACCATTGCGTCAGCGAATTGAACTACTGTTCCTGCCATTAAAAAAACCGGCGATAGAATAACCTGATCGAATAAGGCAAGACAGTATGAGATGAGTGATAATTGCTTTAAATCAGACTTAAACAAGAGTTTTAACGAGAGATAGCGGAATGATCGGCTGATAAATTTATGAACAGGATAATTTTAGCTCGTCAGCTGGAGCCGGTCGGCCAAACAAATAACCTTGGTAGGTATAACAACCATGCCCGGCCAGACAATCGCGCTGTTCTTGTGTTTCCACCCCTTCGGCAATAACCGCTAATCCCATGCTTTCCGCTAATGCCACAATCGTTCGGGCAATCGCATCATCGTTAGCATCGGTTAACAAATCACGAACAAAAGATTGATCGATCTTGAGCTGATCTAATGGCAAACGTTTTAAGTAGGAAAGCGAGGAGTAACCCGTACCAAAATCATCCAGCGAGAAACCGACGCCAATGCGTTTTAGTAACGTCATTTTAGTGATGATATCTTCAACATCCTGCAGCAACATACTTTCCGTCAGCTCTAATTTTAACAAGCGCGGATCTGCACCCGTTTCCTCTAACACCTGCAGCACTTTTTCAACAAAATCAGACTGATAAAACTGACGAGCACTAACGTTTACGGCAACAGTAATATGTGCGTATTCCGGTTGTGTTGCCCAGATCGCCAATTGTTGGCAGGCAGTTTTTAATACCCAATGACCCAGCGTCAGGATCGCCCCGCTTTCCTCTGCCATAGGAATAAATTCGGCTGGCGAAACCATGCCCCGGTCTGGATGTTGCCAGCGGATCAGCGCTTCTGCCCCGATAACCCGACCCGAATGTTCGACCTGCGGCTGATAAAACAAGCGGAATTGTTCTTCGCGGATACCCACTAATAAATCAGCACTTAATGCCGCCCGATGCGAGACTTTGTTCTGCATCTCTTTATCAAAAAAACAGAACGTATTCCGACCGGCCGCTTTGGCCTGATACATCGCAATATCCGCCCGTTTCAATAGTTCATCGCTTTTTTCCGGATGCCCATCAAACAGTGTGATACCAATACTCGCGGTAGTATTGTGTTCAAAACCATCAATAAAATAGGGCTGACACAGCACATCCAGCAGGCGCTCGCCAATGCGCTGACATTGCGTCATCGCTTCCCGTGTGTTGTTTCCAATCTCTTCAAGTATGACGACAAACTCATCACCACCTTGTCGCGCCACCATATCTCTTTTTGATAAACAACCCGATAAACGGCTCGCTACCAATGTCAGTAACCCGTCGCCTTTTTCATGTCCCAACGTATCATTCAGATTTTTAAAATTATCGAGATCAATAAAAAACAATGCCCCGATTTTTTTATGCAAGGCACTGGCAGATAAAGCCTGCTGCAGACGATTATTAAAATGACGTCGATTGGGTAATCCGGTTAACGAATCATAAAATGCCAATTGACGGATCTCGGCTTCGTTTTTTCTGCGTTCACTAATGTCTTCCACCATGGTGGTGACATAATCAATCGTTCCATCTTGATTACGGGCACAACGCACCACAACCCGCACGGGGATCTCTTTACCACTTTTACTGATATAACGCTTTTCTAACGTATAACCATTACTTTCGTTAGCCAGCATTTGTTCATATTCAAAAATATTATTTTTTAAATCATCAGGATGCGTGAATTGAGCCCAAGTCATACCTAACAGTTCAGCTTCTGAAAACTCCAGCAAGTCACACAAATAACTGTTAACGCGGATCCACTGTTTTCCGGTCAGACTGAACGCAAAGCCAACAATCCCTAGTTCATACAGAGAATTCAGCTGTGATTCCGATTTAGTCCGGGCAATTTCAGCCAGTTTGCGTTCGGTGATATCACGCGCCAGAAAAACAACGGCTTTACGGCCATACAATGATTGCGGTAATGGTTGTGTGCGCCCTTCAAACCAACGCAACCCCATCATAGTGTCACGTTCATATTCCAGTGCTTGTGGTTGCTCAGTGCGCAGTGTTTCTCGAATGGTGTGATAAAAACGATCGGCTAACTCTTTTGGCCAGAGGTCATGAATACGATTGCCGACAAAGTGAGAAGCTTTCATTTGGCTGATGTTGTGTTCTGACGACAGCACACACAGATAGCGACACTCTTCATCAAACACAAAGAGTATGTCTGGGATGGTTTCTAAAAGCGTTTGTAAGAAGGTTTCTGTTTCATTTAACAGAGCCACGCCTTGACTCAACTCATACGGCATAAGGAGAACTCGCTCATATAGTCAGAGGTTTGCCACCATTAGCAACACCTGGAACCATGACGGGTGGGGACTCCGTGCTATGAATAAACTCACCCCGATTATATCTAACTGAGATTTAAGCTTATTATCTAACTATCTACAATCTATACGATTTTATTTTTTGCCAAACCATATAAAAAAATAGCAGAGAGCATGGTGTTACTCAAACTTGAAGGTTGATATAGATCACAATAAAACCGGTTACATTTTATGTTACCGGGAACATCCTGTTAATCTGCATTTAGTCATTCTCGGAGAGAACATCATGCAGGCACTATCAGCACAACGCGATCAACTAGGTGAATGCCCTCGCTGGCATGCGGAAACACAAACTTTGTGGTGGGTTGATATTACACAGCACCAGATCCACCGTCACCACCCTGCCAGCGGGCAACACAGTGTTATTCAGCTGCAAGAAGAGATCGGCTGTTTTATTTGGCGTAAAAAAGGCGGGTTACTGGTTGCGCTGCAATCGGGTTTTCACTTTATTGATGATGTTGATAACCCGACTTTAACACCCATTGTTGACCCTGAAGCCGATAAACCTTGGCAACGCTTTAATGATGGCCGCTGTGACCCGAAAGGTCGTTTTATTGCCGGCACCATGAATGCCCGCAAAGATGAATCGTTTGGTACCTTTTATCAGTTAAACCCTGACTTGAGTGTGCGCCCGCTGGTTGGCAAAAGCTGGACATGCAATGGCATGGCGTTTAGCCCTGACGGCAAAACGCTGTACTGGTCGGATACGCCCATTCAAAACCGCAATATCTACCGCTGCGATTACGATCCGGAAACCGGTGAAGTCAGTAACCAACAACTATTTTTCCATGTACCGGAAGGCATGGGGCGTCCTGATGGCGCCACTGTTGATAGCGAAGGCAATTACTGGTCAGCGCAATATGCCGGTAGCCGTGTGCTGTGTATCAGCCCGCAAGGTGAACTACTACGCGACATAGCCTTACCCGTGACCAACCCAACCATGCCCTGCTTCGGTGGCCCGGATCTGAAAACCTTGTATGTCACCAGTGCCAGTCAGGGCATGTCGGCAGAACATCTGGCCGCTAATCCGCTGGAAGGTGCGGTGCTGGCCATTCCGATGGATGTTGCCGGTTTACCTGAAGTGGCATTTGCCGGTTAAGTCGGGACATTTTTAATGGGATATTATTGAATATCCCGTTTTTTCGTTTGTTCCACCCGTAAACAGGATTATTCTGTTTTCTTTGTATCCACCCAACGAAAACGAATCAGGTAAAGCATGACAATCCGCATCGCAATCAATGGTTTCGGCCGCATTGGTCGAAGTGTCTTACGCGCACTGTACGAATCAGGGCGTCGGGCCGAAATCAAAGTTGTCGCCATTAATGAGCTGGCAGATGCGGAAGGCATGGCGCACCTGCTGAAATACGATTCCACGCACGGCCGTTTTGATTGGGATGTGCGTCAGGAGCGCGACGTGCTGTATGTCGGTGATGATGCCATTCGCCTGTTGCATCAAAAAGAGATCAACCAACTGCCGTGGGGCGATCTGGGTGTCGATATCGTGCTGGATTGCAGCGGCATCTATGGCAAACGCGCGGATGGTGAAATGCATCTGGCCTCTGGCGCCAAGAAAGTGTTGTTCTCGCACCCAGGCAGCAGCGATCTCGATGCCACCGTGATTTATGGCGTTAACCATCAGCAGTTACAGCCGCAACACCGTATCGTCTCCAGTGGTTCTTGCACCACGAACTGTATTATTCCCGTGATCAAGTTACTGGATGACGCCTTTAATATTGAATCCGGCACCGTGACTACCATTCATGCGTCGATGAATGATCAGCAAGTGATCGATGCCTACCACCCTGATCTGCGTCGTACCCGCGCCGCTAGTCAGTCGATCATTCCGGTTGATACTAAACTTGCCGCTGGTATTACGCGTATTTTTCCAAAATTCTGTGATCGTTTTGAGGCGATTTCCGTGCGCGTACCCACCATCAACGTCACCGCCATTGATCTCAGCGTCACGGTCACCAACGCCGTCAGCGTGCTGGACGTCAATAATGTACTGCAACGGGCCGCAAAAGGCAGTTTCCGCAGTATTGTCGATTACACCGAGCTACCGCTGGTTTCGATCGATTTCAACCATGATCCGCACAGCGCCATCGTTGATGGCACGCAAACCCGCGTCAGTGGCAAACACTTAATTAAAACTCTAGTCTGGTGTGATAATGAATGGGGTTTTGCCAACCGTATGCTGGATACCACGCTGGCGATGGTTAAAAGCGGGTTTTAAACCATATTCCATCACGCTATTGCTCGGCAGGGAATAACCTTCCCATTCTCTGCCTCTAATCTCTCATATCTGCTCACATGGTATCGTTTACAAACGATTAACCCATGCACCTCATTTGATCGCTCCGGCTATTTTTAACTCAATTACTGATATTTAACATCACATTAACGCACTAATTCAGTGCTTAACTCTGCAAAAAGTCGATATTGCAAAATAGTATTTGCATTCTAATTTCCCAGAGTGAATTATCGGTAAGTTATCCCGTATATCGCAGTGGTTACACCCAATAAAACCAAAAACTATAGAGGAGCTCTCTGAAAAATGACTCATTATAAGTCGATGTTAGCAATCGCGATCACGTCAGCCATGATGCTCGCAGGTTGTGGTGACAATGGTTCTAAACCCGCCGAAAAACCAGCTACACCAGAAAAATCAGCAGCCACCACAGCAGCGCCAGCGGCCCCGCAAAGCAAAGATCAGGTCAAACTGGCTGCCGTACAAGAATTAGTGAAAGGCAATGGTGCAGAACCTGCGTCGCTCGACCCTGAAAAAACCGAAGGTGTGCCAGAATCCAATATTCAGCGCGACCTGTTTGAAGGTTTAGTGACCACCGATGCGACCGGTAAGATCCGCCCGGGTGTTGCTGAAAGCTGGGAAACCAAAGATAACAAGGTATTCACCTTCCACCTGCGTAAGACCGCGAAATGGTCAAATGGCGACCCTGTTACCGCTAACGATTTTGTTTTCTCTTTCCGTCGACTCGTTGACCCGAATACCGCGTCGCCTTACGCCTTCTTCCTTGATAGTGCGAATGTGGTCAATGCTGGCGCCATTATGGCGGGTAAAAAACCGCTTGATCAGCTGGGTGTCAAAGCCGTGGATGATTACACGCTAGAGATCACGCTGGTTAACCCATTGTCTTATTTTGTCGATATGGTTGCTCACACCAGCCTTGATCCGGTGCCAGAAAAAGTGATCGCCAAATTTGGTGAAAAATGGACACGCCCAGAAAACATCGTCACCAATGGTGCCTACACCGTGAAAGAGTGGGTGGTTAACGAGCGTTTAGTCTTAGATCGCAATAAACAATATTGGGATGACGCGCACACCACTATCAATAAAGTCACCTATTTGCCAATCGAATCGCAAACTGCCGATGTGAATCGCTATATGGCCGGTGAAATCGATCTGACTTACAACGAATTGCCATTAGATCAATTCAAACATCTGAAAGCTGAACACCCTGATGAAGTCAAAGTGGTCGGTTATGTCGGTTCTTACTTCTACGAATTCAATTTCAAACACAAACCTTTTGATGATGTGCGGGTACGTAAAGCGTTGTCATACGCCATTGATCGCAACATTATTGCCAATGCCGTGGTTGCGCGTGGCGAAAAACC
The DNA here is from genome assembly GCF_963678185.1 of uncultured Tolumonas sp. NCBI lineage: Bacteria > Pseudomonadati > Pseudomonadota > Gammaproteobacteria > Aeromonadales > Aeromonadaceae > Tolumonas > uncultured Tolumonas sp. Next base: position 1,570,999 of record NZ_OY782757.1, read on the forward strand.
GTCTTACTACATGACGCCAGAGATCGCACAAGGTTTCCCAACTCAAGTGAAAACCGAATGGAGCACCTGGACGCAGGAAAAACGTAATGATGAAGCGAAAAAACTGCTGAAAGAAGCCGGTTATGATGAATCACATCCACTGAAATTCGAACTGTTGTATAACACCAATGAAGTGCATAAAAAGATCGCCATTGCCGTTGCTTCTATGTGGAAGAAAACTCTTGGTGTTGATGTCAGTTTGATCAATCAAGAATGGAAAAGTTATTTGGCCTCTGAACAACAAGGCAACTTTGACGTTTCCCGTAATGGCTGGATCGCTGACTATAATGAAACGGCATCCATGGTTGGTTTGATGGAATCGACCAACGCCAGCAACTATGGTAAATACAACAACCCTGCTTATGACAAGCTAATGCAAGACAGCCGCATGGCGCCTGATGTAGCGACACGTCAAAAACTCTATGGTGAAGCTGAAGAGTTATTAGCCAAAGACATGCCTATTGCACCGATTTATCAGTACGTATCTGGCCGTCTGGTTAAACCTTACGTTGGCGGTTACCCAAACAATCCATTGGATAACCTCTACACCAAAGACATGTACATCATCGCTCATTAATCGCGTCTGCAAGATCCCTCTCGTGCTCGGGAGGGATTTTTTGTTTGTGTAAGAGGAGGCTTTGCTGCCTGTATGCTGAAATTCATAATAAAACGTTTGCTGGAGGCAATCCCTACCCTGCTGGTACTGATCACAGTGTCATTTTTCATGATGCGTTTTGCCCCGGGTAACCCATTTTCATCGGAACGAAAACTCCCACCAGAAGTGATGGCCAACATCGAAGCCAAATATGGCCTGGATAAACCCGTCACCGAACAATATCTGGTTTATCTGAAAAATCTGGCAAAGGGTGACCTTGGCCCGTCATTTAAATATAAAGATTTTACCGTTAACGAGCTGGTGCATCAGTCGTTTCCGGTTTCTGCCAAAATCGGTGGTATCGCCTTTATTTTAGCCGTATTGGTCGGTGTCAGCTTCGGCATCATGGCGGCATTGCGGCAAAATACCTGGATCGACTATCTGCTCATGTCGACTGCCATGTTTGGTGTGGTGGTGCCCTCGTTTGTGCTCGCGCCAGTGTTGACGCTGATCTTTGCCATTGCACTGCACTGGTTACCTGCGGGTGGCTGGCAAAACGGGCAATTGCCCTACATGGTGTTACCCGTGATTGGCATGATGATGTATTACGTTTCTGCCATCGCCCGCATTATGCGTGGCAGCATGATTGAAACGCTGAATGCCAACTTCATCCGCACCGCCAAAGCGAAAGGGCTGCCGATGCATTACATCATTTTGCATCATGCGTTGCGCCCCGCCATGCTCCCCGTGGTCTCTTATCTTGGCCCCGCGTTTGTCGGCATTATCACCGGCTCGGTAGTGATCGAAACCATGTTCGGTTTGCCCGGCATCGGCCAGCTGTTTGTGAATGGCGCCTTGAATCGCGATTATTCGATGGTGATGGGGCTGACGATTTTGGTTGGCGCACTGACCATCTTATTCAATGCGGTGGTTGATATTTTATACGCGGTCATTGATCCGAAAATCCGTTACTGACCGGGGAAGACAAAATGGTTAAACAACAAAAAGAAGTCGCTCAGTTTGCGGAAGATCTTGAGATCCAAGGCCGCTCACTGTGGCAGGATGCGCGTCGTCGTTTCTTCCGTAATAAAGCCGCGGTAGCCAGTATGATCATCCTCAGTTTGATCGCATTAGCCGTGCTCGTCGGCCCATCATTGTCGGCATTTGGTTATGAAGACCCCGACTGGGCATCGATGGCCAGTGCACCCGATTTTACCAGCGGGCACTATTTCGGCACCGACAGCCTAGGGCGTGACTTGTTTGTTCGCACCCTCATTGGTGGCCGTATTTCACTGATGGTGGGGATACTCGGCTCGATGGTGGCCGTGGTGATCGGCACTCTGTATGGCGCCGCGGCTGGTTTTATTGGCGGCACATTAGACCGCGTGTTGATGCGGGCGCTGGAAATTCTGTATGCCTTCCCGTTCATGTTCTTTGTCATCATGCTGGTGACCTTCTTTGGCCGCAACATCTGGTTGATCTTCATCGCAATCGGCGCCGTCAGCTGGCTCGATATGGCCCGTATTGTGCGCGGTCAGGCGCTGAGCCTGAAAAACAAAGAGTTCATTGAAGCGGCACACGTTTGCGGTGTTTCGCAGTGGAAGATCATCACTCGTCATATCGTGCCTAACGTGCTCGGTATCGTGGTGGTTTACGCCACGTTGCTGGTGCCAGGCATGATCATGTTTGAATCATTCCTAAGTTTCTTAGGCTTAGGTGTACAAGAACCGATGACCAGTTGGGGCGCGTTGCTCAATGAAGGCTCGAAAACTATGGAAGTCGCCTTGTGGCAGCTGTTGATCCCTGCCGTCTTTATGGTGATCACGCTGTTTTGTTTCAACTTCCTCGGTGACGGTCTGCGCGATGCGCTTGACCCGAAAGATCGTTAAGGAGATCGCGATGAATTTACTCGATGTACGCGATCTACGCGTGGAATTTAAAACCCCCGATGGCTCTGTGGTCGCCGTCAACGATCTGAATTTTTCACTGGCGGCAGGTGAAACACTGGGCATCGTCGGTGAATCCGGTTCCGGTAAAAGCCAGACCGCCTTTGCGCTGATGGGCTTGCTGGCAAAAAACGGTCAGATCCACGGTTCTGCGCGTTTTCATGGCCGCGAAATTCTCAATCTGCCGCAACGGGAGCTGAATAAGATCCGCGCTGAAGAGATTGCGATGATTTTTCAAGACCCAATGACCTCGCTGAACCCGTACATGAAAGTCAGTGAACAGCTGATTGAAGTGTTACGCCTGCACAAAGGGTTGGATAGAAAATCCGCGTTTGAAGAGTCGGTAAAAATGCTCGATGCAGTCAAAATGCCGGAAGCACGCAAGCGTATGGACATGTATCCGCATGAGTTTTCCGGCGGTATGCGTCAGCGCGTGATGATTGCTATGGCGTTGTTGTGTCGCCCGAAACTGCTGATTGCTGACGAGCCAACTACCGCGCTGGATGTCACCGTGCAAGCGCAAATCATGACACTGCTGCAAGAGCTAAAACGCGACTTCAACACCTCAATTATCATGATCACGCACGATCTCGGTGTGGTCGCTGGTCTGTGTGACAAAGTGCTGGTCATGTATGCCGGGCGCACCATGGAATATGGCCCGGTTGACGATATTTTCTATAAACCATCACACCCTTATACCGAAGGATTGCTACGTGCGATCCCGCGTCTTGATAACGATGGGCTGGAACTCGCCACCATTCCCGGTAATCCGCCAAATCTGTTGCGTCTGCCAAAAGGCTGTCCATTTCAGGAACGCTGCCATCGGGCACAGGCTCACTGCTTCAGCGAAGCACCGTCACTGGAGACATTCGGCAATGCCCGCCAACGCGCTTGTCACTGGAATTGGGAGACTCCGGCATGAGTGAGAAAAAATTACTGCTGCAAGTGCGCGATCTGAAAGTGCACTTCCCGATCAAGGTCAACTCACTGCTGCCGTGGGCCAAACCGCTGCAACTGAAAGCGGTCGATGGCGTGTCATTTGAGCTGTATGAAGGCGAAACACTGGGTGTGGTTGGGGAATCCGGTTGCGGTAAGTCAACCCTCGCCCGCGCGGTGATTGGGTTGGTTAAAGCCACCGAAGGTGAAATTGTCTGGTTAGGGCAAGATCTGACGCAACTCTCGGCGGGGCAATATCGCGAGAAACGCAAAGAGATCCAGATGATATTTCAAGATCCACTGGCTTCGCTGAACCCACGCATGACCATCGGCGATATCATCGCGGAACCGTTGCAAACCTTTTATCCGAAGCTGAAAAAAGAAGCAGTGATGGATCAAGTGAAAGCGATGATGATGAAGGTCGGTTTGTTACCGAACCTCATTAATCGTTATCCGCATGAATTTTCCGGTGGCCAGTGTCAGCGTATCGGTATCGCACGCGCATTGATCCTAAAGCCGAAATTGATCATCTGTGACGAACCGGTTTCTGCACTGGATGTGTCAATTCAGGCACAAGTGGTGAATCTACTGAAAGAAGTGCAACGCGAAATGGGGCTATCGCTAATCTTTATCGCGCACGATCTCTCGGTCGTTAAGCACATCTCTGATCGCGTGATGGTGATGTATTTGGGTAATGCCGTGGAGTTTGGCAGCGACAAGCACGTTTGTGAAACGCCAAAACACCCCTACACCCAAGCACTCATGTCGGCTGTGCCGATCCCTGACCCAGAGCTGGAGCGCAATAAAAAGATCCAGATCTTGGAAGGCGATCTGCCATCACCAATCAACCCACCATCTGGTTGTGTGTTCCGCACGCGTTGCCCACAAGCTAGTGCCGGTTGTTCTACCGATAAACCGTTATTAAAAGGTAAAGAACATCGCGCTGCTTGTATTCATGTGCAGTAAATTGATGCAGTAACCGAAAATACAAAAAGGGGCTTAAAGCCCCTTTCTTGTTAAAACTGCTAGCAGAATTTTATTCAACCACATTAATCAAAAACTCATCATTCTGCACAGCTTCAACCTGCAATACCGCCAGTGATTTCAATACCAAATCAACTTTATCCAACCCCGGCGTATCATCCGGCGCATTCACGGCAATCACCTTACAACCGGCGGCCAGGCCGGACAATACACCGGCAGGTGCATCTTCCACCACTACACACTCTTCCGGTTTCAGCCCCAAGCGCTGCGCACCTAACAGATACGGATCGGGATTCGGTTTGCCGCGCGCCACCAATTCTGCAGTGATAAAAATTTCCGGTGTCGCCAGCTCACCAGCTGCATGGCGGGCGCGCGCAACCGGCACAGATCCTGAGGTCACTATAGCCCACGGCATCGATAATGCTTCCAGACGTTCAAGCAGCTGCACGGCCCCCGGTAATGCAGAAATACCATCGGTATCTTCGGCTTCTACTTTTTCCAGCAAAGAAAATTGTTGTTGGATCGCGTCTTCACTTTCGCCAGGCATAAAGTGACGCAGTGACGTGATCGCTTGTTTACCGTGGATAAAATCTAATACTACTGCGGGATCAAGATCCCGGCTTTTTGCCCAGTTCGACCAAGCGCGTTCAACAACCGGCAATGAATCAACTAGTGTGCCGTCGAGATCAAAAAGAAACCCTTTGCATTTCATTGAGATAATCCTGTTTTATTTGTATTTAAAATTCTTCACGACCCAACCATCAAAGCCGGTTATTCAGCATAATGAGTTATTGAACGGCTGACTGGAGCTCATCATATTTCGCCATCGCCTTTCTGTCATTGTCGGCATAGATATGATGGTGCGAAATATAAAACCCCTGTCTCAGTAATTGTTCGGTAATTTCTTCGCTGTATTCTTCATCTTGGCAAACTTGTGTAACGACCTGATTCTTGATCAAAAATATAAATTTCTTCGTCATATAACCTCCGGTTACATCGCTGTAGTGATTTGTATTCGTTATCAAGGTCAGGCCTAACCGATGTAGTGATTACAGCAGAGCTCTGGTATTCTTTAAAATGAATAATTATCCACCAGTGATAACCAAACAGAATGGAACTACGTCAGTTACGTGCTTTTGTGACTTTGGCTGATTGCCTGAATTTTACCGAAGCTGCACAAAAACTATTTATTACCCAGCCAGCCCTGTCCAAGCAGATCCATGCTTTGGAGGAAACACTGGGCGGATTATTGTTTACCCGTAACCGGCGTGGTGCTGAATTAACGCCATTGGGCAAAGAGTTGCATGAACAAACCCGCACGCTGGTCTTGCAAGCGGAGCAGTTAAAACGACACGCACAACGGGTGTTAAAAGGGCAATCCGGCAAGCTGGCGATCGGGATCGGGCTTTCCAGCCTGCGTCTGGCATCTTCTTTCACCGCGCAATTCCGCGGGCTGTATCCCGATGTCACAATCACCTTTCAAGACACCTCATCGGTGCCACTGATAGCCCAGTTGCTGGCCGATCAATCACAGTTAGGTTTCTTACGTTTACCCATTGATCCACCATTGGTCGCGCATAAACTATTAACCGATCAATTAGTATTAGCGGTAAACCGGCACCATTATCCTGGCCATGACGAAGCGGATTTTTTACGCCAGTTGGAGCAATTACCCTTGCTGCGTTTAACGCCAACACAAGGGCAACGTTTCAACCGACAGATTGATCAGTTTCTGGCCTTTCATAATTGTTATCCGGTGGTGGCACAGTACGCAGGTGATAATCAGACCTTGCTGGCGCTGGTGGCCGCCGGTTTAGGTGTGGCGATTGTGCCGCAAAGTGCGGTGTTTATTGCGCCGGAAGAGGTAGATATCATTCCATTATCGGGCGATTACACGCAATGGGATATCGGCATAGCCTGGAACCCGCATTACGATAACCCGATCCGCGATGCATTTATTCAGCTGGTATTACGACGTGAAGCGGATAAAACCTGACAGACAAAAACTGACGGACATAAAAAAGGGCGCTTGCTGCGCCCTTTTATTTAATTTATTTCTCTTCGTGCAATCCGCACTCGCGTTTTAGGCCGAAGAAACGGGTTTGTTCTTCCGTCATCCCAGGTTCCCACTTCGCGGTGGTTTGCACATCACCGACTGACAGGTAGCCTTGCTCCCACAGTGGGTGATATGGCAAATCGTGTTCTTTGAAATAATAGAACACGTCTTTGTTGGTCCAGTCGATCACTGGCAGGAATTTGAAGATCCCGCGCTGCACCGCCAGTACCGGCAAATTACCACGAGTGGAAGATTGTTCACGACGCAGGCCGGAGAACCAGGTTTTGACATCCAGCTCTTTCAGTGCACGCGCCATCGGTTCCACTTTGTTGATCTGATTGTATTGCTCAATCCCTTCCACACCTTGCTCCCACAGTTTGCCGTAACGGGCTTCCTGCCAGGCTGGGGTGATCGGTGCTTGGTACACTTTCAGATTCAGTTTCAGACGATCCGTCAGTTGATCGATAAACTGATACGTTTCCGGGAACAGATAGCCGGTATCGGTCAGCACCACTGGCACATCCGGGCGCACTTGCGTCACCAGATGCAACATGAGGGCTGCCTGAATGCCAAAGCTCGAAGAGAGAATAAACTCGCCTTCCAGATGTTCAAATGCCCATTGCACACGCTCTTGTGCGCTGAGCGCCTCCAGCTGCTGATTCACGTCAACCAGCTGCGCTGTTTGTTCTTCTTTAGAGAGTGCAACCAGTGCACTCAGCGACAAAAGATTATGCGGCATAGAAATCCTTAGCAGAATCAACGACCGGTTTCACGATACCAGCGCGGATCACGAAATCACCAAAGCCTTCGTTCTCATTACGCTCTTTCGCCCAACGTCCCAGCAATGTATCGATCTCTTTTAAGATCTCAGCAGAGCTGATGTTCTCACGGTATTGACGTGGGATACGCGTACCTTCGCGGTTACCACCGATATAGAAGTTGTAACGATCCAGCGCCTTGCCCACCAAGCCAATTTCCGCCAACATCGAGCGACCACAACCGTTCGGGCAACCCGTGACACGGAAGATCACATGATCATCAGAAAGACCGTGTTTCGCCATCACTTCTTCGATCTGCGTGGTAAACGCCGGCAGGAAACGCTCTGCTTCCGCCATCGCTAATGGACAGGTTGGCAGCGCCACACACGCCATCGAGTTTTTACGCTGCTCAGAAACGCTGTCATCAATCAGACCGTGCGCACGGGCAATTTTCTCGATTTTGGCTTTATCTTTCTTCGCCACACCCGCGATGATCAGATTCTGGTTCGCGGTCATGCGGAAATCACCTTTGTGAATTTTCGCAATTTCCGCCAAGCCTGTTTTCAGCGGCTTGCCAGGGAAATCCAGAATACGGCCATTTTCGATAAACAGCGTCAGATGCTGTTTGCCATCGATACCATCAACCCAACCGATACGATCGCCACGACTGGTAAATACATATGAGCGGCTGGCTTCAAACTTGATACCAGTACGTTTTTCAACTTCCGCTTTAAACGCATCAACACCAACACGTTCCAGCGTGTATTTGGTTTTGGCATTCAGACGATTTGAACGGTTACCCCAGTCGCGCTGAGTAGTCACCACAGCTTCGGCAAATTTCAGCGTATCTTCTTTGCGGATAAAACCAAAATCGTCAGCTTTACGTGGATAAGTTTCTTTGTTGCCGTGGGTCATGGCCAAACCGCCACCCACCAGCACGTTGAAACCAATCAATTTACCGTCTTCAGCAATCGCTACAAAGTTCAAATCATTGGCGTGCACATCAATGTCGTTTTGCGGCGGAATAACCACCGTGGTTTTGAACTTACGCGGCAGATAAGTGGAGCCCAAAATTGGTTCTTCGTCCGGGCCTAACTTCTCGCCATCTAACCAAATTTCGGCATAGGCACGGGTTTTCGGCAGCAGATGCTCAGAGATTTTCTTCGCCCATTCGTAAGCTTCCTGATGCAACTCTGATTCCACCGGATTGGACGTACACAGCACGTTACGGTTCACGTCACCGGCTGTTGCAATAGAATCAATGCCGTATTTGTTCAGCGTCTGATGCGTCAGTTTGATCTTTGGCTTCAGTATGCCGTGGAACTGGAAGGTCTGCCGCGTAGTCAGGCGAATGCTGCCATACAGAGTATTGTCTTGCGCAAGCGCATCGATGCCTAACCATTGTTCCGGTGTGATAATACCGCCCGGCATACGGGCACGTAACATCACGTTGTGCAGTGGTTCCAGTTTCTGCTGAGCGCGCTCGGCACGAATATCACGGTCGTCTTGCTGATACATGCCATGCAAGCGGATCAGCTGGAAGTTGTCGCCAGTAAAACCGCCGGTCAGTTCATTTTTCAGATCCAGCTCAATCGTACCGCGCAGGAAATTACTTTCCGCTTTCAGACGTTCGTTGTCAGATAATTTTTGCTCGCTCATCAGTAGACATCCCTCTGGTAACGCTTGGCACGACGCAGTTCATTGACATATTCTTCGGCTTCTTCAGCGTTCTTACCGCCGTGTTCCACCACGATATTCACCAGTGCATCGTGAACATCTTTCGCCATTCGGTTGGCATCACCGCAGACATAGAAATGTGCCCCGTCTTGCAACCACTTCCACACTTCTGCGCCTTTGGCCTTTAATTTATCTTGTACGTAGATTTTATTGGCTTGATCACGGCTGAAGGCTAAATCAATTTTAGTCAGTAAACCGCTCTTCACATATTTCTGCCATTCCACCTGATAGAGGAAATCTTGGGTGAAATGCGGGTTGCCAAAGAACAACCAGTTCTTACCTTCTGCACCTTGGGCATCACGTTCCTGAATAAAAGAACGGAATGGTGCGATACCGGTGCCTGGCCCGACCATGATCACAGGGGTATCAGGATTAGCTGGCAAACGGAAATTATCGTTGTGTTCTACGAACACACGCACTTCGCCACCATCTTGCACACGATCAGCCAGGAATGAGGAGGCGCCACCGGAACGTACAGCACCATCTTCCTGCGGATAACGCACCACACCGACGGTCAGATGCACTTCTTCTTCCACTTCCGACTGTGCAGAAGCAATAGAGTACAAACGCGGACTCAGTGCACGCAATAAACCCACCAGCTGTTCAGCAGTCAGTTTAGTTGGGAAGCGTTTTAATACGTCGACAATCTGCGCTTTGGCAGTCAGTTTGCGGGTTTCATCTTTGTCAGCCGCTAATTTCTTCAGTTTTTTATCCGAGGAAATTTCGGCCAAACTGGTAATAAACGCGGCATGCAGACGGGTCAGTTCAAACTGATTGGTCAGCGCATCACTTAATGCTGCGGCTTTACCGGATACCGTTACCTGCTCATCACCAGTCAGACCGGTCAGTGCCAGAATTTCCGCAACCACGGCAGCATCGTTATCAAACCAGATACCTAATGCATCGCCCGGTTGATAAGTAATACCTGAGCCTTCAAGATTGATCTCAAAATGGCGGATATCTTTCGTTGAGTCACGCCCCGTAATTTTCTGGTTGGTGCTCAGCGTCGCAGCAAAAGGATTAAATTTGTCATACGCGCTATGGCCTGAAGCAACGACAGCTGAACCACCTACGGTTGCCACAGCCGGTGCAGCTGTTAATGTCGCGGCCAGTTTATCCAGAAAGCTCGCGGCCCACGCATCAGCAGCAGCGCGGTAATCGACATCCAGAATGGCGGCATCTTGCAGACGAGTTGCTTCGGCTTTTTCGAAGAACGCGTCAAAATCTTTCGCCGTCTGGCAGAAGAATTCATAAGAAGAATCGCCCAGGCCCAGTACCGCAAATTGCAGACCGAACAGCTTACCAATTTTGCCGCCCTTCAGTTGCGCATGCAGATCAGCAGCGGCTTCCGGCGGCTCACCTTCCCCGTAGGTGCTGGTGACGATCAGCACATGGGTTTCTTTCTTCAGCTGTTTTGGTTTGTAGTCATTCATGGCTACCAATGACACAGGAATGCCACGCGCTTCGGCTTGTGCTTTCACACTTTCCGCCACGCCTTTGGCATTGCCGGTTTGTGAACCCACCAGAATAGTCAGACTACCGGTTGGTTGAGCGGCAACAGGCGCAATAGCAGCCGTTACGCCCGCAGTGACAACCGCACCACCCGCGTTTTGAGCCAAACCAAATAAGAAGCCACTGGCCCAGATCAGTTCAGTCGGAGATAAATTTGCTACGGCTTCCGCCAGTTTAGAAAGATGCGGCCCCGCAATCGGACCTGCTAAAGATGGAGATTTGTCGCTCATATGCCAATTCCTGCATTAAGAATGGTGTCAGCTTACAAGCAGAATCGGTACTTCACAAAGAATTTATCGAAATTCTTAATATAGAAATGTCATATCTATAGTTAAAATGTGGATATAAAAGGCATAAGAAAGAGGGAATCAGCCAATTTCCCAGAAATCAAGCCGAATAAGGCTAAAAAACGCCCAACATCTGCTTAAAAAAGAGGATGCTATAAATAACATCCTCTCATCTGCTTATCGGTATTCTGTTTTTTCTATATCGAAAAAATTAATAACGCAGCTCAGCACCTAAGAACCAGCTATCCGTGTGTTGAGCAAGATCGATACTATCCTGATGATAGTCAACACGCATATTGCGGTAACCAGCGCGTACTTTAAATTTCAGTGTGTCTTCCGGGAATACGTTGTAGCTGATACCGGCTTTCCAATCGTGCGAGTGGTCGCTGTCCCAACGAGAAACACGAGCATCAGCAAACAAACCAAAATCACTACCCGGGATCGGCGCTTCTGCAGAACCATAAAGCATTACTGCATTATTTGAATAATCCTGGCTGTGGTTCAGCGTACCGTCATAACGACGGAAGTTCAGACCTGCATTCAGCGTCAACTCTTCCAGTTCAATTGGAGAATAGTAAAACGCAAAGTCATAAGTTCTCAGTTTGTTTTCAAAATTTGCAGATTCTGAAGACAGATCTGATGTCTGGAAGTTTACATTCGGCACCATTAACAGCGGGTGACGAAAATCGACAAAAGTCGACCACCGGCTGCTATTTGAAAAATCACCCTGGCTTTCTGCCGTACCAGTCATGCCGGAATACATATAGTCCAGACCACCACCGATGCTAAAATCATCGGCTTGTGCAGCGCCAGTAACCAGCGTTGCCGCAGCCAGCAGACTCATACTGTATTTGTTCATGTTGGAGCTCCCATCATTGTTAACAATAGAGGCGGTTACCCGCCCCTGATATTAATTTATTCAGCCGCTGGCAACAGCGCCAGCACTTTGTCCAGACGCGCTAATACGCGCTCTTTTCCAATCAATTGCATCACCGCATCAATCGACGGTGATTGGCCAACACCGGTTACTGCCACACGCAGCGGCATACCGACTTTGCCCATGCCTAAATTCAATTCTGTCGCGGTGTCTTGAATTACCTGATGCAAGGCTTCCGTTTCCCAGCTGTCTAATGCCGCCAGTTTTGTGCGGATCAATGCCAGTGGTTCACGTGCCGCCGCTTTCAGATGTTTCTTAGCTGCCGCTTCGTCAATTGCTTCATACTCTTCATAGAAATAACGGCTTTGTTGTGCCAGTTCACGCAAGGTATGGCAACGTTCCGCCAGCATACTGATGATCGCGGTCAGTGCCGGGCCATCTTTATAATCGATACCCAGATCGTTCATTTGCCACTCCAGATGTGAAGCAACATAAACTGGGTCCATCGTGCGGATGTAATGGTTATTCAGCCATTTCAGTTTTTCAGTGTTGAATGCTGAGGCTGATTTGCTGATATTGTCGAGGCTGAACAGCTTAATCATCTCTTCACGCGAGAAAATTTCCTGATCGCCGTGTGACCAGCCCAGACGCACTAGATAGTTCAGCACCGCTTCCGGCAAGTAACCATCATCTCGGTATTGCATCACACCCACCGCACCATGACGTTTCGACAGCTTGGCACCGTCATCACCCAGAATCATTGATACGTGGGCGAATTCCGGCACTGGTGCACCCAGCGCATGATAGATATTGATCTGGCGTGGCGTGTTGTTGATATGGTCTTCACCACGTACCACCTGGGTGATCTGCATATCCCAGTCGTCCACCACAACACAGAAGTTGTAAGTTGGCACACCATCGGTACGGCGAATGATCAAATCATCCAGCTCAGTGTTGGCAAATTCGATACGGCCACGCACGTGGTCATCAAACGCCACCACACCTTCCTGTGGATTACGGAAACGAATAACATGCGGTTCATCATCAGCATGCTGTTCATGGCTATCACGGCAATGGCCGTCATAACGTGGTTTTTCACCGTTCGCCATTTGCGCTTCACGCAAGGTTTCCAGACGTTCTTTCGAGCAGTAACATTTGTATGCTTTGCCTTCCGCCAGCAATTGATCGATCAATTGGTTATAACGGTCAAAACGTTTGGTCTGGTAATAAGGGCCTTCATCCCAGTCAAAACCTAACCATGTCATGCCTTCCATAATTGCATCAATGGCCGCCTGAGTAGAACGTTCAGTGTCGGTATCTTCGATACGCAGAACAAACTCGCCACCCTGACTTTTAGCGAATAACCAGGAGTAGAGTGCAGTACGGGCACCACCAATGTGCAATAAGCCGGTCGGGCTCGGCGCAAAACGGGTTTTGACTTTCATGGGCTTCCTTGTGACTGGAATTATTTCAGGACTTTCGGATAGATCACATTCTAACACTCGCCTGCGCAGAGAAAAACCATCACCCGCAACTGAACTCACATCAGAGCAGAATAATTACGGCTACACTCAGCAAGGCAGATATCTCAATGAGTTAATGAACACCGATGATTTAACCTTATCGACGAACAGAGAACACTACATGGAATTTCCAATCCAATTCTGGCACCCAACTGATGAGCAAGCGCTGCTGATCATGGGCGAGAACAATCTGTGGTTGGTTTTATTATCCATTCTGGTGGTGATCTTTGCCGCATTTATGGCTTTTTTGATTGTGGGACAAGCGCAACGTGCGCATCAAAATATCACCCAAAGAGCCATGTTACTGGCTGGCGGATTCGGTTTAGGCGGTGGTATCTGGGCTATGCATTTTATCGGCATGCTCGCATGCCCTCTGCAAACCTACGTAAGTTACGACCTCACTCTGACGCTGATCTCGTTAATTCCCAGCATCGTTGCATCCTGGTTAGCTTTATCATTATTGATCAATCAGCCAAATTCCTATTTCCGGCTATTTGAAAGCGGGCTTATTTTAGGCTTCGGCATTGCGATCATGCATCTAACCGGCATCAGTGCCATGCAGCTGGATGCCGCCATTCGTTATGATGCAACCTTATTTATCATCTCTTTACTCATTGGCATCGTTTTCTCAATCGCAGCACTCTGGGTTTATTTCCTCCAGACAAAATTACGGAAAACATTTGGTAATACAGCACATATGTTACTCAGCAGTGTATTGATTGGTGTAGCAACGGCCGGCATGCATTACAGCAACATGGCCGCATTGCGTCTGGTCGCTATGCCGCATAAAGACATACCGCTGGAAAATATGCAGCCGGAATACCTCAGTATCATGATTGCATTGATCACCTTGATTGTTATTCTGCTGATTGTGGCCACCAGCGGTTTAATGCGTTACCGCGATATGCTGGATCACCTGCGCATCAATGAAACCCGCTTTCGTTCGGTAATTGATACCGCTGTTACCGGCATTGTGATCACCGATATGCGCGGACATATCCAACAATTTAACCGCGCTGCGGAAGAAATCTTCGGCTGGTCCACTGATGAAATTCTCGGTAAGAATGTCAACCGCTTAACACTGATGCCCGTGCAGCTCAGCCGCATGGTGTACATGCTGCATCATGACGAACCATTACGAGCTGACCGTACCTGGGTCATACAGGGGATTCGTAAATCCGGCAAAACCTTTCCTCTGCAGCTGTCGGTCGGGCACATGCACATTCCGGGTGAAGAGTTATTTGTCGGCTTTGTCGAAGACATCAGCAAACGCCATCAGGTGGAAATTGCACTGCGGGATAATGAACAGCAATTTCGTTCATTGATCTCGAATATGCCCGGCGTTTCTTATCGTGCCCTGCCGGAAGATAACCGCCCGTTAGTGTTTGTCAGCGATGCGGTTATTGAATTGACCGGCTACCCCTCGTTTGATTTTATCAACAAACGCCAAGAGCTGAATTTTAACTCGTTGATCCACCCCGATGACTGGGATCGGGTGCAAGAAGCCATCGCCGATGGGGTGTGGGCACGTCAGCCATATACCGTGGAATATCGCCTACGCAACCGCGATGGTGAATACCACTGGGTATGGGAACACGGCAGCAGCGTGTTTGATGATCGCGGTCAGCTGGTGTGGTTAGACGGGGTGATCTTTGATATTTCCGAACGTCACGCCATGGAGCAAGCGCTGGTGGAAGCGAAAAACCGCGCTGAACAAGCGGCGGCCGCCAAAACCGCCTTCCTGGCCAACATGAGCCATGAGATCCGCACGCCGATGAATGCCATCATCGGTTTTACCGATGTCGTGCTGGCATCTGACCTGCAACCCGAACAACGCCAGCATTTAGAAACGATCCGCCAATCGGCAAAATCCCTGCTACGGCTTTTGAATGACATACTCGATACTGCCAAGATGGAGCGTGGCAGTATTGAACTGGAAGAGATCGACTTTTCACTGTCCGAACTGCTGCAAGAATTAACGCAATCATTAGAGATCAGTGCCCGCAATAAAGGGCTGCAACTCATCTTGCAGCAAGCCTCCGACTTACCGCCTTATCTGAAAGGGGATCCGCTGCGTTTACGCCAAGTGCTGACCAATCTGATTGGCAATGCCATTAAATTCACCGAGCATGGACAAGTCGTATTGTCTATTACCCGGGAGCAAGATCAGCTGCATTTCAATATTCAGGATACCGGGATCGGGATCGCCAGTGAGCGGCTGGAACGGATATTCGAGCCGTTCACGCAAGCGGATGCGTCCGTCACCCGACGTTATGGTGGCACCGGGCTGGGTACAACCATCTGCAAACAGTTAGTTGAACTGATGGGAGGCAAGATCTGGCTGGATAGTTTGGTTGGTGTCGGTACTCACTTTCATGTGCTGTTACCTGTTGTCATCGGCGAAGCCCCTGCGGCATTAACACCACAAGCAGCGCTCAACTTACCGGCACTGAATATTTTGGTGGCCGATGATGTACAACAAAATCTGGATCTGCTGGCGTTAATTCTGCGTGAACGCGGGCATAAAATCACCCTGGCACACGACGGTCACGAAGCCGTCGATCTGGCACAGGAACGGCTGTTCGATCTGATCTTGATGGATGTGCAAATGCCGGGCATGGATGGGCTCACCGCAACCCGCCAGATCCGTCAATATGAGCAGGAAAAACATCAGCCGGCCACGCCAATTATTGCGCTCACCGCCAGTGTATTTCAGGATGATCGCTTTGCAGCCCGCGATGCCGGGATGGATGGGTTTGCCTCAAAACCCATCGACATCGAAAAATTACAGCTGGAGATAGCTCGGGTTTTAGGTTTGGAACTTAGCCCATTGACGCTGCAATCAAGCGCACCCACTTCATCACAAGCCGCAGATGAAACGCCGTTGATCCCCGGCTTACATTATCGGCAAGGTTTAAAATTGTGGGGGCAACCACAAGCTTATCGGCAGGCATTATTGCGATTTGCTAATGAATACCAGACATCCTTAAGTGAATTACAACAAACCTTTGCCAATGCGGAACAAGGGCGCTATTACGCCCATAAACTGAAAGGCGTTTGTAATAATCTGGCTTTAAAACAATTAGCGGCTTTAGCGCAAAAATTGGAAAGTTACTGTTTATTGCGTGAAGAAATAGCGCCGGCACTGTTAGAACGGCTTGCCGAAGGGCTTAATAAAACCACACAGGCATTACAAATCTGGGGACAAAATAAATCAATTGCTGTGACCGATAACGAAGACAGCAACGAATCTCCGTTAGATATCAGCGCATTATTAAAAGCTGCACTAGAGTTAAAACAAGCACTGAAACATGGTGAATTAAATGACGAAGCGCTGCAATTACTGGCCAAACAGCTACCACAAAAAGAGTTACACCCCGAGTGGATAACCTTGCGTAACGCATTAGATAGTTTCGAATTTGATGAGGCACTACAGGCATTAGAACGTTTATATCAGCCTTACCAGACCAAAGAGGTCAACGCATGATGATCGATACCCGGCCGGTTTTATTACTGGTAGATGATGAGCCGTTAAACCTGCAAGTGTTGCGTCAAATTTTGCAGGAAGAATACCGCTTATTGTTTGCCAAAGATGGTTTGAAAGCGCTGGAATTAGCCGCCAAAGAGCAACCCGCGTTGATCTTGTTGGATGTAATGATGCCGTATATCAGCGGCCACGACGTCTGCCGCCGGCTGAAACAAAACCCACTCACCATGAATATTCCAGTCATTTTTGTCACTGCATTGGCAGAAGATGTTGATGAAGCGCAAGGCTTTGACGCGGGCGCTGTTGATTACATCACCAAACCGGTCAGCCCGTTAGTCGTCCGCGCCCGCATCAGAACCCATCTGGCGTTAGTCAGTATTCATGAATTAAAAGAAACCCGCCTGCAGATCGTGCAGCGTCTGGGCATGGCCGCAGAATACAAAGACAATGAGACCGGTCGTCATGTCATACGTATGAGCCACTATTCCCGCATCATTGCGCTGGCAGCCGGTTTTTCTCAAGCCTACGCCGATGATGTGCTGAATGCCGCGCCGATGCATGACATTGGAAAAATTGGTGTACCAGACAGCGTGTTGAAAAAACCGGGCAAATTTACCGAAGAAGAGTGGGTGATCATGCGTAAGCACCCCGAAATTGGTGCTGAAATTATCGGCCATCACTCCTCGGGATTACTGCGTATGGCACATCTGATGGCCTTAACCCATCACGAAAAATGGAACGGCACCGGTTACCCCTATCAACTGGAAGGCGAAGACATTCCGATTGAAGGGCGAATAGTGGCCGTCGCCGACGTATTTGATGCCCTGACCACCGCCCGCCCTTATAAGAAAGCCTGGACGGTTGGTGACGCAGTAAGCTATCTGCAACAGGAAGCCGGACAGCATTTTGACCCAACGTTGATCCCGTTATTCCTAGAACATCTGCCTGAAATTATTGAAATAAAAGAGCGCTGGCCAGAAAAAAACGACTAGTAGAAAACAAAATAATTGGCGCGGGGCTACGGGCATCGCGCAGATACATTTACTTTCCGCACAAATCTTCCAGACTTCTGTCAGCGCATTCCACATTATAACGCCAACTCATTCTGCTGGCGTTGTCACATGAATAATCTGTATGCCTTTATCTGTTTTGCATTGGTTGCCTCCATCACCCCCGGCCCCACCAATTTTCTGATCCTGAGTCAGAGTTCTCGTCTTGGCGTGTTAAAAACACTGCCCGTAGTGCTCAGTGCCAGTAGCGGTGCGGCTGCGTTGGTATGTCTAACCGGTATGGGTATGGGGAAAGCGTTGCTAGCGTACTCATTCTTAAAAGAAATTATGGGCTGGATAGGTGTTGTATGGCTGACGATCTTAGCGTGGCAGATCGCATCGCAACCTGTGGCAGAAAACAGTCACACTCCTTCAGATCGGCCATCAATTAGTGCAGTAGGGGCTTTTTTGATGCAAGCGGTGAATCCGAAAGCGTGGCTCATGGCCGTTGCCGTGATCTGCGTCTATGCAACTTCCGGCGCGCATTATTTCTGGAATATTGCTGCTTTATCTGCCGTTTTTCTGCTGGTGGCTATGCCTTGTTTAACCCTCTGGGCTTTTGCCGGCCAATTAGCTGGAACCCTGATTCGCCACCCCCATCATGTGCGCTGGTTTAACCGTGGTATGGCAGCTATCTTGCTGCTTTCTGCCTGGTCTGCGACACTTAATCTATCGCTATAAACAAGGTCGGTGGCATGTTGAACTCAAGGTATATTGGCTGATGACAAGCTGGGTAGAGCTAGCGAAAGATGCGGAAAGCGGCATTGAAACGATACGCGCGCATTTCACCGGGCATGCCTATGATCCGCATTGGCACCCGCAGTATCTGATCGGTGTGACCGAGCAAGGGCACCAGCAATTCCATTGCCGTCAGCAACAGGTCAACAGCCATCAAGGGCATGTGTTTATGCTGGAGCCGGAAGAGCTGCATGATGGTTATGCTCCCGAAGCAACTGGCTTTACTTACCAACTGCTCTACCTTGATCCAGCCTGGTTACATGCACGAATATCAGGGCTCCATGAAAAAATACCGGACAAGTTCGAGTTTTCTGTCGCTGCTACATTAACGCACGATGCTCGACTCGCTACGCGGGTTTCACAGGCATTTCAGGCATATCATTTTCAGGAATTCCGGCTGCTCAAAGAAACCAGTATTGATCTGTTACTGATGAGTCTGCTCAACACCCATCGGGTACAGCTAGCCGAGCCAATCGCGGATGAACATCCGCTGCTGGCAAGAAAAATCCGCGATATGTTATATGACCACATCCATGATGAAATTGGTTTAGACGCGCTGGCCGCAGAAGTCGGCATGGATCGTTTCAGAATGAGCCGGATTTTCAAAGCTGCCTATCAAATCGCGCCTTATCAATATTTGCTGCAATTACGACTGTCTAAAGCGCGAATGATGATTGCGGCAGGTATTCCACTAGCAGATGTCGCTTCGACATTTTGTTTTGCCGATCAAAGCCATTTAGGCCGCTGGTTTCGTCGCTGTTATGGCATGACGCCCGCCACATATCAGAAAAGCCTATAGCAACCCGCGCTGATGGTGATAGTCAGAACAAAGACATTCGCTGTCGCGACGACAAATCGCAAAAGCATAAGAATGCTTTATCTTAGATAATCAGTTGTTTATGAAGTAATACAAAAGAGAGAAGATATTGGAGCGGGCAGCGGGAATCGAACCCGCATCATCAGCTTGGAAGGATGTAACCCACCCTAACCATAACACACAAAAAATCAACAACATATTAAATAACAATGAGTTATAACAGAAAAAACCACTCGCAATTAAAGCCATTTGGCACCAATTAACACCGAAACCGTATTACTGAGCAAAACTATGGTCCATAAAAAAAGGCTACTTTTGGTACCAAAAAATAACCAATAAGGCTTCAATAAAGAATAAACATAATTATATTATCTACGGGCAAAGCGGAGGATGAGACCGACTGTCGGATATAACATCTCTGAAAACTTTCCTATTACCAAAACAATCGCCTTTTGCATTTCGCTTCACACATCAGACAGTCACTCTCATTTTCAGGTAAAGGTTATATAATCTCCGGAGCACTACACCGACTACAGCTAACAAACCCAACCCATTGAAATTGCAGCTCATGAAACTTCCTAAGTGGATTTCATGTTTTCTTCAGCCGCTGTAGCATCAACAACCTCAAGACGACAAGTTAACTGAGAGCTTTATTCATGAATGAGTCCACCTTCAAAGTAGTATTAAATATCCCTGAATGGTTAGGATCATGGCTGACCACAACACTTAGCGGACTAACCGTCATTATTACGTTATATCTATTCTTTCGCTGGAGAGCCGGTAGTTCATACGGATTTTTGAACCGCCTTTATGCGATATTTATAGGCGGCTCTGAATTTCACCACGACGTTACGGCTAAATTCTGGAGTGATCGAAAAGATATTGAGAGGTTCAACGCCCTGTTCAATACTAAAGCAAAATCCTTAAACGACATCCAGAAATTCATAATCTGGATAGAAGATAATGAATTAGATCTCAGAAAATTCACAACTCTGAAAGACTGGTTCGATTTTGAGAAAAGGAAAGTAAAAAAGCCTAAAAAATGGCAGCTAGCCACTCCATTTGTCTTTACTCTTCTGGCATACATATCCTCTATCCCTATCAGTGTGATCGCATCTGTCGACGCAGCACTCATCAAATTTAATGATGAAAGGCAATGGATATGGCTCGGCCACACTGAGGCGAAAAGCTTCAGCCTTAACCCTTTTCGAGATCATAGCAATGACTGGAAACTCACTAAGTCAGACTGCTCGAATACAAAAGTTGGCGCGCCGAAAGCGGCCAAAGATGCCCAGTTTCAGCAGAAGACCATAAATATCATATGCGAATCCTTCAGTAACGGCGAAGATAGCAAACAGATTGATAAGATAATCACTGAACAAAATATATTCTGGCTTATTGCAATCATCCTATGGCTTTTGACTCTCTACTCATTCATGGACGTCATCCGAAAGGCTGGAGCCAATCATGCGCGCTCATACTTACTGAATAAGCTGAAAAAAGCTCGGCTACGTAAAGAGGTATCCGCCCCTACCTAACAGCCCTCCCAATCAACGCCATATTTGCTAACGTTGCTGGCTACATATACTCCTACCGCAACTATTGGCTCCAATCAGCATTATCGGGCCTGATACCCTGAGAAGCTAGGCAGATCCTTACGCGTGCTTAGCTCGAGCAGCTTCTCAGGCTAAGCCTCACAGTAGTACGAATTCCGAGTGGAAAATGTCAAATCGCGAGCCGGCTTATGAACATCGGGCCTCTTCATCTCGGTACTGTGCCTTCCTCAAAAATTGCTCTTGTATGGATGGCCTTATCCTCAAAAAGGTCAAGTTGGCGTATATGCGCCTCTGCCCGTTCAGGATTTTCCGTGAAAAGAATAACAGCTAAATCCTTCAATGCCCTTGTACAACTCACATAGAAGAGACGGCGCGTTCTATCAATGGTCGTTTCTTCTCCTGCAGCTATATGCTCTTGATCCTTATCTGAGAGAGCCTTGAGACCCAAATATTTTTCATAGGAGAACTGGTTGTGGGTACTTTCAGCATCATCCAAAACAACGAGTACTCGATCAAACTCAGCGCCTTTAATGCCTTGCTGAGTCCCAAAAGGTGAGCGATCCGAAATGTAAGTTTGGTACGGCAGAAGTTGAGTAGCAGGGCATGCCAGAAAAGCATCCATTGAAGCTAATTCTTTGTTAGACTCATCATCTTCTTGATCGTCATTGTTTGCAATCTCATCTAGATGAAGCTTGGCAGGTCTAGCTCCTTTCGGGTCTATGTAAGACACAAGCCTAGGATCGAGGAGCAATAACTCGGTAGCATGTACTTTATTCAGAAGATCGCCGATAGTTATCCCTGAGTTCCCGGTTATACCTTCTGCAATAAAAGTAATTTGTTCTTCAAGTGTCTTGAGACGTTCTCCCAGATCTATTCCCCCAGCAAGGGAATCGCTAGCAAGAAGGGGGGAGTATTTCCGAATAAGTTGCATCACTTCGAGCTGTCGGCCTTCGGTATGGGCGACTGCTATCGGTATCAGAAATTTTACACATGGCGAAAGAGGCCATGCAGTTCCATCCAAAAAACCATCTTTGAATACTGAAGGTGCTTTGAAATTGAGTGCCGCGTAGAGGTCTCCAAACCCTAAGCGTTTTGCTGCCATCTGGTGAACAATAACAAGTAGCTTTACCCGCTCTTGCTCATCATCCCTAAATCGCCAACAATGATCACCCGTTTGATCCGCCATCCACTCACGCACACGAACTAAATTCTCATCTCGAGTTTCATCCGCAGGCAAAATGAAAAGGTGCGCAGCACCCTCAGGTGTGGATATAACCCCCTCCGGACCTAAACGCTGACCAGAGATCTGAACGAGGTCATCACCGTCACGACGAATGGCGTTTGCGAGATTCAGAACCTTTGTTGAACACCGATAATTCTCAGGCTTCGGAATGTCAGCCCAAGTTGACTCGGCATCAATCAGACCAGTACCTGTGGCGTAAATTCTTTGCATCGGATCGCCGAAGAAACCGAGACAAAAAGGAACTCCTGATTCACGCTGAATGGTCTTTAACGCGTCTACAACTTCCCTAGTCGTATCCTGACTTTCATCCACAAAGACGAAAGGAAACTGGCGCGCGACAAGCGTTCGGAATAATGGGCGCTCGACAATAAGATAAGTCCCAAGTTTCAAAATGTCGTCATGGCCTAGGATTCCCTTCGAGTATTTGCTACCTGTTCCATATCTGAAACCTTTGACTGTATCGATCAGTTCTGATTGCCGATAGAGGCGTTCCAAATCTCGCGTATCTTTGTCCTTCGTACGCTGCTGAACCCTAGAGCCATAGGTTGCCTGCTTTTCTTCAAGCATCGTTATTTTTTCCGCTATCCGGCCGCCGACCCAGAATCGAATGTCATTCTGGAATGGCTTAGCTAGCAACCACATGAAACTGTGGATTGTCGATACGTGAACCAAAGAGTCACTACCTACGTCCCTCCATATTTCTCCGGCTGCGATATCTGTGTAGGTAATGCAGGCAACGCGCTGGCGGGATTTCCTAAGCTTATTCCCATGTATTCGAATGACCGACGACAGACCCTTGATGAGAGAAGTAGTTTTTCCAGATCCGGCACCAGCCTTCATCATGAAGCTACGCGGTGGAACATATTCAAGACAGCTTCGGAGGTCAATATCGGCCTGGGTATCTGGCTTGTTTGCCCGACTACTCATGTTTTCCTCCCTATCGAGATATCTTCAGCAATGGATACAGCGTCGAGCTGTTCGGTTTCAAGTTCGATCTGTACTTCGTCCTTCAACCAAACAAGTCCATCGCGGATATAAGTTGGGACATGCCACGTATCCTCGTCTTCAGTAAGAAGGGCTAGCGCGAACTTCGTTTTATCGAAACTCTTCCGCGAAACCTTCTCATGAAGCCCCTTGGCGAGAGCACTCGGGTCGGTACTAGCGCCCTTCACAATCAGACCAAGATGTTTTCTCGCGGCAGCTTGAGACCATTCTGGATTTTCGAGGCCAAAATCCTCTTCAAGCGTACGCCCGCAGAGAATTTCAGTGGATTCGTTCCAAGTGACAGCTCGTTCAGTCTGATAGGCAACACGAACTCTCGCGCCATCTCCAAGCTCATGAATTTTATTATCGTTCGATGCATTACGAAGATCTTCGATGGTGAGCTTACCAGGAAGCCATTTTATGAGCGTCTGATTCGAGGTTGCAGCGTCAGCTTCTTTAGGTAAACAAGCTTTACCGTATTTCTTCTTAGGCGCATTAGGAACAGGAGCTGTAGGCTCAACGGCTGGTGCTTGTCCATCGTTCTGAGCCTGCTCAGCGATGTATCCTTCCACGTCAGCAGGAATCTCAAATTCCTCAACATCTTCATCATCACTGGCAGCAATGAGGGAAACACTATCAATATCAGTGATGATCAGCGTTGTCAGACCGAGAAACTCGATAAGCGACTGGAAGCGGTGCCCGAAAGCACCACCAACTTCCAAAATACATAGGCAAGCTGAACGAAGCGTCTTTGCGACCTTCTTAATCATGATTGGTAGGAGCAATCTTTCAACGTTACCTTCAACCAGAATCGCGGCATCAGAAAAGAAAAGATCACAATGAGTAAGCTTAAGATATCGTTCTAGAAAATCACGATCATCTGGCTGGGCTTGGTAGAACTCGGATAGGTTTAGAACTTCTGTCAACTGTTCTTGGCCAACTTTCTTACGTCGGAAGTAACGGATAGGCTTGAAACCTCGTTCGTAAAGGATATGCGGTGAATGGGTTGTGATAACCATTTGACTACCAAAAATACTCCCATCGCCACCCTTTATGTTCAGGAGTTCAAGAACATTACGGATGAAGACCTGTTGGAGTTGGGCGTGTAGGTGGGCCTCCGGCTCCTCTACAAAAATCAGGTGTAATGGTGGACGATTATCCATTGTCGTCCACCTAGCTTGAGCATCAAGAATCTCCACAACCATGTAGATCAAATTTTTGAATCCAAGCCCGTTGTAACTATCAGGTAGTGTGGCTGTATCGTCGCCATCTCCAATCTGATAGTGCACCCGTGCGTCCTGACTCATTACATGGGCAGGATCGAGTGCCGACATGATTTTCAATCGTGGGTTATTGATGCCTGGATAGCCAAGCTTGGCTAGCCGATCAAGCATCGGTTTGAATACCCCATCCAAGTGAATATTCAGAGCTTGTTCGGAGTCAAAAAGCGCCTTGAGAGCTGCATGATCATCCTGTCTCTGATTTAGGTTGCGCTTGTAGAAGCGGCTCAGACGCTTTGATAGATCCTCCGACCTACCACTAGCGTCTGGATTAGGATCTGTAAGGTGTCGTTGAGCGCCTAAGTTGTCTACATGGATTAGCGATTTGAGAATTGTTCCACCGCTTGGCTCTCCAACTAATTCGTCTGGAACATAATTACCAATTTCGCGGAATTTCTCGTCAAATTGCGAGCGATCCAAAATGAAATAGCGCAATTCGTATTCATTCCTGAGCTCACGCTGAAGAAAATCAGTCATGGAACGAGGCCAAGGTACGTATTGGGACTTGGGCAGTTCTGCGGTTTGCTTAATACCTCTGGCCTTAGCTTCTTGATAGTTTTGAAGAACACCGATGGGGTTTCGAGCTGCCAAGGAAACACGTATACCAACTTTGGTTCCTTTCCATGCTGTACTAGGAAGCAATGGAATCACTAGATAGAGATCGGGGGATGCAACTTCAAACCAGAGGTCGAGGTCTATACTGGGCAGTGCAAAATTTTCTGGTATCGGGTTTATATCTCCAGATTCGTCAAATATTTTCCAACACGAAGAATTGAAATCATAGAGACTAAATCGATCCTTTCCACCCGCAACAAACGCATGAATGGCCTGAGTTGCCGACGTTTTTCCGCTGTTATTTGAACCGACGAAGATTGATATGTCGTCTGCTAGCTCAATATGAGCGTCCTTTAGACGCCTAAAATTTTTCAGGCGATACGAGTGAAGATACAAGAAAAAACCCTCCGTGCTATTTTAATTTTTATAGCAAATCATGCTGAGACAGGCAGAGATATTACTTGGATTTACAACAACCAATAGAGGCGAATGAGTAGTATGTACCGCTGGTACGATAAAAATCTAGTGTGAAACAATTACCATCGCACGATGTGTTCAGGTTCTTGAGTCCTAAGTATTAGCACTTGGTGCACTATAAAGCTCATTCAACAATTGTATAGATAGAACAATATCTGACAGATGTATTAACAATGGCATGAAGCTAATTGAGTCCAATCAAGAATATTGCATTTGAGTTTACAAAACGATGCGCAAAACATAGAGAATGAAATAAGACCTATAGGACTCCATTCCTGTATTAATAGTACATTTACATATTTTTTAGATAAAAATCTATAAAAAGAATAAGTTAGTTGACATATTAGGAAAAAAAAAGCTAAAAACAACAAGTCAGAATCGCTGTTTAAAAGTGCAGGAACACGGAGTCAAAAATGGCCAAGTTTTTAACTCAAAAAGCGAAAATAAATATCTCAGTAGAAATACATCCTAGTGCTGAAAGCGCATACCAATTTTTTCATTCTCAGCCATTTTTGTTTAATAAAAACAACTTTAGTTTTAGCGCACTAGAAGCTCTGTATCAGGGCCAAATTTATTCAGTCGTATCAGCAGGTGAGAGCAAATTTCTGCTGATCGGTGGATTCGAGATTATCGGTTTGTCTATAAACCAAGTTAATTTCAAGAATCAAAAAATCCTCGTTTACGATGACATGACAGAATATGCAATCGAGATGTTTGCCTGGAAAAGCGCTTTACGAGTCCTTCTGTCGTCAGTAAATAGGCGTCAATTTGGAGATGTTCGTAGATCGCTGAATGACAAAGCCCCTCAACACATTATAAAAAGTATATTTTCATCAAAACTTACCTTAGCCAAATTTTCAGAACTAGCGCCTATCTCAGTTGCTGGACTGAAGAAACAAAAAACCAAAAATAAAATAAAAAAACAAGAAACAACCACCAGTGAGACTCATATAAAACCAACTATATTTGAACAGTTGGTTAAAGAGGCGAACGATGGATCTTAATAATGTTGCAGATCACTTCGAAAATAAAAATCAGAAAAACTTCTTCGACAACTTATTCAATGGAATTAAAGAAGAAGACGGCGCCATAGCTGATGAAGTGATACGATTATGCAATCTATTACAATCTGAATATCGAACATACTTTGTAAAAGTAATAGAGAATCTAACAACAGAAGCTATTAAACATCAATGCGAAAACCCATCAAAACTACCTGATATATACAATAGCATTTGTAATAAAAGACTTCTTACGTCTCCAGCATATATTGTTAGAGCATTTCTAGCAGCTAAACTTGATCGTGTTTCATATAACTTACAAAAATTTGAACAATACAAAGCATTAACGCTTGTAGTTATTACTCAGTTAAGTTTTAAAGGTGAACACAAATCAAAGATTGAACAAGTATGTAATGAATTGAGACAGTATGCAAAAGGTAACCGAGAAACACTAGCCGCTTACCTCCCTAACATTTTGTTCAAAAATTTCAAAGAAATAATTAATGATTTAGTAAATCTAGAATTAAGCGAAAAACTAAAAGAAACAGAAAACAAAACAGAAACATACAGTAATGTAAAAAATCAAATCAGCCGAATCAGAGTACCCTTTCAAAACGTCTATAATAATTTGGATGGCATCACTCGCCATGTTGAATCAAAAAAATTCAAGAAAAATGGCAACCTTCAGATCACAAAAGCAAATTATCTGGATGATGATTTAAATACATCAGTAACTGTAATTAAAGAGCTAACACTTACAGAACATCTGAATAAGAATAATATTTCTCTTGAAGAAGAATTATCATCAACATCGCGAACGATCTCGTTAGTCACATCAACTGACTTTGTCAATAAAAGTCAAGCAACACAGGCGATCAAGGCTAGAGCAATTAACGAGAATATCCGAAAAAAAAGCATGAATTTAACATGCAATATTTATCGCATGACACCATTTGAATTACATCACTTAGTAGTTGATTGTATAGAAAAAATACAGCAAAAAAATGAAACCAAAAACATCGCAAAAGCTGTATTGTTAATGTTGTTAACGGGACGCTCTTTTGAAGATATAACGCAATTAATCTCTTATAAGAATAGCCAACATAAAATCACAGGGATTAAAAAAAAGTTCCAACTCCCCACTCAAGTAGTGCGAGAAGAATTAAAATCACTTATACGAGAAGTCAGTTCTGATTATGTTTTGCCGCTACCAATCAAATTAGTTGACAAACTGAAAAACTTCAAGTTTGAAGATATAACAAGTGAAAACATAAAACAATATTTATTGCAGCTAAACAGAAAGCATGATATGCACCTGAGCTTAAACAAAGTATCGTCATATCTTACACAAACACTCCAAGGAAACGGTATTGATTATTCAATAATAGACCTCATCACCAGCAATGATCCAAAAAACCAACCATCTCGATTCTATACATATGTTCCTTATGAACATCTCATTACAAGCTTCAAACAATACATTGAACATATCAATATCGCGGGTAAAACGCATTATTTACAGGATCTAGATACAAATATAATAAAAGCAAATATGGGATCACCTCTATTCATAAATGATTCAATTGTAACCTCTCTATTATCTCTCATGCAAAATGAGATCTATATCCTAGAGAAAAAGAAGAATACTTATTTCTCCGAACAAAATCACAATATGAAAGTGTTATTACTACAAACTGTACTTGGATTAGTCAGTGGTTATCGGCCCGTAGAAGGTTGGTTTGGCGTAGTAAATGACATACATTTTTCAACCGGAGAATATCGGGTTGCAGAAAAAGAGAAGGGAATTGGCTATAATGGCCGAGTAGTACTAATACCACCGACTGTCCTAACTATATTCAAAAATTTCTTGGAATATTGTGAAGAGTCGATCAGTTATTATGGTGATAAAAATATCGAGCTTCTCCAGCGATACAATCAATCTGTAGATGGGTCACTGCCCTTTTGCTTTTACCGATATCAAGACAAAATACAAGAAGCTAGCCCTACCAGTTATGCACAACACATTGATCCAATTTTCCCATTACAGGCAAATTGGACTCGTCATTATTTACGTTCTTATTTATTTAGCCAAAAAATAAATGATGAATTGATAGGCGCATGGATGGGTCACATACATTCGAATCAATTACCATTCGCACAGTTTAGCCAGTTAAGCCGAAAAGAATTAACAAACATCCAAACAATACTTGAACAACAAATTACTAAACTACTGAAAGGAATTAAGCCTTGAATGAACCATTAATAGGAGAAGAAAAACGTCACAAAGATCGGCTAAAACATATGGATGCAGTTAAAAAGCACGCTAGACAGCAATTTGAGAAGTTTTTCCCTAATCCAACAAATATTCCCAGCGAGGACTATTATCTTCTTAATTGGGATAATTATACCCAGAGCCTACTGAAAGCTTTCGGCCAGCAGAAGGACTTTCGGCTTGCTTTTAACCATGGCATCAATATTGTTAAGGAATACCAAATTACTTATAGTTGGCCTTTTTCACCAGCATCATATTTAGTAACAAACAAGCCAGAATCACAACTACGAAATAAAGACTGGCTAGAAAAAGCTTGGGCGCTTTATGATACTTATCAGCAATGGCTTAATGATTATATAGTTCACAACCAAAACGATATTGAGTTTCGATATAAGTCATTACTACTATCATTAATTTTTGATTCTGGTCAGTGCAACGAAGATGTTGTAATAGCATTTAACCAAGAACTGAAAAAACAAAACCACTTACCTCTGTTTTATTTCAAAAAATATATTTTTGCAACAGTTAGGTTAGATAATAATAATCTCAATACCAATGAATATGTTAATGGTTTAGCGATAACGACATATCAATGTTACTTGTCATTAAAAACATTAGGGCAACTCAAGCTCTGGCAAAACTTAAATAAAACAGGGTGGGAATACCCTAAAGATAAAAATCAACTTTTTGGAAAGATAATTAGCGGCTTACCATATAATAACAAACGGCCTACCACATTAAAAAAATTTTGTTCAGTTAGTGCTTTCTGGTTTGAAAAACATGGAAATTCGCAGATAAGTGAAGCACTACTTGAATACCGAATTGGCAAAACTAGTTCATATTCTTTACCAATTTCAAACTTAAAACGATTAATCTCACCAACCATCTACCCTACTTCAGCTAGTTTATTTTTTGATTTCTCCACAGATATAGCAATAAAATATCAACGTGGTAACGAAACACACCAAACTCAACGCCCATTGGCAAAAAACCAGTTGCTCAATCTATTAAAAATAACATGTAAACCGAAGCATAATGGAATAAAAATTTCAGCCGAAAAAATTAAAAAAAACTTAGAAAATTTATTAGATGATTATCAATTTGAATCATGGCAAAAAATTTTCATCGAGTGGTTGATCTATAAAACCATGTCATGTAAATCAAAGACTGTGAACCAATACATGCTTAACCAAGCTAAATATTGGATTTTCATGAACGAGGACTATAATTTATACCAAATAACCTCACCTGAAGATTTAGAAGATCTTTATTTAGAGCAAATCAATCGTCACTCAACGACTAAATCTAAAGATTTTTTCTCTAAACGATTAAAAGATCTTCATTCATTTGCTGCTTATTCATTGGGCCTACCACATATAAATGGTGAAATTTTTCACTCTAATGTTACAAAAAAACATACCAGCGCAGGCCTGATTGATGAACCTTTATTTCGAACACTCCTCCAACATATTAATCAACTCAAAGATTTGAATGATAGTGATAAATTAGCATTACAGACAATTTGTATCATCAGCTATCGATGTGGTCTTCGCCCGAATGAACTCAATAAATTGCAGATTAAAAATATTGAAAATTCATCAACTGGATGGATATCTATACGACCTAATCGATTTGGGGATAATAAAAAAGCAGCGTCACTGAGAAAAGTTCCATTATTCCCTTTACTGCTAACACACGAAGAAAAAATTGTTTCTGCATATTTAAGATTGAAACATGGGCAACATATTTCTCAATCTGCACCATTATTAACAATAGGCACGAATTTATTCCAACCATTTAATATGTTTACAGTTTCTAATTTTATAGGCCGAATGCTTAAAGCATTATCAGGTCAGCATCATTTTATCTTTTATCATTTCAGACATAGCTGCATTAGTCGCCTACATCTAATGTTGGAGTTAGATAATCCATCCGATATACTCCCTCATTTTTATCCGTATTCAAAGCCAGTCACAGATAAATTGCGTAAACTTATTTTCAAACAAACTCAGTGTAAAGGATATTGGGAAATTGCAGCATTTGCAGGTCATGAAAGTCCCAAAGTCACATTTAAACACTATTTTCATTTGAGTGATCTACTTGCTGCTCGCTTAATTGAGGAAGAGAGTACGCATGTATCACGAGATCAATCACAACGATTAGGATTATGCACTCGACGGCAATATCAATCTATTCATAAGCAGCATAACCCTGTAAATTATGAGTATTTTTATCCTATTTTATTGGAGTCTCTCCAATGTTCAAATATTCAATCACTTAGTGATATTAGCGCAATTCAAACATCGTTAGACTTGCCAACTAAAGAGCTAATCAGTATTGATATATGCTATCGGGTTCTCGAAAAAATATCACAGGGTGAAAATATTAATGACTTAACATATCGATATCGATTGAAACAAGAAACCATTGATAAATGGTTAGCAAATGCCAATTATCTTAAATCACTCATGACAGAGATAAATAATTCAGAGATGAAAGCGTCAAGACATTTTTCTGAACAAAGAACAAATGCATTAGTACCTGGAAAACCTAAGGCTCAAACAGAATTGGCATATGTTGATAATTTTATTGAAAAAATACGAAAGCGCTATACTGACCCAACGAATAAAGCCATGATTCAGGAAATGATGATTTACTGCTTAACTCATACATCAGTAAGTAAATCCGGTATCAACTTCAATTCCCCAGCACAATTAAAAAACTTCATTGATACATTTCATTTCGCGATTCCATTTGCACACTGGCGAGCAGTTAAGCTTTATGTAAATAACAGCAAAATAAAAAAAGATTGGCAAGAAATTCTGTCTGGAATCAAAACAACTGAGGAGAAGAAAGGTATATCAAATAGTCGTAAAACTAATGGTTCTGTAAGACTAGAATTAATCAACCCAGATGAATCTGAATACATAAAAAATAGTAATTTACAAAAATATTCATCCCATCTACTAGTTTATCTAATGTATATGTCATTCGTAATGCTGCATAAGAGTCATGAAATAAATTAATCTTTATTCAGTCATGAAATTTTAACCAAGTATGACTCAATCAGACCTAAGTAACAATCCTTTTGCAAAACTATATATTTATTAATTAAAAACTCTCAAAAATTTAAACTTGCTTTCAGTTCGCGTTGAATTAATACACTCGACCTTGGACGCATGATAAAGGTAACTGTTCACCGGTAGTGGGTTGACAAAATCAATGCATTAAGAGTTTCGCCTAAAATGCGGAATAATTCACTAAGCTTGCTAGCAGTACCTCCATGCATAGATAATTATTCTGAATTTTATCGCCATTGCACTATGAAAAGGGGTGCCAACTGTTTTCCGGTGAACTGTTACTGATAAAACAGAGTGATGCAGAATTATTAATTACTTCGACTGTCTACAAAGGTGAATTTAACGCCGACCTAGCAAATTGCTGTGTGGGACAGCTATCACTGCCCCACAAATAGCTATGTTATGTTGAGCGGACTCCATAAGGTAAGCCATCTTTCAATTTTTTCTTCGGGAGTCAGATTTTTAGGTGATATAGATACCGAAGCCATCAACAACGATTTATCCGTAAGTCTTGTCGCATTAACTGCACCAACGCAGACATCGCCATTCATGTATGCCACACCAATGATCGTTGAGCATGTTGCACAGCCAAGAAAAGTTGCTTGATTAGATCCCTGTTTTATTTGATTCAGCGGCTTAACACTTTTTATTGTGATAATTCCTTTGTTATCAGATAAGTATTCAATATTTCTACTTGTACAAAAATCACAATTACATGCTCTAGGCGCATAACAATCTAAATTTTGCGGTAAGGAAATTGAAATTTCTGATGTGCCACATTCACATTTTCCGTAATACGTTTTCATAAAGCGCCTACTCTTTTAATTCTAAAGTTCAGATAAAGCCATGTGTAAGTTGCTCAACGATTAGCGAAAAACCAATCAAGATCAGTGAACAACCAGAAAAACGACTGATCAATTGTGCCGCTTGCGGGCGTGTCTTCAACATTGTTTGTGCACCAAAACCGACGGCTAAATAAACTATCCCACAACTAAAAAGATGAATTAATCCGAGAAACAGAATTTGAGTTGAAATAGCCCATAGAGAATGAGGATCAGTGAACTGAGGCAGCAATGCCAGAAGTAATAAAAAAACTTTCGGATTCAATCCACTGACACATAAACCTTTTGATAACCACTGCTTCCATGACTTTTCTCTATTGGCCTGTTCAGCTTGTGGAACTGGGGGATGAACAAGCAAATTAAAGCCAATCCAAAGTAAGTAGATTGCACCAACAATTGTGATCATCAAAATAGCGACTGGATAATGCGTAATAATTGTCCCCACTCCAGCAGCAACGATAATCGTTGTAATTAAATGGCCGCACAACAAACCAGTGACGGCAGGTACTACAACACGCCCATTTAAACCCGCAGAAATTACATATGCCCAATCTACGCCCGGTGTTATCACGAATAAAATTGATACAAACCAAAATGCTGAGATGATGCTTAGCGCCATGACTGCACTCCACAACCTTGGTTATGTACTGTTGTGCCAATTTCATGTCTCAAATAAACCTGATTAATCATATTCACTCATAATGTTGATTTGGTAAAAAATACCAATATGTGGCCTGTTGTTGATATATTAACTAATCATTAGTGGCATTATTTTGCAGATTTATGCCATTTTCATTGATATTTGGGTAAAAAAATCACTATGGATAAAGTTGATAGAAAGATCCTTGCTGCACTGCAATCTGACGGTCGATTATCAGTAACTGAATTAGCAGATAAGGTTGGATTAAGCATTTCGCCCTGTCATCGAAGGGTTCGAGTATTAGAAGAGTCAGGTGCGATCGCTGGCTATCATGCGCGTCTAAATCCAGATGAATTGGGACTAAAGTTTTCTGCCATCGTATTTGTGACATTGAAAGAAGGTGATCGGGTTGCTGTTAAGGCATTCGAAGATGCGGTTATTGATATACCGCAGGTCATACTTGCTCAACGGCTCTTCGGTGATCCTGATTATATGTTGCATGTCATAACGTGGGATTTGCTCTCTTTTCAGAATCTTTATGATGATAAACTTTCTGCCCTACCAGGTGTACAACGTCTGACATCGACCCTTGTAATGAAGAACGTTGTTCAGGATCGAACGCTCCCACTATAAAGTTTAAATTTATCTACTGATGGACTCTCGACTGACTCTAATGATAAAGATTTTTAGCGGTGTATTTTTCCAAAATAAGAAGCTCGCATACCTAAAATAAATCTGCATGCTTCATAGTTGGCTAATTGAAAATATACCGTTAACAAGAACTTAAATATTAAAGCAATAGAGAGATTGGTATGAACACACTAAATAGTAAACAGATCATCATTATTGGTGGAAGTTCCGGTATTGGATTTAAAATTGCTGAAATGGCCGCAGAACATGGTGCAACACTTATTCTTGTCGGTAGAAATAGTCAAAGGTTGGAGAAAGCAGAAGAAGAATTAAGTAAGAAAACAACAGTTAATTCTTACCTGCTTGATGCACACAATCATAATAGCCTTGAACACTTTTTTAATAGTGTAGGAACCTTTGATCATATTATTTCAATGGTTGGTGATGTCATGGGTGGCGGCTTTGTAAACGCAGAAATGGAAACCATTCGCCGCGTTATGGAGTCTAAGTTTTTCACTAACGTTTACATCGGTCAGTTAGCTGCTAAAAAGATCAGCAAAGGCGGTAGCATGGTCTTCACATCTGGAACCGGGGGAAGAGCACAACATGCCTGCGCTAGTTATGTTGGCAACTTAGGTATAAATGCTTTAGTGGAGGGCTTAGCCGCCGAACTGGCTCCTAATGTTAGAGTCAATGCGGTATCTCCTACTTGGACGTTGACCCCATTCTGGCGAGACGTTCCAGCATCCCAAGTAGAATCAACTCAGAAACATTTTGCGGAAGTCATCCCCTTAAAACGAACAGCATCCATTGATGAAATAGCTTCAGCCTATATTTTTTTGATGAGTAATGGGTTCATTACAGGACAACATTTAGCGGTTGACGGTGGAATTATGCTTGGAAACTAGCATGAAAGTAAGGGGCAATTGGCTGGTTCGATTTAATCACCTGCTATCAGGTGATTAATAACCATAGTCAGAAAAAGGATGACCAATTTGGTCATCCTTTTATCTATTATTTTATAAGTTTATATGGCTCAAAGAAATCATTTCCTTCCCAATCCGGCGTGTTATGTGTTTTCTTAATTTTTTTAGCAACATAATTTTCAGCCGAATTTACATCACCTTGATTTTTATAAACAGCAATGAATGGATATGGATACACCGGTCGAGTAGCTTCAACAGTAGCATCTCGTTCAGTTGTATCTCCTTTAGCTGCCTTACCATTTTTGTCGCGAACAGGAGAACCAAAATCAGTCGCGATATCTATTTTTAGTTTTTTAGCCACAATAACATCTGGAGCTTTGTTATTTTCCACCCAATTCATCATCGGCGTTAACAGATCTATTTTATTTGGACCTTCACCACCTTCACAGTGATACATTCCGGGTAACAGATACAACCGCTCAAATTTATTGGCTGTTTTTTCACCCATGAATTTCTGCACTGCTTCATGATAAGCAATCGTATTTAATGGTGAAATATGTTGATCTGCTAAACCATGCCAAAGTATTAGTTTTCCACCTCGATCATAAAACTGTGTTAGATCTGGATTAGTAGAATCATAGAACGGATGCATTTTCCGTAATTTACTGAATAACTTACTGTCAAACTTCATTTTAGCAAAACTAAAATTTTTATCTGAAGGTTGATCTTCAAATAATACGCTTCTTGCCCCATTAGCAATTATTTCACTAAAAATTGGTTCTTTGTCAGAACGAGGAATGAATACACCAGCCCATGCCAATTCAGATCCAGGCAAAGGCCCACCGGCAATTAATTTTTTACCCGTTTGAGGATCTACAGGACCATTATAGAAACGTCTAACAGCTTCAGTTTCTTGACCTGACAAGCAATCAACCGATGTGACATCATTTTTATTTTTGCATTGTAAAATTTTTGGATCGAAATGACATGACAGCGGATCAGATATTAATCCATCTATTTGTCCATCTAGTCGATCACATTGTGCCAATACGGCTTTGTGGATCAGTGGAAGTCTGGACGCTAAAACAATAGGTTTGCCATTTTTACCGGTATTAGATTGAGCAAGCCATGCGTGATAAACACCATTTTGAATTTCAAAATTCATCGCTGGAGCACCGGCAATAATGCCATTAAAATCGCCAGGATAGCGTTGTGCCTCTATCAGGGCTTCTCTTCCCCCGTCAGAACAACCAGTGAAATACGAATACGCGGCATCTTGACCATAAAATGCTTTAATCAAGGTTTTTGATACTACTGACGTGAGGTGGAGAGATCTGAATGCAAAATCAGCTCTCTTTTGTGCAATCAGCCCAAAACTACCATCTCTTTCCTGATGCCCCATATCTGTTGCAGAAATAACAAATTCCCCGTTTGTCACAGGAACACAACCGTCAGCAGCACCAACTTGTTCCGATATGCTTCCACACAGTCCGCCACACCCGATCTGAAGATATTTTGCATGCCAGTCATTGACTGGTAATTTAACCTTAAATCCAATTGTTGGAGCTAATACACCATCGACAGTACAAACTTTTTTACCTGCAATCAGAGACTCCTCTGCTGAGGTAATTTTGCTCCCAATTCCACCAATTGAAGTAAGATCTACGTTTTTAAGCCCATCACAAGATGTAACTGGTGCAATCACTGCATCAATCGATTGATTCTTTGCTACTGCAACTGTAGTACCTTCAGCCAAAACATATTGAGCTGACAGAACACTACAAGTCACAGCTAATAATTTTAATTTGGAAAGACTTCGTTTTTTCATTTAGCCCACCTTGTTATTAGATAAATATATGCAAACATCTTAATTGCATACCACAGGAACCATTATTTTAATAATATAATCACTTTTTTTAGATTCTATTGCCGGACCGCTTACATTTTCTATAAGAATATTATCCAACAGTTTGTAACCACATTCCTTAGCCGTATGCATCAATTGATATACATTCACATTTCTTTCAAGACTTCCCCTGCAATAAGCACTCATGTATCGACCTGATTGAATGGCATATGGGAATTTTTTAATTGTCATTGGCTCATCACAATACATGGAAACAAGCGGATAGCTATCCTTTCTTACTTCACACTTATTTAAAATAAAACCATAGTTATGCATCAAATACCAAGAATGACTATTAGAAAAAGAAGCTGGAACTTCAAAAAAATCAAGAATATTATCTGTATCCAATGTGAATTTACCTACGATAAAATCATCTCTATCTTCAATAAATGGCTTATCCAGCATGTTTTTTATAGATGCTATTTTTTCCAAATCACAAACATGCGAACTTAACAATTCATAAGCAGAAGTTAGTTCAGCTATATAAGAAAGTAGATTGTTTTTTGATTCCATCAAAACAGAGATTGTTTCTTTTGAGGTATAGTTATTAAATATTATTTTTATTTCAGAATTAGGAACTTTAGCTTTTTGTAAAACGACTATCATGTGCGCAATTTCAATTTGTGAATGGCTATACATCCGATATCCATTATTACCTCGTTGTGGGGATAAAAGCCCAATTTTGTCGAAGTAACGAAGATTATGAGCTGAAATATTTGTAATAGATTCGAATTCTTTGATAGTAAACATTATTACATTTAAATCCTTTATTAAATAACCGATAAGCTGTCCATCCTAAAATTCAATAAAAAATAGGTTAACATTTTACAGTTAAATTATTGTCTTTAAATTACATAACATATCAATTGGCACATACTCACTTTACACATTAGAGCAAGCCTAATGTCAATACATTACAAACACCATTAAATCAGCGCAACCACATGATTAATATGCACTTTTAAAAAAACAAACTCATTTAGCCGTTTATCATGATGATGTAAGTCACATATTCGTGACATGGTGTCAACCTTATCAGTCTTTCCATATATAAATGGAGATATATGTTGTTGAGATATAGCACTTATTATGAACAGGATATGCTAAAAATTAAATTACCTAACAACCCCATGCGCAATCACTATCATAGATGATTTTTTATTTACCATTTTAATGTGGGTGTAATAATTGAAACTTAATATTGAGCTGAAAATACATAGTCAAAACAGAGCTCTTAATACAATGAAAACTCTAACCCACAAAAATCATCACCAAAAATAAGTATTCAATATCTTATTATAAACATAATTCACTTTATCACCCCTTTCATAGGGTTGAATTTCTTGAACAATGAAATTGGTCTCATTATGCTTTTTAATTCTTGATGTTTTAAAAAGAAATCTCCAGTAAAGAGGAAAATATCTCCATTTAAATCTCTTACTATTCCACCATCGATTGAACCTATATGAAAACCTGAAAAAGTATAAATCAACTCTTTTGAGAAATAAGCTATCGGCGTACCTGAAGAATCATGAATTATTCCTTGATCATCAGTGTAAGCGTGTAAATCTCCATTTGAGTCATAAAGATCCAATAATTTATAATTACCCACATCCGACCAACTACATAATAAATCCAATATATTGATGGATCCCCAAAGGATATGTGCTCCGTCCACCCCTGAACTATTTCATACCCTCTGGGGATTTTTATTCTTTAGATAGTGAATAATTTATGCGTAGCTTTTTACCAACAATGAAGCTGAAAAATAAAACTTTGTACAACCAGAACTATCTTTTTTAATCTGGGCCAAAATTTTTCTTCCTTTCATCAAAACCCATTCATCAAGTATTACATTTGGAAAATTTAGTCCAGAGCGTTGTAAACACTCTTTAAATAACCGTTCACCTACAATCTCTGTCAAATGTGAATAATCCATCAGTCTTACTCCTTTTTCTTAATACATTAAAACCAATAACTACATTTGGAAATAAGGCTCATGAGATACCAGCATCATGTAAACGATGTAAATTTAAGGCACCAACTAAGAAGCCATCGCTATCGACAACAGGAGCTGCACTGATCTGATGCGAGTGTAAAGCTTGTAGAGCATCACTAGCGCGCCAGTGAGATGGAAGCCGATATCCTGGTTTCGTCATAGCCAGTTCAATTAAATCTGTTAAACAATTCGCTTTCACCAGCCAACGCCGAAGGTCTCCATCAGTGAAAACCCCAACAACACGCTTTTGAGGATCACACACGGCGACAAGACCTAACCCAGTTCGGCTTAATTCCAACATGGCATCCATAACTCTGCTGCTAACATCAACAGCAGGTAACATTTCACCGGTCTGCATCACATCACTTACCCGATAAAGAAGGCGTGCACCTAAACTCCCCCCTGGGTGTGAACGAGCAAAATCTTCTGCACCAAACCCTCTTTGACGCATTAAAGCTATAGCTAAAGCATCACCCATCATCAGTGTGTTTACAGTACTTGATGTCGGTGCAACACCGATTGGACAAGCTTCTCTTTCAACACTGATATCCAATACACATTGCGCTGCTTTAGCTAATGGTGATTTTTTATCTCCAGTCATAGCAATTAGCGCTGTCTTATTTTCTTTTAGCAAAGGCAATATGAAATCTAGTTCTTTAGCTTTTCCAGAATAAGAAATAAAAATCAGCACATCCTCAGGTCCGATCATCCCAAGATCACCATGTAATGCTTCCGCAGGATGAACAAAAAAAGCCGGAGTCCCAGTGCTTGCTAGCGATGCCGCAATTTTCTTTCCAATATGTCCCGATTTGCCGATCCCGGATACAACGGTTTTACCTTTACAATTCAACAACAAATGACATGCTGAGAGAAAATTATCATCTATTCTGTCAAGAAGACGCTGCGCTTCTTTGATTTCAATTTCTAACGTTTCTTTTGCATAAGATAAAAGAGCTTTATTCATTATTTCTATTCTCAACATTATTTATCTGCTGGAAAAACCAAACCAACTTGCTTTCGGATGAATTGCATTGCATCTGCAACATGCAACATCAACGAATAACTATTTAAACTAGATTCAAGCTTTCCTAATTTGATCGTAGAAATAAACTCTTTCAGCTCATAAATCATAGGCTCTGAAGATTGAGGAACGGTTATATCTTCCTCTTTACCATCTCGGTAAATTATCTTAACGGAATTTAATTGAGATATATGATCTATTATTATAGAACCATCTTCACCCTGTATCTCAGATGGTATTTTCATATTACTTATTTTTGAATAAGAAACTGATGCGATCAAGTCATTATATTCCAACAATGCTGTACCTACGCCATCAACCCCACTGCTTAACATGACTGCACTTGCTTTTACATTCGAAGGTAAACCAAATAAATCAATTATTGGATAAAGAGCATTTCCGCCCATATCCATCAACGCGCCATTAGATAATTCTGGCTTGAATGCATTCATGACCTCACCCGTTTTAAAACGGTCATAACGAGAGGAGTATTGGCAATAATGGCTCGATATATGTCTTATTTTACCAATCTTATTAATATGTTTCTTAATGGATAGATAATTAGGCAATGTACATGTTTTCATTGCCTCCATTAGCAGTACGTCATGCTCCATGGCAGTCTGTACCATTTGTTCAGCTTCAGAAAGATTTGAGCAAATGGGTTTTTCGCATAAAACATGTTTACCATTTTTTAAAAACAAACAAGCTTGTTCGCAGTGCAACGAGTTAGGACTAGCAATATATACTGCATCAATATGTGGAGACTTTGCCATTACTTCGAGATCATCAAATATATATTCAGCACCATATTTCTCTGAAAATAATTTAGCTTTATCAAGCGATCTTGAATAAACTGATGTCAACTGAAAACCATCCACATGTGTGGCGGCCGACAATAATGCTTCAGTGATAATATTAGTTCCGATGATCCCAAACTTGATCATATTAATTCTCTTAATATATGAAAAATGAGCAATTCAATGGTGTTATTTAAATTTATTTTTATATGTTAATACTTTATAACCCCCGCTAATGCGGGGGTTATTTATACGAATGACTTAAACTCTATACAATTTAGTTCAGCGTATGTTCAGTACGAGCAATGATATCGTCCTGAGTATCTGGAGACAGTGCAGTAAAGAATGCAGAGTAACCTGCAACACGTACCACAAGATCTCGATATTGATCAGGATGTTCTTTTGCTGCCAGCAACGTATCACGAGACACAATGTTGTACTGAACATGCCAACCTTTATGTACTTCGAAGAAGGTGCGCAGTAATGACATCAGTTTCTGACGGTCGCGTGGTTGTTCTAAACTACTTGGGTTCAGTTTCTGGTTCAGCAGCACCCCACCCAAAATAGAGGATGTTGGCAATTTACCGATTGAATTAAATACTGCGGTTGGACCATGGCTATCAGTACCTGACGATGGGCTTGCGCCTTCAGCAAGTGGAGTTTTCGCTTTACGGCCATCAGGAGTAGCCATGGTGCCAGCACCAAATGGTACATTTGCAGAAATAGATGATGTACCAGCATAGTAACCGCCACCGATTGGACCACGACCAAAGCGGGTATTTTTGTAGCTGCGGATCTCATCGATGTAGCACTGATAAGCTGTCGCCAACAGAGTATCTACAGAATCATCATCGTTACCAAACTTAGCAGCACGAGTTAGCAAGATTTGACGTAATGCTTCACCTTCTTCGCCAGCAAAATCGTCAGCCAGTTTCGCAGCCAGTTCCTGCTGGGATATTTTACCGCCGAATACCAGATCACGCACAGCAGCCAAACTGTTACCTGTGTTTGCAATACCAACCTGCAAACCAGAAACCCAATCGTATTTCGCGCCACCTTGTTTAGCAGTCAAACCACGCTCAATACAATCATCAATCAGTGCAGAACAAATGATGTCGTGCGCGTTTTCTTCCAACATGGTGTCAATAACGCAGTCGATTTCAATCGATTTACGAGTGTAGTAGCGGATCTGTCTATCCCACGCTGCCATTACTTCATCAAAGTTGTTGAAGTTGCCTAATGACAAACCTTTTTCCTGGGGTAGGAAAACCTTACCGGTTGTTGAATCCTTACCTTGTTCCAGTGCAGCCAACATCACGCGGGTGAAGTTCAAGAAGCTCATACCGGTACAACGGTAGCCCCATTTACCAGGAACAGCAGTCTCGATACAACCGATCGCAGAGTAGTTGTACGCATCTTCTTTTTCTACACCCAGTTTGAGGAATTCTGGAATAACGATTTCGTCATTATTGAATGCAGGCATGCCGAAACCACAGCGGATCACAGCCATACAAGCTTCCAGGAAGTCATTCGTCAAACCAGCATGATAACGAACACTTAAGTTTGGTTGTGTAGAACGCAAGCGACCACAAGATTCCAGAATTGCGTAAGAAAGTGAGTTGACGGCATCAACAGGTGCGCCATTAACCAATTTCTGACCACCGATGGTGACATTCTGATACATCGGGCTACCAGCAGAAGATTTAGAATGTAAACCAGAACGGATCTTGTTCACTTCAAGCAGTTTTAGCCAGCAGCTGTGGAACAATTCGATCGCTTGTTCACGAGTCAAAGACTCTTCCAACTCAACATCACGATGGTAGAAAGGATATAAGTACTGATCCATACGACCGAAAGAGACTGAATGGCCATTTGATTCAATTTGCAGGAACAACTGTACAAAGAAGCACAATTGCAGAGCTTGCCAGAAAGTTTTAGGTGGCTGCTCTGCAATCAGCTCACAATTTTCTGCCATTGCCAGCAGTTCATCTCGACGTTCAGTCCGTTTTTCTTCTGACGCCATTTTTTTAGCTAGATCGGCATAACGACGAATATGATCAGTCAGTGCTGCGAATGAAAGATCGACAGCTTTAAGGAATTGGTCACGTTGCAGATCAGACCATACGGCCAGATCAATACGGCTACGGCGTTCTGCTACTTTTTCCCGAAGACCCGAGATACCCACTTTCAGCATCAATTCATAATCGACGGCCATATGAGCATCACCTGCATTCATATTACCTTCGGCTTTTATGATACCGGAATCAAGTAAAGCCCGTTGATCGTCCGTAAACAGCGCATAACAACGATCACGAACTGTTTGGCCTTCCCAGAATGGTGCAATTTCATGAATGATTTTTTTATCTTTCTCTGCAACACTAAAACCCGCGCCAGGACGATCAGCTAATTCGTTGATTTCTTTAACAACCCAATCCATGGTGTATTCAGGAAAGATAGGTGCAGAGCGTAAATAAGCAGCTTGGTTACCGATGATCAATTCATCGTTATCAATCCAAATCGTGCGTTTTTCTAAATGATGAGCCAGCGCGATTGCTCGACGTAAAACCACAGGCTTATCCATGTTGGCTTTATAAGCTTCGGTGTAATGCAATGCACGTTCAGTACAGACTGGCGGAGAAACTATATCGACTAAACGACGCTTATGATTGCGAATACGATCAGTCAGTGTGGTTAAATTAAGTTCTGTCATATTACCCCCTCAGTATTGCAGTAAGACCTAGAGCCTTAGCTTCTTGTTCTGCAAAGGCCAATAACTCTGGCCTATCTAATGGTTGCTTGGAACCGTCATAGATGATCCCGAGCAAATGGTATTTGTGTACGCCGTAAGTGTGATACGGCAGAAAATGAATTTCGCCACTGCCGCCATATTTTGAGTAATGATCAGCTGCTTTTTTAATAATAGCCTTAATGGTTTCTTCGTTATCATTAAAACCAGTAATAATAGGAACTCGAAAGATAATATTTGCGTTATGTTCGCCTAATTTTTCCAAGTTCTTGTTAATTAATGACAACTGCCCATTAGTCCATTTTTGAAATATTTCTTCATCTACATGTTTTAAATCAACCAACCACAAATCAATTGAGTCAACTGAAGGTTCAATATATGGCCAAGGTACATGTAGGCAGCTTTCTACTGCTGTATGAATATGTTCTTTTTTAGCTCGGTGAAATAATGCATAGGCTAAATTATGTTGCATAAATGGTTCACCACCGGAAATGGTCATCCCACCACCGCTGTTTGAATAAAATGCTTTATCTTTTAATACTTCAGCCATTATTTTGTCAGTGTTGCTTTGTTCACCACATATCGATATAGCACCACTTGGACATACATCAGCCGCATCTCTCATTTCTTGTTCTGTTAATATTTTTCTATCAATTTCAATAGCGACTGTAGGATCTGGACGTTTAAATCCACTAGCAACATGAGTACAACGCAAACATCCTTTAAGGCAGAGACGTTCGTCATATAGCATGTCAATGGTACGAGAACGACTTTCAGGATTCTGACACCAAGTACAACTCAATGAACAGCCTTTCAAAAACACGACCGTTCTGATGCCTGGTCCATCATGCGTAGCATAACGCTGTATGTTGAAGATCATAGCTCACCCACCAGTCAACTTTCGATTTCATTTAATCACTTTCGTTCAAAGAAATAATTGATCAGAATCAACTTATTACTGGTTAATTTTTGTATAGTTTAACTACTAAAATACGAACAATTTTTCCATTTAA
The DNA here is from genome assembly GCF_963678185.1 of uncultured Tolumonas sp. Lineage (NCBI taxonomy): Bacteria > Pseudomonadati > Pseudomonadota > Gammaproteobacteria > Aeromonadales > Aeromonadaceae > Tolumonas > uncultured Tolumonas sp. The sequence goes on from NZ_OY782757.1 coordinate 1,615,308, forward strand.
TTATAGTTCAAATTTCATACACATACTGACATATAGCCTTGTTAATAAAGGATTTATCTGAACCATGAAAAGAATAGTTTTTTACATTTCTGACGGCACAGCTATCACAGCAGAAGCTCTTGGGCATGCTGTTCTCGCACAGTTTCCTTTTGAACCAGAATTTCACACAATTCCGTTTGTTGATAACTATTCGAAAGCAATGGATGTTTGCAAAAAAATTGATGATTCATATACTCAAACGGGAACCAAACCAATTGTATTTTATTCAATAGTTTCTCTAGAAATAAGAGATTTAATTAATAATAGCCAAGGGTTCTGTTTGGATGTTGTCCAATCATTAATTGCACCTTTACAACAGGAATTGAATATAAATCCAGCTTCATCTGCTCAACGAAGACCCTATGGCTTAACCGAAAATAGTATGATCAAATATGATGCTCGCATTGCAGCTATCGATTACACATTAGCCCATGATGATGGTATTTCTTTACGGAATTTGGAATTAGCCCAAGTGATTTTATTGGGTGTGTCTCGTGCGGGTAAAACACCAACAAGCTTATATTTGGCACTTCAGTTTGGTGTATATACTGTAAATTATCCTTTTGTCTCTGATGATATGAATAATTTAAAAATACCACCTGCCATTTTACCGTATAAAAATAAATTATTTGGCTTAACTATTGATCCAGAAAGATTATCTACAATCCGACAGGAACGAAGAGGAAATAGTCATTATGCCTCTTTAAGACAATGCCGAATGGAAGTTTCCGAAGTAGAAGCCCTTTATAGAAAGCTCCAAATACCCTATTTAAATACGACTAATTGCTCAGTTGAAGAAATAACAGCCAGACTAATGGAAACAATGAATCTTCAACGACAAAAATAGAAAAAGCCACCGTACCTACTTAGAGGCCGATACGGTGGAAAACGACGCAATCACTTCGCCCTGAGTTTACGAAGAGAAAGCTATTAAAAACTGGTCTAATTTATCTACCATATTGGCAGATCCAATATAAAACGGTGTTCTTTGATGTAATTCCATTGGAGTCAAATCAAGAATACGATGATGGCCATTTATTGCTTTTCCACCGGCCTGTTCGACTATAAAAGCCAGTGGATTACACTCATAAAGTAATCGTAATTTTCCACTAGGCGCATTAGTTCCTGATGGATATAGGAAGATCCCGCCTTTCAACATATTGCGATGAAAATCAGCAACCAATGAACCGATATAGCGCGAAGTGTATGGACGATTATCCTTTTCATCGATCGCTTGGCAGAACTTCAGATATTGCTTAACCCCAGTTGGAAACTTGAGGTAGTTCCCTTCATTTACTGAGTAGGTATGACCCTGCTTTGGTATTGAGATATCGGGGTAAGATAAAAGAAAACAGCCAATCGAGGGATCAAGTGTAAATCCATTCACGCCTTGTCCGGTCGAGTAAACCAACATGGTAGAAGAACCATATATAATGTAGCCCGCAGCGACCTGATGACGACCTGGTTGTAAAAAATCAGCTCTGGTTACTTCAGTGCCAATTGGCGAAACCCGGTGGTAAATCGAAAACAACGTGCCGACAGAAACGCCCACATCAATATTTGAAGAGCCATCCAGTGGGTCAATCAACACAACATATTTTGCTGTTTTGCCGTTAACCGGTTCAAAAGCAACATAGTCATCATCTTCTTCCGACGCCATGCCACAAACTTCACCGCAAGCCGCCAATGATTGTTTAAACCGATCATTCGCAAACAAATCTAATTTTTGCTGCGCTTCACCTTGGATATTAGAAATACCCGTTACACCAATGATATTACTTAAGCCCGCCTGATTGACCTGCCAACTAATCACTTTAGCTGCATGTTGAATAGCAGTTAACAGCGAACTTAAATCCCCCGTTGCGTGAGGGAAATCGGCTTGTTTTTCAATAATGAAATCGTATACCGGCATGCCTGTTTGCATATTTTGCTCCGCGATCACTGATTGAGATAGCCCGCCATAAATGACGGGCTACAGCTCAAATTAATTTGCAGGTTGATCTGCAAGCCACATCCAGGTTTGTACGACGGTATCTGGGTTCAGCGATAAACTGTCGATCCCTTCTTTACGCAACCAGTCAGCAAAATCTGGATGGTCTGAAGGACCCTGACCACAGATCCCGACATATTTGCCTTGTGCTTTAGCTGCTTTAATGGCCATAGAAAGTAATGCTTTTACCGCATCATTACGTTCATCAAATAGCTCAGACACCAAACCAGAGTCACGATCTAAACCAAGTGTCAGCTGGGTCATATCATTTGAGCCGATGGAGAATCCATCGAAATGAGCCAGGAATTGATCTGCCAATAATGCATTGGATGGGATCTCACACATCATGATGATCTTGAGACCATTCTCTCCGCGTTTTAAGCCTTCACGCTCTAACTGGCTGACCACGGCTTCTGCCTGTGCGACAGTTCGAACGAATGGCACCATCAATTCGATATTGGTGAGACCCATACCATTTCTGACCCGTTTGACCGCCTCACATTCCAGCGCAAAACATTCATGGAAATCAGGTGATACATAACGACCAGCACCACGGAATCCCAGCATTGGGTTCTCTTCGTGCGGTTCATAATGTTCACCCCCAACCAAATTCGCATATTCATTTGATTTGAAATCAGACAAACGAACAATGACGCGTTTTGGCCAGAACGCTGCCGCTAAGGTAGAAATACCTTCAGCTAATTTGCTGATGTAAAACTCGATCGGATCATCGTATCCCACCATCCGATCACGAATTTCCAATTGAAGATCTTCGTCAAGCTGATCAAACTCAAGCAACGCTTTAGGATGTACACCAATCATGCGATTGATGATGAATTCCAAACGAGCCAGACCAACGCCATCATTAGGTAGACGAGCAAAATCGAATGCACGATCAGGATTGCCGATATTCATCATGATTTTTAAAGGCAGTACTGGCATGGCATCTACTTGCAACTTGCGTACAGTGAAATCCTGCAAGTCACGGTATACATAACCGGTATCACCTTCTGCACAAGAGACCGTCACATTTTGGCCTTCGGTCAAAACATCAGTGGCATTACCACAACCGACAACAGCGGGAATACCTAACTCACGTGCAATGATTGCAGCATGGCAGGTTCTTCCGCCACGGTTAGTCACAATGGCAGCAGCACGTTTCATGATAGGTTCCCAATCAGGATCCGTCATATCCGTGACAAGAACATCACCGGGTTGGACTTGATCCATCTGGCTGATGCTATTGATAATTTTTACAGGGCCAGCACCGATCCGTTGACCAATTGCACGTCCTTCGATCAGTACGTCACCTCTGGAATTTAACTGGAAACGCTCCATTGTTTGCTCATTAGAGCGAACGGTTTCTGGACGCGCTTGGACAATATACAATTTGCCAGTATGACCATCTTTGGCCCATTCAATGTCCATTGGACGACCGTAATGTTCTTCAATTAACAGCGCTTGATGAGCTAATTGTTGAATTTCGCTGTCTGAAATTGAGAATTTGTTAGCCAATTCCGCAGGTACATCTTCAATTTCTACCTGCTTACCGTGTTCCTGGCTGTTGGCATACACCATGCGGATCTTTTTCGAGCCGATAGTTCTACGAACAATAGCTGGCTTGCCATTTTGTAAGGTTGGTTTATGGACATAAAATTCGTCAGGATTGACGGCTCCCTGGACAACCATTTCACCTAAACCATAGGCGGAGGTAATGAAAACCACCTGGTCGAAACCCGACTCTGTATCTAAGGTAAACATCACGCCAGAGGAAGCCAGGTCGGAGCGAACCATGCGCTGTACACCGGCAGAGATAGACACACCTTCATGGTCATAGCCTTGGTGTGCACGATAGGAAATAGCGCGATCATTAAACAGTGAGGCAAAGACATGCTTCACCGCAATCATAATGGCATCGATACCTTGCACGTTCAGGTAGGTTTCCTGCTGACCAGCAAAGGAAGCATCGGGCATATCTTCTGCTGTTGCTGAAGAACGAACCGCAAAAGACGCATCTTTCTGGCCATCGGCAAGTTCGGCATACGCTTTATGAATATCGGCTTCTAATTCTGGCTGAAATGGACTTTCAACAATCCAATTGCGGATCTGCTTACCCGCATTAGCTAACGCATTAACATCTTCTACATCAATACGCCCAACCAGTTGGTAGATTTTCCGGTGTATATCGTTGTATTCCAGAAAATCATTAAAAGCTTGAGCGGTAGTCGCAAATCCATTAGGTACGGACACACCTAATGAGGTCAAATTAGTGATCATTTCACCCAGGGAAGCATTTTTGCCACCCACGCGTTCAACATCATGCATGTTGAGTTCGTTGTACCAAAGTACGTTAGCCACATCGTTCTCCCTATGAACAGATCTTACGACTCTCAGGTAGGAATAAACCTCAGCGTCCTGCCGGGTTTATTCCTAATTGATATAGAATTTAATTAACTAGAATTAGCTAATTAGTATTACTTAGCGTTTTTAATAAAATCCTGGCCATATTGGTCAGCAGCAATCATTGCGGCATAGACTTTAGTGGCGGTAACTTTAAATGGCATAGCGTGAATAGTTTCGCCTTCTGCACATGCCGCTTCGGCAGCTGCACGCAATTTATCTTCGATACCTTCTTTGATATCTAGCTGAGCTAACGTAATTGGCAAACCGACTCGGGTACACAACGCACACACGGTATCTAATTCAGCTTTAGGTGCATTTTCCAGGATCAATTGGACTAATGTACCGAATGCCACTTTTTCACCGTGGTAGAAATGATGTGCATCAGGGATGACTGTCAGGCCGTTGTGAATTGCGTGTGCCGCAGCCAAACCACCGCTTTCAAAACCGACACCACTGAGATAGGTGTTAGCTTCAATGACACGTTCAACCGCTTCAGTAACCACTTTTTTCTGAACAGCCAACATCGCTTTATGACCTTCAGCTAGCAAAGTGTCGAAGCAAAGACGAGCCAAGCTCATTGCAGCCTCAGTAGATTCGCCGCCAGCCATCGTAGTGGCACGGCTTTGATAACAAGCGCGAGCTTCGAAATAGGTTGCCATCGCGTCGCCGATACCAGCAGCCAACAAACGCACTGGCGCACCCGCGACAATTTCGGTATCAACTAAAACCACATTCGGGTTACAAGGCAGGATCAAATAAGATTCAAATTCACCGGTATCGGTATAGATAACCGACAATGCACTGCATGGTGCATCGGTAGATGCGATAGTTGGTGCAATGATAACGGGTACTTTGGCGTAATAAGCAACGGCTTTAGCAGTATCAAGAGTCTTACCTCCACCAACGCCAACAACCCCGTCACAGTCTGCATTTTGTAGGATGGTGATCAGGCGATTCACTTCATTACGGCTACATTCACCTTGAAATTTTTCAATAACAAAATCTGTTTCACTTTCTTTAAAGCTTGAAGTTAATTTTCCTTCAATCAAGCCAAGAACGAATGCATCAGAAATAACTAATAATTTTTTCGCGAATGGCGCAGCATATTGGCCAACGCGAGCAATAACACCAGCACCTTGAATATACTTACCTGGAGATTGAATGATCTTATCCATAATAAATCCTTATTTTTGCATGATAATGAAAACTTATTCCTTCATTTAATAAAGGAACGTTCGATTCCGCAATTTGGAATAATTGTGAACAACAAAGCTTGCGAACAAATTAATGATTAAAGGTAAACATTTCAATCGGACAATAATGTCAATTACTGGACAAATGTTAACTGCACTAAAACCACCCAACAAAAACATAATTATTACTTATTTATCATATGGATACAGAAAGCACAGAAGCTTTTTTTTGTCAGAAAAACATTTAACACAAATCTCCAGTAAAGCTCACATCTGTCTTCTCCCATTTATTTTTGTTTTCATTTATAGTTACTCCATAGACATTCAAACGCTCAAATTGAATGAGCACCAACACAGGAAACACATATATGAATGCGTTGGTAATCAATCAAAGCACTAAAGCCATTGGAAGTCAGATATTAACTGGTTTTGCTGATGCATTACCTTTTATAGTCAACATATCTTTGATTATGGTTTTAGTGCCAAAAATTGGATTTGGGCTTGCTGAGATAATAACTAGTGACACTTATGGAATAAACAAAAGTTTTCTTAATCCAGTCGTTAGTGAAGGTATTTATATACAAAAAAACGTAAAGATAGAGAATAAAGACAATATTAAAAAACACGTTCAGTGGTACAAATAAAAAGAATGTTCCCACTGTAAGAAAGGCAATGGTTTTTAATATTTATCACACATAAAATTGTATGTACTACAATTATTATGAAATTAGTGCTTAATTTATTGACGCATGAATTATATTTTTTAAGAGGTAATATATCATGATCTACATGCTGGATACTGCAAACATCAAAGACATTGCTCGTTGCATTGATTTATATCCAATTTCTGGTGTTACTACAAACCCAAGTATTGTTGCTAAAGAAAATAAACCTCTGGCAGAAATCTTGAAAGGCATAAAAAATGTTATCGGTGATGACATCATGCTACATGCCCAAGTAATGGGAAAAGATGCAACAACCATGATCGCAGAAGCATATCGTTTGCAAGAATTGGTTGGCAGCAATTTTGTAGTAAAAATCCCAGCAACAGCTCAGGGTATAAAAGCAATGAAGGTCATCTCCAAAAGCAATGACCTTCGCATAACAGCTACTGCAATATTGTCTCCTCAGCAGGCATTAATGGCAGCAGTTGCTGGTGCTGAATTTTTGGCTCCATATGTAAACCGTTTAGATAACATCTGTGCTGATGGTGTCAAAGTAGTTTCTGATATTGTTACACTACTTCAGAAACATAATTTAAAAGCTAAAGTGCTGGCAGCATCATTCAAAAATGTTCAGCAAGTACACGACGTATCAATGGTTGGTGCACAATCAGTTACTATTTCGCCTGATGTATTTGAACAATTGATCCTACATCCATTAACTGATTCTGGTGTTGCTGGATTTGTACGTGATTGGGAAGGTGTTTACGGTAAAGATACAACTGTTTTAGACGTAATTTAAAAAAATATTTCCGACCGTCATATTTGTTGAGCTGGCGGTCGGAAATATCCCGCCTAAAGAATAATCCATCGTTCTGAAATAATTTATATTTTAATTATTCTGATTTTAAAGTCAGAAAGGGACCAATTATGAGTACATCTATATCATTAAAACACCAATGCTTTAGTGAATTTTTCGGAACGGGACTATTCATATTTTTAGGTGTTAGTTGCTTAATGGTAGCTGTTATTTGTGGTGTACCATTAAGTTTATGGGAAATTGCCGCCGTTTGGGGGTTAAGCATTACATTAGCTGTATATCTTACAGCGGGCATATCAGGCGCACATTTAAATCCAGCCATCACTATTGCACTTTCTATATTTGCAGGATTTGATGTAAAAAAAGTGTTCCCATTCATATTTTCACAAACAATGGGGGCTTTTTCTGGTACCGCATTATCCTATCTTTTATATCAAAACTTATTTATTGATTATGAATTAAAACACGGAATAGTACGCGGCAGCATTGAAAGCTTAAAATTGGCAGGAATTTTTAGCACGTATCCAAATCCATTGATAAGTACAGGTCAGGCATTTTTTGTAGAGTTAATTATCACATCAATTTTAATGTGTTTGATTTTATCTTTAACCGATGAGAAAAATAGTGCAAACAGAGGCATATTAAATCCACTCTTAATTGGTATTCTTGTCGCTGTTATTGGGACTGCTACAGCGCCGTTAACTGGTTTTGCTATGAATCCAGCACGAGATTTTGGTCCAAAATTATTTGCTTATTTAGCTGGATGGGGAAATATTGCATTTACTGGTGGAAGAAGCATCCCTTATGTTTATGTACCATTGATTGCGCCTGTATTAGGAACTTGTTTTGGCTGTATAGTTTATAAGTTTTTCTTTGACCTTGGTTCTATAACAAGAAATGAAAAGTTAACAACAATAAATACAGCTAGCATTTCTCAAGAAGAGTCATAATTTGGAAGATTAATAATAAAAAGATTTGAAGTTAATCAAATCACCTAGTGAGTAAAACGGTTTTTCGCCAAGGCTTATGCCTTGGCTTTTTTGTTTCAAATAAAAAAGAGAGAGTGTAAACACACGCTCTCTTTGCCAGAAATCTTCATTTATTATTTTATCTTACCACTGTTTTAAACCCAGCAGCTTCTCACCTAATGTTGTCAGTTCAGCACGAGAGTATTTTTCTTGTTCCCAATTACGAGGGTCTCCTGGGAATGCGATCCCTTCTGGAACTACACGCTCACTCCATTGTTTCACGCGCCAGTCACGCAGACCTTTATTTTGTTCCTGCGCAGGAAACATAGAGATGTACTGTGACAAACATGGCTTATCTGAAATGTTAGGACGCAAGCCATGTGGTTGCAGTACATTAAAAATAAGTAAATCACCTGCTTTCAGCGTTACTTTTGTTCGGGTATACCCGGTGTAATCTGGATGCCATGGATCACGATCGGCTGGCTGTGTTTTTTTCCACTCAGGTAAATCGCGGAACAGCTCAGGGATCACATCCAACCCCCCCATTTCTTCATCAGTGTCGCTTAAATACAAGATACCTTGAACATTGATTGGGGCTGGGTCAAGTGAACTATCTGCATCCCAATGGATAAAACCATCAAATTTGAAATCTTCTGTAACAGGAAAATTCAAGTTACAGCGGTCGATGCTGGTCCACAGTTGCTCAGTACCCCAAATATCAACAAACGCATCATACACTTTCTGGTAAGTACGGTTGTCCCAGAAATACTGGTGGTTATACAGCTCAACCATACCTGAATTGATCAGTTCAGGCATTTTGTGTTCGGCCAAAGGCTTTTTGTACCAAGTACTTGGGTCCTTCGGATCTTTTTCTTCGAATTCCCAAATCAGATTAACTGCACGGTCAATATATTCTTTTGGTAATACATTACGTGCAACTACATAGCCATTCTCTTTGAAGAATTTAAATTCCTCTTCAGATAATACGCGCAATGGTTCATTATTTGGACGTTGATTAAAAGGAATATTAATTTCCAGTATGTTATTAACGTTATTATTGTTTGCTTTCATTTTGGACTCCTGCAAAGTCAATGCACTCGGTTTTTATCGCTATGATAAATGTTTTGATTTGTCATTAAAGGCTGGCAATATCCAGTCCAGCTTTAGGATTAAATCTATAAAAAAAATTTACCCATGGTGCTTTATAATCAAGCTGATAAAAGTGGTGAAGATAATTAGCGACACCGTCATGATCATTTGAATCAGCTCGCTCTAATAATGGCAACGCTCGTTTCAACATCATTGGCGCATTATCCATGACAAGACCGCGACCAACAGAACTAAGCATTTCCACATCATTCATTCCATCGCCGAAAGCGATACAATCTTGCAAACTGTATCCCGTTAAATTTACTACACGGGATAATGCATTACCTTTTGATACACCTTTATCCATTACTTCTAAGCTATCAACAGCTGAAAAAACAATACTTGCTCTGTTTTTAAATTTTTTATCTAAGTCTTCAGCCAATCGGAGTAACTTTGCAGGAGTACCAGTAAAAAATACTTTACTTGTATTAGTTTTGTTAGCTTCTTTTAAATCACAGATCTGGTAATGAAATCCAGAATCTTGATGATATGCTAATAAATCAGGATTTTCTTTAGCTACAAGCCAACGGTCATCCTGGTAAATATTAACATGGATATCATCATCAACATCAATATTAATTAAATCTTCAACCACATCAATAGATAAATCTTGTCTAAAGATTACTGTGCCATTTTGATCATGAACACGTGCACCATTTGATGTAATGAGATAAATATCCAAACCTAAATGTTCGCGGATCTTATCTACATCCATATAATGACGTCCACTAGCCATAATAAACTTAACATCTCGTTCAGCTAATTCAGAAAGTGTTTTTTTCGTAAAGAATGAAACTTTGTGGTTTGATCCTAACAAAGTGCCATCTAGATCAGATACAACAATCGGGTACATATAATTTCCTTTAATTCAGATAACAACTGGGTATTCATTGTGTAAGCTGTGATATTTCGGCACCGCTAGCACTAACAACCTGGTCACTATGCGTCCCCGATACAGTTTCTTAATCAAAAACCTATTTTCTTTATTCATTTTCACTTTGTTAAAGTGAAGTATTTTTTCTTCGTTAAAAATGGATTTTATATAAATCATCTTCTAATTCATTTATATGCCATTGCATGACATCTTCGAGTTGTGTTAGTACTTGCTGAGCATTTATCCATTTACTTTTATTCTGCTGCTTCTTTAATAAAGAGAAAAAAGAAATACTCATATCAATGCTTGCTTTAGTCATTTTTGTTCTCCTCAGTTACTACATTTGTCGAGGTTATTACTAGTGAAGGTAAGTGCTAACTTTTCGTACTCCCTTCCGTTGAGTTAATAATGTGTTAAATCTTGGTAACAAAAAATTGATGAGTTTTACTTTTTTTATTTCATGTTTTATCTGTCACTAATAGCATATGTGTTTTAGTCTAACTGACACCTAGTAACCTCCTGATATGACACTAAAATAGGTTACTGAAATTGGCTGGTAGAAAATTTGATAGGCGTTTTCAGTTTAGATTTTGGTAGTAACCTCTTGCGTATAAAGCCAACAAATTTATATATGTCGATGATATAATTACAATTTACTAGAAAAAACCAACGTTCTGCCGGTTGCTAACGACGATGTATCACACTTCCTATTTTCATATTAGATACATTGTTAATAATGGAGTCATATGCTAAACCAAACACATTCCTTTTTTGATTATTTTGAAGTTCATCTTTTATGACATCACACCGCCTTGAACAGCAATATCTGAAGCTTTTGCATTTATATGGTCAAGAACCTGTTTTTATTACATTACAGGCGTTAGCTGATCACTTATTCTGCACTCGACGACATATGAGGAATTTGCTGATACAGATGGAAGAAGTTGGTTGGATCAAATGGGACTCCAATCCAGGCCGAGGTCGACAAGCAAAGCTTCACTTGCTGACAAATGAGAGCAACCTATTAAATAATAAGGCAAATGAGTTATTTGAAGCTGGACATTTAGCTGAGGCACTTCAGCTTCTAGAACAAGAAACTAAGTTGCTTGCACCACTACTTCGAGCAAAACTTGGTCATACTATGCAAGCTAATAGGCAAGTTTTGCGTGTACCTTACTACCGTCCCATGCCTAATCTATATCCTGGTACACCATTGCGCAGATCTGAAGCGCATTTAGTCCGACAAGTATTCAGTGGCTTAACGCGAATAAATGATGAAATAGGTGAAGTGGAAAGTGATTTGGCCCATCACTGGCAGATGATTGATCAGTTACATTGGCGATTTTTCTTACGTCCGGCAGTGTTATTTCACGATGGTAGAGAATTACAAATTAATGATGTCATCGAATCATTAACCCGATGCTCAAAGTTGCCGTTCTTTTCACATATTCAAGCCATCTCAGAAGGCGGTGCTCGAAGTGTAGTGATCCGACTATCTGTTGCAGATCGCAGACTACCATGGTTGCTTGCTGATACGGCTGCGATGATCTTACCTGCGGATCACGCAAATAGACCCGATTTTGCTTCTCGCCCAATCGGAACTGGACCATATCAAATTACAGCAAATGACGCATTACACCTTAGACTCGAAGCATTCGATCACTATTTTGGTTTGCGAGCTTTATTAGATGAAGTGGATATTCTGATGTGGCCAGAACTAGCTCAACAACTTGAGCTCGGCGAGAAACATATCAGTATGCTCGATATTCGTTCTGGAGATCGAGATCTTAAAACTACTGTTTCATCCTCAATAGCCTCTACGACGGACACATCCATAAATGATGATATTTCTAGCGTAAATTTTGTGGCAAATACAACAGCTGATTTAGTCAAATCAAAAAATGAAATTGCTGAAAAGATGGTTTTAGAGCAAGGGGGGTATTTCTTAGTATGCGATAGTCGTTCTCCTCTGTGGAAAGAAATTGAACAACGAAGATGGCTACAGGAAAAATTGAATCCATATACCCTACAGCCTCATTTACTAAATTCCATTCGGCGTTTTTGGTCTCCTGCCAGCAGTGTACTTCCCGTTTGGCTCCACACCATCAATCAAGGTGCTAATACCTCCCCTTTTCCTTCTAATTCAGGAATGGATGCTGAAATTAAATTAGCGTTTTATGAACAGCAACCTGAATACCGTATGCTAGCCCAAGGTATGGCAAAAGTTTTAGCTGCTGAAGGGATAAAGCTGACAATAATTGAATTGGATTATGCAAACTGGGCATACGGCAATGCCGATGTTGATCTATGGCTTGGTTCTGTTAATTTTCCAGCTCCCGAACTCTGGGGAATAGGAGCGTGGTTGTTTGGCACCCCTTTGTTACGCAGAACGATATCAGGTGGTGATCTTGATGTGTTAAGTGTATGGCAGAATGACTGGTTAAGAGAAAAACTGACCTCAGAACAATTAGTGAATAAAGTAGTCACTTCAGGTTGGGTCCAGCCTTTATTTCATCATTGGCTACATCTACAAGGCCCAGAGCACGCCAAAGGTATTAGACTAAACAACCTAGGTTGGTTTGATTTTAAATCAGCATGGTTAATTTAAACATTACTATGTTTGCTACAGTATTGATCCCTGTATTCTGAAGGGGATCTATCTGTTTTTTCTTTGAAAAGCCGACAGAAATAATTACTATCATTAAACCCACATTTTCGAGAAACATCTTTCACCTTAACATCATGTTTTTTAAGCATGAATTTTGCCTTCTCTAACCGAATAAAATTTAAATACTCATTAAATCTTAGGTCTGCCTCCTTTTGAAATAAATGAGACAAATATGTAGATGATATTAAAAACTCTTTTGCCACAGAGTCTCTGGTCAAATCTTTATCAAAATTTTCATCGATATAATTTCTGATCTCTTCAAAAAATGACTTTCGTCTAGGAAGAGTGGTCATTGGATTTTGTAACAAATATAGCGACGAACTTAATAACGATTTAATTAAATATGTTGCTGTTTGTGTGTCTTCTTGTCGCCACATAACCTCTTGTAATGATTGAAGTATGAAGGCACCAACACGAGGGCCGCGTCGAAGAATGTTTGTTTTTTCGAGCACATTTAAATGCCCCTCGTCCCACTCAATTAACTTGATAACAATTTGCTGCTTGTAGAAACCCATACTAAGTAAAAGCGTTTTTTCCTTAAACTGAAAATCAAATTGAATATCAGCGGGAGTAAATAAAACTGAACCGCTTTGTAATTGGGCAAGTAACCTGCCACTTTCGCGGGTTGATTTGATATCGGCCGAACCACTAATTATAAATTCTAAGCGAGGGCATCCCTCAAGATCGGTTTCATGCGAAGAAGAAACTGCTATCTCTTGGTTGCAAAAAACTGCATTAATTTTGTAGGTCTCATTGGTTGACTCAATGAGAATATTTTCAATGTTATTACTCATATTAGCAGTGACCAATATAATTAGTGCCTATGTTAATTTTACATCAGAAAATGGCTGCTTGTTGGCCATGACGGCGTCAAACAGAACAATACAATTAAGTAAATCCCTATAAATTTCATGTGAATCATATCTCCTTAAGGTCTAGGAACCCAAACCAAAAAAATATTTTTTTGTTATAAAACAACAACTTAAATCACATGTTCTTTATTTTTGATAGATATAAAACTGCTAGATTGAATATAGAACGAATGTTACCACATTTGCATGATCCAGATCATAATAATCTTCATTCGAAAGAAATAAACTAAAGACGAAAGCGATCATGCCGCTATTATAAAAATAATCACACATAGACCTGAGACAACGATTAGGAAAATGGTAATGGATCAAAAGTTAGTTCTTGTACTTAACTGTGGAAGTTCGTCTTTGAAATTTGCAGTTATTGATGCTGTCTCAGGAGATGAAAAATTATCTGGATTAGCTGAATGTCTGCACCTTGATGACGCCAGAATTAAGTGGAAACTTCATGGCGAGAAAGGTAATGCTGATTTAGGCATGGGAGCGGCTCACCAAGAAGCTCTAGATTATATAGTGCAACAGATCCTACCAAGTGATCCTGAATTAGCTCATGACTTAATTGCTATTGGGCATCGTGTTGTTCACGGCGGAGAAAAGTTCACTCAATCAGCTCTAGTTACTGAAGATGTAATCAAAGGCATTGAAGAATGCTCTACACTAGCACCTCTGCATAACCCAGCTCATTTAGTCGGCATTCGAGCGGCTCAGCATGCATTTCCGTCTTTACCTAATGTTGCGGTTTTTGATACTGCTTTTCATCAAACCATGCCGGAACAAGCATATCTCTACGCATTGCCATACAAACTATACAAAGACAATGCTATCCGTCGTTACGGTATGCATGGCACTAGCCATTATTACATCAGCCTTAAAGCGTCAGAGTTACTAAATAAACCTATCGATGATTTGAATATCATCAATTGCCATCTTGGTAATGGTGGCTCTGTATGTGCTATCAAAGGCGGTAAATCAGTCGATACCTCAATGGGGTTAACGCCACTTGAAGGTCTCGTGATGGGTACACGCTGTGGAGATATCGATCCTGCAATCATATTTCATATGCATGATGCCCTAGGTATGAGTCTGGATGATATTCATCAAATATTGACCAAAGAGTCTGGTTTGCTTGGATTAACTGAAGTAACCAGTGATTGTCGATATGTAGAAGACAACTATGAGACAAAAGAAGAAACTAAACGAGCAATGGATATTTATTGTTACCGATTAGCTAAGTACATCGCTAGCTATACAGCTGCATTAGATGGTCATTTAGATGCAGTTGTATTCACAGGTGGAATTGGTGAAAACTCAGCTCCTATTCGTGAATTAACATTAAATCGTTTGTCATTACTGGGTTTTAAAATCGATCGGGAAGCTAATCTAACTGCTCGATTTGGCAAACAAGGCATCATCACTGCAAAAGATAGCTCTGTCGCAATGGTTATTCCAACCAATGAAGAATGGATCATTGCCCGAGATGCGGCAAATATAGTCTAAATAGAATGACCCACCTCATGGTCACGGCAGGCGCTCAACTCTTGCTGTGACCATGAGTTTTATACTACTAATAAGGAATACTAATTTATGTCCGTTTTAAAAGTGGCAGTTCTTTGCGGTAGTCTGCACAAACAATCCCGCACACTTGCTTTATGTGAAACATTACTCGCGCATATTAGAAAGCACACAGAAATAAAAACTCATATTGTTGAAATTTCACAAATCGGCAGGATCATTGGCTCATGTATGCAATTCAGTGAATTACCAGTTGAAATTCAAAATGATATTCATGAAATAACAAATGCAGATTTGGTCATCGCAGCAAGCCCCGTTTATAGCGCCAGTTATACGGGATTATTTAAACACTTTGTTGATTTTTTAGGAAAAGATGCTCTTTCTGGAGTGCCTGTATTACTTGCGGCAACAGGAGGCAGCTCATTGCATGGTTTAGTGATTGACCATCTGTTACGCCCATTATTTGTTATGAAACAAGCATTAGTTTTGCCATTAGGCGTGTATGGAACTGAAGCTGATTTTGCAGATAATCAAGTAAACAGCCCCGCTTTGGAAAAACGAATTACATTAGCTATAAATCAAGCATTACCATTTTTAAAATCAGTATCTAGCAGTAATAATTAAAGAATTTAAGCACACATTTTCCTATAAGATTTGTGCTCAATTCATTTAGAAACTCAGTACACATGAAAATCCATGTGTACTGTTAAAAAGGGATGTGTTTACAGTAAACCCAAACTACGGCGACCGATCAGATTCAAGTCGGCAACTGTAAATCTGTCTTTCCAATCTTTTTCATAATCTTCTTTAGGAAAATCAGCTGGTGAAGAACCAGTTTCTAATGCCTCATAAACTCTTTTGGCATAAGCAAGATTCTTATCACAAAGTGGTGCCGCAGGAATATACATTACGTTACCCCAGCCTTGTTGATCTTCAACAGGAGCGACAGAATGAATGACATCGCAATGCCACCACACTGAATCACCCGCCTTAACAGATGGGATACTACATAAAGCTCGAATTAAGTGTGGATGCCATTTTTCAGAGATAGGTAATACTTTACCCGGGGCTACACCACATAATTCATCTTCAGGAACATCGCTTAAAAGTGGTCGTAGAAGAATATAAGCCATAGCTTCAGGTATTGGTACTGCATGTAATACTCCCTGACCAACAGTCATATCTGACAATGCAGTCCACCCCTGAAAAGTCCTAAAAATTGAACATTTTGTTGTATTACTAGCTGTATATTCGTTCACTTCAGGACGATATGCTGCATCCCAAGGGTCATATTCATCAAATTGATTATCATAGATTTTACTGAAAACTTTTTGATAAGCGGGTAACAACCAACGCTCCAAAGCCCCAGAATCAGTGTGAGCCCCCAGACCTTTGGAATTAGTTCCTGGCGGGCGTCGTCTTATGCGATCGGGATAAATGATACTAATATCAGGATCAAACCATTGAACACCATTAGTCTGGTATTTCCATAATCGGTTGAGAAAAGATTGTACTATCGCCATCCGTTCACTCTGACGCGCTTGCATCTGCGTTTGAGACCAGTAAATTGGATATATTTCAGGTCTCGAAGCGTCCAAACTACCAAAGAAATTATCTCCTGGACCACGATATTGTTTATCAAAATCATTGATATCGAGATAATTTAATATGCTTTGATCCCACCCTTTTGCTTCTTGGTGAGAAAAATTTTGGCGTATCACTAAGCATCCGCGACGCTTGATCTTAGCAATTTGTTCAGCTGTGACACGGCCTTCTGCTATATCACTCCACTCAAGCTCTGGCCAGGCTGTACCATTCACTTTTTCTTCTTCACGAGCAGCAGCCGTTTCTTTTTCAATTTTCTGGCAAACTTTCTCAAACAAAGCCTCAACGTTACCAATCCTTCCACGCAGTTCTTTTTTTAACTCAATAACATCTTTCTTGTAATCAGCTGGGAGGGGGGTTGAGGTAAAGGATCGGGTCATATTTATCTCCTCATGTTCATAGCATCATCATCTTTCGGATGAAGTTTTTACTCTTATACTCGTAATTGTAGGCATGAAAAGAATAAAAGAATTACCATTAGTTTGATGTACCACACAAACTGGACAGTATTTTTTGCCTACCAGAAAAATACGATAGGAAACACAACATATGAGTAGCCAATGAAACCCTCCGAGAATAATTAACGTTTAAATTACCTCATCATTGAGATACCGATATAAGTTCCTTTGGCATTTAGAAATCATATTTATTTTCTGATTTTTTTAATAAACATGAAAATGTTTGGCAAGAATTTCAGCCTATGCAAATGAAGCCAAAATAACTAACTGACAAAACTTAAAAACATCAAAAGCAACTTCTTAGTCATCAAAAAAATATCATCCGGTTAATTAACCATAAAAATGGAATGGATAATTTTTATTTTTCATTTCGTTAACCAAAATGCTAGTCGTGACATATTATTGCTATGCACACACATTAGTGCTATTGTTGACACATTAGTGCTATTTAATAAGAAAGACTAACAAGTCGCAAAAAAAATAACCTTGCAGACTAACAAATAAAAATGAAAAAATAAACACACTATAATTATTGATATTATTTTTTCCATATAAATCAAAAGGTTAATAAAAAAACAAAAATAATATTTTTATATTAAATCCAACAATCATCACACTATTACACTTACTTACATCAGATACAATTTTTTACCTAAAAAGCATAACAAATCCCATACTGCAATTATTTGTGACCGGTATTTAATTTCTTATTTATTCTTGTTTAGTTATTCCAGCATTCATTTATTGTTAGCTCGCCAAGCAGAAGGAGATAATTATAAATTTAATCCTTTGTTTAAAATGGACACACATATTCAGGAGCTAGTAATGAAAAGTTTATTTGCAAATCTCCAGCAAGTAGGTAAGGCACTAATGCTGCCTGTATCGGTTTTGCCGGTAGCTGGTATTTTACTGGGGGTGGGTGCTGCTAAATTTAGCATTCTGCCAGGGACTCTTTCCTCAATCATGGAACAAGCCGGTGGAGCCGTATTTGGTAATATGGCTCTACTATTTGCAATCGGTGTTGCACTTGGTTTTACTAAAAACGATGGTGTTGCTGGTCTTGCAGCAGCAGTTGGTTATTTCATCCTAACCAAAACAGTAGCGGTAGTTGCTCCATTATTGGCAGGACTAGACCCAACAGCGGCTGATTTTGCAGCACAAGCAGAAAAAGTAGCTAACGTTGGGGTACTGGGTGGTGTTATCGCGGGCGGTATTGCCGCATACATGTTCAACCGTTTCTATCGTATTCAATTGCCAGAATACTTAGGTTTCTTCTCTGGGAAACGCTTCGTTCCGCTATCTACTGGTATTGTAGCTATCGTTGCGGGCGTAGTACTGGCGTTTATTTGGCCTCCAATTGGCGGTGCAATTAAAGCCTTCTCTCATTGGGCTGCATATCAAAATCCAACACTGGCATTTGGTATCTACGGTATCGTTGAGCGTTCACTGATCCCGTTAGGTCTGCATCACATCTGGAATGCACCATTCTTCTTCGAAGTAGGTGAATATACTAATTCTACTGGTCAGGTATTCCACGGTGAGATCGCTCGTTACATTGCTGGTGACCCAACAGCAGGTAACTTAGCCGGTGGTTATATGTTCAAAATGTATGGTCTGCCAGCTGCTGCTATCGCTATGTGGCACACCGCTAAACCAGAAAATCGTGCCAAAATCGGTGGTATTATGATTTCAGCAGCGCTGACTTCATTCTTAACCGGTATTACTGAACCAATCGAATTTGCATTCTTGTTCGTTGCACCAGTGTTGTATGTGATCCATGCATTATTAGCTGGTTCTGCGTTCGTAGTTTGTATCGTCTTAGGCATGAAACACGGCACCACTTTCTCTCATGGTTTGATCGATTACTTAGTACTGTTCTCTCAATCCACTAAAGGTTTAATGTTCCCAGTTATCGGTCTGATTTACGCAGTGATTTACTACACAGTATTCCGTGTTGCAATTGTTGCGCTGGATCTGAAAACGCCTGGTCGTGAAACAGAAACAGCTGATGATCAAGCATTTGATACCTCAGACATGGCTGGTCACTTAGTTCATGCTTTCGGTGGTAAAGACAACATTACTAATCTGGATGCTTGTATTACTCGTCTGCGTGTTACCGTAAAAGAAATCGCGAAAGTTGATCAAGCAAGACTCAAAACATTAGGCGCTGCTGGTGTTGTGATTGCTGGTTCTGGTGTGCAGGCTATTTTCGGAACTAAATCTGACAACCTGAAAACAGATATGGACCATTGGATCAAAGCTAATTAATAAACTGACAAAATATTAAATAGCCATTATAAAAAGCCGCTAGAATCTCTAGCGGCTTTTTTCATTATTTCAATATAAAGGTGATAATATAAGCTGTCATTTTGAAGAGATTGTATGCCACTAATGCTAGATTATAGTTTTCAAAGCCAAATGCAGCCCTTTCAAAATTGTCAGGTTTAAATAATGAATTTATCTGACTTTGGTTAGACTTAGAGTTTCTGTATAGTCAGGGTAATTTCAATTAGCTACAACTAGTCATACCTACATTATCGCTGGATTATCAATTATGAATGCAAGACAGACTGCTATTTTAGAATTAGTCAATTGCGCAGGAAAGGTTAGTGTCGCTGATTTATCTAATCAGCTGGGTGTATCTGAAGTGACCATTCGACAAGATCTGACTCAACTTGAACAGCAATCCTTCTTAAAGCGAGTTCACGGAGCAGCGGCCGCTCTCGATAGTGAAAATCCTGAGCATCGCCAGTGGACTAACAGCAAGATAAAGCAAGATATAGCTAATTACGCCTATTCACTTATCAAGCAAGACGACTGCGTATTAATTGAAGGTGGCAGCGTAAATGTTATGCTTGCAAAATTATTAGCTAAACGCTCAGACATCACCATCATCACCTCAAATTCATACATAGCACATCAGCTGCGAACCTCTAATGCAGGAATTATATTATTAGGGGGGCAATATCAATCGAGTAGTGAAAGTTTAGTGGGTCCACTAACCCGTTTATGCATTGAGCATATTCATTTCAGCAAAGCATTTATAGGTGTGGATGGTTTTGATATTCAAACTGGATTCACAAATCGAAATATGTTGCGTGCTGATATCGCAAATACAATTCTGAATAAAAAACAGGAGGTATTCGTTATGACTGATTCCAGCAAATTTGGCACTATTCATCCAGCGAGCATTGGTCCAACATCGCTTATTAGACATGTAATCACAGATAAAAATGCGCCAAATGAAACATTACGCTGGTTATCCGATAAAAATGTTCAAGTTCATATTGTATAAAAATAAACCCCCTATTCAAAGAACAGGGGGTTGTAGCTTATAAACGATGTATTAATGATTTATTGCTACAGAGTATGTTCTGTTCTATCGATAATATCGTCTTGTGTATCAGGTGACAGTGCTGTGAAGAACGCAGAATAACCGGCTACACGAACAACTAAGTCACGGTATTGAGCTGGTTCTTTCTTCGCAGCAACTAATGTGTCGCGTGAAACAATGTTGTACTGTACATGCCATCCTTTATGAATTTCAAAGAATGCCCGCAGAAGTGACATCAGTTTCTGACGATCACGAGGCTGCTCTAAACTGCTTGGATTCAATTTCTGATTCAGCAGAACACCACCAAGGATTTGACAAGTAGGCAATTTACCAACTGAGTTGAATACAGCCGTTGGACCTAAGCTATCAGTACCTGACGATGGACTAGCACCTTCCGCCAATGGTGTCTTAGCCTTACGTCCATCCGGTGTTGCCATTGTGCCCGCACCAAATGGTACGTTAGCAGAAATTGATGATGTGCCAGCGTAATAGCCACCACCGATTGGACCGCGACCATAGCGGGTATTACGATAGTTTTTGATTTCATCAATGTAACTATCGTATGCCTGAGCCAATAATGTATCGACTGAGTCATCATCATTGCCATATTTTGGCGCACGAGTTAGCAAGATTTGTCTTAATGCTTCACCATCAGCACCGGCAAAGTCATCGTCCAGTTTAGCTGCCAATTCTTGCTGAGACACTTTACCGCCAAACACCAAGTCACGGACAGCAGCTAAACTATTACCTGTATTCGCGATACCAACTTGCAGACCTGATACCCAGTCGTATTTCGCTCCACCCTGCTTCGCGGTCAAGCCACGTTCAATACAATCATCGATCAATGCTGAACACACGATGTCATGTGCATTTTCTTCAAGCATTGTGTCGATTACGGTATCAATTTCGATTGATTTCTTCGTGTAATAACGGATTTGACGATCCCACTCTGTCATCACTTCGCTGAATTCAGTGAAATTGCCTAATGACAATCCTTTATCATGTGACAGGAATACTTTACCTGTCGTTGAGTCACGGCCCTGTTCCAGCGTTGCTAACATTACACGGGTAAAATTCAGGAAGCTCATGCCTGTGCAACGATATCCCCACTTGCCAGGAACAGCTGTTTCAATACAACCGATGGCAGAGTAGTTATACGCATCTTCTCTATCTACACCCAATTTGATGAATTCAGGAATAACGATTTCATCATTATTAAATGCAGGCATACCGAAACCACAACGAATAACATCCATACATGCACTGAGGAAGTCATTGGTTAAACCAGCATGGTAGCGAACACTAAGATTTGGCTGGGTAGAGCGCAAACGGCCACATGACTCAAGGATAGTGTAGGACAGAGAGTTAACTGCATCTACAGCTTCGCCATTAACGAGTTTTTGACCACCGATAGTAACGTTCTGATACATCGGGCTACCAGCAGACGATTTTGAATGCAGAGTTGAGCGGATCTTGTTTACTTCTAGCAACTTCAACCAGCAGCTAGTCAACAACTCGATAGCAAACTCTTTCGTAACAGACTGCTTAACTTCTACATCCTGGTTGTACCAAGGGAATAAAAATTGGTCCATACGGCCAAATGATACCGAGTGACCATTGGATTCAATTTGCAGGAACAGTTGAATAAAGAATGACAACTGAAGGGCTTGCCAGAATGTTTTTGGTGGCTGTTCAGCGATAATTTCGCAATTTTCTGCAATTGCTAACAATTCATCGCGACGCTCTGTACGAGTTTCTGTCGCAGCCATAGATTTTGCTAGAGCAGCATATTTATAAATGTGCTTGGTTAGCGCTTCAAAAGAGATTTCAACTGCTTTTAAAAATTGATCTTTATGTAAATCAGCCCAAGCAGTCAAATCTAAGCGAGTACGACGCTCAGCGACTTGTTTGCGAATACCAGAAATACCAATTTTCAGTACTTTCTCATAATCAACAGCCATGTGAGCATCACCGGCATTCATGTTGCCTTCAGCTTTGATGATGCCAGAGCTCAACAGATCTTTTTGTTCTTGGGAAAAGAGAGCGAAACAACGATCTTTAACTGTCTGACCTTTCCAGAACGGAGCGATCTGATGAACAATAGCTTTATCTTTCTCTGACACATCGAAACCAGCACCAGGACGATTAGCTAATTCATCAATCTCAGCGACAACCCAGTCCATCGTGTATTCAGGGAAAATTGGCGCAGATCGCAGATAAGCACCTTGGTTACCAATGATTAACTCATCATTATCAATCCAGATAGTACGTTTATCCAAATGATGCGCTAATGCAATGGCTCGACGCAGCACCATAGGTTGATCCATATTTGCCTGATATGCTTCTGTATAATGTAAAGCACGTTCAGTACAAACTGGTGGTGATACAATTTCGACAAGACGATGTTTATGTTTTTTAGTACGTTCTGTCAGTGTATTCAGATTCATATCTGTCATATTAACCCCTCATTATTGCTGTGAGCCCCCGTGAATTAGCCTTCTCTTCTAAAAAGGCTAATAACTCGGGACTTTCTAGTGACTGCTTAGCGCCAGAATATTCAACACCAAGCAAGTGATATTTATGAACACCATATGTGTGATAAGGAAGAAAATGGATCTCGCCACTACCACCAAATTTTGAATAATGATCTGCTGCTTTATCAATTATTTTAAGCAATGTAGTTTCATCATTATTAAAATCAGGAATTATTGGGACACGAAATACAATATTTGCACCACGTTTTCCTAGCTCTTCATAATTCTGATTTATTAAATCCAGCTGACCACTAGTCCAATCATTAAATTTTCCATGGTCGACATGTTTAATATCCAGCAACCATAGATCAATCAAATCAACAGACTTTGATATATATTTCCAAGGAACGTGCAAACAGCTTTCAACTGCTGTATGAAGTGAATGTTTTTTTACTTCTGTCAGTAATTCAAATGTAAAATCATGCTGCATGAATGGTTCGCCACCGGTAATCGTAACGCCACCACCACTGCTTTTATAAAAAGGCTTATCTTTAAGGATAGTTGTCACTATTTCATCTATGGATGAGCTTTTTCCACAGGTTTCTAATGCACCGCTTGGACATGCATCTGATGCTAATAGGATAATATCCTTACTCAGGATTTTTCGATCTACCGATACAAGGTTACTTTGCATATCTTTTACAAATGCAGGACTAACAGAACAACAACGCTCACAATCCTTTATGCATAAACGTTGATCATAAAATAAGTCTTGTGTTCTGCTTATGCTTTCCGGATTTTGACACCATGAACACTTCAGCGAGCATCCCTTAAGAAAGACTGCTGTTCTTACGCCTGGACCATCATGCGTCGCATAGCGCTGTATATTGAAAATCATAAGTTACCCCAAATTTGCAACTTTCGCTTTCATTTATACACTTTCATATGGAAGTTGAATTGATCTAAATCAATTTCGTTACAAAAACTTTTATGCTTGTAAAAGAAAATAACAGACACAATGTCGTCATCTGTATTCAAGATGATTTAATTTTGAATTTTTATAAAAATTACAATGAGTTATAAATTCGTAAGTTATAACTTTCGACTTATAAGTTTATAATGATTTAAATCCACTTTAAATGTCACCATATGGAAGATAGGTAACATCGAATACGCTTAAAAAAAAGAGCACATAAATGCTACATAAAACACATATTTACAGACTCTTAATGTAAATATTTTTAGGTGTCATTAGCTGGATGAGATCGTTAGCATTATATGAATAATAAAATGAACAAGCTCATCCTAGTATCATTAGTTACTATTGCGTTTAACCAGCACTACTACAGGCTATTTTCTGCATCGTCTAAAGAGTTATATCCTTTTTTTCTGACTATATTATTAATGTTTTCAATTACCAAGTTTATATTATTGATTTTACATTCATCAACATAAGATAGAACATGCATAAGAGTTGGTAGAGAATATGTTAATAATTCAGACTCAAGATAAACACAAGCGCTTGTAGCACCATCAGAGCTATTAGTGAGCATAGATCTACTTTTCTTGCTTAGTTTAGGATAGCGTAATCTAAATTTTTCATGCCAAACTAAAAATGAGTTAATTATTTGATTGACTATCAATACATGCTGTTCCGATATAGAAGGCAATCTCGACTCAAGAGTTAAATACTCATCAATATGCGTATATTTCATCATCCTAGCATATTTTTCTACCACTAGATTTCCACCATTCAAATAAGCATCATTAAGTTCGTTTAATATTAATTCCAATATCTCCTCTGGATATATTTCCCACTGCGCACTACGCATAAGATAGAATTCAGAAAAGTTATTCTGGCAACTGGCTCGACCTCCAGCATTGTTAGTCTCTTGAAAAAAAGACCATTCTATTTTTATTATTTCGTTTATTAAATCCATATTAATCAGCCCATGGTGCTAAGTTTTTTATGACCAGATCATGAATAGTCTGCTGAATAGCAACGCCATGATCACACAAGAAATCCGAATCGACATAAAATAATTCTTTAGATGCTAATTGATCAATGACATCCCTACATATTTCTTCGATGCAATCAGTAACATCAGTAAGCTTTAAATAGTTTATTTCAGCAATTTTCTCATGCATTCTGATAGCAAAATCATCCATATTTAGCAATGCGTTATATGCCCATTTATCATATATAAGAAATCGATTATTTAACAAAAAAATTATGTGAATCAACTCCTTGATAAAATCAGAAATAAGTAGGTTAGCATATACAACATTTTCACGTTGTATTGCCCTTGATAAATTATACTGACCACTTTGGCCTAAGCGCATACATCGAGTTGATATCTTATTTCGCCAAATGTCATTCGGATAATAGCCTAGTATACGCTCTCTAAACCTTGTAAATTCACCAAGTGGATCACAAAACACTTCTCCATTAGTTACAGTAGAAAGAGCATATTCTGGAATGCCTCGCCATAAATTATTAGATTTAGAGTCAGGAATTGAACATCCCAAATATTTTTCATACCATGATTTAGTGTTCAATACACCTCTGCGACCGACATTCCAAACACTCGAATTTATATCTTTATATGAAATGTTCTTTTTTATATAGCATGATATGTTTTTATTAATTTCACTAATGAAACCACTCAAAAATACATGATGATTCATATAGTCTTCATCAGGCAACCAAATACAACATAGAGAACCAAAGTCATGATCTTCTGAATAGTTATCATCGAAACCGAAACACTCTGAACCCTCACCTATTAGCCCAAAGGCCAGATTATTAATCAAATCTGGAAATTTTTTCGCCAACGCAGGATATAGTACAACTTCAAAGTATTTCTTGGATTTTAAAATTCCATTCATCATAAATCCTATTTAGAAGCTATTCGTTTCTGAACAACATCAATATTTCCTTGAACTCTCTTGTAATGATTACTATTTTCTCCAAATGATCTCTTGCAAATATTCAATATTGAATTATACGTTTCTAATGCTTTATGATATTGCTGGTTTTCATAATAATAGGTAGCCAATGAATTCATTGCTGCTGCATACAAGCTATGCTCTTCACCAACTGAATCTTTGTATATTTCTATTGCTTCTAACAAATACTCATAAGCTAAACAATCAAACCCCAATTTCAATGTTGGAATAACTGCATTATTAAGTGTTGTTGCGTAAGCAATTTTATGCTCTGTTTTTTTAAGTAAGTAAATACTCTTTTTGAAACACTCAAATGAATTTGCATAATCATTTTGCTCAAGATAGTAATTACCAATATTATTATTAAAAACAGCTATAGAATATACTTCAGCGTTAAGCGTTTCATAGAGTAACTCCACCTCTTTATACATATTTAGCACGTCATCGGTGTATACGTGCATAAATCTATTAAGCTCTGCATAATTCAGAAGTGAGCTAGCATAATTTATATTATTCACACCAATATTCGCACGGATAATATCTAGAGACTCTAAAACTGCTTCTTTTGCTTCTTGATATTCACCAACATATTTACCGCAACCGCATAACTCATTCAATATAGCTATATATTCAGGACTATTTTGACCATAATAATCCTTAATTAAAAATCTAAGTTTCATCAGGGTATTAAATTCAGTTATACTATCCCCATTCGCCAAGCTTTCGCGCCTTTTTGCATCTAAAATATCAATTTCATCTTTTTTATTAAACATTTAGCATCCTTGTTAATATAAATATGTTTCAATTTTTAATAAGTAATTTCACAAAAAAAGAAAAATATGATCCAAAAGTTTGGTAAGTTGTTCTTTCGCGATCCAATAAGGGAATTAAATCTCCCACCTAAATTTCGAAACTTTAGCACTGTTATCAATAGGTAATAGAATTGACGATACGGTTCTGTGCATATAGTTCCCTCACCTCACACAACTTTCGTTTATCACCGAAACCTTCGAACGTAAGTTTAGAGCTCACCGTGTATTTAATATTTGATATAAATCACATTTATACATTTTAGATACACATTAAAAACCACAGCATTCAACATTTATTCACTCGACAACGCCTTGAAACCATCAATTAATGGCTCACAAAAAGTAGAGTAATGATGAACTAAGGGACTCTGGTTAATGCATTGATCACTGAAGCAGCGCAATCAGCGAAAAATCAGCGTGATCCGGAAATGCATCAGACCAAGAAAGGCAATCAATGGCATTTTGAAAGATAAGTACATAAAGCCGTTGAGACGAAAAGTGATTTGACGCATACGTTCGTTTTTAACAATGCCAGCTAACTAACGCATTGTGCTCGAGTTAGAGAAGGCGGGTGAATTTGTTTCAGGTGATACTGGTATCAAGGCGCAAAAAACGTGATGTATTGAGAGCAGTTGGTAACCGAGCATCCCGATAAAATCAAAAAATCGAAACAACATCCACGTCTGAATAAAGTAATAATTTGTATTGAGCATTACTTAAAAGATCAAATTATTAGACGACAACTATGCTGATACAGGGAATGGCTGTTCACGATATGCAGGAATATGCATAACGCACTACCGGGCTATTACAGCCCGGCATTATTGCTATTAAATATAATATAGAACCTCACTATTGACCTTAATTCGAATGGTTTCGTCAATTTCTCGCAAGATTTGACCTGAGTCGATTAATCCAGGATTACGAATTAAGTGCCATAAAAGAGACAAAATCTTTTGTGTCACCACAATTACGATACTCTCAATCAGATCGGTAGTATTTGGCATTGAGAGTAACCGCTCATAAATAATTGAGTGCACATCTTCATACATCGATTGAATATCATCTTCATTCATGGAAAAAAATCCTTCCGTCAACATGATATCAAAGCAGAAACTGGTGCAATGTACAGCAAGCATTGAGTATTTCATTATTGACCTCCATTTTGTAAAAAGGCTTCAAATGCACTGCCATCTTCTCGCGTTAAATTTGGTACATAACGTGAGTAAACTCGAAACAGCATTGTTGTCGTTGTATGCCCCATTTGATTAGCAATCCATTCTGGCGATTCACCAGACGCCAAAAGCAATGTGGCAAATGTATGACGGGTTTGGTACGGGTTACGTTTTTTCAGACCTGCCTTTTTCAGAGTCGGATACCAAATACTGCGAGATACCACCTGATAGTTGAGGTTCATCCCTTTCCCATTGGAAAAAACGAACTGACTTCTAGTGCCATATTTCATCTTATGCTCACGAAGTGACTGAACGACGCGATCTATCAATGAAATAACGCGGTAAGACCCTTCTGTTTTTAGCCCCGCGATTTCCCCGCGAATAAGACTTTGATTGACCGTAATAGCCTTGCTGACTAAATCAACATCTCTCCACATAAGACCATCGATCTCTCCAGTGCGCATTCCGGTAAAAAAGCGTGTAATGAAATAGCATTGATATTCTTCAGGTGCACATTCAATGACCTTTTCTACCTCCACAATGGAAAATGGATCAACGTCCGTTCTCGGTACTTTGAGCGCTTTGATATTTTTCCATGGTGACGTAAACTCATATCGATCAGCGGCTTCATTAAGTAACATTCTGAGCGGCGTCATAATATGATTAACTCTTGATGGACTTAGGAATTCCTCATTTCGTCCCGGTACTTTGGCGAGGATGGTACGAAATTGTAGGATTTGCCCCTTATTGATGGCGCTGGTCTTTTTATTTCCAAAAGTAGGAATCAGGTACTTATTGATGACTCCCTCTACATCCATATAATGGCCTTTAGTCCACTCGACTTTCTTTTCGCCTAACCAAAGCTTGGCAAATTCTTCAAACTTAGGAGAGTAAGGCGTATCAAAATGCACTTGCGCCTGTTTCTTACGTTCATCAATTTTTTCGAATTGCTTATTTTTCTTACTCTTTGGAAAATATTTTCCATAGTTAAATGAACCAAGCGTAATTTCAGCTTCAATTGCTTTTAATAACCGAGCCAAGCGACTACGGTTAACACTTGTATCTTTTAGTTGTGTGTACTCCTTGCACCTCACCCCCAGATAGCGAAAATCCAGGTATAACTTGTCATTCTTGACATTAACAGAGCCCATTATTTACCTCCTATAACCCATTAATTAATGATGCAACTGTGGCACCGTTTAGCATTTCCTCTTCGACCCGTTCCCAAATGAATAGAATTTTTCGTCCACCAAATGGTCTGATGTAATGAATTCCCTCAAAAAGAACCGAATCTTTAAGCTGTTCACGAATAACTCGCTTGTCATATTTGATAACGTCAGATAATTCATCAGTTGTTAAATAGGTAAAGCTCATACCACCCTCCAGATACGTATATACCCCTTTAAGGGCAATTATTACCCTCTAGAGGCACTAACGTCAACCCATTTTAACCCCCTAAAGGGTAATATTTTTACTTATAAAGGCAATTTAGACCTTTTAGCGGGATATGGATCGCTTAGTGAGTCGTGATGTATACTTTTGCAATCACGAATTAAAGAGTATAAAAAATGATCAAATGCCATTTGTCCGCCCTTTTGGGAGCACGGCGATTGAAGATTTCAGATGTGGTTCGAGACGCGGGAATTAACAGAAATACACTTACTCGGCTGTATCACGAAACGAACAACCGGATAGATTTTGAGACTCTTGAAAAGCTATGTCGTTACTTGGAATGCGAAATAGGAGAGTTACTAGAAATCGTTGATGATGAACCGAAGCAGGCAAACTAGTTATTTACTCATGTAAAAAACCATTTGGTCTACAAATGGTCCCTTTTTGGTCCCCAGCTTCATCTAAACAAATGAAAATGGGCACTTTTATGTTTAGGTTTAGATAACGATGAAGAGTTTTTTATTATCAAAATCAGGGGATTATAAAGTTGTATAGCTGAAGAGGATAGTTGGAGCGGGCAGCGGGAATCGAACCCGCATCATCAGCTTGGAAGGCTGAGGTAATAGCCATTATACGATGCCCGCAAGGCATACCGGTCAGATAAACTACAGTAACATCAGAATGTTACAGACCGGTTGATAAGACGGCCGCTAATCTATCAGAGTCAGCTTTAAAGAACAACTTTTGTTTTTTCTAAGGCGGGTTCATAAACGACCAGTTGGTTGCGCCCTTGCGCTTTCGCTTGATACATAGCTAAATCCGCTTTGCGGATACTGTCATCAATCGCTTCCGGCTCTACACACAGGTAACACCCAATACTGGCCGTTAAATTCCGAGTCCATTCGGCAGGCATCTGTAATTGGCGAATACCTTGCAATATTTTTTGGGCGACCGATAACATCGATTCTTGGGAGGAATCAGGTAACACAACTAAAAACTCTTCCCCGCCCCAACGGGCACAACAATCATAACCACGTAAGTTGCGCTGCAGTTCGGTGGCTAATTCCATCAAAATGCGGTCACCGGTTTGATGGCCGAAACTGTCATTGATCTGTTTGAAATAGTCGAGATCTAACAACAGCAAGGCAAAGGGCTGTTGTTCCCGCAACAAATAAGACGCCACTGCATTAATACGCTGATAAGCCCCAGTCCGGTTTAACAATCCGGTCAACGCATCACTGCTCGCTTTCTGCTCCAGTTTTTGATTCAGTTCCATGATCTGCGACTGCATTATGTCGCCAATACGGGCGACTTTATTCAGACGCCGCTCAAGACGATGGTATTGCTGCGTTAAATGCTGTAATTCTGCAAATAACGGGTGTTCACCATACTGTTCCGCCAATGCAGACAATCGCGTCTGCATTTCATGTTCGTCGGTATGATTACTCACAAGCAACAGCCTCAATTAAAAATGGGAACGACAGATCTTCACTGAATTCTTCTGCAGTGTCCTGTGCTCTTGGGTTACCTTGATGATAACGCCAAATCACCTCTACATTCTGGCCGTTCTCATGCGCATCTTCCAGCAGATCGAAGATATCCATCAAACATTTAATACTACCGGTGTTGAGATAAGGCATTTCTAATTGCAGCGCCACTTTGCCTTCGGCGGTTTTCAGATACTCTTTTACCCAATGGATGATCGGATGATAAAACTCAAAAGTATTTTCCGGGTAACTTTCGCCCGTGATTTGCAACACCCCGGTCTCTGCATTAAAACTGACAGCAGGAGATGATGTGGTTGCCGAAATAAGTAAATGATCCATCAAAAAAGCCTCACACTACTGCCTGTAAAGTGAAAAATGCAGTCTTATCATTGATAGGCTGAACCTGATATTCCAGCGGCTGGCTGGTCTTCCTTGCCATATCAATGAGCCCTAACCCTGCGCCGCTGGCTTCGTCTGCCAGTGGTTTCCTACGTTGCTCTTTATACAGCGCTTTGAGCCCGGCAGCATCCAATGTCCGCAGCTGCTCGATTTTGGCAACCAGCGGTGATACATCCGCCAGATCGATCACGTTACCCGACACCACGACGTATTGTTCACCCTGCCGCCCAATGGTCAGCGTAATGGTGTTGTAAAGCGCCGGCGTTTCTGCTGATTGTTTCTTGCGTGCATAGTTACGCACGTTTTGTGTCTGTTCGATGTAAACCGAAAAAATATCCATCATTTTTTCGGTGCCCGGCGTTTCATTTTCCAGATAGCGACGCACCGCCATCCCCAGCTCTTCAATGATACTGTGCGTCAATGGGCCATTAAAACAGATCTGAATATTCGCTTCTTCAAACTGACGATGTAACGACCATAGATTAATCTGCTGCATCTAAACGCTCCCTCGCGATAACGGTGAAATAGCGAAACCAAATACAGTAATATCGTCTCGTTGCGGGAAGTCTCCCTGATAACGAGCCAACTCTTCGACTAACTTAACTTGTTGTTCGGTTAACGATAATGACTGCCATTGCAACAAGAGTTGCTGGAAACGCTGACGACCAAAACCATAACCATTCGGTTCACCGGATTGATCTAACAAACCATCACTAACCAGATAACAACGGCTGTCGGCGGTCAATGGCAACCGATAAGTGGTGATCGGTTTATCGCGGCGGGTACGGCGTTTATAACCCAGCCCTCTACGGGCGGAAGACAATCGCTGCACGTCGCCAGCACCCGACAGATAGAGGTCAACACCACAACCGGCATATTCCACTTCCGCGGCCGACAGACGACACAAACCGATATCGAGACCATAATCCAGCCCCACCGAATCAGGGCTATGCTGTAATGTCAGCCGGAGTTGTTCATCAATCGACAACAGCAGATCCGACAACGATTTATCTCGTGAACCAGTCAACACCTGCCGGATCACCGCATTCGCCGTCATGCTCATGAAAGCGCCCGGAATACCGTGACCAGTACAATCGACGACACCGATATAACAACCATCATCATCGGGTTGCAGAAAATAAAAATCACCGCCCACCACATCACGCGGCAGCCAGATCACCATGTGTTCGGCCAGATAACGGCTCAGCAAGTCATAACGCGGCAAAATGGCACTTTGGATCATGCGGGCATAACGGATCGAATCCAGGATCTGTTTGTTTTTCTGCTCCAGTTGCAAATTCGCACTGTGCAACTCTTCGGTCCGTTGCTGCACCCGCTCTTCCAGTAAGCGGGTGTTGTCACGAATAGTCTCGGCCATGCGATTAAATCCGATCGATAAGCGACCGATTTCATCATTCCGTTTATCTGTCAGCTGCCCCGCATAGTTACCGGTCGCCACCTGACGTGCGGCGCTATCCAGCGGATCCAGTCGTTTTAACACCAGTTTTTGCAAAATCCAGGTGACAATTAGCAGACACACAAACAACGCTAACACCAAGACCAGAAGTAGCGATGAAAAGATCTGTCCGCCAATCAGTTTATCCAGATCCATCACCGTGACATTCAGCCAGTGCATTTCCGGTAAATAAGCTAGCCCGACTAATTGCACATGACCGTCTAAGGTCAGAAACAGGGTTTTGACTTGCTCAGGTGCCGCCTGCAGTTCGGTTATCGCCGTTTGCAACGCCACACGATCTTGCGGCACAGACAGCAGATTGAATAAGGTAAAGCGCACCTTGGCATCTTTTGTCTGACTATTTAAATCAATGTAATCCCGATTGGGGTGCGCCTGAATCGCCGCGCTGTCATCGATTAAAATGTTGGTTACACCGTCGTGCCCGTTCTTAATAAATTCATGCACAAACGCCGAGAGATCCATCCCGGTGCCGGCCATGCCCAGATAGCGGCCGTCTTTAGTGCGGATCTGTGTATTGATCCAGACTTTGGTGACATCCAGTGCCACGTCATGATCAACATTGAGGGAATAGGGTTCATTACGCGTGCGGGAAACGAAATACCACTTATCTTGCGGAATTTGTGGATCCAGTGTGAATCTCAGCTCATGACCACTATATTGTTTTTGATGATCGTTGTAGTAATAGTGACGGGAGCTATCAATAACATAGAAAAAACTACCATCCTGAAAAGATTGACGGAAACTTTCCAGCTCTTGCAAAGCTTGTGCTTTCAAGGTTGAGTTTGATTCATTTTGTGCCCATGTCTGCAACATCGGCGAATCGGATAATTTCCGCGATAACGCGATCTCTTTAAGGATCGGGGCCCGGATCCGAGCTTTTTCGTACAGCACCTGTTTCTCAGCAAAACGTACACCGAGTGTGCGCGTGATACTGCTACTGACGCTATTAAACGCCAGCAAGGTCAATGCGATTGTAACGATGTAAGCCATCGCCATCAGCAACACAAACTTGCCGCGTAAACTACCCAGCAGTAATGGCATCCTTTCCTCGCCAATTAGTAGTTAGTCATTTTTATCTGCAACAGATTAGCAACGTTTTGTTAATACAGAAATAATATTTACCATTTCAGCAACAAGATACATCGGGATCATTAAAAAGGAATGGCAGAGATGAATCAGGGGATTTAAGAAATTTGGAGCGGGCGATGGGAATCGAACCCACGCTATCTGCTTGGGAAGCAGAAGTTCTGCCATTGAACTACGCCCGCTCTGGCTGGATGTGCAGAGTAACCAAACCAATCTTTTTTGGCAACGACTACTGACAACTTCTGACAATATGATCAAATGGTTGAACGATTTTTAGACTATTCTCTCATTCATCCCCTCATAAAAACTTTACTTGATAGCGGATGACCCTAGGTGAAGCTTCGGGTAATATAGCGCCCCTTTTTCAGGTCGGCACACCCGACCTTCGCTTAAGCTGCGTAGCAGTTGCTTTCGAATAGTTATTTTTTGATACCTGTGGAGTTTTAGATGTCCTTTGCACTAGGCCAACGCTGGATCAGTGATACCGAAACTGATCTTGGATTAGGTACCGTGGTAGCAATAGAGGGTCGCATGATCACCCTATTGTTCCCCGCTAATGGCGAACAGCGTTTGTATGCCCGCGAAAGTGCGCCCGTCACTCGTGTCCGTTTTAATGAAGGCGACCGTATTACCAGCCATGAAGAGTGGCAATTGGATGTACGTGCGGTCGAAGAAACCGATGGTCTGCTGACCTATCACGGCACCCGGGTGGATGATGGTGCTGAAGTCGCACTGCGTGAAGTGATGCTGAATAACTTCATCAAATTTAATAAACCGCAAGACCGTCTGTTTGCCGGCCAGATCGACCGTCATTCTCGTTTTGCGCTGCGTTATGAAGCGCTGACCCACCAGCATGCCCGTCGTCGGAACCCAACCCGTGGTTTGGCTAGTGGTCGTGTCAGCTTAATCCCGCATCAGTTGCATATCGCCCGTGAAGTCGGTCATCGTCATGCGCCTCGCGTATTGCTGGCCGACGAAGTAGGCTTAGGTAAAACCATTGAAGCCGGCATGATCATCCACCAGCAACTGCTGTCTGGCCGTGCGAAACGTGTTTTGATCTTGGTGCCGGATTCACTGCAATATCAGTGGCTGGTGGAAATGCTGCGCCGCTTCAACCTAATGTTCTCATTGTTTGATGAAGAGCGTTGTGTCGAATCTGAGCATGATGCAGTCAACCCGTTTGAAACTGAACAATTCGTGTTATGCAGCTTAGACTGGTTGCGTAAGAAAAAAGCCCGCTTTGAACAAGTGCTCGAATGCGAGTGGGATCTGCTGGTAGTCGATGAAGCCCACCATCTGGTATGGAGCGAAGATGCGCCAAGCCGTGAATATCAGGTCGTCGAAGCATTAGCGGAAGAGATCCCGGGTGTGTTGCTGCTGACGGCGACCCCTGATCAATTAGGCCATGCGAGTCACTTTGCGCGTCTGCGCTTGCTCGACCCTGAGCGTTTCTACGATTACGAGGCGTTTGTTGCCGAAGAACAAGCCTACGGCCAGATCGCCGATGCCGCGCAACCATTACTGAATGGTGATGCACTGAATGCCGAGCAAATCACCGTACTGCAGAGTTTGTTGCCGGAATTGGATGCCGCTCAACTGCAGAGCGATGAATACCGTGAAGAGGTGCTGAAAGACTTGCTCGATCGCCACGGCACCGGTCGTATTTTGTTCCGTAACACCCGCGCTGCCAGTGCTGGTTTCCCAGTTCGTGAACTGCATGCCTACCCAATGCCACTGCCCGATCAGTATAAAACTGCCATCCGCGTCATGGGTATGATGGGCGGCAACACTGGTGATGCACTGACAAAAGCCAAACGTTATCTCTACCCGGAAAAAATCTTCGGTCAGTTTGAAGGCGATAACGCGTCGTGGACCCAGTTCGACCCGCGCGTCGATTGGCTGCTGAACCTGATCAAAACCGAACGCCATGAAAAAATTCTGGTGATCTGCTCTGAAGCCGCCTCTGCACTGACGCTGGAAAACACCCTGCGCACTCGTGAAGGCGTGCGTTGCACCGTATTCCACGAGGGCATGAGCCTGCTGGAGCGTGACAAATCGGCGGCTTATTTTGCTGATCCGGATGGTGGCGCGCAGGTGATGCTGTGCTCTGAAATTGGTTCAGAAGGTCGTAACTTCCAGTTCGCCCGTCATCTGGTGCTGTTCGATCTGCCGCTGAACCCCGATCTGCTGGAACAGCGTATCGGTCGTCTCGATCGTATCGGTCAGAAAAACGTCGTGCAGATCCACGTGCCATACTTGGAAGAAACGCCACAACGCACGCTGATCCGCTGGTATCACGAAGGATTAGATGCCTTCGAGCACACCTGCCCGACTGGTCGTGTGGTGTTTGATCAGGTGCAAGATCAGCTGTTCACGCTGCTGGCCGATAACCAGAGCAGTGACGATGCCATGACGCCGCTGCTGCAACAAACCCGTGCCCTGCACGATGAGCTGAAAGCCAAACTGGAACAGGGCCGCGACCGTCTGCTGGAAATCCAATCCAGCGGTGGCAAACATGCCCAGCAACTGGTCGAGCAATTGGAAGAAGAAGACGACGACACCAGTCTGGTCGCCTTCGCACTGCACCTGTTTGATGACATCGGGATCGCACAAGATGATCGTGGCGAACAGGCCGTGGTGCTGACGCCGACCGATCACATGCTGATCCCAAGCTTCCCTGGTCTGCCGGAAGATGGCGTCACCGTGACCTTTGAACGTGATGTAGCCTTAAGCCGTGAAGACTTGAGCTTCCTGACGTGGGATCACCCGATGATCCGCGGTGGTATCGATCTGGTGCTGGCCTCTGATATTGGTTCCACCGCCGTGTCGCTGCTGAAAAACAGCAAAATGCCCGCCGGAACCATCTTCCTTGAGCTGATCTTTGTGGCCGAATCCGTTAGTCACCCGCAGTTGTATCGCTTCCTACCGCCAACGCCGATCCGTCTGCTGCTGGATAAAAACAGTAATAACGTCGGTGAACAAGTGGGCTTCGTACAATTCCATCGTCAGTTGATGCCAATCAACCGTCAGCTGGCCAGCAAATTGGTATCGAGTTCGCAAGCAGTGATCCATGAGATGATTGGCAAAGCAGAACAAGTTGCGCATCCACGCATGGAGCAAATTGTTGCCGATGCACGTCAGACCATGCAACACACGCTGACTGCCGAGCTAACCCGTATGGAACAACTCAAAGCCATCAACCCATCGGTACGTGACAGTGAACTGGAGCATTTGCGTGAACTGCGTCAGGAACTGAATCATCTGATGGATAAAACGCAACTTAAACTGGATGCGGTCCGCTTTGTAGTAGTCACCAACCAGTAATTTACGGCACAATAGCCACACTCAGGGTGTCAGCTTCTGGCACCCTTTTTATCATCTGAATGCACGGAAACCACATGAGCACCTTTGTTTACAACCCACCGATGGAGCCTTATCTCGATATCCTGTACGAGGATGAGCACATTATTGTGATGAATAAACCAAGTGGCCTGCTCAGTGTGCCGGGAAAAGCCGTTGAACATGCCGACAGCATCGCATGGCGCGTACGTCAGCGTTGCCCAGAAGCCGGCAGCGTACATCGTCTGGATATGAGCACCTCAGGTGTGATCTTGATGGCAAAATATTCCAAAGCGACCGGCATTTTGGGAAAACAGTTTCAAGAACGTAAAACCGGTAAATTTTATTACGCTTGGGTCTATGGCCAGGTAGAAGGTACGGAAGGCGATATTGATTTGCCTTTGTGTGTGGATTGGGAAAACCGCCCACTGCAACGTGTCGATTATGAAAATGGCCGCTCCGCGCAAACCCATTGGGAACGTATTCGTGTTGAAGCCGATCGCACATTGATGAAACTAACGCCTTATACCGGGCGCTCCCATCAGTTACGCGTGCACATGCGAGAGCTGGGCCACCCGATTTTGGGCGATCATCTGTATGCCCCGAAAGAAGCGCAAGATCTGGTGCCACATTTACAGCTGCATGCTGCTATGCTCAGTTTTTATCATCCGGTTACCGGTGAACCGATGCAATTTGAAGCACCGGCACCATTTCCGACTTAAGAACCAATTATTAAGAGAGCAATATCATGATGCGCTGGCTGATCTGTTGCTGTGTTCTGTGGTCATCATTGCTACTGGCGGCAGAAACAACCCCAGCTACCGCACCGGCTACACCGACCACTGAAACCCAAGCTGCCGCCAATGAAGTGGTACCAGCGGGTGAACCTGCAACCTCAGCTGCAACAAACACCACCAGTGCAGCATCATCAGCTACACCAACCAAACCGACTGCTTCAGCCGCAGAGCCAACGGAACAAGATCCAGAATATCTGATCCAACAACAGGATTGGCAGAAGCACCCTGATGCCCGTCAGTTTGGTCAAAACTGGGTTTTATTGCACAAGAGCGAACAATCGTTTGAACTTGGCGTCGCGATCTTGTTGCCGGAATGGCAAAAAACTGCGTCACTGTTACCGTTGTCGCAAGCGTTGAGTCGGCAAGGTTTTGACTGTGTGATCCTACTGCCTACACCACAACAACAAGCGGTGAACCCCGGCGATGAAAAACAGCAGGAAGCGATTAACAAACAGTTGGAACTGTGGAGCAGCCGGTTAGCCAGTGTGGATGAAAATCTGAATGTGTCCGGTGGCCATCGATTGGTGCTGGCACAAGGCAGCAGCGCCGTCTGGCTGGGGCAATTACTAAATGCTGACAAGCTCAATAAACCTGATGCAATTATCTTGTTGAATGCGTTTTACCCTGATAAACAGGCAAATCTGCTTCAAGCAACACAGCTCAGCAGCAGTACCTTACCCATTTTAGATTTATATCAGGAAGAGCACAGCAACTGGCTGACACAAGCCGCGCAACAACGCAAAATTGCCGCAAAACGCGCGACCAAACTAAACTGGCGGCAACAAACCATCAATGACTTAGGTGATAGCCCCGAGCGCATCAAAGGCTGGCTGACCACGCTCGGTTGGAAATAAGCACGATCATAAACCACGCGCTTGTTTGATCAGCTCCCACGCTTGTTGAATTTCCTGCGCTTTCTCTTTCGCCATGTTCATCATCTCTGGCGGTAAACCTTTAGAGATCAGCTTATCCGGATGATGCTGTGACATCTGTTTACGATAAGCTTTCTTTACATCAGTATCGGAAACATCGGCTGATACCCCCAAAATCGCATAGGCATCACGCAGGCGATCTCGGCCCGGCATTTGCTGCTGCCCTGCCCCGGATGAAGAATAGCGTTGCTGCTGTTGTCCCTGATGTGAAAAGTTAAAGCCCGCTTCCGCCATCGCCAATAGCTGTTCCAGCTCCCAGCGCGAGAAACCTAATAGCTCCGCCACTTCCAGTAAGCGCTGGCGCGAAGATGCATGCAGTGCACCATTGGCAAAGGCCGCCTGCAATTGCATATCCAGAAAGACCCGCAACAGATCAGGCCGTCCGCGACAGGAACGCCGAAACAGCGCCAAAGATCCTTCCAGATCGTACTCGGCTTCCTTTCCCTGCCGGAACGAATCTTGTGCTTCACGGCGCAATTCACCGCCCAGCCCCATGCGATCCATAAACAGGGTGGCAACCTGAATTTGTTGCTCGGTAACGCGCCCTGCCGCTTTGGCAATATTCCCCATCACGGCAAATGCCGTGTGTAAAAATAACGCCTGTTCTTCACGGGTTGGTGTGCGCCAGCGGCCAAAACCACCACTGCGCTGTGCCTGCAAACCCTGATCGTAGATATGCCCAATCCATAAACCGAGCAATGCACCAGGAATATTGAGGATCCATAATCCCACCAGAAAACCGATAATTTTGCCTTTAACCGGCATGCGAACCTCGCTGTAATTCCTGATCTACTCGCAGTAAATCTTGATCTAACTGGTATAACCGCTCGGGGGTGCCAATATCCCGCCAATCGGCATTAAGATGGGAACCAGCCACTTGCTGCGTTGTCATCCAATGGCGCAAGATCGGCGCCAGTTTATGTACACCGGGTTCCAACGGTAAGAAGCTTCGCGGGCGATAAATACCGATGCCACTAAAGGTCAAGCCAGGGCAATCTTCCACCCGATCATGACGCAAACTAAAATCACCCTGCGGGTGCTGTGGCGGATTATCCGCTAACCAAAGATGGGCATGGTCGCTTTCCGCCAACAGTTGGGAGCTAAACTGGTTGTAGTCGACATCTAACCAGATATCACCATTCAACACTAAAAATGGCTCATCCCCCAATAACGGCAAGGCTTGACGAATACCACCAGCGGTTTCCAACCCAGCAGCCCCTTCGGCAGACCAACTGATCTCAACACCAAATTGCTCACCATTCCCCAGATAATCAATCAGTTTTTGTCCAAGCCAGGCGTGGTTAATGACTAGTTGCGTAATACCGGCGTGTTTCAGTTTTTCAATATGATGTTGGATCAACGGCTTACCGCCTGCCACCAGCAACGGTTTGGGCAGATGATCGGTTAACGGGCGCATCCGTTCACCGCGTCCGGCGGCCAAGATCATCGCCTTCATGAGGCAGTTTCCATATCAAATGCAGGTAACGCGCGCTGTTCCAACCAAGCAGCAAACGCCGCCAGTTGCGGATAACGCGCAGCAACATCACGCGCATAACCGAGCGTACGCGGGATATCTTTCAGATAGCCAGATTTGCCATCTCGATGATACAAACGGGTAAAAATTCCCGCCGCTTTCAGATGACGCTGCATGCCCGTCAGATCCAGCCATTCCACAAATTGTGCGTAAGACACATCCGATAAAATCCCTGATTCGCGATACAGCTGATAAGCCTGCGCAACACCTTGTTCAATCACCGCATCAGGCCAGCGACAGTAACAATCTTTCAGCAACGAAACGGCATCGTAGGTCAACGGGCCAAGCACCATATCCTGAAAGTCGATCACTGCCAGCGATTCATCCGCTAATACCATCAGATTACGGCTGTGAAAATCACGATGCATGACCACTTGTGGCTGTTGCAGATTATTGGCTGTCAGTAATGCAAAGGTTTCCGCCAATAGCTCTTTTTCTGCCACCGAAAGAGTGAGTTGTAAGTGCTTTTCTAACAACCATTCCGGAAAAATGCTGTTTTCCCGCGCCATAAATTCAGCATCAAAAACCGGCAACTCAAGCTTGATGTTTGTTAGCTGTGGTAACACCTGCAACGCTTTTTGATACCATACAGCAACCGACTCTTCATTGAGACGAGTTAATAATGAGTCATCGCCTAAATCAGAAACACACAAGAAACCTTGTTCCAAGTCAGAATGGTGCACGACCGGCGCCGCGATGTTTGTGCGCTGTAAAGCTTGTGCGTTATCGATGAACTCACGATTTTTTTCCGTTTCTGGCGGTGCATCCACCCAAATCCGGTTAGCGGCACGATAATATTTACGAAAACTGGCATCACCAGAAATCAGACGTAAAGTTAAGTCAGGATTTTGTTCAATTTGTTGTGCCCATCGCTGTAGTTGGGCATGGCGTTGCGTCATCATGCTGGCAGGCTCTTACTCGGTGTTAGCCGTTATCGGA
This sequence comes from uncultured Tolumonas sp., assembly GCF_963678185.1. Classification (NCBI taxonomy): domain Bacteria; kingdom Pseudomonadati; phylum Pseudomonadota; class Gammaproteobacteria; order Aeromonadales; family Aeromonadaceae; genus Tolumonas; species uncultured Tolumonas sp. The sequence continues at coordinate 1,656,647 of NZ_OY782757.1, forward strand.
ATAATGCTTTATCATAGCCCGCTACCATAAAAGAATGACCGTGAAAGCACAACCGCCGAAAGGCTCCAAGTGCTTCGTCAGTTGCCAGGGGATCTGATTACCAATGGTGTTTCGCATCAACGCTATTACTGCGGCACTTTTTTCTGTTTCTGCCGGATTTGCATTCGTACCGCATCCAAGTCAGGCGGCAGGTAATAGTGTTAATGTACCGCTGAATCTCCGCGCCGGCGTTTTCGATGAACGTTGCTACAGCGATGTTCCGCCTGCAACGACAACAGAATATAGCCGAACCACGCCGGTTGAAGTCTCTGCTGATCAATTAAATGCAACACAGAATGGCAAAGCAATCTATCAAGGTGGCGTGCAGGTCAATCAAGGCAATAAATATTTCAGTTCCGATTATACCGAGCTGGATCAAGTCAGCCGCCAAGTCATGGCACATGGCAATATCTTCTATCGCGACGGCCAGGTAACGCTGAAAAGTCCAGATCAGCTGACGACGAATTTAAATACTAAAGAATCACAGATTGATAATGCTACCTATCAACTGCACGGCTCCCCTGCGCGCGGTGAAGCAGAAAACATCCATCTGGATAATCAGAAAAAAGAACTGACGCTGAATAAAGCACGTTTTACGACTTGTCCAGTCGGGCAGGAAAGCTGGTGGCTGAGTGCCAGCGAAGTGAACGTCAATCAAGAAGAAGTATTCGGCGAAGCCTGGAATGCTACGCTGTGGTTAAAAAGCGTACCGGTGTTTTATACCCCCTACATTACCTTTCCGGTCAAAGACCAACGTAAATCAGGCCTGCTATATCCAACATTTACGAATAGTTCCAGTAATGGCTTTGACGTCAGTACCCCTTATTATTGGAACATTGCGCCGAATTACGACATGACGCTGACACCTCGTGTGATGTCAAACCGCGGCACCATGGAACAGATCGAATACCGCTATATGCCAGAACCCGGGCAAAGCGGTACGATTTATACCGAATACATGGCTAATGATCGAAAAGTTAGTAGCGACGAGTTAAATCCACGCTGGTTGGCGAATATCCGACATGGTTCCAGTTTTCAAAATGGTGATCTCCGCTGGAATCTGGATTACAGCCGTGTTGATGCTAATGACTACAACTATTTCAACGAATTACATCCACCTGTTGGGCGAATAGTTGATAACCAGTTAATGCAATCAACATCTATTGGTTACTATCAAAAGGATTGGAATCTAAAAACCGAAGTGCGGGATTATCAGATTCTGTTGCCTAATACGCCGGCACCGCATCAGTTGTTACCACAAGTGAGTTACAACCAGTATTACACTGCCGATAAATACAGTTTTAGTTTTAATTCTGAAGCCTCTAATTTCGGAAATAACTCGGAACAGTATAAAGCCTACACCGGGCAACGTCTGCATGCAGAGCCCACGGTTTCAGTGCCGCTATTACAAGCGCCAGGTTATTCACTGGAAGCAGAAGGCAAATTGATGGCCACGTATTATCAGCAGGATATTCCTGATGATATGTCATCGTATTACAGCAATACCTTAGGCCTGAATAACCTAGCATCGAGTGTCAACCGGACATTACCGGAAGCTCGTGTACATGGTGGTATGAGTTTCGATCGTAAGACGTCCTATAACGATCAACCGTTCACCCAGACATTAGAGCCGGAAGTTCAGTATTTATACATTCCGTATAAAAACCAAAATAATATTGGTTTGTATGACACAACCAACATGCAATCCGATTATTATAATCTGTTCAGTGATCGCCGCTTTGCTGGTTTAGATCGGATCAGCGATGCCAACCGGGTTAGTTACGGTGCGACAACTCGTCTGTTTGATAGTGAAAACACCGAACGTCTGCGTTTCACATTGGGTCAGTCATATGATTTAGTGGCACCGCAAGTCACGTTGTTACCTAACGACGCCAAACAAACTAATTCTCGTTCGTTGTTATCGGTACGTGCTGATGCTCATCCAACTGATGACTGGTACACGCATACCGGTATGGAATACAACACACAAACCAAAAAAGTGTCGTCCGGCAATGGCGCCGTCGAATATCAGCAGCAAAAATATACCACCCAATTAAACTACCGCTTTGTCAGCAAAGAGAATTTCGTGGTTGATACCTCAGATAATCGCCGCGATATCAGTCAAGCCGGTGCCGTAGTGAAATTGCCAATTAACCGTGACTGGCAGTTAATTGGAGCCCATTACCGCGACACTCAAACAGGTCAGAATATCGATAATCTGTTAGGTGCTCGTTATGATTCTTGCTGCTGGGCTGTTAATTTCACCTTTGAACGGCATAATGCACCTGATAACACCACACTAACGGCTAAACCGGAAACCTCATACGGTTTACAATTCGAGTTTAAAGGATTGGGCAGTGTCGGTAATGGACCGAAATACAATCTGAATACCCGATTATTACCTTATTCCCGACCATTTAACCTGAACGATTAAGCAAGGTATCTTTCATGCAGTTAAAACAACTTTCACCGAAATGGTTATTGGCTGGCGTGTTGTTCGCCCTGCCACTATGCGCTCAGGCTGTTACTCAATCACTTGATAATGTGATTGCGATTGTGAATAAAGATGTGGTGTTGCAAAGCGAGCTGGATCGACTGATACATAAAGTGCAAACCGATGCGACCGAGCAGCACCAAAGTTTGCCGCCGTATAGTCAACTACATAAACAAGTGTTAGATCGTTTGATTGAAGACAGCCTGATCCTGCAACAAGCTGAGCGTCAAGGGTTACGGATCGGTGATACACAACTGGATCAAGCGCTGGCTTCAATTGCTGCAGAAAAAGGGCAGACCGTTGCTAGCATGCAAGCTCAGGCCGAACGCGAAGGTTTAACCCCAGCCGAGTTTCGGGAAACAGTACGTAAAGAGATGTTGATCTCAGAAGTTCGCCGTAATCAATTACGTCAGCGGATCAACATTACTGATCAGGAAGTGAAACAACTGGCCAAGTTGATCAGCGAGCAAGGCAATAAAGGTCAACGTTTTCATATTGAACACATCTTGCTGAGTTTACCTGCCGATGCCGATCGCGCCGAACAGCAACGCGTGGCCGAAAAAGCTAAACAGCTGTTACAACAGCTGAAAAAAGGTGCTGACTTCCATCAGGTTGCTGTTGCCGAAAGCTCTGACAATAAAGCATTAGACGGTGGTGACTGGGGTTGGATGACGGTAGAAGAAATGCCGTCACTTATGGCTGAAGCGGTAAATGGCGCACACAAAGACCAATTTATTGGTCCATTACGTTCTGGTGCTGGTTTGCATATTATCCATGTTAAAGATGTGCAAGGACAACAAGCCATTGAACTACAGGAAGCCAATGCCCGCCATATTCTGATCAAAACATCAGTCATTCTGAGCGATGAAAAAGCGGAACAAATGCTGAAAGGATTCCTGCGCGACATCCAATCCGGTAAAGCCTCTTTTGCGAAATTGGCTGAAAAATATTCTGACGACACAGGTTCTGCCACTAAAGGCGGTGAATTGGGCTGGGCTAATCCAGACATGTATGTGCCAGAATTCCGCGATATGGTGAAAAAATTACCGATTGGCCAATTTAGCCAACCATTTAAAACCATGCACGGCTGGCATATTGTTCAGGTCGAAGGGCGTCGTAGTTTAGCCAACACACCTGAAGCATTGGAAAACCGTGCTTATCAACTGATCTACAACCGTCGTTTTGCGGAAGAAGCGCAAACCTGGATTGATGAACTGCGTGATGAAGCGTTTATCCAGATCATGGACGGGAGCAATAACTGATGAATTTGATTCCCCGTATCGTCATTACACCGGGTGAACCAGCAGGTATTGGCCCAGACTTAGTGCTGAGCTTAACCGAACAAGCTTGGCCGGTCGAACTGGTGATCGTGGCAGATCCAGCACTGTTACAACAGCGTGCGGAAACGTTAGGAAAACAGATTAGTATTCGTCAATATAATGCGAATCAACCAGCTCAAGCGCAGCCACAAGGCATATTAACAGTTTGTCCTGTTTCTCTTTCTGTTCCGGTAACCGCCGGCCAGCTGGATAAACGTAATGGCGACTACGTGTTGGCAACCTTACAGCGGGCTGCAGATGGCTGTCTGAAGGGTGAATTTGCTGCACTGGTGACCGGCCCGGTACATAAAGGTGTCATCAATGAAGCCGGTGTGCCGTTTAGTGGGCATACTGAGTTTTTTGCAGAACAAGCCGGTGTTGAGCAGGTGGTCATGATGTTGGCCACCGAAGGCTTACGGGTTGCTCTGGCGACAACACACCTGCCGTTGCGTGATGTTGCCGATGCCATCACGAAGGCAAGCTTAACGCGAACCATTGAGATACTGCAGCATGATTTGCAGACACAATTTGGTATCGCTACACCGCACATTCTGGTCTGTGGTCTCAACCCGCATGCGGGTGAAGGCGGCCATATGGGGCGTGAAGAGATCGATGTCATTGAGCCGGTTTTGGCAACATTACGAAACCAAGGGTATTCACTGGAAGGTCCACTTCCAGCTGATACCTTATTTCAAGATAAATATCTGCAACGCGCCGATGCTGTATTAGCCATGTATCACGATCAAGGCTTACCGGTACTCAAATACAAAGGATTTGGCCGTGCCGTCAATATCACACTAGGGTTACCGTTTATTCGTACCTCAGTCGATCACGGCACCGCTCTCGAATTAGCTGGCAGTGGTAAAAGCCATAATGGCAGCCTGCTAACCGCATTACATCAAGCGATTTCAATGGTATCTCATAAACAATGATTAACGACAATGTTCACCTCGGTCACCGCGCACGTAAACGTTTTGGCCAAAACTTCTTGCATGATCAATACACGATTGATGCGATTGTCTCAGCAATTGCACCACGTCAAGATGACGTTTTAGTTGAGATTGGTCCCGGTCTTGGCGCGTTAACTGAACCTGTTAGTGATCAGGTTGATAAAATGCATGTCGTTGAACTCGACCGTGACCTAGCCGCCCGTTTGCGCGAACACCCACGTCTGAAAGATAAATTAGTCGTGCATGAAGCTGATGCCATGAAGTTTGATTTCGACGAACTGGCACAACCCGGTCGTCCATTGCGTATTTTTGGTAATTTGCCTTACAACATTTCAACACCGCTGATTTTCCATCTGCTGGAAAAAACACAGCACATTACCGACATGTATTTCATGCTGCAAAAAGAGGTAGTGGAGCGTTTGGCCGCGGGTCCGAATAGTAAAGACTATGGTCGTCTGACCGTCATGACCCAATACTACTGCCAGGTGTCACCGGTGTTGGAAGTAGGTCCACACGCATTTAAACCAGCACCGAAAGTCAACTCAGCGGTGGTACGTCTCGCCCCATGGGCAAAACGCCCGTATGAAGCGCTGGATGTTGCTGATCTACAACGCGTATGTCAGGAAGGTTTTGGTCAACGCCGTAAAACCATCCGTAACAGCTTTCGTAGTTTTATCACGGCAGAACAGTTGGAAGAGATCAACATTGATCCAAACCTGCGACCAGAAAACTTGACGTTAGCGCAATTTGTCAGTATTGCTAACTGGCTGACAACTCATCGCTAAGGATGCATTATGCCGGGCATACAAATCACTCCGCGTCCCTTTTATCTTGCTGAACAATCAGATCCAGATGATGCGCTGTATGCCTTTGGTTATGAAATTACTATTCATAACCAATCAGGTGAAGATGTGCAGTTGATGGACCGGCACTGGTTGATCAATGATGCCAATGGTCAGCAGACAGAAGTGCAAGGACAAGGCGTCGTCGGGCAACAACCGATCATCGCTGCAGACCAGTCTTATACCTATCAGAGCAACATACAGCTAAAAACGCCTTTTGGCTGTATGCGTGGTAGCTATACCTTTCAAAGCAAAAACAACGAGCAGCTGTTTGAAGTGAGTATTCCGCCTTTTGCACTGGCAATTCCTCATCTCATCAACTGAATCATGTGTTATCCCATTGCAATGGGATAACTTCTTAACCTGCTAAGTAGAGTGTTGAAGTATGGCAACCTATTTTGTTGGCGACGTCCAGGGATGTTACGCTGAATTACAGCAATTGCTGGATCTGGCACAATTTAATGCCCAGCAGGATGAATTGTGGTTGACTGGCGATCTAGTCGCTCGCGGGCCACAATCACTCGACGTATTGCGTTTTGTGTACAGCTTAGGCGATCGTGCCACAACGGTATTAGGCAATCATGATTTGAACTTGCTGGCGGTCGCCGCCGGACATGCGTTACCAAAGAAAAAAGATAAAACGGAAAATATCCTCACGGCACCCGATCGGCATGAATTAATACATTGGCTGCAAAACCGCCCGATCATGGCGGAACACCCGACTTTACCTGTAATGATGACGCACGCTGGCTTATCCCCGCAATGGGATTTAGCAACTGCTCGGCATTGTGCGCGTGAAATTGAAACATTGTTACGCAGCGACCAAGGTACTTGGTTGCTTGGCCATATGTATGGTGAAGAACCGTCGCACTGGGACCCTCGCTTAACTGGTTTGCCTCGCTGGCGTTACATCATCAATAGCTTTACCCGCATGCGCTTTTGTCGCAATGACGGTAGTTTAGAGTTTAAATGCAAAGAATCGCCTGCCGATAAACCCGCCCAGCTGGCACCCTGGTTTGAGGTACGACAAGCTGACGCTGATGAACCACATTTGGTGTTTGGACACTGGGCAGCGTTGATGGGGAAATGCCCATTACCGAAGATCAAAGCGTTGGATACAGGCTGTGTCTGGGGTAACCAATTGACATTATGGCGTTGGGAAGATAATGCCATGTTTAGTCTGAACTGCCCGGTTTACTCCAGCGGTGAATAAAAGAAGACCCGGCAATCCGGGTCTTCTTTTTATGTATTGTATTGTTTTGTTTAAATACAGCGTTCTAATGTTTCAAATCGATAGTGATAAGGGTTTTTCTCATCAGGTTCGTGCAACTCTTCTGCCTGCAGCTGCCACTGATATTGTGAATAATCAGGAAACCAAGTATCAGCATCCGGCACTAACAACTCGATATGCGTCAGATATAAGCGTTGTGCCAACGGCAAGGCTTCCCGATATAACTGGCCACCACCGATTATCATTACTTCTGTCGCATCCTGCACCAATGCCAGCGCAGCATCCAGACTTGAGGCACTTTCAACACCTTCGGCACACCAATCAAGATTACGGCTGATCACCACATTGCGGCGCCCCGGTAATGGTCGCCCAATCGACTCAAAGGTCTTGCGTCCCATAATCACCGGTTTACCCAAAGTCACACTTTTGAAATGGCACAAATCAGCCGGTAAATGCCAAGGCATCTGATTACCTCGACCAATAACGCGATTTTCTGCCATCGCCACAATTAAAGAAATCAACATAGCGTTATACAATCGGCCTGTTTCGATAAATAAATAAAGAGGGTACTGCCAACCCAAAACAAAGGGCAAACAAGATAAACAATGTTTTCAAACCATTCTCAATACTGGCTTGTAATAACTTCTCTGTCACACCACCACTATTCATGCTCAACACGGCAATAATGGTATTAAATGCAAATTTACCGGGGATCATAGGAATAATGCTCGCGACGGTAAAAACAGGGCGTGGTGCTACCAAGCGGCGGGAAACATACACAAAAATTAAGCCAATCAGTGTGGTGGTAATAAAGGTCGCCCACTCAATTGGTATGCCAAAATGAATTTGCAACATACGCAAGCTATGTGCAAAAGCCCCGCCAGCAGCACAATACTTGAGCATCCGAGGGGGAACTGCAAAAATCATCGCAAAACCAACGGCTGGAATCGCGGACCAAAATGCATCAAATATGATTGCCCGTAACAATTCCATTATGGATTCCATCCCCATACGCCAGTTAATTTCATTGCCAGAACAATTCCAGCAGTAGCACTTAATGTCAGTAATGTAGCGGTGCCCCAACGCGCAAGCCCCATGTTAAAATAACCTTTAACCATATCAAATAAGGCATTTACTAACGGGAAGCCTGGCACCAGCAACAATACGCAGGCCGCCATCGCCAAATACGGTTGTTCACCCCATTGGTACACGGTTGCCATGCTGGCGATTGAAGTCGCAATAAATGCCGTCGTAGCGAAATTAATTAATGGGCTAAAATGACGATGTGCAATTTCCTGACGGACGAACATCCCCACAGCCGATGCCACGCAGGTGGTAAAAAATACCGGCCAGTCGCCACCAAATAACAAACTAAATGCGCCGCATGACAAACCAATCATACACACCACTAACCAGCGGTTATAACGGAATGGTTTAATCTCGGTTAAATGTTTATCAACATCATCAGCCGTCGTCAGC